>CAZGXV010000070.1:2299-15474 GCA_964529725.1 uncultured Roseibacillus sp.
TTTTCCCTCGCGCTCGCAAGAAGAGGCTCTAAACTGAGGCATTCTTATGGATCGTCGAGAAGTTTTGAAAGTGATGGCTGCCGCAGTTGGGAGTAGTGTGAGCTTACCCCCCAGCGTGTTCGGTCGCATGGCGGAATCTTTGGAGCCTTCGCAACTTCGCTTCTTCCGTCCCGCCCAGCGTAAGCAAGTGGCCATGCTTGCGGAAGCGATTATCCCCAAGACGGATACCCCGGGAGCCATCGAGGCGAGTGTGCCCGAGTGGATCGAGGTTTTGGTTCAGGATTGCTTCAGCAAAAACGACCAGCAGCTGATTGTTGATGGCTTGGCCTTGTTGACTCGCAGGTGCCAAGAGGAACACGGCGCATCTCTCGGCGAACTCGCTCCGGAACAACAGGTAGAATTCTTGACCCAAGTTCATGAGAAAGGAGAGTTGCGCTCATTCGTGCGCACCTTTCGAGAACTGACCAAGTTCACTTTCGTCAACTCCGAGGTCGGCGGCACCCAGGCGCTCGAATATATGTTGGTGCCTGCAAAATGGGACCCTGCAATGCCTATCTCTCCTGGGCAAAAAGCTTGGACCATCCCTACCTAACTAGCAATCTACCTAAATTTTTATCTCAACCATTATGGCAGACAAACAAGAGAGCCCCGAGGAACATCACTACGATGCAATCGTCGTGGGCTCAGGAATGTCGGGAGGCTGGGCCGCAAAGGAATTGTGCGAGAAAGGGATGCGCACGCTCGTGCTGGAGCGTGGTCGCGACGTGAAGCACATCGAGGATTACACCACCACTCATTCCGCTCCTTGGCAATTGCAGTGGATGAACAAGCCCTCGCGCGAGATGCGGGCCCAACAGGGGAAGCAAGCGCGCACTGGCTACACGGTGCGTCCTTCGCATAACGAATTTTTTGTTGATGACGAGGACCATCCTTATGAGGAAATTAAGCGCTTCGACTGGATGAGGGGCTATCACACCGGAGGTCGGTCGCTCATGTGGGGACGTCAAAGCTACCGTCTCAGTCCCATGGACATGGAGGCGAACGCCAAGGAAGGAGTCGCGATTCCGTGGCCCATCTCCTATGACGAGCTGGCACCGTGGTATGATTATGTGGAGAGGTTCGCTGGCATTTCCGGCTCGATGGAAGGCTTGCCACAACTTCCCGACGGTGTCTTCCAGCCACCGATGGCGTTCACTCCTGCTGAACAAGATTTCAAGGCTGCCATTGAGAACAAATGGGAGGACCGAAAACTCATTCACGCCCGTATCGCCCACCTCACCGCTCCTACTCAGGAGCAATTTGAGCTCGGACGCGCCAATTGTCAGTATCGCAACCTCTGCATTCGTGGTTGTCCCTATGGCGCATACTTCAGCAGCCAAGCGGCCACCCTCAAAGCAGCGGCTAATACCGGGAAGATGACTCTGCGTCCGCACTCGATTGTTCATTCGATTATTTATGACGACAAAGCCGGAAAAGCGATCGGGGTTCGTCTCATTGATGAGGTCACGATGGAAACTACGGAATACTTCGCGAGGATTATTTTCCTCAATGCCTCGGCGGTCGCTTCCACCGCTATTCTGATGAATTCTAAGTCCGAACGCTTTCCTGAAGGAATGGATGAGAGTGGCTCCTTGGGTGGCTATCTCATGGACCATCACCTGGGGGTCGGGGCCTCGGGTCAGTTGGAGACTCATGAGAATCTCGCGCACTACGGCAGGCGCCCGGGTGGGTTCTATATCCCGCGCTATCGCAATCTTGGTCAGGATGAGGGACGGGGTTATCTCCGTGGCTTCGGCTATCAAGGTAAGGGAATGCGCGAAGGGTGGAATCGAAACATCGAAGGATTCGGGCTCGAATTCAAAAAACAGCTCACCACCTTTGGGCCTTGGCGCATCGGGGCTGGAGGGTTTGGAGAGTGTCTTCCTTATGAAAATAACCGCATCACATTGAGTCAGGACAAGACCGACAAATGGGGTCTTCCTCTCGTGGTAGCGGATGCTGCGTTTCAGGAGAATGAAATCAACATGCGCAAGGACATGGAGGCGGATGCCCGCGAGATGCTCGAAGCCTTGGGTGCCAAAAATATCCGTTCATACAATAATGAGCCCTCTCTTGGTCTCGGCATCCATGAGATGGGAACCGCTCGCATGGGAAGCTCTCCCCGCGAGTCGGTCTTGAATTCACATAACCAAGTGTGGGGAGCGGAGAACGTCTTCTGCACCGACGGCGCGGCAATGGTTTCGGCTGGATGTCAGAATCCTTCTCTTACCTACATGGCCCTGACTGCAAGAGCGGCGAACTATGCCGTGGAGGAAATGAAGAAAGGCAATCTCTAAGAGGCATCATCGCTTCCCGCTTTCCCGCTTTCCCGCTTTCTCGCTTTCTCGTTTTCTCGTTTTCTCGTTTTCTCGTTTTCGTGGCCTTCGGGTGGGGATGGATATGGATATGAGGGGCCTGGCTCTTCCATTGCGAAGGTTCAATGAGCACAGATTGTGAGATTCAGATTGCTCTTGAGCCTTCAAAAGTTTTTATCTCAGGGAGATGCGTTTCTGTTTTCTCCTTTTCTTTTTGGCAACTCTTGGCTGTGGGGCGACTCTAGAAGTGCCTCAAGAATTGAGAGCAACCGCTCCTTTTACGAGTTCGATTTCGATGGAGCTGACGTGGGAAGACCCTTCCGATGAGGAAGCAGGCTTCGAGTTGCAGTTGAGCAACGATGGCACAACGGGGTGGTCAACCATTTCGACTGCGGTCCCCGATCAGACTCGCCTGACGCTTACCGGAGGAGCGGCCGGCAGTACTTTCTTCTTTCGGCTCCGGACTTTAGGCGATGATGATAATGACTCCCCGTTCACCCCTCCCATCTCCGTGACTTTGCCAACAACGGTGGCGATTTCTGCTGGGATTTTTGATGGAGGACAGGTTGGGGAAGAGATTGTCACGCCCGCTCCGGTAGTCTTTCGAGCGCCAGGAGAAACCGGGGCGTTTACTTTTTCTGCTCTCGACCTGCCAGCAGGCTTGAGTGTGGACGAAGAAACTGGCGTGCTTTCGGGAACGCCCACCACGCCAGGAATCTTTCGACCGCGTTTGGTGGTCAACGACGGCACATCGGAGGCAAGCACATTTGTGACCTTGCGAATAGTCAGTGCGGATACCACGCCAGAACTGCAGGACGGTCTTCTGCTTCTTCCCTTTTCTAACAATGAGGTTTCCCTTCGGGCAGAAGAGTTGTTTCGCGACCGTGATACCCAAGAGGCTGTCCGAATAGCGACTAATGTCGGGACCATCGACGTCATCCTCTACCCGGATGCCACCCCGATTACGGTTCGTAATTTTTTGAGGTATGTCGATGATGAGGCCTACACGGATGTTATCTTCCACCGCGCGACGACTGCGGGTCTGAGTATCATTCAGGCAGGTTTTCTGAAGCCCGATCCTGCCGGAGAGGACGATGCTTATCTTTCGGTGCCGACCTTTCAGCCCATTTTAAATGAGCCTGGAATCCCCAATCGTGCGGGCACCATGGCCCCGGCTAAAACTTCGAATCCGAATAGCGCGACTAGCCAATGGTTTTTCAACACCATCGACAATTCAGGTGCGCTTGATAGCCCAAGCAATTCTGGTGGTTTCTCGGTATTTGGAAGAGCGAGTTTGCCCAGCTTGGGGGTTTTGAATGATATTCAAAGTCGTCCCACAGGCACCTATCCGCTGTCCCTCAACGGAGGGTCATCAAGTTTGAATGATTGGCCCACGTTGACCGTTCCTGCAGGCGCGTTTCCAGACCCTGAGAGCGAGCTGTTGACTATCCAATCAGTCAGTCGAATTCCTAATCTCATCGCGAACGTTGCTTCTAACAGTGACTCTTCGATTATTGCGGCATCGGTAATGGACGATGAGATTGTCTTTCAACCGGAGGCCAACGGGAGGGCGACTGTTCTTTATGAGGTGACGGATTTGGACGGAAATATGGAGACTCTTGCCGTTGAGGTTGTGGTCGTTGACTTCCAAGTAGCGTGTGAGGTTGGTGACGACGGGCAAGCGGCAGTCAGCTTCGACCACTTGAAAGACACGAGTGGTTTTCGCTATCGCATCGAGAGCTCACGTGACTTGGAAGCTTGGACTGACTTCTGGGTCACCGAGGACGGCTTCGCAGTTTCAGAGCTAAGCAATCAAGAGGACGGGGGAGACTTTTGGCGCCTGACCTTCTCGGTGCCCGTTCCTTCCTCTGGTGAGCAGCCTCTTTTCTTTCGGGTGCTCGCGGAAGAAGTGATAGATTGAGTTCAGGTTGCGGGCGTCCTTTCGCCTGCAATCACTTTACAACAATCCAAATTCTCCAAGCACGCTTTTGAGTTGGGTGCTGTTGCTCTCGCTGAGTCCGACCAAGGGCAGGCGGAACTCATCCGCGCAGTGACCCATCATCACCGCCGCTGTTTTGATCGGGACGGGGTTGGTGTCGAGAGTCATGAGGGCGCTGAAGAGAGGGTAATACTTTTTCTGCAAAGCAAGAGCTTCGCGGTAGTCACTGGCGAGGCAGGCATTGACGAGCTTAACCATCACTTCCGGGATGATATTGGCGGCGACAGAGACGAGTCCGGTCGCGCCACAGGACATGAAGGGAACGGTGAGGGGATCGTCACCGGAGAGCAGTTCGAAGCCTGCCGGCACGGCTTGCACGAGCTGGTTGATACGGTCCACGGAACCGCCAGCTTCCTTGAGAGAAAGGATGTTGGGGCAGTCGTTAGCGAGGCGCGCGGCAGTCTCGGGAGCGATCGCGACCGTGGACCGACCAGGCACCGAGTAGAGCATGATGGGCAGCTTGGTGGCGTCGGCAACAGCCTTGTAGTGTTGGTAAAGTCCTTCTTGAGAAGGCTTGTTGTAGTAGGGGCAGACTTGCAGCGAAGAGGTGGCCCCCATCTCTTCGGCGGCCTGGGTGAGATGGATGGCTTCGGCGGTGGCATTGGCTCCGGTGCCTGCGACTACTTGCATCCGACCAGCGGTGTGCTCGATAGCGACGCGGATGATCTCGAGGTGTTCCTCGGCGGTCACAGTGGGCGACTCGCCGGTGGTTCCGACGGGAACGATGCCTGTGATGCCCGCCGCCGCTTGCCGGTCGATGAGCGCACGAAAGGCGTCGTAATCAACGGTGCCATTGCGGAAAGGGGTGATGAGCGCGGTGTAAGTGCCTTCGAACATGCGGGGCTTTTGGCGCATTTTGCCGCTGGGGGCAAGGCTAGGATGCGTGGCCCGAGAGTCAGCGCCTACTCCTTGGCCTCTTCCTCTGCCGGAATGAGAGTATCGGCAAAGTTGCCTTGCAGGTCCAGAATCGCGATCTCGGTTTGGAAGATCCGCTTTTTCACCAAGTCCGGTTCCCAAGCGGAATTGTTTTCTCGTAAGGAGAGCAAAAGTCCGAAAGCTTCAAGCAGTGACTCCCGGCGCTCAATGGGAGGTAAGTCATGGCTTTCGTAGACAAGCGTTTGTGCTCTGCAAAAGACTTCCGAGGCAGAACCTTGGGCATCATCAGCGCGAAGAGAGTATAGCTCGCGGTGACCGAGAATCGTTTCGAAAGACGAGGGCGATTTTGTCATTGGTTCGTCCCCTCGCATCGACATTGCGGGTTGGGGAGAGGGCGCGATGTCCGTGTGATTTTTTCGAGAGAAATGAAGAGCCAGTGCTCCGCCAATCAAAAGAATGCCCAGCAAGGTTGAGGGCGAAATTTTCATGAAAGGTGGGAAGGGTTACTCGAGCTGAGAACCCACAATCCCAAAGTAGGTGAGGTGGAGATCCTCGGAGTGAGCGTTGCGGAGTTCATGTTCTTCGTGGGGGGCGAGGGTGATGCTAGCTCCTGCCTTTAGCTCATGAGCGACGCCATCGACTTCGATTGTCAAAATTCCGCTCGTGACCAAAAAGACCTCCCACATATCGGGATGAGAATGAGCGGGAGCGACTTCTCCTGGTTGAAAAATCGAGCGCGCAAATTGGGTCACGTGTGGCACCTCGCCATGGGCCACGAAGACCTGCTTCCTGATGGCTGGGTTGTGCGAGACCTCGGTCCAGGGACTATCAGCGGCGGAGATTTTCATGGTGTCGATTCCATAGAAGCTGTCGTTTCGGTGCCGGGAGTGAGTTGTGGATCGATGGGAAGACCTTTGGGAGGGGAAGTGTTGGGGAGGGGAATCACTCCTGAATCAACGAGCCAAAAAAGTAGGGCGGCCACCAGAGCCAAGACGATGACGAGCAGGATAGCTTTGCGTTTGGGGAAGGGGCGCTTGTCTTTCTTCTTGGTGGGATCGGGTAGGTAGGATTTTTGCGGGGATTCTTCCTGAGGCGCGACCTTGGTATCGGGGCTCGGGGCTGCGATTTTTTCTTGGGAAAGGAGCTGTTGAAGCTCGCTGGCATCCTTTGTCTGCTGACCGAGAAGGGCGAAGACGAAGGGAGCCAGGGTGCCGAGTGTGGAGGCAATTTTTCCCTCACCAAGGCCAGTCGATTTGGCGAGCGGAGCAATGTAATCGGTGAGCTGAGGGCCAAGGAGCTTGGCGAGACCAGTCTTGCCGCCACGTGTTAGGTCAGGACCATACTCGGCAAGCATCTCGTTGGGGTCTTCTAAAAGACTATCGTCTGTTTCGATCAGGTATTGCGTGACGAGAGCCGATTTCGAGGAATCGAGAGCCGCGCCCTGAACGATTGAAAAAAGAGAAGCGAGCGTTTCGTCGATCAGTTGGGGCAGAGCAGAGCTCTCGATGCCAAGGTGCTCGGCGAGTCCGGCCAGGGTTTCGGCATTGAGAAGAGACTTGGCGGTGTTGAGAAAGTTCATTGTCTTGGGAGCGCGGGGCCCCCCCCCCCCCCCCGCGGGGAAAAGAGCCCACGGGCCCCGGCTCCGCCAGAGAGGAGAAAGGAGCACCTGCTCACGGCGAACTCAATGAAAAAGTCTTTTTGGGCGGAGCTGGTGCTCCGCGCTCCCGGGGGGCTACTCGGCGGCGCTTGACCAAGGCCAATTCGTGAGTCCAGCTTTTTGGGGATTGCTACGAATGTAGCGAACGACGTTGTTGAGGTGCTCGCCATTGCGAATGAAGCGGTCCCAGTAGTCGGGCATCCAGAGTTGGTTCGGTTTGTCGCCGGAAAATCCTAATTCTTCCCAACGTTCGATAGTCCAGCGTCCGGTGTAGGACTTCCAAGACTGCACGATTTTTGACAGGGGTGCGTGAGGATGAAGGAGCACGTGAACGTGATTGGGCATAATGCACCATTCGACTAGTTCGTAGCGGCTGCCGCGAAATCTGAGGAGACTCTCTTTCAGTGTTCTTGCGACTGCGGGGTGGGCGAGAGGACAATGCCCATATCCGGCATCGAGCCAGCTTTCGATTTGTCTGCGTTTTTTGGCTGCTTGTTCGTTGAGAGGAAGGCAGCGGAGACGTTCTTCGAGTTTGGCGAGTTTGTCAGCTGGGAGGGAGTCGGCAGTGCGGAAGGTGAGACTTTGGAGGATTCTCGGGTCTTCGTAGTGGGGGAGGTAGCCGCGGTTGTGGTATTTGGGGCTTTTGGAATTGGTGGAGGGTTGAGAGTCAGCGAGCTTGTAAGCGTGTCTCTCGGGAGTGGGGCGATGGGGAGCACTCATGTTGTTCATGAGAACGCATTAAGTGCAATTGGTCGAGGTTTTTCCTTAGGAGCGCGGAGCACCAGCTCCGCCTGACCGGATTTTCCTCTCGGGCGGAGCAATACGGAGGCGCTGGATGAGAAGGTGGCCGCTCCGCCTCACCGGATTTTCCTCTCGGGCGGAGCTGGTGCTCCGCGCTCCCGGGTGGGGCTATTCTCCGGCCATCGTTGCTGGGTCGAGGGCGAGGGCGAGCTGATTGGCGTCGATGCCGAGTTCGTCGAGGCGCTCACTGCAAAGCTCGCGTACCGTGCGTCCGGTCTCGACGCTTTCTTTGGCAATCTTGCTCGCGGGCTCGTAGCCAATAATGGGCGCGAGGCTGGTGACCATGGAGAGAGAGTTTTCAATCAAAGACTCACAACGTTCTTTGTTCGCGACGATGCCTTGCACGCACTTTTCATCGAAGATGGTGGCCACATTGGCGAGAAGTCTAACGGATTCTAACACTGCTGCCACCATGACGGGCATGAAGACGTTGAGTTCAAAATGTCCATTGGCTCCTGCCCAAGTCACGGTATTGTGATTTCCAAAGACGCGGGCGGAGACCATGGTGACCGCCTCTGCCATCACGGGGTTCACTTTGCCGGGCATGATGGAGGAGCCGGGCTGGGTGGAGGGAAGAGAGATTTCGCCGATTGAGCAACGGGGTCCGGAACCTAACAGGCGGACGTCGTTGGCGATTTTGTAAAGGCTGGTGGCGATGGTGTTGAGTTGGCCATGAGCTTCCACGAGGGCATCCTTGGCAGCCTGGGCTTCGAAGTGATTCTCGGCTTCGACGAACTCGATACCTGTTTCCTCGGCGATGATGGCGATGGCTTTTTTAGGGAACTCGGGGTGGCAGTTGAGACCAGTGCCGACGGCAGTGCCACCGAGAGGAAGTTCGTGAAGGGCCTTGAGCGCCTTATGCGAACGGTCGAGCGAGCGTTCTACTTGTTTGGCGAAACCAGCGAACTCCTGACCGAGGCGCACAGGGGTGGCGTCCATGAGGTGGGTACGTCCGATTTTGAGCACGTCGTGGAACTCGTGCGCTTTTTGAGTGAGAGACTTGTGAAGGCCTTCGAGGGCAGGGATGAGCAGGTCCTTGAGCGCGATTCCGGTAGCGATGTGCATCGCGGTGGGGAAGGTGTCGTTGGAGGACTGGCTCTGGTTGACGTGGTCGTTGGGGTGGACGCCGCAATCGGGCTCCATTTGCTTGGCGAGGTTAGCGATGACCTCGTTGGCATTCATGTTCGTCGAGGTGCCAGAGCCAGTTTGATAAGTATCGACGGGGAAGTGTTCGTCGTGCTTGCCTTCAAAGACCTCGCGCGCGGCTTTTTCGATGATGGCGGTCTTGTCGCTATCGACGACCCCGAGCTCGCCATTGGTGCGGGCGGCAGCGAGTTTGACTAATCCGTAAGCGCTCACCATGAGAGGATCGACAGGGCGATGGGAGACGGGAAAATTGAGAACGGCGCGCTGGGTGGAGGCTCCGTAGAGGGCTGAGGTAGGGACGGCCATTTCGCCCATGGAATCGCGTTCGATGCGTGTTTCTGACATGGGGATAAGAGACCAGAAAGGGGTAACCAGAGTCCAGACCGAAACCCCTTCTCGGAAAGGAAATTTGGAAGAGCTGTCAGACCTTGTTCGCTTGCGTTGCCTTCGGCTGAGGATTACAGGTAAGCCATGCGTTTTTTAAGACCGATTTTGTGTTCGCTGGGATTTCTAGCTGCCGGGGCTCAAGCCGAAGAAAAAGCGTGGCTCGACACCTACGAGACGGGTTTGCAGACGGCCCAAGAAGAAGAGAAGGATCTCCTCATCGCCTTCATGGGATCGGATTGGTGCGAAGAGTGCAAGGTCCTCAAACCTGCCGTGCTCTTGAAGGAGGACTTCATCACACGTGCCTCCGAGGCCTTTGTCTTGGTGGAACTCGATTTTCCGCAGCTCAATCCCGAACTCTCCAAGCGCAACGAGCCTATCCGGGCCCAGTATGGGGTGAAAGGCTATCCCATGCTTCTGCTCACCGATAGCAGTGGGCGCCCCTACGGCGAGGTGCGCTACAATCGCGATTGGAAAGTGGACGATTACCTCAAAATAATTGCTGCTCAGGACGCAAACAAGGTCACTCGGGACGAGGCTTTGGTCGAATTCGAGCAAGCCGATCAGGATGAGGCCCGCGTTGAAGCTTTGGAAAAAATGCTGCGGGCGGTCCCTGAGCCTTCCATCGCCAAGATGTATCCCGAAGAGTTCGCCCTGCTACGCCAGTATTCCCGTGACCAGTCGCCAATGGTGAAGGGTATCGCTAAGAAGGAAGGCCTCGAGAATTTGCAAGAAGAGATCGGTAAGTTCATGGGGCAGCGGCGCTATGAAGAGGCGGTGGATTACTGCAATCGCTATCTTGCCCAAGAGGGACTTGATTCCCACGAGAAGCAAGCTGGCCTGACCATGAAGTACTTTTCGCTCATGGAGATGCGGGACTTCGAGGGTGCTATGGAAGCAGCGAAAGACCTGAGCTTTGTCGATCCTAAGTCGCCCATCGGCCGCCAAGCACTGGGATTGATGCAACGCGCAAAAGCGGCCTTCGACGCCGCTGGGGCTCCCAAACCAACTCGCCCCGTCACTCCATCCAAAAAGCCGGAAGCGTCAGGATTGGATGAACAGAAAGGCACGAAACCCGAGATGGCGGCCACCGAAACAATCACTCCCGAAACGAGAGTTCCGGTTTCGGCTAAGCATCAAAAGGCTTTGCAGGCCTTGGATGCCGCGCACCAAGCTTTGGCAGCGGCTGAAGAAGCCTTGGCAAAAGCGGAAAAAGACTTAGCGAACGCACGCGAGAAGCATGTCGAGGCCCATCAGGAAGAGGCCAAAGCCCGCGCCATGGAAGAAAGGAAGAAGACTGCGAAGGAAGAGAAAAATGCCTCTGAAAAAGAGACCACACCCGAAGCTGTAGCCGTCACTTCCCCCGAAATTGAGGAGTTCGAAAAGAACGTGGAAGACCTCCGCAAACAAGCCGAGGAATTACGGAAAAAGTCCCAGCAGCTCCGCGAAGCAACCGGGGAATAATTATCTGCGCCGCGTGATTTGAATTTGACTAAACCTCCTTCAAGCGGCGTCTTAAATAAGTGATGAAAATGAAAATAATGACCGCTTTGGTCATCTTGGGAGGGCTCGCTGGCAGCCTGCAGGCCGAACTCGAATGGCACTCTGATTTTGAAAAAGGAAAAAAGGCGGCAGCCAAATCGGGCAAGACGCTTCTCGTCAACTTTACCGGGTCCGACTGGTGTCATTGGTGCGTTCAGCTTAAGAAAGAGGTCTTCGACCAAGAGGCCTTCGCAGCAGCTCCCGAGAGCTACGAGCTTGTGGAACTCGATTTTCCGCAGGCTGAAGATCTCATCACTCCCGAGCAACGTGGGAAGAATGAGGCCCTCGCCCAGAAGCTAGGAGTAGATGGTTTTCCCTCCGTCATTCTCTTTGATGCCGAGGGTCGGCCTTTTGCGCGCACCGGTTATCAGGCTGGAGGGCCAGAAGCCTATCTCAAGCATCTGGAAGAAATTTCCCAACCTTATCAGGCTCTGCAAGCTGCCGAAGGGGAAGGGCGTAAGGACGCGCTCGTGGCCTTTTTAAGAACTTTGGCAGGAGAAAATGTAGAGGCCAACTTTGGCGCCGAACTCAAAGAGCTCAAGAAGCTCGATCCTGAGGACGAGACTGGTTATTTGGCCGAGATGACAGCCCTCAAAGCCCTGGCAGAGTTCGAGGCCGGGGTGGAGGAAAGTCTTTCCGCCGGAGATTTCGAGAGCGTTCTCGAGCAAGTGGAGACCTTTTTGGCTGAGCACAATCCGCAGGGCGAGGACCGCCAGCACGTGGTCATGGGCCGAGTGATGGTCTTTGTGGAGCAAGGAGACAAGGAGAAGGCCTTTGCCGAAATCGACAAGATGGCCGCCTTCGCACCCGAGTCCGAGTTCTCTCAGAACGTGAAGGAAATCAAAGCCAGCATCACCGAGCATCTCGAAATGAGAGCGGAAATGGAGAAGGAAGCTGAGGCTGCCGAAGCCACCGAGCCCGAGGAGCCAACCGTGGTTGAAGAAGCGGCAGCTGCCGAAGAAACGGAGGAAGTAGCCGAAGAACAAGGCAAGAATCCACCCCCGGTCGTGGAGTAATCTCACGAACAATATTTCATTTGAACACTTTTCTCTTGACCAGCTTTCAAGAGGGAGTTAAAACCTGTGGCGAACTCAAAAAGTATTGCCATGGTCACCGTAGCCGAAGAAAAACCAAAAATGTCCGACAAGTCCCAGAAATCCGAAAAAGCGAAAGCCTCACGAGCGAACGCGATTGATGAAAAAATGAATCAGGCGCGCCTCAAGAACTTGGATTTGGCGATCACGCAAATTCAGAAGGATTTTGGAGAGGCTGCCATCATGCGGCTGGGTGACGACACCTGCATGGACGTCGATGCCATTCCCACCGGCAATCTCCTCATTGACCGTGCCCTTGGAGTCGGCGGCTTCCCTCGCGGAAGAATTATCGAGGTCTTCGGGCCCGAGAGTTCCGGTAAGACGACTCTGACCCTGACTGCCATTGCGCAGGCCCAAAAGGCGGGCGGTTTAGCAGCCTTTATCGACGTCGAGCATGCCTTGGACCCTTCCTATGCTCGTAAGCTTGGCGTCAATACCGATGATCTTCTCATCTCCCAGCCTTCTTCTGGTGAGGAAGCGCTCCAGATTTGCGAAACTCTCGTTCGGTCCAACGCTCTTGATGTCGTTGTTCTCGATTCCGTCGCTGCTTTGGTCACTCGTCAGGAGCTGGATGGCGAAATCGGTGACACCACCGTGGGTGCTCAAGCTCGCCTCATGAGTGCCGCCATGCGGAAGCTCACCGCCAATATCTCAAAGGCGCGGACTGTCTGTATCTTTACGAACCAGATTCGCGAAAAAATTGGGGTGATGTTCGGAAGCCCAGAAACCACCCCAGGTGGTCGCGCGCTCAAGTTCTTCTCCTCTGTGCGAGTGGATATTCGCCGCATCGGACAAATCAAGGGCACTGATGGAGTGGTCACCGGTAGCCGGACCAAGATTAAGCTCGTGAAGAACAAAGTCGCTCCGCCTTTCACCGAGGCCGAGTTCGACATCATGTATAATGAGGGCATCTCCTCAGTGGGCTCGCTCTTGGACTTAGCTCTGGAGTTTGGCATCGTCCAAAAGCGGGGCAGCTGGTTCAGCTACGATGGCAACCAACTTGGGCAAGGACGTGATGGCACCAAGAATGCCCTCAAAGAGAACCAAGACCTCTATCTGGAAATTGAGGAGAAGGTGAAGGTGGAGATGGCCAAGTAGCCGTCGAAAAAGAAAAATCACTCGCAAAAAAGGTTTCACGCAAGGGCTCTCGGCAACTAACCGGGAGCCCTTTCTCTTTTCGAGTTGGGAGACCTTGGTGAGAAACATTGAATTTTCTTGGTTCGCCGATCCCTTGGTAAGCCCAAGCTTGCTGAGCCCGGAAAATTAGACGCGAACTCTTCACGTTCACCTAGAAAGTAACGAAAGTTCCTATCACTCTCAGG
>CAZGXV010000071.1:0-599 GCA_964529725.1 uncultured Roseibacillus sp.
ATCGAGGGAGGTGGTTTCGAGGTCGAAGCAGTAGCTGTCGGCTTGTTCGAGGGCGGTGAAGAGGTCTTTTTCGAGGGCGGGGGTGTTGACGAGGAGGTAGTTGGCGGAGGAAGTTTGACAGTTTTTCAGTTTTTCAGTTTGCAGTTGGGGATTTGCGGCTTCGCCGTCTGGGGATTGCGGACTCCTCGGCGAGGAGTCCCTACCGGTTTTGGCGCTTTTGCCGAAGAGGCGGGTGGCGAGGGTGCGGAATTCGTATTCGGCGAAGATTTTTTGGATGGCTTCTTCGTCGTAGGGGCTGAGGGTGAGGTCCTCGAAAGTGACGTCGAGGGGGGCGTCGCGAATGATGGTGGCGAGGTCTTTGGAGAGGAGGGCGTTCTCTTTGTTGTTTTCGACGTTTTCTTTTTGCTTCCCTTTGAGTTGTTCGGTGTTTTCGAGGAGGTTCTCGATGGAGCCGAATTGGGCGATGAGTTTGACCGCGGTTTTGGGTCCGATGCCGGGGACGCCGGGGATGTTGTCGGAGCTGTCGCCCATGAGGCCGAGGAGGTCGATGATTTGGTGGGGTTCGGTCACGCCCCAGATTTCGGGGAGTTCCTTGGGGG
>CAZGXV010000071.1:609-7711 GCA_964529725.1 uncultured Roseibacillus sp.
AAGGGTGCCGATGAGGTCGTCGGCTTCGTAGCCATCGATTTCTAACAAGGGGATGGCGAAGGCTTTGCAGAGCTCTTTGCAGGCGGGGATGGCGGTGCGGAGCTCGTCCGGCATCTCGTCGCGATTGGCTTTGTATTCGGGGTATTTTTCGTGGCGAGGAGTGGGGGCGGAGGTGTCCCAGGCGACCGCGAGGTGGGTGGGTTTCTCGTTTTGGATGATGGAGAGGAGGGTGTTGGTGAAGCCGAAGAGGGCGGAGGTGTTCACGCCCTTGGAATTCATGATGGGATTGCGGATGAGGGCAAAGTGGGCGCGGTAGACGAGGGCCATTCCGTCGAGGAGGAAGAGGCGGTTGGGCTCGGGTGCTTCGGTCATGGGGGGAGGATTGGCGAAGGAGGTCGGGGAATGAAGACAGAAGTCCGCGTCAGGTGAGATTTTTCGGCTTTTGGAGTGACTGACGGGGAATTTTTCGCGAAGTCTTGCGAAGAAAGCCTGTTCTGTGGCGTTCTATGAGTAACAACACACTCACTTTCTATGAAATTTGTATTTTACGGACTCATGATTCCCCTCGCTTTTGTTCTGGGGAAGGTTCTCTATGATCCTCTTTTTGGGGGCGGAGGTGAGGTAGATGTTGTGGCCTCGGAGACAGTCGTGGAGATCAAGGTAAAGTCGCCGATGGGCACCATCACCGAGACTGTTGATTTAGAAGATGTCGATCCAAAGGACTATCCCGATAAGATCACCCTCTCGGAATCCGCGATTCTGACAGATAAGAACGGTCTCAGTCCTTTAAAATTGGATCCGGGAAGTCCGGTGAAACCGCTTTTGTTAGACGAAATGATGTTAGAAATTACGTCACCTCTCGCGACCCATCTCACGGGCAAGGTTTCGGTTTTGGACACCAATTTTGCAGACGAGGTAGCTCGAAAGAGGATGGATAGGCGGATGGCGATGATGGAGATGGAAAAAGGTAACCCTAACCCTCCCGCAACCCCCGCGACGCCTGTCGCACCCAAGCCTACTAAGCAGGAGGTAGCCGTAGTGGAAGAGCCGTCCTCCAAACCCGGAATGACTACTTCGGAGCCTGCTCCCGAGGCCGAAACGGAAGCTGCTCCCGAGCCTGAAGCTCCAACTACGTTGACCGCCGAGCAACTCGTGGCCGCGATGAAGGCGAGTTTAGAAGGCGGAAAAGTCAAAGAACTCGATGCCTCCAAAGTGACCAATTGGGAGGCAGTTGAAGACGAGTCCTTCGATGGGGAGGACTTCCAAGTGGGGATTGCAACCTACAAGGAGATGACGATTTTGGGTGAAAAGACCTTGCAGGCAAAGGCTCTCTTCTCGGAGGGCAAGCTGGACAAGTGGATCCACGCCAAGACTGGGATGGAGATTCGGTAAAATCCTTGGCGGTGGGGGAGTGCTTCTCGTCGTCGCATTGCGAAAGACCAACCCGCTTCGAGTAGGATTCCGGAGTGCTGCTAGATTCCTGGACGCTCGAGTGCCGCAGGATGCGTCAGCTACGGGCTTAGGTCTCGACTTGTGGCAAGGGAAGGTGAGAATTGCGGCGCGTTATGGATGAGTCGATTTTGATTGCGGTTTTGATGGGCGGGCCTGGTTCGGAGCGGGAGGTTTCCTTGGCTTCGGGCAAAGCGGTTTTGGAGGCACTGCAGGGCGAGGGTCTCAATGTGGTGGGAGTGGATGTCACCGATACCACCCCGACGCTGCCCGAGGGAACGGACTTGGTTTTCAATGTTATTCACGGAACTTTCGGAGAGGATGGCGGTCTGCAATCTTATTTGGAGGGTTTGGGAGTTCCTTACACGGGGGCCGGGATCGAGGATAGTCGCATTGCCTTTGATAAGGCGCTGAGCAAAGAGGTTTTTCTCCGCAAGGACGTCCCGACACCAAAGTCGGAGATTTTGGATGTGAGCCAGGAGGCCCGGCTGCCATCAATTCCGGTTCCCTTTGTGGTGAAGCCGCCGCGTGAAGGGAGCAGTGTCGGCATTGAGATTGTCAAAGACGAGGCGGAGGCCTTGCCTGCTATCGAACGGGGAGCTAAGTTCAGCGACGACCTGCTCATCGAGGAATTCGTGGAAGGGCGCGAACTGACGGTGGGAGTTCTCGATGGTGAGGTCTTGCCAGTGGTGGAAATCATCCCTCCCGATGGTGGTAGCTATGATTTTGCGACCAAATACACGTGGTTGAGTGGCCAAAAGAATGCCAGCAACTACCTCTGTCCGGCGGAAATTTCGGCCGAAGAAACAGCGGCAGTGCAGGACGCAGCGCTGAAAGCACACGAATCGCTAGAAATAGGAGTTTACTCAAGGGTCGATGTCCTGCTAAATTCCTTAAGTAAACCTTACGTTTTAGAAGCCAATACTATTCCTGGAATGACCGCGAGCAGTCTTTTGCCCATGGGAGCAAAAGCGGCCGGCTATTCCTTCGGCGGCCTGTGTCGTCGAATTGCGGAGCTGTCTTGGCAGAAGCGTGGGGCGAAAGCCTAGCCAGCCATGTCACGCAAACGCACCAGTCGGGTAAAAAAGCAAGACTCCGGACCCCGGGGAGTCAATCTCCGCGCCCGCAGCGGTCGAGTGGTTTGGTGCCAGACCAAGGCCCGGACCTTGCGCGCAACCAAGTGGATTGTCCTCTTGGGAGTGTTGGCCGTTGGTGCTGTTTTAGGTAAATCGGCTTTGCAGAGAGTCTTTTTGGACAGTGAAGAATTTGCGCTGAGCACGGTGGAGATTTGGCAATGGGAGGGCGAAGAGACCCCGCGTTTGGTCAACCACCGTCGCCTCAACGAGGTCACCGGCATTGAGGTGGGAGCCAGCATTTTTTCCTTTAGTCTCGGTCAACTTGAAGAGGAGCTTTCGGTCTTGCCGGAGGTGAAGCGAGTGCGCGCCACGCGACGATTGCCGGATGTTTTACGGATTCGGGTCGAGGAAAGAGAGCCCGTGGCTTGGATCGAAGCCCCTAAGCAACGCATCAAAGGACGAAGTTATCGCTATGGCATGTTGGTTGATGCTGAGGGCTATTGCTTCCAGCCCACCCGGGCGATGTTCGAGACCGTCAACGACTTGCCCGTGATCACCACTGGCGAACGGGGCGAGGACGCTTTTGTTTCAGGGAAAAAAGCGGAGGGCCGCGAGTTTCTGCGCGCCTTGGAGCTGGTCCGGATGTCCAAGCGCTACCTGGCAGAGGCGGGCTGGAGCTTGCCCGCGATTGGGCTGCGCAACGAGTTTTCGCTCTTGGCAAAGACCCACACCGGGACCGTGGTTACCTTTGGCTTGTATGAGCACGAGCGGCAGCTGGAAGATTTGGTTTTGATTCTCGACCATGCCCGCAAAACTTCGCGTGGCGTTAAGCGGGTGAATTTAATTCCCGAGCGCAACATCCCAGTCGTTTTTGCGCAGGCAGGGGGAGACTCACTGGAGGTCTCAAGCTCTCCTTTGGAAAGTAGTTTGGACTCAATTTTGACCCGTAGTTAGAGAAATGGCTAAGACTCGTATTCATGTCGGATTGGAAATAGGCACCACCAAAACAGTCATGGTGGTGGCAGAGGTGAAGCCCGATGGCTCGGTCAAGATTCTTGGGGTTGGCGAAGGCAAGACGGCAGGGGTGCGCAAGGGCGAGATAGCTGACTTCTTGCAGGTCAAAGCCTGCGTCAAGGCCGCCCTTCTCGATGCCGAGGATGCTAGCGACGTGGAAATTAACAGCGTCTTTCTTGCCGTGACGGGAAGTCATATCCAAGGCGTTAACAATATCGGAACCTTTCGTCTGCCAGACAACGAGAAGGAGGTGGCGATGGAGCATGTCGATGAGGTCAAGGAAATTGCCGCAGATATGCAGCTGCCTGCGGAACATGTTTACCTCCATAATCTTGTTCGGCATTACAATTTGGATGGACAACAGCACGCCAATAGCCCTGTGGGTCTCATTGGGCGCACTCTAGAGGCTGATTTTCACATCATCCACGGGATGGAAACCCGCATTCAAAATTCCATTAAATGCGTGCGCGAGACTCCGCTCGATGTCGATGACGTGGTCTTTGGCCCCGTTGCTTCTGCTCAGATCGCGTTGACCAAGTCGCGCAAGGAGGCGGGCGCCATGGTGATCGACATTGGAGGGGGCACCACCGACTACATTCTTTATCTTGATGGAGCCATTGCAGCCTCTGGTTGTGTGCCCGTCGGTGGCGATCACATCACCAACGATATTCACCTCGTGACTCACGTCCCACTCTCGAAGTCGGAGAAAATTAAAATCAACGAAGCCGATGTCTCTGGCGACCCTGCGAAGTCGGTTGGCACCGTGAAGGTGACCGATGACAAGGGTTTTCCTGACGTTGAGGTCCAACGACAGGAGCTCAATGACGTGGCGCGTTGGCGCTTGGAGGAAACCTTCGAGATCGTGAAGGGGAAGCTGCCGGAGGGCTGGAAGGATAATGTTGGCACCGGCGTTTTCCTCACCGGAGGAACCAGTTTGATGAATGGCATTGGTGAGCTGGCTTGCGAGGTCTTCGGCCTGCCCGTCTATCGACCTGAGCGTCCCGAGGTCAGCGGGGTCCATGCTTACTTTAAAGACCCACAGTATTCTACTGCGTTGGGTTTGATTCGCTATGCGCAAATTCTCGATGAGGAGCGCCCCGAAAAAGGAGGCGGCATCGGAACTTTCTTTAAGGCACTGCTGCCATTCGGCAGTCGTTAGATTAGGAGCATTCTGGCCTAGCGCCTGGGCAAGGTGCCCGCTTCCGCCGAGGGACTGGTGTGTGGTCCGTGCCCGGGGTAAAGGCGTGTTTGCGGTGGCAGCGTGAGCAGTTTTTCGCGAATGCCTTGGAAGAGAAGGCTCTCGTCACCACCTGGCAGGTCGGTGCGGCCGAACCCTTGGTTGAAGAGGGTGTCGCCGACTAATGCAAGGTCGTGCTCGGGAAGGGAAAAGACGACCGAATCGGGCGAGTGACCGGGCACATGGAGAAGGTCGAAGCGAAAGTTGCCGAGGGTGAGGCTCTCCTTTCCTGCCAGAGTTTCCGTGACTTGATAATCGGTCACCTCAAGCGGCATGCCCCACGACCGTGTCAAATCGGCGAGGGTGAGCTCGCGGGAAAAGGCTGCATAGGCGTGGACGGGGCAATTGAAGCGGTGAGCATCTTCGACATGGTCAAAGTGCTGGTGGGTGAGCAGTAGATGGTCGGGGTAGATGTCCTTTTGCTGCAGCCAGTCGAAGACCCCCTCGGGAGCATCGATGAGAAGGGTCGTGCCACCGTCTTGCAATAGGTAGCCATTGGTGGCGACCATGCCGCCGGTAAAGAGTTCCAAATTCATGGAGGGAACGTGGCGGATGACGCTCTCGTGGCAAGGCAATCGTTCGTCCCGGGAGCAACGGGGGCCTTCCGATATGAAATACAGTCAGAAAAGGAGGTCCGGAGGCGAAACTTGCCCTTGTCGCTGGCGGAGGGTTTGCGCAGGCTTTGCCCATGGCATCGGCACAAGTGCAAGTGGGAGTCGTCATGGGCAGTGACTCGGACTGGCCCACAATGGAGAAGGCCTTCGAGGTCTTGGAGGAGTTCGGAGTCGCCTGCGAGACACGGGTGGTGAGTGCTCACCGGACGCCGGAACTTTTGATGGAGTATGGTCGCACTGCGCTTGACCGAGGCTTGAAGTGTATCATCGCTGGAGCTGGGGGAGCCGCTCATTTGCCCGGGATGCTGGCGGCAGCAACCATCGTGCCTGTGCTCGGGGTGCCGGTGCGGTCCAAGGCGCTGAGTGGAATGGATTCCTTGCTCTCTATCGTCCAGATGCCCAAGGGAATCCCGGTAGCAACTTTTGCCATTGGGGAAGCGGGAGCGGCCAACGCTGGCTTGGCCGCGGTTTCGATTTTGGCCAATGAAAATGAAGAATTGCGGGAGAAACTTCTCAAGTTTCGCGACGATCAGAGAGATACCGTTTTGGCAAAAACTCTTCCTCCTCAGCTCTAACAGATTTTCACAATGATTTTACCGGGAGGAACGCTGGGGATTTTGGGCGGTGGCCAGCTGGGCCGAATGCTTTGTCTGGAGGCCAGAAGGATGGGCTACCGCACCTTGGTGTGGAGTGGCTCGGAGGTGGCCGAGCCGACTGCAGGGGTGGCTGATGAGGTGATTTTGAAACCCTTCTCCGACGAAAGCTCGCTGCGTTATTTTACCGAACAGGTCGATGCCGCCACGGTAGAATTCGAGAACATTGACCATGATGTCCTGCGTGCAGTCGATCAGGCTGTGGGTTTGCATCCTCGTCCCGAGGCCGTCGCAATTTGTCAGAACCGTGAACGGGAAAAACTCTTCCTGCAAAGCCAAGGGATACCCTGTGCACCGTTCCGAGTCATTGAAAATACGGAGCAGTTAGCAGCAGGCGTCGCCGAACTCGGTGGTAAGGGGGTGCTCAAAACGGCAGCCTTTGGCTACGATGGGAAAGGGCAGGTCAGGGTGCAGGCGGGAATGGATTGGGAGCAGGTTTGGGCCGATTTCGACTTTCCGCGCGCGGTCCTAGAAAAGTGGATTCCCTTTGAGCTGGAAATCTCAGTTATGGTCGCACGGGGCGCAGACGGTGCGATGGTCGTCTACGATGTCGCGGAGAACGTGCATCGCGAGCACGTGCTCGATTACTCCATTGTGCCAGCTCGCATCGAATCTGAAATTGCCGACAAAGCCCAAGAGCTCGCGAAGAAGCTAGCTGCTGGTCTCGAGTATCGCGGAATCATGGGGGTGGAATTTTTCGTTTCGAAGGAGGACGGTCTACTGGTGAACGAGATGGCTCCACGCCCTCACAACTCGGGTCATCATACCATGGACGCTTGTGCCACTTCGCAGTTCGAGCAGCAACTCAGAGCGGTTATGGGCCTCACGCTGGGAGATACCAAGCTACTGAGTCCGGTGGTCATGCTCAACTTGTTAGGTGACCTCTGGCGAGGCGAGGGTTTGTTCGACAAGTTAGCTCAAGATGAGGCTGCCACTTGGCATATCTACGGTAAGTCTAGTAGCCACGGTTTGCGCAAGTGTGGACATGCCAATTTCTTGGGAGATGATGCTTTGGCGCGGGCGACGACCTTGAAAGAAGGAGTCCTAGGAACGCCCGTA
>CAZGXV010000071.1:7811-15412 GCA_964529725.1 uncultured Roseibacillus sp.
TAGAGCTGACACCCAAGAGTTCACCCTGACCGCCGAAAGCAGATCGAGACGGTCGGGGTCCGTTACTTCTTCAGCTTCAGTTTTTCCAGCTTGGGCTTGATGACGTATTGGCAATAGCCCTGATTCTTATTTTGGAAGTAGTAGTCCTGATGGGCTTCGGGCGCTTCATAGAACTTCTCGGCCTCGCGCACTACGGTCACAATCGGATTTGTAAACTCGCTTTGAGCGTTCTTGATAGAAGCATCAATCACGGCCTTGTCCTCTTCGTTATGGTAGAAAATGGCCGAGGCATACTGAGGCCCGATATCATTGCCTTGGCGGTCCTTGGTGGTTGGATCGTGGGAGGCCCAGAACCAAGCGAGCACGTCACCCAAAGGGAGCACCTCGGGATTGTAGACCACGCGAATGACCTCAACGTGGCCTGATTGCTTGCTGCAGACCTCTTCGTAGGTCGGGTCTGTGATGTGCCCCCCGGTAAAGCCGGAGACTACGGAATGAACACCTTCCAGTTGCTGAAAGACTGCTTCCACACACCAGTAACATCCGCCCCCGAGGGTAATCAGTTGATAGCCGTCGGGGACACCTTCTTTATCGTCGATATTTGCTTTCAATTTTACGTTCGTGGGCGGGGTTGCGGTTTGGCTTTTGGGCTCACAGGACGCGAAGGTCAAGAGTCCAAGGAGAATCGCAAGCTGCGTGAAAATGGTCTTCATATAAAGATAAGAGGCGAAACCTAAGCGATAAATTCCCGAGAGAAAGTGATTTTTAGAAATCTTCTTGCAGCTTGGGCGTCCTTTGCAAATGGAGGGGCATGGAAACAAGAGTATTGGTAGCGGATGGCGAGCCACCAGCCACCATCCGGGAAGTGGTGTTGGCTTTGAAGGAGCAAAATTTGGCTGCAAAGCACGACAAACAAAGCTGGGGAGACTGGATTGTATTCGAGGGAAGAGAGACCGTTATCTCCATCGAGAGTAATCGCGGGCTCGCGGGTTCGGCCACCATTGAAGAGGCCGAAGGCGAGGAAGACTTGTTGGGAAAAATCATTCAAGCTTTCCGCGGGCTCTCTTGGGAAGGCGAAGACGAAGACGGCCGCTACCCCTTGTAATCGGTTGCAGTCTGGTGACATGTCAGTTCCTGTTTCTTAAGACGAAGAAGGAAGTCGGTTCCGCTTCGGGAAAAGAGTGACGGTTCTGATTGCACAGAAAGTAGTAAAGATTGGACGACTGGTCATCCTGCTGGTCTTGGCTGGAGGCGGTCTCGCTTGGGCCGGTTTGTCCTTAGGAGTCGCCCTAGGCGGCAAGGGATTAGAAAAAAACTACGAGAGCATTGCCATCCTTCAAGTTGCGACCCCTTCCGAAGTCAAAACGGATCTAGAAAAGGAAGACTTTTGGCTACAGGAGACCTTGGCAATGACGACTGACGAAGTCCTCGCGCCCGTGGTGGCGAAAATGGGACTGGCCGAGGAGTGGGGCCTTCATCCTGAACAATCTCTCGTCCTATTGAGAGGGTTGGTTTCGGTGGCAACTCTTCCGGAACGGAATTTTCAATCACGTTTCTCGATTACGGTGAGGTCCACTGATGCTGAGTTGGCTCGCTCGCTCGCGGCCTCCATCGCCACGGAGTATCAAGCTCAAGGAAACGAGAAGGCGCGCCGGAGGTTCGAAGAGGAAGGAGAGTCTCTCAATCGACAAATCGCGGAGCAGAAACGCATCGTGGAGGAGAAACGGGTTAGGCTGGTCCAAGCGCATCGGGAAGCTCGAAAAAGAGAGCAATTGAATCACGAGAGAACGGAGGGTTAGCGTTCCCCAGTTCCCCTTGTGAGAAAAGAGAGGGAACAGTCGCAGAAGTTTGGGAGCGTGATTGACTAAAAGGCTCTTGGACCCTACTTCTTAGTATCTTCTAGTGAGCGTTCTGCGACTGGAGAATGAAGACTTTTTTCATCCACACATGAGTTCCTCAGTTTCGGCGCGGCTAAACGCAAATTTGCTAGACGAGAATTACGAGCGCTGGCTTGCCGACCCCCGTTCGGTTGATGGCACTTGGGCGGCATTTTTTGAAGGTTTCGAGCTCGGCGTTGTGCAAGCCAAGCCCAAGAAAGGTGAGCCAGCTCCGGCTCAAAAGCCTGCTTCAACCTCGGGCGCAGCTACCGTGGGCGCGGATTTAGATGGTGACCACAATCTCAATTTTTTGGGGCGGGTGGTGAGCTTGGTTTACAATTACCGCACGCTTGGCCACACCCAAGCTCACATCAATCCTCTCGAGGAGGAAGCTCCGGTCAATCCGCGTTTGGAGCTCAATCGTTTCGGGATTACCGAAGAAGATCTCGACCGCGTTGCCACCACCCAGTTTTTCCGCAAAGGAGAAGCCATGACCCTACGGGAAATGGTGGAGGCATTGAAGGAAACTTACTCGGGCTCCATTGGATTCGAGTTCATGCACATCCATAATACTGAGGTGCGAAACTGGATTCGGGAACGGGTCGAGCATCGCGGTGAGCGTGAGAGGATGAACGAAGAGCAGCAGGCACAGGCCTTGCGCTGGCTTTTCGAAGCAGAGATTTTCGAGCAATTTGTCGGAAAGCGCTTTCTGGGCGAGAAGCGATTCTCCCTTGAAGGAGGGGAAGGGGTGATGGTCTTGCTCAATCGCATTCTCCAGCTCTGTCCTTCCAAAGAGGTGAAGGAGATTGAGATGGGCATGGCTCACCGGGGCCGACTCAATATTCTCGCTAACTTTTTACGAAAGAAGATTCGCACCCTTCTCTATGAGTTTACTCCCAACTACGTGCCCGACCTCGTTGCCGGAGATGGCGATGTGAAATATCACTTGGGCTATGAAAGCGAACGTGAGGTCAAGGATGGGAAAATCCGCGTGAACTTGGCAGCCAATCCTAGTCATCTGGAGGCAGTCAATGCGGTCGTAGAGGGAAAGGCTCGTGCTCGCCAACGCATCATTGGAGACGATGGAGCGAAGACCGATCGCAAGCAAGTTTTGCCGCTTCTTCTCCATGGCGATGCCGCTTTTGCCGGACAAGGTTCGGTGGCCGAGGTGCTCAATCTTTCCCAACTTCCCGGTTACCGAACAGGCGGAACCATCCATCTCATTATCAACAATCAGATTGGTTTCACAACCATGCCTGCTGACGCGCGCTCCTCGAGTTACGCGACCGATGTTGCGAAGATGATTGAGGCGCCCATCCTGCACGTGAATGGGGAGAAGCCGGAAGAGCTTTGGTGGGCCGCTCAGTTTGCCTTGGAGTTTCGCCAACAATGGGGACGCGACATCGTCATCGACATGTATTGTTACCGTCGTCAGGGGCACAACGAGACCGACCAAGCCGCTTTCACCCAGCCGCACATCTATCGCAAGCTGGGAGATCGCAAAACTGTCGGCGAGCTTTACCGCGACGAACTCGCTGGCTCCGGAGTGGTCACTTCCGAACGTGCCACCGAGTTGCACCAAAAGATTTGGGCCCGCTTGGAGGCCGGATACGAGGAGATGCGGCGTCTCGAGGAAGAAGGGGAGCGCACTGTCTTTAGTGGGTCAACTGCCGTTGAGCAAGAGGCCTATAAGCACGATACCGTGGTAACAGGTGTTTCCGAAGACCTGCTTAAGAAAGTGGGAAGCGCGCTGACTGATATTCCAACAGACTTTAAACTGCATCCAACTCTCAAAAAGAGGTTCGTGCCTCGGCGGGCGCAAGCGATAGCGGAGGGAGAGGGAGTCGATTGGGCTCTCGCCGAGTCTCTCGCTTGGGGAACGCTTCTGTTAGAGGGTTATCCAGTACGTCTGTCAGGTCAAGATTGTCGCCGCGGAACCTTTAGCCAACGTCATGCTGTTTTCTACGACCATAATACCCGCGAGCGCTATACGCCGCTCAAGAACTTAGGGGAAGACCAAGCCAAGTTCTGCGTCTACAATAGTCTTCTCTCGGAGGCCGCTGTATTAGGTTTTGACTATGGTTATTCTCTTGGCTGCGGGAACATGCTGATTATGTGGGAAGCTCAGTTCGGGGACTTCGGTAACGGTGCCCAAGTCATCATCGACCAATTCATCGCTTCCGCAGAGTCCAAATGGCAGACCCCTACTGATTTGGTGATGTTACTGCCGCATGGTTATGAAGGCATGGGACCCGAGCACTCGAGTGCGCGCATGGAACGCTTCCTGCAACTTTGTGCGGAGAAAAACATGATCGTCGGCAACTTTACCACTCCCGCGCAATACTTCCACGCTCTCAGGCGCCAGAAATTGCGCAGCTTCCGCAAGCCGCTTATCCTGATGACGCCTAAGAGTCTTTTGACCAAGCCGGAAGCGGTTTCGACCCTCGCGGAGCTTTCGGGTGAGACGTCCTTCCAAGAAGTCATCGGCGACGCAGAGATGGAGCAGAAACCCGAAGATGTTGAACGGGTCATTTTTTGCTCGGGCAAAGTCTATTACGACATCATCGAGTACCGGAAAGCGAACGGCATCAGCAATGCGGCCGTAGTGCGGGTCGAGCAGGTTTACCCCTACGACGAGGAGTCTATTCTGGCTGCTACTCGGCTCTACACCAACAACACGAAATGGATTTGGTGTCAGGAAGAGCCACTCAATATGGGTGCCTGGACTTTTGTTGGGCCCAGGCTAGAAGACACCTTCGATAGTCGGATTCGTTACGCAGGCAGGGATCGGGCTTCGAGTCCGGCTGCGGGCTCCAAGGCCATGCACAAGCGCGAGCAAGCGATGTTGGTGGAGGAAGCGTTCGAAGTTTAAAGAATTAAAAAGATGGCAGAGGAACTGAAAATACCGCCCTTTGGCGAGTCCATTACCACCGCAAATGTTTCGCGTTGGCACAAGGCAACGGGCGATTTCGTGAAGAAGGGGGAAGCTCTTGTTTCGTTAGAAACAGATAAGATTTCAAATGAGTTGGAGGCGACTCACGACGGAGTGCTCAAGATTTTAGTCGAAGAGGACGAGGAAGTTGATGTCGGGACTGTTATCGCTGAAATCGATACGTCTGCTTCCGGCTCCGGAGCATCTGCTGAAGAAAAGAGTTCAAGTGAAACAGGCTCCAGCCAGTCTGCTGGCAGCTCGTCTTCTGCGGGAGAAGTTCACGATATCAAGATTCCTTCCTTCGGCGATTCCATCAACACCGCTAGTCTCGCTGAGTGGCGAGTTCAGAGCGGAGAGACTGTCTCGAAGGGGCAAACTCTCATCACCTTGGAAAGCGACAAGGTGTCGCAGGACCTAGATGCGGAGTATTCGGGCACAATTGAGATTTTAGCGGAAGACGGGGAAGAACTGGAGATCGGAGCAGTCATCGCTCGCCTGACCGAGGGCGCTGGCAAGAGTCCCGAAAACGCTCCTGAATCGAAGCCGACTCCGGCACCAAAGAAGAAAGAAGCGGCTCCTGAAAAGGCAAAATCTGCCCTTGCCGCAGCGGCAGCAGAGACCGCGCGCATCAAGCCAAATTTGGGGAGTTCAGCTCCGCCATCATCATCGACGCCCGCGCCAGCACCCACCCAAGATGGTCGCACCACGCGCAAAAAGATGAGTATGCTGCGGCGCAAAATCGCTGAACACCTCGTCAATGCCCAGCAGACGGCCGCCATTCTATCGACGTTCAACGAGGTGGATATGAGTGCCATCATGAAGCTTCGCAAAGAGGTTCAAGAGGAGTTTGTAGCCAAGCATGGAGTGAAGCTGGGCTTCATGTCGCTCTTTACCAAGGCGGTTGTTCACGCTCTCAAAGATAATCCAGGAATTCGCTCCTTTATCGATGGTAATGAAGTTATTGAGAATAATTTTTACGACATTGGTATAGCTGTCGGAACGGAGAAGGGGCTCGTCGTTCCGGTCATTCGTGACTGTGATGAGAAGAACTTTGCCGACATTGAGAAGGCGATTTCGGAGGCGGCGGGCAAGGCCAAGGATGGCACGATGCAGATCGAAGATTTGCAGGGCGGTATTTTCACCATTTCAAATGGCGGAGTCTATGGCTCTCTACTGAGCACGCCGATCTTAAATCCCCCTCAAAGTGGTATCTTGGGCATGCACACCATTCAGCAGCGCCCGGTAGCCGTGGATGGCAAGGTCGAGATTCGTCCCATGATGTATCTCGCCTTGAGTTATGACCACCGCATCGTCGACGGCAAGGAGGCCGTTACTTTCCTCATTAGCATTAAGGAAAGTCTCGAGAACCCGGCCCGTCTGTTGCTGGAGTGTTAGTTTTTCCGAAGGGGAGCCCTAGTTGTACCCGATACTGAATCGGGTTCATTCACTCCGAGTTGAACCACCACTTTGCACTCTCGGACAGGACCGAGAGTGCCTTGGAAAGCGGCTGCAGTGTTGAGTGGTGCTGAGCTGTCTTTAGCCGTGCTCGGCTTGGGAAGCGTGTTTGGCGGCCGCCTCCTGTTTCGCTAGAATCTTTTTCTGGTAACGACCTTGCACGATATCGGTGAGAACGAGAACCGCGATCACGAAGTAGAAGGTGGTCTTCGTCATGGGAACAATCTCATTGCCGCCGATGTGGAGGTGCGCCAAGTGCCCGCCTTCGGTGAGTAGCATGATGCCCACGATAAAGAGGACAAAGAGACCCAGGACCTCATACATTCGGTTTTTCTGCAGGAAGGCAGCTACCCTGTCGGCGAGCCAAATCATCAGGATGCCGCTGATGACGATGGCGATGATCATGAGCTCGATGCGCTGGTCGCCCGTATTCTCATCTCTCGCGAGCGCCATTGCGGAGAGGATGGAGTCGAAGGAAAAGATCACGTTCATGGTCACAATCAACGACACGGTCTTGGCTACCGAGGCCGGCTTTTGGTCGCCATGACCTAAGTCGTGGGTGCTCAGCATATGGAAAATCTCTTTCACTGCCGTGTAGAGAATAAAGGCTCCTCCAATGAGGACAATGATAGCGTGCAGATTGAAGGTTCCATCAATGATTCCCTTGATCGTGCCTTCTTTTCCCTCGCCATGGATATTATCGGGAGTGATGTCGGAGCCCAGATGAATCCCAAAGAGGGGGTCTTGGAATTTGCTGACGAGAGAGACCACGATAAAGAGAAGACAAATCCGGAAGCCAACGGCGAGCCCGATGCCGAGGCGACGGACGAAAGCCTGCTTCTCCGGTGCCACCCGCTTGGACTCGAGCGAGATGTAGAGGAGGTTGTCGAAGCCAAGGACAGCCTGCAACAAGATGAGTAAGAAGAGGGTAATAACGTATTCCATGGCAGGGATGCTAAAAAAATTTGGGAAGGAGGCAAGCGAAGGAACTGACTGTCGGATTGCCTCGCGTGTGACAGATTCAACGACAAACGAGTTTGCTTGGGGGGACTCGTTTTACGGAAATGCTTGGAGTGCACCTTTTCTTTGTAATCGATAGGATGGCTTCGGTTGAAGTCGCCCAGCTTAGCGTGCTTCTCGTGATAAGCGATGACCGTGGCTACAGCGAGCAGGCGGACAGGCGAGCAGGCGACTTTTTGGCCTCATTTTCTGCCTGTGACTCAGGGCGATCAAGCTAGGGGAAAATTCGGTGAAATGAGACCGGGATGGATTGGATGAATAGGATTTAAGAATTCAAACTCATCGTTCTGAGCCGAGTTTTGAAGTGCCATTCCCTT
>CAZGXV010000072.1:0-15169 GCA_964529725.1 uncultured Roseibacillus sp.
CAATAGGCCCTCACGGACCGCGAGTCTTCAGCTCGCCCCACTAGTCTGTCCTAGCGGCCAAGTCGCCGAACGAGACATTGAAGCACGAGTCTAAGGACCTAGCAGTAGCCTCAAGGCAAGGGCCATATCTGCGTTCTGCTAGCATCAGGATTCCCAATTTCTGATGAACTCACGTGCCTAGTTTAAAATTTGCGCACTGCTCGATGCTGGTCCTTAGCCCCTTTAAAGCTTCTTTCGTCACCCGGAAGAACTAACAGCTATTGGTTCATCAATACCCCAACCATCCTAGGTAGTTCCCCTCCGAAAATCAAAAGACCTTACTTGTCAAAAGCGGGGACTTCTAAAAATGAGACAAGGTCTCTTCCTACTGGTGAAAAGAGATGTAAATCACAAGAACGAGAATAACAAGGATTCCACTTGCAATGGGAGCCCCCTTCCACGGGGTCATGTCAATCGGAGTATTCGTTTTCATCTCCCAGGCCTCAGCACGAGGAGCAACAAACGAAGCAATCAACATAATTCCGATTAGCAGAGCGAAGACAATCCCCATCAAATGATAGTTACTGAATCCAGTAACGTCCGCAAAGCTTCCGCCTTTTGTCGCGAGGGGATAGATAATCAAACAGGAAATCAGAATTACCAAACCTACGATTAAGGCAGCCAAAGCCGAGCTGGAAGGAGTTCGCTTATTTAACATTCCCATTACCACCACTGCGAAAATTGGAATAAAATAAATGGCGTTCATCGTTTGCAAATAGCTAAAGATGCTATCGTTTTGGGACAATAACGGTGCACCAAACATCGCGGCCACTGCAATCAAAGTTACGAACAACTTTGCGGTCTTTACCGTCTTTTGTTCATCGGCTGAGGGATTGATCACATGTTTGTAGAGACCAATGGAAAAGAGAGCGGAAGTTGAATTCAGCGCGGCGTTAAAGGAACTTAAAATCGCACCCACCATCACAGCTGCAAAAAATCCTGTTAGATGGCCGGGTAAGACATCTGCCACTAGCTTTCCATAGGCATCATCGTTCCCGACGTCTTGGCCAACATAGAGGTGGAAAGCAATTAATCCGGGTAGAACCAGATAAATCGGCCCTAGCAATTTTAGAGCGCCAGTGAGAAGAACACCCTTCTGACCTTCTGCCAACGAACTGGCACCAAAAGTCCGCTGAATAATTTGCTGATTGGTGCACCAGTAAAACAAGTTAAGCAAAGCCACTCCTGTGAAGAGGGTAGCAAAGGGAACTTCTGACCCTTTTTCACCTGTCGAGTCCATCCGCTCAGGAAAGTTGGTTTGCAATTTCTCCCAACCACCGCTGATGCCGCTATCTCCTCCCAAGAAGGCCAGCCCGAAGGCGGCAATCATAAAGCCACCCACCAAAAGCCCGATACCATTAATCGTATCCAACACAGCGAGCGTACGCAATCCGCCAAATCTTGCGTAAATCATGCCTGCAATTCCTATCCCAACACAAGTGAGCTGTAGGAGAAGGTAGTCACTTTCGATCCCCGTCATTGCCCGCAAGTCCATCATATTAATTAGACCTTTGGCACCCGTGTAGAGAACGATAGGAATCAAAAGCAGTGCGTAAGCAGCGAGAAAAATTGAATTTGCTAATGTCTGGGTCGAACTCCCAAATCTCTGCTCAAGAAACTGAGGAACTGTGGTGATGCCAGCTCGCAAAAATCTCGGTAAAAAGAAGACCGCCATTAAGACGAGAGCAATGACAGCCACCACCTCCCACGCCATCACGCTCAGTCCATTGGCATAAGCCGAGCCATTGAGCCCCACCATTTGTTCGGTAGAGAGGTTAGTTAGGAGAAGAGAGCCTGCAATTATTGGAAAAGTGAGGCTACGTCCACCTAGGAAGAAACCATCCGAACTTTCGGTATTGTCTTTTCGAGTGATCCACCAGGTCAAGCCAGCCGCAAATGCCGTAAAGGCGATGAAGGAGATAATTGTAAGCATAAAAGGTTTTTAAGTTTTCAACCTCCAGCGCCCCAACGCCGAAGACTAAAAACCTTAACGACCCCAGCTTGCCCTTGGAAAGAGGTAATTTCGAAGGCACTCTCTCAAGCTGTGAAGCATCGTATCATCGTCGTCGGCAAGCCCGCCCTCTCTTTTGCCAAAGTCGGCATCGAAGAATATCTCCACAGACTCAAGCGCTATGGGAAGTTCTCGCTGCAAACACTGAAAGACGGCTCTCCCGAAACTGTCTCCCAGCGACTGCTCGAAGCTTCGCAAGGAACGTTTCGTATCGTGCTGGACGAACGCGGCAAAAAACCAACCACTCGCGACTTTGCGAACCTGATGACGGAGTGGAAAGAACGTCCCGATATCAAAGAAGTCTCCTACCTTATCGGCCCCTCTGATGGTCACCTCCCCGCAACCCGTCAGGCCTCCGACTACATCCTCTCTCTCTCTCCGCTCGTCCTTCAGCACGAACTTGCGACTCTCTTTCTCGCCGAACAGCTCTACCGCGTCGCCACCATCCACGCTGGCACGCCCTATCATCGGGATTGAACGGAGAGGCGACTTTTCCTGCCGCCCCCAAGCCCAACTCAGAGGCTCAAAAACTTAAACGTCGTTCAAGAACTTGCAGTTCCCGGCTACCCATCAGATGTCTCGTCTCTCTTTCCGAGAAGGACATCATTGTATTGAAGAAAAGCCTTCAAAGAATCGGCCATGTTGGCTCACAAGCTCCAAGGCCTTTCCAGAACTTTGGTGAAAACCTCCAGCTTGTTGGACTCGCGGTGATGCAGAGCCCGCAGATACTTCCGGGTGCCTTCTTCCCGCTTCCGATTCGCGAGCGCCTCTTCTAATTCGTTGCTAACTTCTTCGAAGCTACGCTCGCGGGCAGGTCGCCGTTCTTGGACCTCCATCACATAAGCTCCCAATTCGGTTTCTACGATTGCTAGTGACCCTTCGGTCAGCGCAAAGACTTGCTTCGCCAATGGTTCCGAAAGGCGATCGCGACTCATCCAACCCAAGTCCCCGCCTTGGTCTTTGGTTGCCGGGTCTTCGCTGTATTCGACCGCCAGCTCTGTAAAATCCCGGCCCTGCTCGAGGGCGTCTTTGACCGAATTGGCCAAGGCTAGCGCTGCTCCGTCGGGATGTTGAAGGGCAGCAAAGAAGATGTGCCGCACCTTCACTCGTTCGGGCACGCCCAAACGCTGACGATGCTCCTGATAGTAGCTCGCCAGCTCTTCTTCACTCACTTGCGTTTCCACGTATTTTTCTAAATAGGCCTCTTGTTCCAACTTTGCTCGCACTCGGGCCACGAGCTCTTCCTCCCCTTCCCACCCTTGGTTTGCGAGGGCTCCTTTCACTAACTTTTCGTTCGCGAACCTTTTTCTAAATACACGCACGGCTGTTGCTACCTCTTCATCTGAGACTGAAATCTCGTTGGCGTTGAAGCGCACTTTCACCCTTAAGAGGTGCTGCTCGAATATCTCGTGCAAGGCCGCCATTCGCTGCTGTTTGAGGGCCTCTCCTCCGAGACCAGCTACCGATTCTCCGCGCTTCCACAACCGCTTCTCCACAGTTCGGTCGATTTGGGTGAGCAGAATCGGTTGATAGAACACTCGCGCGGCCACCCCCCGAGCCGTCTCTTCCGCAATCACTTTTTCGCTACGAGGATTAGCATCCTTGACGCTGCGATAGAGCGGTCCCTTGAGGACGAAGAGGTCCACGAAGAGATAGACGAGGGCCACGCTATAGATGAGGGCGCGAACGAGAGCTCCAGTATCAGGCTTCATAGGCAGAAATGGCTTCTTCGGCGATGATGCGCAGTCCCTCGCGCACGGTCTCCTCATCCATCGTGAAGGTCACCCGAATACACTCGCGCCCGTGAGCCCACTCTTCCTCTTCTCCAAAGAAGAAGAACTCGCCCGGCACGACCAATGCCCCCCTTTTCTTGCAACGCTCGTAAAGCTCGCGTGACGGGATAGGCAAGCCCTCGAACCAAATCCAAAGAAAGAGGGCACCTTCGCTACGATGAACATAGTAATTCATCTCATCAGGGAAAAACTCACTCACCCACGCCAGGGCTTGCCGGGATTTTTCCTGATAGAAGGGGCGCATGACCTCGTTGGAGAGCTTCAGCAGCTCACCGTTAGCCAGTAAAGGCTCCACGATGGCCTGCCCCACATTCCCGTTGGCCAAGCCGACTACCCCTGTCATTTCCGAGAGGGCGCGCACGATTTCGGGATGAGCAACCACGATGCCCGTCCTCGTGCCAGGAAGCCCCAGTTTGGAAAGGCTCATCGTCACAATGAGGTCCTCGCCCCAAACCGGAGTGGCTTCACCGAAGATGATATTGGGGAAGGGGGCACCGTAAGCGTTGTCGATGATAAGTGGGATGCCATGCTCGGATGCCATGGCTCGCAGTCGTGCAATCTCATCATCGAGTAACAAGTTCCCGGAGGGATTGGTGGGACGCGAGACGCAAATGGCAGCAATCTCTTCTCCCACCGTCACCCGCTCGAAGTCGATGGTATACTTGAATTCGTGGGCTGCGGTTTTTTCGATACAGGGTCGGAAGACCTGGAACATATCTCCTGCTACCGATTGGTCGGTGTAGCCAATATATTCTGGCACTAGCGGAAGAAGAACTTTGCGTTGCCTGCCATCGACCGTCTTCCCGGCTAAGGCATTAAAGAGAAAGAAGAAGGCAGTTTGGCCACCAGCAGTCACTGCGATATTTTCGGGACCGACCTCCCAGCCGAACTCACGCCGCAGCATATCGGCGAGGGTTTGGCGAAAGGCAGTTCCGCCCGCGGGCGACTCGTAGCTTCCTAGGACTTTACGCAACTCGCCCGCCTCATCCATTTCTCGCCAACGTCGTTGCCAGACCGCTTCTACTTCCGGAATATGAGCGGGCTGACCGCCTCCCAGCATCTTGACATCTCCGCCCGCCGCCAGAGCTTCGCCCAGATTGATCATGAGTTCTGCGATGCCACTGCCTTGACCTAGGCGTTGACCAAATTCTGACCATTCGATTTGCACACCCTCCCCTTAAAGTGTCTCTTCCCGCTTGGCAAACTCAACTCCCGCTCTAGAGTGCGCGCGGTAACTCACCAAATCATTATGGCAATCTCAACTGGAACCAAAGCCCCCGACTTCACCCTCGTCACCATTGGCGCGGAAGGCCCCGAACTCTTCACTCTTTCCGAGCACATCGGCGAGAAAAACATCGTTCTTCTCTTTGTGCCCATGGCCTTTACAGGCGGGTGCACGACCGAATTTTGTTCGGTGACTAACGAACTCGACGAATACACCCAGCTCGACGCCACCGTCATTGGTATCTCCGGCGATAACCCTTTTGCGCAAGCAGAGTGGGCTGCCAAGGAGGGCATCAAGCTCACGCTCCTGTCCGACTACGAGCACAAGGCCACCGCCGACTACGGAGTTGCTTACGAGAGCTTCCTCCCCGACGCAAACCTTATCATGGGTGGAGTGCCCAAGCGCTCGGCCTTCGTCATCGATAAAGAAGGTGTCATCCAATATTCCGAAGCCCAAGAGCATCCCAAGGACATGCCTGACTTCGACAAAATCAAGGAAACCCTCAAGTCACTCGGCTAGGGTCCTTTCGAAACAACTTTACGAAGAGGCGAGCGGGAAACCGTTCGCCTTTTTTAGTTGGCCATTGAGAATAGCGAGGATGCTGGTCCGAGGACTCTCTCAATTGGGAAGCTCTCAGCGCACCGTACCCTGGCTCACTTCTCTCACCTCTAGGTCCATCCCCTCCCCCAGCCAGTTCGCATTCGTGGTCGTCACGATCACCTGCGCTCCTTTCGGTAAACTGGCCAAAAATCGTTCCCGTCGCTCCTTGTCGAGTTCCCCGAAAATATCATCTAACAGATAGACTGGCGTCTTGCCGCCTTGCTCCCTTAAAAGCTCTCCCTGTCCTAGCTTGAGAGCCAACGCCAACGTCCGCTGCTGACCCTCGCTCCCGAAGTCCGCCGCCTTGAGGCCACCGAGACTTAACTTCACCTCATCGCGATGGGGCCCTACCAAGGTCATCCCCTGTCGTTGCTCCTTCTCCTGAACCATTGCGAGCGAGGCCTCGAAGTCGTCACCCGATGCCGCCTTGTAGTGCAGGCCTACCGCTTCTTGCGAACCACCTACTGCACCTTGCGCCCAGGTGACTGGTTTTTCTAGACTTTGCACGATTGCCTCGCGACCTGCGGTGACTTCCCGCCCGTGCTCTATCAGGAGATGGGTGAAGGAGTCCATCTCGCGACCTCGGCCCCGGCCATCCCTCAAGAGAGCGTTCCTTTCCTGCAAGGCCTTGCGGTAACGGCCCAGAGCGCGTCGATAGCCCGGCACAATCTGAGAAGCCATGAAGTCGAGGTATCGTCGCCGCCCCTCCGCTGGCCCGGTCACCAACTCGCGGTCCTCGTTGCCCATCCAAACCACCAAGCCACCGTCCGCCAAATACTCTCCCTGCGATTGCCGTTCCTCACCATCGACCTTAAGGGTGTAGCTTCCCTTGCAATAATCGACCCGCCGATCAGCCCCCCAAGTGCGGCCCGCGACCCCGAATTGCGGAGCCTCGAACTTGACCATCTGGTTCGGTCGCCGCGTGCGAGGAGAATGCAAGCGCACGAGGACGCAGAGAGCTTCCAGCAAACTCGTCTTTCCTTGCGCATTTTTCCCAACAAAAACCAAGCCCTGCTGCGGTATCTCCAGTGACAGCCCCGCCACACAGCGGAAATTTACGAGACGAAGGGACTCAATCACGGCGTTAAGATGGGAGGTGACCTCTTTTCCCGCAACAGCTTTCCCCGCCACAGCCTCTGGCACATACGACTTGAAATTCGTGAAAAGCTTTTCTAATTTTTGGCTTGAAAATTAGTGAAAAAGAATAAGATTTTGCCCGTTTCCCTGTGGAATCTGTTTCACTCACTGAACTCCAAATCGTTAAGCTATGATTGACGTCAAAAATCTTACCAAACGCTTCGGCCCTAAGGTCGCTGTCGATGATCTCTCTTTCACCGTGAACAAAGGGGAAGTCCTTGGCTTCCTAGGACCGAACGGTGCCGGCAAGTCCACTACCATGCGCATGGTGACTGGTTTCTTCCCGGCCAGCTCCGGCAGTATCGAAATTTGTGGCGTCTCCATGATTCGCGATCCCGAAGAGGCCAAGCGCAAAATTGGCTACCTCCCCGAGTCGGCTCCGCTCTATAACGATATGACGGTGACCAGCTTTCTGAAGTGGATTGCCAAGATGCGCGGTCTCTCCGGCTCGGCCCAAAAGGAAGCCGTTGAGAAGGTGATTGAGACCTGCTTCCTCGAGAACGTGGCCAAGCAAGCGATTGACACTCTCTCAAAGGGCTACCGCCACCGCACCTGCCTCGCGCAATCCCTGATCCACGACCCCGAGGTTCTCATTCTTGACGAACCCACCGACGGACTGGACCCCAACCAGAAGCATGAGGTCCGCAAGCTCATCAAGAAGCTGGGCGAAGAAAAAGCGGTTCTCTTTTCAACCCACATTCTAGAAGAAGTAGAAGCAGCCTGCACCCGTGCGGTCATCGTTGACCAAGGGAAAATTGTCGCTGACGGGACTCCTGACGAACTCAAAGCGCAAGGCGACGGAGACCTCTACGGACTTTTCCACAAAGTGACCACAGCCGACGCTCAAGTTGCCGCCTAACTCGAATTCTTATCCCTCATTCTAAAAAAATGAAATCAGCTCTCTCTATCTACCAGCGCGAACTCGCCGCCTTTTTTACCCAACCCACGGCTTACGCCATCATCGTCATTTATCTCCTTCTTTCGATGGGGATGACTTTCACCTTCGGAGGCTTCTTCCGCGTCGGTGATGCCAATCTGGCTTACTCGCATTTTTACTGGAACCCTTGGCTCTTCATGCTCTTAGCGCCGGCGATTGGCATGGGCCTCTGGTCGGACGAACAACGAACTGGTACCATCGAGTTGTTAGGCACTCTGCCAACCTCGACGTGGTCCGCAATTGTCGGGAAATACCTGGCGGCGGCGACAGTCTGCCTCATTGCTATCGCTCTTACCTTTCCGCTTTGGCTCTCGGTCAACCAACTAGGTGACCCCGATAACCTCACCATCTTCTCGGGCTATCTCGGCTCCTTCCTCGTGTGTTGCACCTTCCTTGCGATCACGATGTTGGTCTCTGCCTTTACCCGGGACCAAGTGGTCTGCCTCATCGTCTCGGTGGCCCTTTGCGTCTTTATGGTGATGATCGGGTTCGATGCGGTTATCATCGAACTCACCAAAGCCCTGCCTGATGGAGGAGCCGAACCCTTTGTAGCCTTCGGGGTCTGGGACCACTTCAATTCCCTGATGCGCGGAGCCTTCCGCCTACAGGACTTTGTCTGGTTTGCCACTATGATCGTGGCCTCTCTCGTTGGCACCTCTGCCATTCTCACCGCTCGCCGGAGCTAAATCCCTTTTCAACCCACTCTGATTCTCAACCTCTCATCACATCATGAGCAACCAAGAAGAAGCTAAACAAGAATCCGTCTCCGAGTCCGCGCCTGCTGCCAAGGCTAGCACGAGCAAGCCGGTTCTCAATACCGTGCTCGGCATCATCGCCCTCGTCCTCATCGCCTTTTTTGCCAACTGGCTGGTCTCCCTTTCCGCTGTTGGTAACCGCACCCTCGACTTAACCGAAGACAAGGTCCACACCCTCACCGATGGCACCAAAGCCATTTTGGCAGAGCTCAAGGACAGCGAAGCGGAAGTGGTCATCAACTACTATGCCACTCGTGATGCCGAGTTTATGCCCCGTAACCTCGAGCTTTACATGAAAAAGGTCGATGGCTTTTTGAAGCGCTATCAGGCTCTCGCGGGAGACAATCTTCGCATCGTTAATCTCGACCCGAAGCCCGACACCGATGCCGAGGATTCCGCCAATCTCGATGGCATCGCAGGACAGTCGCTCAACGGGGAAAATCTCTATCTCGGGCTCAGCGTTTCTTTCCTCGATGAGAAGGCAGCCATCCCCTTCCTCGCTCCCGAGTCCGAGACCCAGCTGGAGTATCAGCTGTCCTCCGCCATCGCGCGAGTCGCCCGCACCAACAAGCCCACCCTCGGCCTCATGTCGGCCTATCCCATGGCCGGTGGACCTCCCGCTATGCCGCAGATGGGGCAGCCCCCTAGCCGTCCCTTCGTCATCTATCAGCAGCTCGACCAAATGTATGAGCTCAAAGACATCGGGATGACTCCCACTCCTGCCGACCTGGATGGCTTAGCGGCCGTTCTGGTCGTGCACCCGGCTGGCATCACACCGGAGACCGAGTATCTCCTCGACCAATACCTGCTTGGCGGTGGCACCATCGTAGCAGCCTTGGACGCCTTCTCCATCACCGCACAACAAGTGGGCGGCGGCAACCCAATGATGGGCCAGCCCGGGATGCCCACTACCTCGACCTTCTCGAAGGAACTGCTGGATGCCTGGGGAGTGACCTACATCTCCGACCAAGTTCTTGCGGACGGAAACTATCGCACTCGCTTCCAGAGCGGCGACTCCACCTCTGCCCTATCCCTCACTTCCGAGGCCATGCCCCAAAAGGACAGCCTCATCACCGGGGGCTTGAGCGACCTTTTCATGATTCTGGTAGGGGCCTTCACCTCTACTGGAAAGGACGGCCTCACCCACACTTCACTAGTGCGCTCCTCCACCCAGTCTGGATTCGTCGATGGCAATCGCGCCTCTCGCCTCGACCCCTCTCTGCTCGGGGCTATCAGTATGGACGATAAGGCCTATGACCTCGCGATGCACATCCAGGGAACCTTCCAGACCGCCTTCCCCGACGGCAAGCCTTCCGACCAAAATGACGCGGGAGAAGACACCGCAACTGCCGAAGCCGAAGCAGCCAAGGAAAGCGCAGAAGAATTACAAAGCGATGAACCCAAGGAAAGCGGGCTCGCTGAATCGACCAAGCCGGGTAACGTCTTCCTGATTGCCGACAGTGATTTCCTCAGCGACGGCTTTGCCTACCAGCAAGTCTTTGGAGGTCTCTTTGCCCCTCGCGGAGACAGTGCCGCCTTTCTCTTCAACATTCTTGACCAAGTGACTGGCTCCAAGCACCTCATCGGCTCACGATCCAGAGGTGACAGCCGCCGCCCCTTCACCGTGGTGCAAGAGATGGAATCTGACTTCGAACAGGAATTCGGCGAAAAACGGGAGAAGGAACAAGAGGAACTCGACCAAATTAGTGAGCGCTTGAATGAACTCATCCAAGCGCAGCAACAGAATGGACAAGTGGCTCTCGAAGGCGAAGTGAAAGAAGAGTACGAAAAAGCTCTCACCAAACAAGTAGAAGCACGCAAACGCCTCCGCGAATTGGAAAAAGACCTGCGCCGCGAGAAAGACACTCTCGCCACCCGCTACACCTTGGCCAATCTTCTCATCGTTCCCATTTTTGTTATTTTGGTCGGTATCGGAGTTTTTCTGAAGCGCCGCTTTGCCACCTCCGCCCGCTAGAACCTCTCAAATTTTTTTCATCCAAACTCCAAACTCGCAGAAATTATGAGCAAACGTCTGGTTACTATTCTCTGGGGTATCGCTGGCCTTTTGGCCGCTCTTACCCTCCTCGTCAAATCGAGCCAAAGTGGCGGCAATGATGAGCCCGTCAATATCGCGCAAGGCTCCGTCTTATTGAAGGATCTTCCTTTAAAGGAAGTGGCTACTATCAAAATCGAGGACGCAGAAAACACCGCCACCCTCAAGAAGGAGGCGACCCAGTGGTCTCTCTCCGAGCGTTCTGATTACAAGGTAGATTTCGCGAAGCTCACTCGGCTTCTGCGCTCGCTCACTGAAGTCTCGGTAGCTCAAAGCAAGAAAGCAGGACCCGCCTTCAACGCGCGCTTCGGGATGGACCCCGAAGCCGAAAACCAAGAAGACCACGGCTATCAACTGAGCTTCCTCGATAGCAAAGGAGGAGAAATCCAAACCTTGTCCATTGGCAAAGAGACTTCCAATGAGGGCCCCGGTGCTGCTGGAAAGTATATCCGCCTCGGCAATGAGCCGGAAGCGATCTACGCAGTCAACGAGTCCTTCTTCGACCTCACCGCCGACCCCACAGCTTGGATGAGCAATGAGTTCATTTCCATCAATGGCATCAAGTCCATCGCGCTCGAGCCAGCCGAAGAAGACACCATCAACGGCTGGACCGTCTCGCGTTCCAATGCCGGGTCAGACTTCACCGTTCAAAACCTCAAGGACGGACGCCAGCCGCAGGCCGACAAGCTCACCCCCATGAAGAACGTCCTCTCGAGCCCTCGCTTCGAAGATGTTCTCACCGCAGCACAGGCTCAAGAGCAGAGAAACGAGAGCAAAGCTCGCCAGCTCACGATTACTACCTTCGATGGCCTTAGCTACTTGTTAGATTATGCGCCTCCCAAGGCAGTGGAGCAGGAGGGCGAAGACGGCACCCCCGTCACCACTGGCTATATCATGAAGGTCACCGTCACTGCCGACCTCCCTGCTGAGCGCGAGAAGAAAGACGGCGAAAGCGAAGAGGATGCCAAGAAGGCCGACGCTGCCTTTGTGGCCAAGCAGAAGGAACTCAAAGAAAGGCTCGCCAAGGAACAAGCCTTTGGAGACTTCTACTACCGGGTGGCCGATTACACCCTCTCTGCGCCGAATATTGGCAGGGATGCCATCGCCAAGCCGGTGGTGAAAACGGAAGCGATTAGCCCGACGATGGCCCAGCCTCAGCTCGGCCCACTCGCCCCCCAGCCCCCTATCGGACAAGCCCCACCAGAGCCAGAGGCACCCCGTCGCTCTGCAGTCAGTCCTCCCATCGCTGTCCCCCCTACCCCAGCTCGCCCTGCGGAACCAAAGGCAGAGCCCGCAGCAGTTGAGGCGAAAGAAGAGCCTGTGCCTGAGGTGAAACCAGCGAACAACTCTGACGCCCTCAGCATTCTCTCGGAAGACGACATCAAGCGCATTGTGGAGGAGACCAAAGCGGCCGAAACCACAACTGAAAAACAAGAAGAGTAGCCCGAGAATCACCCCCTTCAAAATGGTCTCCCTAAGCGGAGATTAAGAACGAGCAAGGCCCCAAGTTTTGGGGCCTTATTTTTTGCTCATTGCCTCAGCAGTCCTACCTCCCAAATCCGAGGGTTCTGCCAGTAGTTGATAAGTGCCCCTTGAGATTAGAATTATTTTCACATTCGCTTCATCAAGACTTCACATAACGCCGCCAGTGTTCCGGTGTTATGCGACTCCAACTCATGGCGCCACTTCGCGGGCCTAGCCGCCACTTAGAAACAGTCCTGGGCTTCTCTCACAGCCGAGCCAATGAATGCACTGGGTGCGCTCGATGCACTGTCGCCTCCTCGTGTTCTTGACGACTCCAACCAAAAGGAAAAACAAAATGCTCACTCAATCATCCCTCCTCTTACTCGGGGCTAGCCTCGGTCTAATTCGAGGCTCCCGTGTCTTCAGCCATCGTCAACACGGTTGCGATCTCCCTCTTGAAGAGTGGCCCACCCACTTCGAGGGTGCCTCTCTTCATCGGGCTGAAGCGACGGATTTTGCAGCAGCTTTCGCGGTCAGCTTTCCAGGTGAGATTGCCACTTTCCGATCCGCCGGACGCGAAGTCATCCTCCGACGAGCCACTCGTGGGACCCGCCGTCTGCAGGCATCCGAGACTTGCTTGCGAGCAAGCGGACATCAAATCACGGAGCGAACTATCGCCTCCGGAAACTGGCTGACCTACTATGCCCACAAAGGAAACCAGACCTTCCACGTGCGCGAACAAATCACTAACGGGCAACAGACTTGGTCCTCTGTTTCGTCTTGGTTCTGGTCTGCCATTTTCCATCCCAAAGATGGACCGTGGCTCGCTTGCACCGTCATCACCCCGTTTCGGTGACCTCTTCTTGACGTCTCTCCTCGCTTGGTTTAACGTATTTAGTGGTCGATCCTGCACAAATCGATCCTGAACGCTAACACCAAGTAACAAATGAAATACCTCATCATCGCCCTCACGCTGGGCCTAACGGGCCTCGCCCCCGCACAGAATGCCAACGATTATTATGCCCGTGGCGAAGCTGCCTTGAAGGCAGGAAACATTGAAAATGCCAAGGCAGCCTATCAAGCAGCACTCAAGCTCGAGCCCAATCATGGCAATGCCAAATTCAGACTTCTCTCCATGAGAAATCTCTCCGCTACCGCACGATTGAAAGCCCGTAAATCGCAACTGGCTTCTATTGTTCTTCCTAATGTGACCTTCGAAAATCTCTCTCTTGAGGAGAGTCTTGAGGCATTAGGCTTCATGATCGAGAAGGCGAGCCAAGACAGCTTCGTTCCCAACTTCATCATTGACGATCCGGGTCAGGACATCTCCAAGAACAACGTCAATATCCGCCTCCGCAACATCCCCGCATCGGCGGCACTGAACTACGTTCTCTCGCAAGCGAAGGCTCGCGTTGTCTGGGATGCACATGTCATCAGCGTCCGGCCTCTGAACGCACCTGCTAAGGTGAAAGCCAGCTCAAGCAAGGCGGAATAGCTCATTCTCTAGAGAGCGGTTAGAGCGGGCACCTTCGCCCGCTCTAACCGCTTTTTGACAAAGGAGCAACGAAATGAAACGGCGGGACGCATTGCTATTCGGCAAGGGAACGCTGAAAGAATTCCAGTCGCTTTCGGCGAAAATAGGGACTGCTCCCGACTCCGTGACCACCGTTTGGAGCCAGATAAAATTCAAAGTTCTTGTCGGCACGAATGAGGGCATCGACCACTTGGTAAGTGGAACTGGGGTCGACATTGGTATCAACTTCTCCCACTGTTAGAAAAAGTTCCCCCTGCAACTGCGCCACGTGTTCGGTATTGGAATTAGCTCGATAGCTGTCATCGATGGGCCAATCCATCCACTGCTCATTCCACCAAATCTTATCCATGCGATTATCATGGCAGCCACAGTCGGCAGCACCCGCACGGTAAAAGTCTCCGTGCCAAAGCAGGGCCGCCAAAGTGCTCTGCCCTCCTGCAGAACCGCCATAGACTCCCACCCTGCTCAAGTCCATCCACGGGCGGTTGCGCGCCGCTTCCTTCATCCACTTGATGCGATCTGGAAACCCCGAGTCCTTAATATTCTTATAAGCAAATTGCTGAAACTCCCGGCCCCGGAAGTTCGTTCCCCGGCCGTCAATCTGCACTACGACAAACCCTGCCTCCGCCAATTCGCTCTTGTGGCCATACCACGTGCGCCAGCTCTTCGGCACGAAAGCTCCATGGGGGCCCGCGTAAATATTCTCAACAACGGGATAAGTCTGGTAAGGATCGAAATTCCTCGGCTTCCAGATGACACCGTGAATCTCGTATCGCCCTTCGCGGTCAGTAGTGATAAATCGCTCGGGCAGATAGGGAGCCATCTTCTTCAACTGCTTCTCCTCGGTTCGCCAAAGTTCACTCACCAAGGTGCCGTCGCTCCCCTTTCGCAACTCGTAGACCGGGGGGAAATCCACTCTCGAATAACGAGCCACATAGTAGCTACGGTCCGGTGACCAAAAGAGTTCGTGAGTGCCGTTGCCGTGGGTCAGCATCGTCATCTCACCGGTTTTCCAATTGAGTTTTGCGAAATGGACGTAATAGGGGTCCTGTTCGAGATAAAAGCCGCTCAACCGAAAGATAACCTCGTCGCCTTCGACCCGTTCGACCCCACGAACGACCCATTCACCCTGAGTCAACTGTTTGCGCTCACCGCTTTGTTCGTCGATTTGATAAAGGTGGCTCCACCCGTCAGCCTCCGAACGCCAGAGCAATTGTCCGCCTCCTAAATCCCACCAACCACACTTCTCAAAGACATGGACGAATTTCTCCGAAGTTTCCTCGGCCACCACCCGGGTCTTGCCCGTGCGGGCGTTCAACTCCAAGAGACGAAACTTGCCGAATCCACGCTCAATGAACTCGAACCAGAGCACATCTTTTCCCCGCCAATGCAACTTGCTCACCGAATAGGGGTCCGCGATGAGCGTCTCGTCCACCTCGATCTTCTGGCCATCTTTCGAAAAGACGACCGGCACCCGGTCTCGCAAGTCGTCTCCGGGTTTGGGATAGTTTCTCGTAAAGAATTCAGGCTGCAGCTGCTTTTCGGGCGAAGAACGCACATACTTGACCTGTCGTATGGGGACGTTCTTGACCCGCTCCAAACAAAACCAGCCCCGTGATGG
>CAZGXV010000073.1:0-14858 GCA_964529725.1 uncultured Roseibacillus sp.
CTACCGAAGCCGAAATCGCCGATTTTCAGCGCGAATTGCCAATCTTGAACCGCGAGTTGAAAATCGCCGAAGAGGAAAAGCAGACTGAACGCAATTTGGCGAATCAGAAGCTCAACCAGCAGATGGTGCGGCGCATGGAAGGTATCTTGGATGAGATCGTTGAACTGACTGCTGCCAAAGCCGACGCGGAGGGCTTTGATTTGGTGGTCGATAGCTCTGGAACGAACTCGAATCAGGTGGCGCCGCTTCTTTTTATCAAAGACGCGATTGATTTGACCGAGATGATGAAGAAAGAATTGAGCAAGCCTGCTTCTGGGAGTCGTTAAAAGACTGCCAGAATCGTTGACGGACGCTCAAAAGCTCGCCAACGTCTTGGTCAGACGACACAGTCCTACCCTAAATATTTATGAAGACAGGAATTCTTTTTGCCGCCCTCTTTGCCTTGATGTCCTTTGCCTCTGCTGGTGCCCAGGAGATCAAGGTTGCTACCGTTGATATGAAACGTCTCTTGAAAGACTACTACCGCACCGAAGAGGCGCAGCAGGAACTCAATGAGAAGCAGGCGCTTTTGACCAAGGCCAACAACGAGAAGCAGAAGCAGATCCAAGAGCTTGAGGAGGAGATTGGCACTCTTCGCAAGCAGTTCGAAGATCCTTCTCTCAATGAGGCCAAAAAGAAAGAGATCTTCGACCAATTGCAGCTCAAGCAACAGGAAGGCATCGCGATGAGCCGTTCCTTGAAAGAGTATTTGGACCGTAAGCGCCGCCAGGTGCAGGAAGAGATGCAGCGTCAGATGCGCGGTATCCTAGAGGAGATCACCAAGTTACTTGAGGAAAAAGCCAAGGCCGAGGACTACGACTTTGTCTTCGATAAGTCAGGCAATAGCACCACCCAAGTGCCCGTCGTTCTTTACTCCAAAGATACCTACGACATCACAGAAGGTCTCTTGAAGGAGCTCAACAAAGATGCTCCTGCAAACTAAGTTCAACAATCGACTCAGTGGACCTTACAGTTTCTGAAATTGTCGCCCTCTGCGGAGGGCGTCTTCGTGTCGGAGACCCTGATTTCCGTATCTCGGGCTTTGCTTCGCTGAACGAGGCCGAGGAGGGAGACTTGAGCTTTCTCGGTAACGAAAAGTACCTCAACGACTACCTCGAGAGCAAGGCTGGCGCGGTTCTGACGGTGCCCGATGCCCCTGCGGCTCGCGATGGGATGGCTATTATTGATGTTGAGAATCCATCCCTAGCATTCAGTCAGGTTTTGGAGGACTTGCAAAAGAAGCGTGCCTTTGAAGCATCGATTCATCCCACCGCCTTTGTCGATGAGAGCGCCCAAGTCGAGGGCGTGATGATTCGTGCCAACGCAGTGGTCGAGGCTGGTGCCAAGATTGGAAAAGGGACCGAAATCGGACCGGGTGTGGTCATCGAGCGTGACGTCGTCATTGGCGAGGATTGTCTGCTCTTTGCCAATGCCAGTGTCCGGGAGCGCTGTATCCTTGGTAATCGTGTTCTCTTACAACCGGGCGCGGTGATTGGTGCCGAGGGTTTCGGGTATGAGCTAGTGGAGGGACGTCATCGTTCTATTCCTCAAGTAGGAATCGTCGTTCTCGAGGACGAGGTAGAGGTGGGTGCCAATTCAACGATCGACCGCGCTCGTTTTGGCAAAACTATCATCGGCGAGGGCACCAAGATCGATAATTTGGTCCAAATTGGCCACAACGTCGTCATAGGCAAGCATAACCTCATCGTCGCGCATGCGGGCATCGCGGGGAGTAGTAAGATTGGCAATTACGTCACCATCGCAGCGCAGTGCGGCCTCGTCGGTCACTTGGAGATTGGGGACCATGTGGTCTTAGCTGCCAAAACAGGAGTCACCAAAAGCATTACGAAACCAGGAGTCTACTGGGGTGTTCCTGCTCTTCCGCTAAAAGAAGAAAAGAAGCGCGTTATCAATGTACGCAAGGTGGGCGAGATGCGAGCTGAGCTGAAGCAGCTGCGCCAAGAAGTCGAAGAGCTGAAAAAAAGGTGAGAGCCCGCGAGGCTTTCGCTCTCAATACAGGCCGTCGTTGACGAGAACCGAACGACCTTTTCTCTCCTTCAAAAGCCCGAAAAGCAGGGCCTCACTGGAGCTCGATTGCCGACAAGGCAATCCCGAAGCGGCTCAGCTTAAAGTGAGTAATCGACTCCCGGTTGGGGAATGGTGACCTCCGCGTCGGGCATCTTGACAGCGAGTTCTTCTTGGAACCATTGCGAGGCGGAAAGGTCTCCGTGAACCAAGAAGATGTTCTTGGCCTTGGTCTTGAGAATGAACTCCATGAGTTGTTCGCGGTCCGCGTGCCCGGTGAAGTTGTATTCCTTGACCTCACAATTGAGCGGCACCGGATCCTTGCTGGCATCCAAGCTGATGAGGTCGCCACGGGATGCCTGCCGAATCGGGTAGGAAGGGGTGGAAGGATCAGAGTAGCCCACAAAATGAAGCGAATTGGCTGGATTGGGGAGAAAGCCGCGCGCGAATTTGTTAGAAACGGTCTTTTCCGACATCATCCCACTGGAAAGAGCAAAAATGGCCTGCTCCTGATATCGGATGGGAACGGTCTTTCCCCGACGACGAGTGCCGGCCCGCAAATCCATGTCTTTGAGAATGCGGAAATCTGGCCGTTTGCGATTCTTGTTGGTCGCATAGCGGTCATAGATGTTGGTCATCTTGGTCGATAGTCCTCCGATCACCACGGGAACGTCGGGCAGGTCACCAGACTCCTTTGCATTCTGGATCATGGTGAGAATTTCCTGGGTCTTGCCCATCGCAAAGACGGGCACGAGGGCGGCACCGTTGCGGTCCATTGTTTCGCTGATGTCGGCCATCAGGCGCTTGACCTCTTCCTCACGGTCAAAGCCTGGCACGGCGGGAGTATTTCCCCGGGTCGTTTCTACAATCAGGGTGTCGATCGGGCCGAGGTCATCAAAGTCGGCGCCACGGATGAGGCTCTGATCATGGAACTGGACATCGCCAGTGTAGAAGATTCGCTTGTTTTCTGTTTCGAAAAGAATTCCCGCCGAGCCCAGCACGTGTCCCGCATCGCGAAAGGTGACCTTGAGGTTGTCGTTCCAAATCGGTTCGAATTCCTTGCGATAGGTTTGCCCCTGCCACACTTGGCTCAGTTCATCGAGGTCGGCGTGGGTGAAGAGAGGGTAAGCGTCGATGCCGAGTTCCTCGCCTTGACTAGTCATCACGTTGACGGAATTGTGGAGCAGGGCATCGGCGAGATCGACGACCTCAGGGGTCATGTAGACCCGGGCTCGGGGCTGCTCGCGTTGCAAAACGGGCAAGGTGCCAATGTGATCGAGGTGGGCGTGCGAGACGAAGATGGCGTCCACCGAGTCAGGGTCAAGAAGGCCATACCGGGGTAGGGCCTCCTCGCCGTCTTGCTTGGGATGCATACCCGCGTCGATCACGACGTTGGTATCACCAAAGCTCAGCTGGTAGGAATTGGCCCCGATTTCGGGTGCGCGGCACAGGCTGCGCAGGTTGACGGCGTTCGGCATTGGGCTAGTTATGTCTGTTAGGAGAAGCTGGCAAAAGGAGGCTTTGGGTCATTGGACAGATTTCGGGCTTTCCGAGTGGCTCGCGGGACATTAGCAAGAGGGATGGAACCACTCTACGAAGGGAAAGCAAAGCGCCTTTACGCCACCGACGACCCCGAAATCCTCCGCATGGAGTTTAAGGACGAGGCCACCGCCTTCAATGCCGAGAAAAAAGCAGTCTTCGAGAGTAAGGGACAGCTGAATAAGGCCATCACGCTTTTGCTCTACCGCATGTTGGAGGATAAGGGGGTCAAAACCCACCTCGCTGCCGACAAGGACGATATCAATCTCATGGTCAAGAAGGTAGAGATTCTCATGGTAGAAGTCATCGTGCGCAACATCGCGGCAGGCAGCTTTAGCAAAAGAGTGGGAGTCGCCGAGGGGACTCCTTTTCAAACTCCAATCGTGGAGTTCAGTTACAAGTCTGATGAGTTGGGCGACCCCCTGATCAACGATGACTATGCTCGCGAAATGGGGCTAGCCACCGAGGAGGAATGCGCGTTGCTGAAAAAGCAGGCTCTGGTTGTGAATGAGGTTTTGAAAGAATTTTTCCTCAAGACCGGTCTCCGTCTCATTGACTTCAAGATTGAGTTCGGACGTCTCAGCAATGGAGAAATTGTTTTGGCCGATGAGGTGAGCCCCGACACCTGCCGACTTTGGGATGCCGAGACGGGTGAAAAGTTGGACAAGGATCGGTTCCGTCAGGACTTGGGCGGTGTCATGGAAGGATACCAAGAAGTCCTGCGCCGCATCGAAGAAGCCACCCGCTAGTTGATTTTCTTCTCACTTCTTTCGCAGGAGGGCATTCGCTACTCTTCGGAAGAAGACATGATTTTGTCGCTCCAGAGAGATTTACCCAAGCGTTCTTCCTTCGGGAAGCTGGCTCGGTGGGCGCTATTGAGACCTAGATAGAAGGCAAAGAGGGCGACCGCTGCACAGGCGAGGAAAATCCCGAAGTCGCGACCCGTGGTATCGGCTGAGGTGGGAAGAGCCGCCGGACCAAGGCGCCCGGGTGGCAGCGGAGGGGCGGCCGCTTTGGGTGCTGGGGCAGGCTTGGACTGCTTTTTCTTTTTCTGGTGGGACTTGAATTTTTCAGTAGCAAGTTCGTCAACCTCTTCTTCCTTGAGCTGGTAATTGAAGACCACGTCGCCCACCTCGGCGTCCATTCCGTCTTTCAGGTCAATGACTTCCATCTGCCGCTCATCGAGATGAATCCCGTTAGTCGATTCGCAATCGGCTAAGATGAAGCCTCCTTTGACACGCTTCATCTCGCAGTGATTTGACGACACGGAGCCGTGTTCAATCACCACATCACAGTTCGCTGAGCGCCCGATGGTGACCACTTCGGTGTCCAGAGGGAATCGATAAGGCTGGGGCGTCGCGTTAGGAGCGGTGATGCAGATACGAGGCATAGTGAGGAAGTTACGATTGAGTCAGGCTGAATCTTAGCCACTTGTTCGCAGAGGAAAAGCAGCAAGACGGAGGAATCGCGCCATTAGTTCTTGGCGACTTCGATCTCCACAGCCGACTCATGCTTCGATTCTTCCACTTCTAGAGTGTGACGATCCTTGGGAATGACCCGAACCATACGCAGGAGGGTGTTGTCCCAATCTGCCAGTAATTCTTGAGCAAGGGGCGAGGATGTTTTTTGGAAATGAGTCTCAATGAGGCCCTTCACTTCGGTAATATCCTGCTGCCGAGCGACTGGGAGAGCCACCACCATCTCAGGGTTGAGCCGAGATTGGAATTGGCCGTCATTATCTAGCACGTAAGCCACCCCACCGGACATTCCGGCCCCAAAGTTCTTCCCAGTGAGGCCAAGGATCACGACAAGGCCATTGGTCATATATTCGCAGCCATGGTCGCCAACGCCTTCGCAAACTGCGGTGGCTCCGGAGTTGCGCACGCAGAAGCGCTCACCTGCCCGTCCGTTCACATAGAGTTCGCCGCCAGTGGCACCATAGAGAACGGTGTTACCGACAATGGAATTTTCCGCCGGAACAAAAGAAGGGGACATATCCTCCGGTGGGTGGACGATAATGGAGCCTCCTGCCATACCCTTGCCGACGTAATCGTTGCCTTCACCAATTAGGGTGAGCGCAACGCCACCACAGAGGAAGGTTCCGAAGGACTGGCCCGCCGAGCCGGTGAAGGTGAGATTAATAGTCTCGTCTGGGAGGCCGTGATTGGCAAAGACCTCGGCAATGCGACCCGAAAGGCGAGTGCCGATATTGCGGTCAGTATTGACCACGGAGTAGGTCCGTGCGAAGGGAGCGCAATCCATCAGGAGACGGGCGGGATTGTCATCGCCCGGTGTTTTGGTATGGGCCCGCAAGTCATCGAGGATTTGTAGGTCAAGGGCGGGCTTGTGAATGCCCATGTTGCGCTCGTGGGTGCGGAAGCGTCCATGCCCCTCGTTGGGGACTGCTTCTTTAAGAACTTTGGAGAGATCGACAGTTGCGGCCTTGGGGTGGTCAGGCACTTCGCGCTGACGAAGGAACTGGGTGCGACCAATCATCTCGTCCACAGTCTTGATGCCGAGGCTGGCCATGTGCTGACGAGCTTCTTCTGCTACACCCATCATAAAGTTGACGACGTGTTCGGGAGTGCCTTTGAACTTAGCACGCCACTTGGGATCGGTGGTAGCAACTCCCACCGGACAGTTGTTGAGGTGGCACTTGCGCACATAAACGCAGCCCATCGCAATCATGGCAATGGTGCCAAAGTTGAATTGCTCGGCACCTAGCATGGCGCCAATGACAACGTCGCGGCCATTGCGGAAGCCTCCATCGGTGCGGAGAACGACCCGGTCGCGCAGATTGTTCATCACAAGCGTCTGTTGTGCTTCTGCCACTCCAAGTTCCCAAGGAAGACCGCAGTGCTTCGTGGATGACAGTGGGGAAGCGGCGGTGCCACCATCGTGACCGGATACGAGGATGTTGTCAGCGCAAGCTTTAGCGACACCAGCTGCCACGGTGCCTACTCCTGCTTCCGCAACCAGCTTCACGGTCACGCGCGCGGATGGATTCACTTCCTTGAGGTCGTGGATCAGCTGAGCCAAATCCTCGATGCTATAAATATCGTGATGAGGCGGTGGGGAAATCAACTGCACACCCGGCTGGGTATTGCGCAGGCGAGCGATGAGCCCGTTGACCTTGTGACCGGGCAACTGACCGCCTTCACCAGGCTTAGCACCTTGCGCCATCTTGATTTCAATCTCAGCACAATTGACAAGGTAGTGAGCACTGACCCCGAATCGTCCGGAGGCCACCTGCTTAATCGCGGAGCGCGCATCGTCACCGTTGGGGTAGGGCTCGAAGCGGCGGGTGTCTTCGCCTCCTTCGCCAGAGTCGGACTTGCCGCCGAGACGGTTCATCGCGATGGCGAGGGTCTCGTGTGCTTCGGGAGAGAGGGCACCTAGTGACATCGCAGCAGTGGTGAAGCGGCGCACGATCTCCTCGGCAGGTTCCACTTCATCAACCGAGATAGCAGTCGCTTCGTCGGTCTTGAACTCGAGAAGGTCTTTGATGGTGATTGGATTGTTAGAGAGCGACGCTTTTACATACTCGTCGTAGTCTTCAATCTTGTTGTGCTTCACAAACGTGTGAAGGTTGCTGATCACTTCGGTGGAGATGGCATGGGATTCACCAGCCTTCCGGTAGCGATTGTAGCCGGGATCGCCCAGGTCGAGCGGCTCGGTGGCGGGCTCGGCATAGGCGGTCTGGTGACGGGTCAAAGTCTCATTGGCAATTTCGGCAAAGCCCACTCCGCCGATACGGGTGACGGTTCCGGTGAAGCAAAGGTCAACCACTTCAGAACCCACTCCGAGCGCTTCAAAAATTTGTGCGCCTTGATAGGAATTAAGGACCGAGATCCCCATCTTGGACATAATTTTGAGGAGGCCCTTTTCGAGAGCTTTGCGGTAGTTGGCCATCGCAATCTCGGGCGTCAAGTCTTCGGGGAACTTGTGCTTCTTGATGAGCTTCTCGTCGTTGAGAATCGCTCGCGCAGTGGCATAACCCAAGTAGGGGCAAACAGCGGTCGCGCCGTAGCCGAAGAGACAGGCTAGCTGATGTGTGTCGCGTGCTTCGCCAGTCTCAATCACCAAAGAAGCGCGTAAGCGCTTGCGAGTTTTGGTGAGATGGTGGTGGACGGCCCCGGTCACCATCAAGGATGGGATAGCGGCGAGTTCAGCGCAGACTTTGCGGTCGGAAAGGATAATGATTTCCACCCCGTCATCGACAGCCTTTTCAGCAGATTTGCAAAGAGCCTCCACCGCAGCACGCAGCCCAAAGGCACCGTTTTCTACTGGAAACGTAGTATCGAGCACAGCAGACTTGAATCCGTGCGCCGAGCGCTCGGCGATGTATTCAATTTCCTGCTCAAAGAGAATAGCCGACTCGAGATGAAGAATACGTCCGTGAGCGGGCGTTTCGGTGAGCATGTTCCGCTCCCGACCGAGTCCTGCAGCGAGAGTCATCACCGCCCATTCGCGAATGGGATCGATGGGAGGGTTCGTCACCTGTGCAAAAAGTTGCTTGAAGTAGGTGAAGAGGAGGCGGGGATAGCGCGAGAGGGGAGCGAGCGGAATGTCATCACCCATCGAGAAGACCGCTTCCTGCGAGCCTTTGACCATGGGAGGAAAGACCATATCGAGGTCTTCGGCGGTTACCCCGTGGGCTACTTGGAGCTGGGAGAGTTCGATCGGATCAAACTCGCAGGTAGGCGAGTGAGGCTCGTGGGAAACGAACTTTTTCAGGGAGACCCGATTTTCGTCCACCCATTTGCCGTAATTCTGTTGGGCCGCAAGATCGTTTTTGATTTCGCGATCGAGACGGAGTTCACCGGATTCGGTGTTGGCAGAAATCATCTGACCGGGGCCGAGGCGCCCTCGTTGCGAGATTTTACTATCCTCCACGGGACTGGTTCCGGACTCGGACCCGATGATGAGCAAACCTTCATCAGTGAGAGTGTAGCGGGAGGGTCGGAGACCATTCCGGTCGAGAGAGGCGCAGACCTTGGTGCCATCGGTGAAGACGAGTCCGGCCGGGCCGTCCCAAGGCTCGGCGAAGGAGCGATGGTAATGGAAAAAGTCTTGCACTTCCTCTGAAAGCTCAAGGTCATGGCGGAAGGCGGGCGGCACCAGCATGCACATCGCGTGCTCGAGGGACCGACCCGAGAGAACAAGGATCTCGAGGGCGTGGTCGAGTGAAGCCGAGTCGGATTCCTTGCCAGACATCACGCCCTTGAGGAGGTCGAGATCATCGCCCCAAACTTCACTTTCGAAAAATTCCTCCCGCGATGCCCACCAGTTACGGTTGCCCCGCACGGTATTGATTTCGCCATTGTGGCACATCATACGGAATGGTTGGCCGAGAGGCCAAGCCGGGAAGGTGTTGGTAGAGAAGCGCTGGTGATAGAGCGCCAAAGAGACCTGAAAATCCGAGTCCTGCAAATCGCTGTAGAAGGCTTGCAAGGTTGCTGGCATGGCCAGGCCTTTATACGAAATGAGACGCGAGGAGATGGTGGGGATGTAGAAGTTAGCGACGTCGTCGAACTGGCGCTCGATGCTGCGGCGGACGAGGTAGAGTTGACGCTCGAAGTGATCGGGTTCCCAATCGGAGGGGCGTTCTAACAGGAGATGCTGGATGTTGGGCTGGCTGGCAGCGGCTTGGGTGCCGAGTTCGTCAGAATTGACCGGGACTTCGCGCCATCCCAGGACTTTGATTCCGCGAGCACTCGCGACGGAAGCGGCCGCCTCTTGAATGCTTTCGGCACCGGCCTCGTCTTTGTTTGGTAAGAAGAAGACACCGACCGCCAAGTCATTGATATCACCGATGGAAAGGCTCATCTTATCAAGCTCGCGCGAGAAAAGACTCCGTGGAATTTGAGTTAGAATACCCGATCCGTCGCCAGTTTTACCATCCGCATCAATTGCTCCTCGGTGGGTCATGTTGCAGACCGAGTCGATCGCGCGCTCGATGATTTCGTAGGATTTGACACCTCCCAAATGGGCAATGGCACCCATGCCGCAGTTGTCCTTCTCATTGGCAAAGGAGTGCAGGGTTGCTCTGGAATCGGGCGTGAAATCGGGATGATAAGGGGAGTGGCTGGTCATGAAGGTGTCGTTGGCTAAACTCGTTCTCAGTGTTTGGAAACCTGTCTCACCCGTCATTCCTCTCGGATAGAAGAATTTCAAGTCTTTTCAGCAATCAGAGAGGTTTGGCGGGCCGCAGAAAATAGGGGAGAGCAGGTGGTCTGCCAAGAAAATCGTCTTCCTGATTTTGCAGGGCCTCCCGCCTTAGGAAAGCACTCGTTTGACTCTCCACTGCTGTCTGTGCAACCTTTCGCTATGAAGTCACTCCTGTTGGTTCTCCTGCTCTTGGCCCCTCAGCTGGTTTTTTCTGAGGAAAAAGAGGCCGCTGTCTCGACCGAGATTCTGCGCAAGGCTCTGGACTGGATGAAGTCCGAAGACCCAGCGAGACGGCAGGCTGCCTACAGCACGATGCAGTTGCTAGACCGGGCCGCTCTTCCAAAGTTTCAGACCGCTCTCTTTGCCGCCAAGGCGCATCACGAAAGGCAATTGGGCCGGGTTCTTTCCGGTAGTTTAGCTCGTGACTACCTAGCGCTGGAAGAGGACTTGCAAAAACTGAAGGAGGAACGAGCGCGAGTCTACCCATTGCTCAAAACCGATTACAAAAAGGACGCGGGCAAAATCAAGAAGCTCCAGAACGAGGTGCGAGACATCGCGCGTATCCACGAGCGAGCGATGAGACTTTCCCAGAAGGATTTGAGTGCTTTGAATGCCAAGGTCGAGGCGACTGCGGATGCCATCGTGGAAATCTCTACCGAGTTGGTTCGAATCGAGAGCCATCGCGAAGGAGAGCCCTTCGAGCCGAATGAGGAAGCACCTGAACGCCTGCGCAAGGACGCTCTCGAAGAGAGTTATGACGGCGAACGTTACCTCAAGTTCAAGCAAGGAAGGAATGCTCTCTCTCAGGAAATCACAAACCTAGAGCTGGCACGCGAGCACAATGTCCAGTCAGCCTGGGCCAGTTCCTCCCAGAAGGACTTTGCTCATATTTTGAACGAAGAGCGGGGAGTGATGGGTTTGGGGCCGCTTTATTTGGAGGAAAAACTTTCGGCGGCTTCAAGCGACCATTCCCAAGACATGAAGAAGCTCGGCTTTTTTGCCCATGAGTCGCCAGTGGAGGGGAAGAAGACTCCGGGTCAACGGGCGAAGTTAGCTGGCTTTGCGGGACGATGGACCGGAGAAAATATTTTCATGGGGTCAGGTTCGCCCTCGGCGGCATATGACGCTTGGTTTTACTCCGACGGCCACCGCTTCATCATGTTTGCGCAAGGCCCTAATCAGTTGGGGATCGGTCCTATCGGTGCCCACTGGACGATGATGACGGGCCAGAAATAAGAGACGTCTTTAACCTGTGAGGCCCCGCTCAAACGGCAGGGCCAAATGCAAAAAAGAGCTCGGGACGGACCCAAGCTCTTCGAAAAATTGAGAAACGATCACTAGGTCGTTTGGAGAGAAAATCTTTGTGCCTTGCTTATTCGGCGCTCTCGGCAGCTTCTTCAGCGGCAGGAGCGTCTTGCTTGGTCGCGCGCTTGGCAGCGGAAGCCTCTTTCTTGGCTTCGCGAGCTTTGGCTGCGGCATTGGAGTCAGCAGGCTTCACGAGAAGAGCACGCTTACCAACCCGGTCGCGAAGGTAGTGCAACTTGGCGCGACGGACTTTTCCGCGGGAGATGACCTCAATCTTAGCAACGCGGGGAGTGTGGACAGGGAAGATACGCTCCACGCCTTCGCCATAGGAAATCTTGCGCACGGTGTAGGAGGCATTGACGCCGCCACCTTTGCGGGCAATCACGAGACCAGCGAAAATCTGGGTCCGCTCTTTTTCACCCTCTTTCACGAGGCAGTGAATTTTGACGCTGTCACCGACACCGAATTCCGGGATGTCGTCCTTCTGCTGTTCTTGGTCGATTTTTTCGATGATAGCGCTCATAGCTTGAAATTGGTTGCCTTCCGCTCTTCCGAGGATTTCGGGCCGGAGGGGGCGAGGGAACTAAGGGATTCCCAAGGTTGTTTCAACTGTTTTTTTCGAAATTGGTGTCTCTTTCAAAGCTTTCCGTTGAAAATCTCCTGCAAGGCCGAAAAATGGGACGGTGAGCTGGACTCAAGTTCCCTCTCTGACAGGGCGTTCCCTGCGAAAACAAGGGGGGCAATTTTCGTCAGGCTATTCGGGCAAGACCCTAACCTGCATAAAGGATTCGTCCGCAGTTTTCGCACTGGATGACCTCTTTGTCCGCGTTGACTTTGATGAGCGTCGCGGGGGTGACTTTCACGTGGCAGCCCGCGCATTGTCCGCTTACCGAAAGACTCACCACGGCATTGACCCCGCGTGCTTTGCGAAGGCGATCATAGAGTTCGAGGAGGTCCTCATCTCCAAGCTTTTCGGAGGCTTGCTCTCGAAGGTCCTTCACTTCAACGAGACGTTTCTTCTCTTCCATCTCGCGTCGGTCGTAGGTGTCGAGCTCTTCCTGGACACTGGCTTCGGCCTTGGAGAGTTTATCTTTTGCTTCAGTGAGAGTGAGCTTGAGAGCGTCGCTCTTTTCCATCAGCTCGAGCTCGCTGGTTTCGTGCTCGTCGATTTCTTCCTGATAACGCTCAATCTCTTTCCCGATCGCTCGGAATTCTTCGTTTTTGCGGGTCTCGAACTGCTGGGTTTTGAGGCGACCAATGGTTGTCTTACGCGTCTCGATATCAAGCTCGACCGCCTTGATGGCAATTTCATTTTCCTGCAAAGCAGACTTGGCATCGGCAACGGCTTGTTGCGAAGTCGCGAGACGGGTTTTGGCCATTTCTTTTTCGGCCGGAATGCGTTTGAGGTCGGCTTCGAGTTCAGCGATGGATTGGTCACGCTGTTGGAGGATGAGAAGTTTCTCAATTTCGGGAATCACGCCCTGTGATTATCGCGCGGATTGAGTGCTGGCAAGAGCAGGGATCGAGGCTTGCGAAAAGAAGACTCTAAAAAGCAAGAGAATGAGTTGATGCCACGACGTTAAAGAGGGAGACTTGCCTGCACGAACCACGCGTTCTTTTATTTTTAATGATGACTTTGCGAATTGAATGCCCCGGCTGTCAGCAATCCTTTGAGGTGAGCAAGGAGCTTGAGGGGAGGACTGTGGAATGCGGTTCTTGCGAGAATCGCTTTCAGGTGAATGCCGAAGTGATGGAGGCACCGCGGGAACGTTTCTATCCCGATGAGGTCAAAAAGGAGGCGGACCTGAGTCGTTTTGGTCGCACTCCCGCCGCCAATGCTCCGGTCGAGTTCAGAACGATGGAATACAACCCTTCGGCGAAGCAAGGGTTCGTGGGGCCTGTTCCTCCTGCTCGCATTTTTGCGGCAGTGGGCGGTCTCCTCATCATTATTATTTTCGCGCTCATACTCTACTTCGGCTCCTTACCGGGGAGCTCGCTTTTGCAGGATGTGGAGCGTTCTGATCGCTATACCGTCTCTGGGTTCATGGGTTTGATGGCGGCGGGTCTTCTCTTTTGGGGCATGATCAGAAATCGCATCGCGGGACTCTTTCTCGGTCTTCTAGGCGTGGCTGCTTTGCTGGGCCTTTCTCACTATCTGCCTGTTCATCGCACCGTCAATGCGGATACACGCTCCCTGAGGCCAGTTTCTTCTCTCAACGATGAGGAGGGCCAAGATTCTAGCTTCTTCCCGGGAATTACTGAGGAGGTGTTGACTCCTCAGGAAGTGATGATGAAGACGCGCTGGGAAGCGGAAGTCCTGCCCGCGATCAGTCGCAGCAGCGAAGATAATGTGGCCGCGATTTGGGTGCGCTCGATGGAGCTGTTCCATCACGTGCAGATCCAGAGTTATCTTAAGCAGGAATTCTCTCTTCCCGTGCGCCCAACCTTTCGCGACTTACGCGATGGCGGAATCTTTGTGATGTCGGGCATGCCATTCGATCTCGATGAGGTCGAAGCGATGGTGGAGCGTTTTGGAGATATCGAGCAGGTCATCCCCGAGTTGCGATTGATTCAGATGCAGGTCAAGCCGGGCGTCTTGGGAGAGGTGAGCAACGAGCTGACAGGCAAGCTCAACAACTCTGAGGACGAGGCTTTCTACTCCCTTAATAAGGAAGAACTCATTGCCCTCGATCGTGATCGCGTGAAGGACGCCATCCGCCGCTTGGCCTTGGCCGAACCGATTCGTTTGCGCAAGGATATCACCGTGCGTCTGGTGGGCCTCCTCCGGGAAGAACACGATGAAGAAACCTATGGCAATCTCGCCAAGGCACTCGCCGTCTGGTCCGAGCCAGGAGATGGTGCCGAGCGCATAGTGACCGACCTCGGAGTTCGCATGAGAGCACGTGGTCGCAAAGTGCCGGAAGGAATGCTACAATTCTTGGCCGAGAGAAAACCTCCAGAAGCCGCCGCTCTGATGGCGAGCTTGTGGGCGGAAGATTCCACCTCCCGCCAGCGTTTTCTGGAAGAGTATGGTTCTTTGGCCGCTCCCCAGCTCATCGGTTACCTCCAGTCTACCGAGCCGGGATTAGCGCGCTCAGCTGCTCGTCTCTTAGCGAAAATTGGCACGGCTTCAGAGGTCGGAGAAATGCGGAAGGTTTTGGCAAGTTCTCAAGATGAAGAACTGAAGGACGCGTTGCGGGATGCCATCAGTCGATCCGCCAGTCGCTAGTACTTCGTCGTTGACTCGATATCTGTAAATGAACAAGAGGGCCCTCGAATGTTACGCCAATTTTTAAAATCGAAGATACATCGCGCCGTCATCACGCGGGCCGATGTCGAGTATGAAGGAAGCATCGAAATCCCCGGCAATCTCATGGATGAGGTGGGATTAACGGAAGGGGAGAAGGTCTTGGTGGCCTCAATCACTTCTGGAAATCGTTTGGAAACCTACGTCCAAAGAGGGCCGGATGGTATCGAGTTCATCATCAATGGTGGTGCTGCCCATCGTATCCAGAAGGACGAACTGGTCACCATCATGGCCTGGGGACTTTCTGAAGGCCCAGTGGTGGCGCGCCGGATTGTGATGAACCCTCAGAACGAGATTATCGCCCGTTCCGGTTCCTGAAAAGGTGCAGGGCGATCAAGCTAGGGAAAAATTCGGTGAAATGAGACCAGGATGGATTGGATAGATTGGATTTAAGAATTCAAACTCATCGTTCTGAACCGAGTTTTGAAGTGCCATTCCCTTCAAAAGCTCGCGGCTCATGTTTTTGCATCAA
>CAZGXV010000074.1:0-14685 GCA_964529725.1 uncultured Roseibacillus sp.
CGCTACTTCAGCTTGCCCTTGAATATCTCAACCGCATCTTGGATGAGTGGATCGTTGTGAAAATCGTCCGCTGGAGGAGCGGTTTTGGTCTTAGCAACGGTCTCAGCAACGGACTCGGGTTTTGGCTGGGGAGCGGACGCTTTTTCCGGAACGGGCTCATCCTCTCTTTCCTCGGGAGCCTCCTGCATGAGGCGGTCAATGGGTGAGAGTTTTTCCTGAGCTGGAGCTGCAGAAGTTACTTCTTCTGAGATCGCCGAAGGTTCTTCGGGAGCTGGATCCGGCTGCGATTCCGTAGCGCCTGGGGGCGATTCGCTAGCAGAATCAGTGGCAGTGGCGGCAGGAGCTTTGGCTTCGGCGGTAGGAGCTGTGGACGAGACTCCTTTCATCTCATCGTCGAGACCACCTTTTTCCAAGGTGCGAATGACGTCCGAGATCCGAATCTCATCGAGAGCTTCCACCGACCGAATGAGAGCGAGTTCAAGGTGAAGCTGCTTATTCGCGGCCCACCGCATACTCGCCTCGGACGTAGAAAGAATGTCGATGAGGGCCAACAGGCGATCCGTCGGGGTCTCGGCGGTGAGTGCAGTGAGACCCTCCCAAACCTCAGAAGATAGGCCTTCGCGGTCAGCTTTGGGGTCAATTTTATGGATGAGGAGGGCCCGCAGAGTGTTGATGAGTTCTTGCAGCAACTGAGAAAGGTTTTTTCCCGAAGCCGCTAAATCATTGAGAAGGTTTAGGAGTTGGGACGGGTCTTTCTTGAAAAGAGCCTGAATGAGGGTGGCAATGGTTTCCCCAGAGGTGAAACCGAAGATGTGCTGCACATCATCTTCTTTGATGGTCTCGCCACAAAAGGCGACCAGTTGATCGAGCATGGATTGCGCGTCTCGCATGCCTCCGTCGGCACCTTTGGCAATGGCCCACGCAGCGGGCTCCTCAAGGGTCACGCTCTCTTCAGAAGCAATGTGGAGGAGCTGCTTGGCAATGATGTCAGTGGGGATGGGTCGCAGGTCAAAGCGCTGACAACGAGAAATGATGGTAGGCAGGATTTTATTAGGCTCGGTAGTCGCGAAGATGAATTTAACGTGCTCGGGCGGCTCTTCGAGAGTCTTTAAGAGCGCGTTGAAGGCCGCATTGGAGAGCATGTGAACCTCATCGATGTAGTAAATCTTGAAGGGGGACTGGGCCGGAGCATACTGGACCGTTTCGCGCAACTGGCGCACTTGCTCGACCCCGTTGTTGGAGGCTCCATCGATTTCGAGAACGTCGAGGGAGTTGCCTTCCGCGATTTCTTGAAGTTGCGGATGAGCAGGGTCGAAATCGACGGAGGGCCCGCCGGGGTTGTTGAGCGCTTTCGCAAAAATGCGAGCGGTGGACGTCTTTCCGGTGCCACGAGGCCCCACGAAAAGATAAGCATGCGCGAGACGTCCCTGCTCGATAGCATTGCGAAGAGTGCGGACGACGTGATCCTGACCCAGCACATCAGCGAAGGTCTGGGGACGATACTTGCGGGCAAAAACCTGATAACTCAAAACTCGGGCGGAAGCTTAGGCGAGGGAAACACACGGAGACAACGACCAATGATGAAGAATTTTGCGCCCGGGGCATGACTCGTCATCTTAAAGGTCACATTTCAAAAATATTTTCAGAGTCCTAATTATCAATTAAATCTTTGTAATTGACTGATTGTGAATGAAAAGCGTAGAACTCTTTGTCCTCGAAAAGTCACGTGACCCTCTTGACAAAAGGAAAAAAGTTGAGCAAACGGGCCCCTCGTGGGTCTACGACAGTGTTCCCCGTTATTCATTATGGAAGCAATCAACTGGTTTTGGTTTATTAGCTATGTTCTGGTCCTTGTCGGACTCAGTGCTTATAGCTTCCACCGTCTGGGGATTGTCTTCCTCTACCTGAAGCATTCGCGGAACAAGCCAGTCCCGAAAAGTCACTTCGAAGAGCTTCCCGTCGTCACGGTGCAGTTGCCCGTATTCAATGAGCGTCATGTCGTGAAACGTCTGCTCAAAGCGGTCTCTAAGATGGACTACCCCAAGGAGAAGCTCCACATTCAGTTCTTGGACGATTCCACTGATGATACCACTGACATCGCCCGTGCTGAGTGCGAGCGCCTGGCAGAGAGCGGTTTCGATGTTGAGTTTATTCATCGCACGGACCGTTCAGGCTTCAAAGCAGGAGCATTGGAAAACGGCATGAAGACCGTGAAGGGGGATTTCATCTTCATCCTCGATGCCGACTTCGTTCCCAATTCCAACGTTCTCATGGAGATGGTCCACCACTTCACTGATGAGAGAGTGGGATTGATTCAGACACGTTGGGGGCACCTCAATCGCTCCTTCAATTTGCTCACCCGTGTTCAGGCCATGTTTTTGGACGGGCACTTGGAGCTCGAGCAGACGGCCCGTAATCGCAGCGGCCGCTTTTTCACTTTCAATGGCACCGCCGGTATCTGGCGTAAGAGCTGTATTGAGGATGCTGGAGGCTGGGAGCACGACACTCTTACCGAGGACATGGACCTCAGCTACCGAGCCCAATTAAAGGGATGGAAGTTCATTTTCCTTAACGAGGTAGAGACGCCTGCCGAGCTGCCCGTTGACATGAACGGCTTTAAGAACCAGCAGCATCGTTGGACCAAAGGCTCGATTCAGGTCTGTAAGAAAGTCCTTCCGAAAATTTGGAAAAGCGACTTTCCGCTCTATATTAAGCTAGAGGCGACCGCTCACCTGACAGCTAATTTCGCTTATTTGCTGCTTTTCTTGCTCCTGTTCCTCATTTTTCCCAATCAGAAGTTTCAGCCTGATATGCCGGGTTGGGCTCAGCAAATCATCTATTTGCCCATCATGTTCTTCGGAATGTCGTCGATTATCTTCTTCTACGTGACTTCTCAAAAGGCTCTTCGCCCCGGTTCTTGGCTGAGTGAGCTGAAGTATCTTCCATTCCTCATCGCGTTGGGAATAGGTATGTCATTAAACAACGTCAAAGCCGTTATCGAGGCGCTCTTGAACCGCGAATCTGGCTTCGTTCGCACTCCGAAATACGGAGAAGCAGCAGAAAATGGGGGAACCATTCAGAAAAGAACAGGAAGTTACAAAGCTCACAAATCCATTACGCCCCTAGTGGAATTGCTCTTCGGATGCTTCTTTCTCTTCGTGGTTACCGATGCTCTTCTGACAGGTAATTTAGTTTCCTTTATATTTCTGCTTCCTTTTCCAATCGGATTTTTATACACTTCTCTTGCTTCTTTGGCCGGTATACTGCTAGAGAGCGGCGTCGTCCGCAAAAAGTCACCAGAAAAAGCGTCAGCTAAAAATTAATTTCAATTATGCTCAATTACGGAAAACACCTTTTGAAAGCCGCTTCTGTCGGTCTTGCCGTTCTGGCCGTCGCTGGCTTGTCTAGCTGCAGTTCCTCGAAATCGACAGCCTCGGTGGATAGCAATAGCGAAATGATCGTGAGTGTTCGCGACCAGTCTATGTTGCTGGTGAAGAATGGACGTCCTACCAAAATCTACCCTATCTCTACTTCCAAGTTTGGTTTGGGGACTGGTCAGGGAACCAACCGCACCCCGCTTGGTAAGTTGGAGATTGCTCAAAAGATCGGCTGTCATGCCCGTCCTGGAGCCGTCTTTAAAGGTCGTCGCCCCACAGGAGAGGTCCTTCGTCCCAACACCCCTGGTCGCGACCCAATCGTGACCCGGATCATGTGGTTGCGCGGGAAAGAGCAGGCTAATGCGAACACTTTCCGTCGTCTCATCTACATCCATGGCACTCCTGAGGAGCGCACTATCGGGCGTCCGGCCAGTTACGGTTGCATTCGCATGAAGTCCAAAGACGTCATGGATTTGTATCGTCGGGTCGGGGTCGGGGCGGACGTCAAAGTCATTCGCGGGTCTTTAGATCGCACTCCTGAAGGCCGGAAGTATTACGCTCGTCACGGTAAGCTTCCTCACACCAAGTATCTCTCTTTGAAATACTAGATCCTTTTCTTGACTCTGGGCGCGGTCCTTCTAGGTTCGCGCCCCTTTCTGTTAAAACATCATGGCAAACAATCCATCTGCTCTCAAGCGCGTCCGTCAAATCGAAAAGCGCACCGCTGATAACCGCGTTCTCAAAACCAAGGTTAAAAATCTCCGCAAAGGAATCGATACCGCTGTCGAAGGCGGAGATGACAAGGCGATCTCAGAAGCTCTTTCCAAGTATTCCTCGGCTGTTGACCGTGCTGCCAAGAAGAGCATCTTCCACAAGAACAAGGCCGCGAACCTCAAGAGCAAGGCCTCGGCTGCAATCAAGTCCGCTTCCAAGTAGACTTTTCTTTTCGCAATGGAAGAAACCGCTCTCAATAATCGGGCTGCCAAAGCTCGTGAGATAGCTGCCAGTCCCGACGACTTTCAAGTTTGTGAGGGCTGTGACTCCATCGTAGCGGCTCGGGTCGCGCTCTGTCCCAATTGCCACGGCTATCGCTTCGATGCCTCGGCACCGAGAGTGATTCAACAGGCAATGGAATTAGGATCCCGCGAGCAGCGCTCTGTGACAGCTGCCGACTTGATCTAAAGCTCGATTCCGAACCTGAAATCCTTGCAACCGTATCCTGTCGGATGCGGTTTTTTTAGGCCCACTAGGAAGTGGTGTTTACTGGTCGCTCAAGAAGCTTTGGATGAGGAAGCGATGGCATCTTCGTTAGGAAAATTAAGGTCCGTTCATCGCGCTCCTTTGGGAATCTCAATTGTCTCCCATCGTCCCGCAAAAAAAGCTCACATTGACAGGATTGTGAGCGGAAAGAGGCTTGTTCTTTTACCCAAATCACTTCGAAATAGACGTCTTGAGAGATTTAGTAGCTGAGCCCGCTTGGGAAAGCGGAGACTTGGGTTTTCCATTGCCAGATTCCCCCCATGCCTGCTCGGTCTGTTTGCCGACGTGGGCCAGTGTCGTGGGCTATGAAGAGGCGCGGGACAAGGTCTTGCGTAAGCTTCGGGCTGGCTATCCCAGATTCTACTTCAACCCTCACGTCAAGGCCCTCAATGATGCCGCTCATGCCAGTGTCTGCCAGAAGGGGGAGCGGGTCTTGGTCTTTCCCACCAAGGAGGCCGCGCAGCGTGCGCAGAGGTTCGTGGAGAAGCGCCACTCTTCGGCGTCACGGATAGCTAGCTTTGAAGGCCTGCAAGCTCTGGTGGTTGGTGAGGCAGCCTTCTCGGGTGCGCTGCAGTATTGGCGCTTTTCAGGGGAAGTGGTGAGCAGTCGGATGGCGGAGGACACCCTTTCCCACACCGAGCCTGGTTCCGACGAAGGCCTGCAGCCTTTCCTTGCCAAAAAGTTCGTTTGCTCGCGGTCGAATTTGTTTCTCTACGAGTCAGGGATGGCCTCCTTTTTCTCCATTCATCGCGCGGTCACCGCTTTGGCACCCGGCAAGAAGACTTTGCAGCTCGATTTTCCTTACGTTGATGCCCTCAAGGTTCAGGAGAATTTCGGTTCGGGAGTGGTTTTTCTGCCCGACGCCGGAGGCGAGCATTTTGACGAAGCTCTGTCCCGTATTCGGGAGGGTGACTTTGCGGCTGTGTTCGTGGAGCTTCCCAGCAATCCGCTCCTGAGCTCGGTGGATCTGGTTCAGTTGTCGGAGGCGGCCAAGGCTGGTCGCACACCGCTGATTGCCGACGATACCGTGGTCTCGCATCATAACGTGGAGGTCTTTCCCTATGTTGATGCGGTCACCACGAGCCTCACAAAATGGATTTCAGGGAAAGGCGACGTCATCGGAGGGGCGATTCGAGTCAATCCGGATTCGGTTTTTCGAGAAAATTTACGCGCGGCCTTAGAGGAGGGAAACCCGACCCATAATCGTCTCTACGCGGCCGACTCTCGGGTCTTAAAATCGAATGCGGAAGGCTTTCCTCGTCGCATGAAAACGGTCAACCGTAACGGGGAGGCGGTGGCTGAATTCCTCAATCAGCATCCCGCTGTGGAACACGTTTGGTATCCCAAATTCCGTAATCGCGAGAACTATGATGCCCTGCGCCGAAAGACCGGGGGGTATGGAGGTTTAGTGAGTTTCAGCCTTCGAAATGAGAAGAAAGCGAGTAAGGTTTACGACGCCTTAGCGTGGAACAAAGGGCCAAGTCTGGGCACAGAGTTTTCACTCGCTTGCCCTTATACCTTATTGGCTCATTACGAAGAATTGGATTGGGCAGAAGGCTGCGGCGTGCCCGCCAATTTGATTCGATTATCCTGCGGAATGGAAGAGGCAAAAAAACTGCTAAAGACCCTTGAAACCGCATTGGAGCAAGCTTAAGGCCTTAAAAGTTTTTAAAAATTACCGAAAATTTAAGACTATTTTACATTGTTCCATGACACCTTTAAGTCGTGAACTTGTCTTGCCTTATGAAACGCAAAACTGTTCTAGCCGTCCGAGTCAACGAAGATAACCCCAATCACCACCTGTGGAACAATCGGGGGATCTGGTGGTGCCACCTGACTGTCCACAAGCCTGACGCCACTGCCGAGCGTCTTCGCTTTTCTCTGAAGACCCGCGAGGTCGAAAAGGCACGCGAGCGTCGCGACCGTATTTTCCGCGAAATCGCGAAGCACTACGACATCGCGGCGTAAGAATTCGCACTCAAGTCCGAGACCCCGCTTGCATCAAGCGACGGTCCTGAGCTAAAAGCAGACTCGCATTGCGGCAACAATAACGGGCCTGTAGCTCAGCGGTTAGAGCAGGGGACTCATAATCCCTTGGTCGCGAGTTCGAATCTCGCCGGGCCTATTTTCTTTCAAGTTTACATAGAATAAACTTTTTCTAGGCAGCTACGACACACCTTTCATCTGGAAACAAAAAGGGCGACGGCTTAAAGCTGTCGCCTTTTTTGGGGTCTACACCAAAGTTTGGGGACGAGGCATTTTTTCTAGGTATAAGCTCGTCGGAGCGCGGAGCACCAGCTCCGCCAATCCTACCATGGGCGAACATCGTTGCGGAGCTGGTGCTCCACGCTCCCATCAAGGTAGGGTCGTTTTTGCGGGATGGGAAAGACTGTGGAGAGTGGCTGGAGGTCGGCCTTTTGGTTACTTTTCTGCCGCAGCAATCAGCGATGGGAAAGGGCTGGCGGTGAGAAAATGGAAATTGTGACCGCCACTCACTTTTCCCTTTCGTTCTCAACGAACAGAACTAGCGTGCGCCCTTGGAGTGGATCATAAAAGGAGCGGTATTGCTGCCTTTGCTGGGTGCGATTTTGCATCCCCCAATGGCTTGGTTATTTCAGCGGGGAGAACGGGAAGGAGTCCCGGTCGCGGTTACGGTGGGGTTTAGTAATTTGGCCACCGTGCTGATTTTTGCCCTCTATCTGCGGCCTGACTGGAGCGGGCCGATCAATTGGTTGGATGCCTTAGCTGTTCTCAACGGCGTCTTCTTCTTTTGCGGTCAGTGGTTTTCGGTGCGTGCAGTGAAGGCAGGGGACCTGGTGGTGCACTGCTCCGCATTGGGCATCAAGCTTGTCCTCGTGGCGATACTTTCGCTGGCAATCGGATTGGAGAGCGGAAGCTGGAGGCTGTTTGGCTCGGTGGTGCTGGGGGCGTGGGCCATCTTTCTCTTAGCCGGAGGAAATCTCCACGGCTGGCGTAAGCATCGCGCTACCGTGGGATGGACGCTGGTGGGAACGGCATTTTTTGGCCTCGGTGATGTCCTGACGGCTTGGGGGGCATCCGGAGCAGGAATGGGTCGGTGGCTGATGCTAATGATGGGCGGGAGCGGCTGCTGTGCCCTCGCGATTCTTATTCCCAGACGGAGTGGCCTTAGGCAAGCTCTGGGCTCGAAGAAGCCAAGGGCTATTCTAGTAGGTTTGGGTCTCTTGATGGGAACGCAGGCTGTTTTGGTCAATACTGCCTTCGCCATTTACCAAGAACCGACCGTCTCCAACGTGGTGTTTGCAACTCGCGGTCTTTTAGCCATTCCTTTCCTGATGTTGCTGCAACGGAGTCTCCGGGGAGTGGTGAGCGCGCAGACGCTTTCGGGAGCGTTCCTGATGCTGCTGGCGCTCCTTCTGGTGGCTTTGTGATTGTGGTGCCCTTCGGAAAGCTCCATTCTTCGCTTCTGACGGCAGTGACAACAATCGTCTCTGTGTCTTCTGAAGGTTGATTATGAGAACAGGACTTTTCTTCGCAGCTGCCTCCGCCTTCGTGGGCTCGCTTTCTCTGTCTGCTGTTGATTACGAGAACGAACTTGAGGTCCCAGAGGTGGCCAGCTTGCAGCGTATCCAAACCCAGGAAGAGCAGAAGCTCCGAAAGACTCGGGACAACTTCCTTTCGCTGGCAACCGATGAGGCAGCTGCAGTGGGCCAGAAATACATGATTCTCACCGACCATCACGAGGAGGATTATCTCGCTGCGCTCGAAAAGCTCAAGTTGCACCATCGCGGATCGTTGATTCAAGTAGATGATTTCAACGCTTTGATTTCCCAACAGGAGAAACGAGAAAAGCTGAAAGCGCAGCTACTAGAGACCAAGTATCTCGCCATCGCTCCACGAGCGAATAGCTTTCGAGAGAATACGGTATTGACCCTTTTTCAGCTTCTCACCGAATTGGACCAGGATAGCCAAATCGATGTCTTCCCCGGATTCCTCGTTTCTTCATCTCCCGAAAAGTTAGCGCAAATCGTGGAGACTGCTGTGGCTTATCAATCTGTTCCTGCCGAACAGCTTCGTCCAGTCGCAATCAGTTTGGTCGACTCCAAGCAGAGGATCAACGCCCTTCAGAAGGCGGGGTATTTTCGAAAACTATTCGCGCAGAGAGGGAAGGTCACTCCCACCTATCTCGTCTATCGTCCCCAAGCGCAGGATGCCCCCCACCTAGGCCATGATTCGGTTTGGTATCAACAGCTGGACCGGGGAAAGAATATCATCCGCTCTTTCCCCGGGCCTTTCGCCAAGCATTTTCAACAAGCCAATCTTGTTTTGATGCACGGACATGGAACGGTAGGAGAAAGTTGCCGCATTGCGACCGATGCTTTTGAGCAGGACTTGAGTGGCAAAGTCATTCTATCAGGTTCCTGCTTTTCCGCCGCTCCTCGTCAATTCGATTGGCCGGTAGGGGAACGAGACCAATTTGCGGACACGACGAGCTTCTCAATCAAAGCCCTCGAGCAGGGGGCCGTTGCCAGTTTCGGCCACATGCGACTGAGCAATGGCTTTCGTTACTTAAACCCAGTTTTCGAAGAGCTTGATGCTGGAGGCTCCAATGGCGAAGCCTATCACAAGCTCCTCAATGCAGCCTTCAAATATCAACCTGAGGCGGCTTCCGGGATGGCAGGCCCCATCGAGCCCGTCCGTAAACCAGCTCAGAATAGCCTTCTCTACATCCTGTTTGGGGACCCAGCTTTGACTCCCTTCCAAAGAAAGTCGCAGGCAGCTTCGGACCAAGTCACGGAGTAACTTCACGGAGTAAGTGGGAGTTCATCTTGAGCGCCCCAGCGAAGGGGCAAGCGGGCGAAGTGGTTCTGGAATTCAGGCGCGCGAGCGGATTCAAAAATTTGAAACTCCCTAGCGGATTGGAGTGTTTGGATGTCTTCCAAAAGAGGCTTGGTCTTCTTGGTAACTTCCTGAAATGGAGTTCTTTGGGAAGTCAGTTTTTTTAGCCGATTTATCCCTCTTCCTGTCGAGTAAGGGTATCGCTGACTCACCGTCAATCGTGCTGATCGACGATAAATTTCTTATCTAACTAAATCTATAATTAAATAAAATTGACTATTGTGTAATATTTACATATAGTAAATCCGTTCAAGTTAGTTCACCATGTTCAACCTCATTCAACGTACCCGAAAATTTAGAATTCACGCGAGAGGCATCTCTTTTCCAAAGAGCCTCATCCTGGCAGTCAGTAGTTCAATTTTGCCGATTCAGGCTCAGGATGCTGATTCCGATGGCCTTCTCGACGAACTCGAGAATCCAAGCGACTCCTTTTCTTCCAACGATCTCGTGCTGGAAGCTACAGATATCGGCACTGGTGTGATCACAGCCCGGGGAGGTTCCTTGAGTGCAGTGACCTCGATCGGGGTCTCCGGTCAAATTTCCGCCGTCTCATTCGAAGACACAGCGTCCGGGTATGGCTACTATCGACTCACGAAATGGACAGGTGACCAAAGCGCAGCGAAAGATGGCACCCTCAATTTCGGAGTTTGGGTGCAGGATCTTGGCACTACTATTGGATCCTATTGGGCCACGACCTCGTCCGCTGACGTTCGCCTTGTCTCCAATGCTGGCGAGCGGGTAGAGGCGAATATCCACCATGGTGGTCTGGGTGTCTTGCCGCTCGCTGCGCAATATAATGAGATTTATCAATACCAAGTCGCCCTCACTCCAGAGGTTTTCGATACGAGCAATTCGCGCTTAACGCTGATTCTTTCTGACCTAGCCTACATTGAGGTGCGTGCCGAGTATTGGGGATGGGCCGAAGGGGTGGAAAGCTACCTCCTGCCAGCGGGAGAGTTTTGGAACGGAGCGCCTGATACCGATGGCGACGGGGTTGCTGATTATCTTGATAGTGATTCCGACGGTGATGGCATGTCGGATACTCTCGAAGGTGCGTCCGATTCCGACCAAGATGGCCTTGCCGATTTTCGCGACCGAGATTCCGACAACGACGGTATTCTTGATTCCGACGAAGGGGACGCTGATAATGATGGCGATGGCATTCGTAATGCGCTCGATGAGGATAGCGACGGCGACGGAATACCGGATGCCGTTGAGGGCACCGCCAATCTCGATGGGGATGCCTTTCCAAACTACTTGGATACCGATTCTGACGGCGACGGCGTCACCGATGATGCTGAAGGCTCACTCGATCTTGATGAAGACGGTCTCGCAAATTATCTTGATACGGATGCTGACGATGACGGTATTCCCGATGGCAGCGACCTTGATTCCGATGGTGATGGTATCTCGAACCATGCAGAAGCGTTCGCAGTTGGTTCTGCAATTAACCTTGTCACTAACGGCGACTTTGAGGACTTGGAAGCTGGTCATGGTTCTCAATATGAACAAACGCTGAGCACTCTCGACTCGGGGAATGCGCTGCCTAATGGAGCTTACGACATCGCGGAAAACGCAAGCGATACCACTTCCAATTTCCCGGACTTTGGCGACGCCGACCAAGGAGGCCACATGATGGTCGTCTGGACCGGACCCACCATGAACGAACTCGTCTGGAGTCAGGAAATCACGGTGGAACCTCAGGCGAACTATGTCTTCTCCGCAGAGGTGGCAACTGCCATTGAGGGGCTGGAGCCTGCTCTCGACTTCCGAGTCGATGGCGTTTCGTTAGGGGTCCCTGTAGTAGGTGGCGATGCCGAAGTCTGGGAGCGCACGTTTGCTGGTTACACCAATGGATCGGCTACTACGGTAACCGTAGCAATTTACAGCGTCAAAACCACCTTGCAGCAGACGGCCTTTGGGCTCGATGCCATCGCCTTCTCGCCTATCACGACCGACTCGGATGGGGATGGTTCCGCCAACTTTTTAGACTTGGACTCCGACAACGACACGCTGACGGATGCCTATGAGGGAACGAGCGATTTTGACTTAGATGGCATTCCCAACTTTCTCGATCTCGACTCGGATTCCGATGGCATTCCTGACATCGAGGATAGCGACTTGGACCCCGATGGCGACGGCATCCCTGGCTACGCAGATATTGACTCCGACAACGATAGTATTGAGGACTTTCGCGAGGGTTCTGGTGACTTCGACGGTGATGGAATTCCCGATCATTTGGACTCCGATTCCGATAATGACGGCACCCCGGATGCTCCCGGAGAAGACTCTGATGGCGACGGAATCTGGAACGAGGAGGAGACTCTTACAGCCGACACTGATGATGACGGCACCCCCGATTACTTGGACCTAGACTCGGACAATGATGGCATCCTTGATGAAGTGGAATTTTTGAACGATATTGATGCTGATGGTATTCCCGACTATCGCGATTACCAACCTGCCTTCGCCTGCACCGGTTTCGCCTTCGAGTCCTACAATGCGGAGACCCAGCTAGCGCTCGTGGACGTCAATGCTGGTGTCTTTGTCAATTTGGGAAATACCAACCATGGCCTCAACTACAACGCCATAGGTTACCGTGTGGCTAATGATTACATCTACGGCTTGAATCGTTCATCCAACGCACCTGAGCTTCTGCGTTTAGGAAGTGACGGGAGTGTCTCCAAGATTGGCCTCATTGCTGGACTTCCTCGCTCCTACGTAGCAGGCACCTTCGCCGAAGATGACCTCTACTGGGTCTCTGGCGGTGGCAAACTTTATGGCATTGATGTCGATGGCCTTGTCGTCGTGAGCTCTTACGACCTAAGCCCCAAGCCAAGGGGAGGGGTCATTGACCTTGCCTACAATTCGGTGGATGAAGAACTCTACGGAAGCACTTCGCGGGGTGATTTTTTCAAAGTCGCACGCAACAGCGGTTCCGTCACAATACTAGGGAATAATGGTAAGACTTTCGGTGCGTTGATTTGTGATTCTAACGGAACGGTCTACGGCTTCGACAACAAGGGAACCGGTGCCTTTCGTGTGAATCTGAGCGATGGTTCTGTCAAGTGGGTTGCGAGTGCTCCCAAGACCGGGATTAATGATGGCACAATTTGTCCCACTGCTATCCTTGCCATTGATAGCGACGACGATGGCATCTCGGATGAATACGACCTCGATGACGACAACGACGGCATACATGACCAGTATGAAGGTTCCGGTTACAATCCGAATGGAGACGAAGATGGCGACGGAATCCGAAATTGGACCGATGGTAACGACGATGGCGATTCAGGTGATGGTTCTCTAACAGATTACCTTGATTCGGATGGAGATGGCATCCCGAATGTGTTCGACGTCGATGGTGATGGCACCCCCAACCATCTCGATGCCGATAGTGATGGCGACGGCATCAATGATACTGATGAAGACTCGGGCGATCAGGATCAAGATGGTGTTCCAAATTTCCTCGATGACGATGCCGACAACGATGGTGTTCCTGATGGCGAAGAAGGTTTTGGCGACCTCGATGGTGACGGCTTAGCTGATTACCTAGACCCGTTCGACGACCGTGACTCCGACGGAGATGGTATTCCCAACGGGACCGAAGGCACGGGCGACACTGATGCTGATGGCACTCCTGACTACCTTGATACTGATTCCGACGATGATGGCTTTTCAGACGCGGAGGAAGTCAATGGTGATGGGGTCAACCCCCGTGACTCCGATGGCGATGGCATCCCAAATTTTCAAGACTTCGACGATGATGGTGATGAAATACCAACTGCCATCGACCCTTGCCCATTGTGCAACTTGGAGGACAACTACATCGAGTTTGATATCCGAAATATCGATATCTTGGCCAACTACGACGTTTTTCCCAATTTCTACGACTATGCTCGTACAGTTTGGAATGAGGTCAAATTCCTCCTGAATTGCAACACCGAGGGCATCCCGCTAGAACAGCACAAGCGGGGTTTCGATGAGGAGAAATTTTACCTCGAGGAAGACAGCGAGGTGTTCGTCACCGTTATCTTTGATGGTGGGGAGCATCACAACAGCCTTGCTTATTACGACGCGGAGGATCCTTCCGGAAGCTGGACTCGGATTTGGAAAAACTTTGTGACGGGGCCAACTGCTCCTTTAATTCCGGGTTCATCGGTAAGTTTGGGAGTCCTTCCCGCCGGGACCCAGCTCCGTTTTGGCCTCGTGATGGATGGTGGAAATGGTGGCAACCAACGGATCTACCAAGACGCCTTCCTCAATCCTGGCGGACAGGAATTTTGCGCCAGCAATATTGAGCTCCAGAATGTGGAGGGGGAACCCCTGATCGTTTCTTTCGAAGACCAGCTGTTTGCGGGACGCGACAATGACTTCAACGACGTCATCATTATGGTAGAAGTTTTGCCCACTGCCTTGGGGGTGTCGCAATTCGATGCCATTCCTTCATCCGAAAACGAGCCTGCAGTCGCTTCCCCGGAGGTCACTCAGCTGCTTGTTAGCGAAGGAATGAATGATGTCAGCTACGAGTCCAATGGCGAGTTGCTCTACGTGCCAGCGGGTCTGAATAGTGTCAACTTCGAGCTCATTGGAGATGCAAGTGACTTGGAGTTTTCGCTCGCGATTTACGACTTTGATCAAGTCTCGGAATGGAACCCAGAGACCTTGGCTTATCGTCAGGTTGCCAGCTTTTTAGCGGAAGTCATCCTTGATAACCGCACCGCTACGGCTGGAACCTCGGTGACCATCAATCCTGCCGGACTCGGTTTTGCGGACAAGAATCTGGGCTTGGTTCTAATTCCTGATAACACGTTTTCGAAGTTCAGTAGCAATCCTCATCGCTACACTCCACGTGGCAATGGAGACAGCTTGAAGCGTCAGCCGCTCTTTAGTCTCAACAACGCCAACCCGGGCACCAAGGATCAGTTCCTCTTCTTTAGCAACGAGACCTCGACCTTGATTTGTATTGAAGACTTGACGAGAGCAGCTGCGGATGGAGAAGCAGGGGAAGAGAGTAGCAATGCCTTTGCAGGGGCGCACATTCGCATCACGCCTGCGCTGATGCCAGTAGGTTTTCATGAAGGGCAATATTTCCAAGGAACACCTGATGTGACCGAGAACTGGGATGGTGATGATGGATACACTGGAGACCAGAATGGAGATTTCTAGA
>CAZGXV010000075.1:0-14673 GCA_964529725.1 uncultured Roseibacillus sp.
GTCCTAGGTAGCAGCATGACCGGCGGTGGCTTCGGTGGCTCCACGGTCACTCTTTGCCAAAAGGACAAGGCAGGCGAGATTGCGAGCGTGATGCACGAGAAGTATCTCCAAGAGACAACGATCACTCCCGAAATTTTCGCCACCCGGCCCGCCATGGGTGCTCACCTTTTGTAGAAGCAAGACAAGCTTGCACGTCCTGCAAAGACTGCTACCAACAGCACCATGAGCGAACGGGTTGCCATTATGACCTCCGGCGGAGATTCCGCAGGAATGAATCCAGCCATCAAATGCGCCACCGACTATGCGCGCCAACATGGCTTGGAGCCTTACCTCGTCTTCGATGGTCTTCGTGGCCTCATCGACGATAAAATTAAGAAAGCCGAAGCCGAGGATGTATCCGGCATTCTCCATCGCGGGGGAACCGTTCTTCGCTCTTCGCGCTGCAAGCGCTTCTTCGATTACGAGATGCGCAAAGTAGCATACAACAATCTAAAGGCCAAAGGCATCGGCAAGCTCGTCGTCATCGGCGGCGACGGCTCCTTCAACGCCCTCAACCAGTTTCATGCTGACTTCGAAATTCCCTTCGCCGGAGTTCCCGCCACCATCGATAACGACATTCCGGGCACCGATTACTGTCTCGGTGTTGATACCGCGCTGAACGTTATTCTCAATTCCATCGACTCCATTCGCGACACCGCAACCTCGTTCTCACGCGCCTTCGTCGTCGAGGTGATGGGCCGTCACTGCGGCTACCTCGCCATGGTGAGCGCTCTCGCCGCCGGGGCCGAAATTTGCCTCGTGCCCGAACTGGATTACGACCTCGAGCAGATGCAGGAACGATTGCGAGTCGAGAAAGAAAACGGTCGCACCTACCTCATCGCGATTGTGGCCGAAGGCGTCAAAATGGGCGACTACCTCACCCGTTGGATCGGCGACACCCTCCAGATGGATGCCCGGCTCACCGTCCTTGGACATACCCAGCGCGGGGGCTCGCCCACCGCGCGCGACCGCATCATGGCCTACCACTTTGCGACCGGTGCCATTGACTCCCTGCAACGTGGCGAAACCAGCCGCATCATGACTTATCAAGACGGAGTTTACGGCACGACTAGCGTGCGCGAAGTCGCGGAAGGCAAAGCGATCATGAGTGAGAAAATTCTCAATCTCTGCACCCCGCTTTGCCGCTAGAATAAGAAAGAAACCACTCTCTTAGACCCCAACCGGATGCCAAGTGGTCTTGGTTTCTTGTAAATCGAGAATGTGATAGGGGCTGGTCGCCAAAGGCCGATCCGCTTGCCTCACCACTCGCTTGAGATTCTCGGCTGCTTCCAGCTCCACCGCCTTGATAGCTGCTCTATCGCCACTACAAAGAACGACCGCGTTGACATCCATGTGGCTGGCAAATGCGATCTGCAACTCATCACGCTTGCCGGTGAGAATGTTCACCACCCCACCCGGAACGTCGGAGGTTGCCAAAACTTCCGCAAAGGAAATTGCAGTAAGAGGGTAATTTTCGGAGGCCAAAAGCACGACACTATTCCCACCCACAAGCGCAGGAGCGAGTGCCGAGACCAAACCTAACAAGCCTGAGCGACTCGGTGCAATGACGCCGACGACCCCCATGGGTTCGGGCACCGAAAAGTTGAAGTGCGAACTCGCAACCGGATTCACACTTGAAAAGAGGGCGCTGTATTTGTCACTCCAGCCCGCATAGTGAACCAATAAGTCGATGGCCTCGGCCACTTCCTTGTGCGCTGCCTCTTCCGCCACGCCCTGGGCAACTAGCTCATCGACGAACTGTCCGCTGCGTCCATCAAGAACCTCGGCGATGCGATAGAGAATCTGTCCTTTTAAATACGCGGAAGCTCCCGCCCATCCAGCTTGCGCAGAGCGAGCGGCCACGATGGCATTGCGTAAATCCTTCTTACTGCCCCACGAAACGTTGGCCAAAAACTCGCCATCACCACCGGCGAACTCAATGAAGCGCCCCGATTCCGTGCGGGGGAATTTTCCGCCGATGAAGAGCTTGTAGGTTTTCTTGATGCCAAGTCGTGAACTCATGCTGGGGAAGCTACCACATTTGAAAACCCGTTTCCACAAGATACCTCACGGACCGCGAGTCTTTAGCTCGCCCCGCCGGTCCGTTATTCTGGCAGGTAAGCAAGAGGCCAAGCTTCAGGACAGAACCTAAGGATTCTGAAAGGTTGAGCATTACAGAAGTCTGTAACCCTGACTCAGCAGTGGAGCGGGCTCAAGACCCGCGCTCCGTACGAACTTGCTCACCAACCCTTAAACCAAAAACGGCCTCTCCGAAGAGAGGCCGCCTGAGTGTGTCTGGTTAAAATACTAAATCTCTAGTAACGATAAGCTTCGCCCTTGAAGGGACCCTCCGGCTTAACGCCGATGTAGTCCGCTTGCTCTTGGGAGAGGGTGGTGAGCTTACAACCAATCTTCTCGAGGTGGAGGCGAGCCACTTCTTCATCAAGGTGCTTGGGCAAGACTTCCACTCCGATTTCGCGAGTCTCGCGAGTCTTCCAAAGCTCGATTTGCGCGAGCGTCTGGTTCGTGAAGCTGTTAGACATTACAAAACTGGGGTGGCCAGTAGCACAACCCAAGTTCACAAGGCGTCCTTCCGCCAACATGTAAATGCTGTTTCCGCTAGGGAAAGTATACTTGTCGACCTGAGGTTTGATGTTGGTGCGCACGACGTCAGCAGCGTTATCCAACTTCTCCATCTGAATCTCGTTATCGAAGTGACCGATGTTACAAACAATCGCCTGGTCCTTCATCTTCTCCATATGCTCGAAGCGAATGATATCGTAGTTACCGGTGGTAGTGACGTAGATGTCGCCCCACCCGAGGGTGTCTTCGATAGTCAAAACGCGGAAGCCTTCCATTGCGGCCTGAAGAGCACAGATGGGGTCAACCTCGGTAACGACTACTTGGGCACCTTGGGCACGAAGTGCTTGGGCACAGCCTTTGCCCACATCACCATAGCCGCAAACGACCCCGACCTTGCCGGAAATCATGACGTCAGTGGCACGCTTGATGCCGTCGACAAGAGACTCACGGCAGCCGTAGAGGTTGTCGAACTTGGACTTGGTGACCGAGTCGTTCACGTTGATGGTCGGAACGAGAAGCTTACCCTCTTCGTGCATCTTGTAGAGACGGTGAACACCCGTGGTGGTCTCTTCGGAGACACCCTTGAGTTCTGCAATGAATTCGTGGAAGACGCCCGGACGGTCTTTGTGAATCTGCTTGAGAAGGTCCTTAATAACCTGCTCCTCCTGAGAACCAGCAGGCTCATTGACCCAATCAGAGCCGTTTTCTAACTCATAACCCTTATGAAGCAGAAGAGTGGCGTCACCACCATCATCAACGATAAGCTGAGGTCCTTTGCCACCGGGGAATTGAAGGGCCTGCCAAGTGCACCACCAGTACTCCTCGAGAGTCTCTCCTTTCCAGGCAAAAACAGGAGTCCCAGTAGCGGCAATCGCAGCCGCGGCATGGTCCTGAGTAGAGAAAATGTTACAAGAACACCAGCGCACATCAGCACCGCACTTTTTAAGGGCTTCAATGAGAACTGCAGTCTGAATGGTCATGTGAAGAGAACCCATCACACGCACGCCATCGAGAGGCTTTTCCTTTCCATACTTTTCCGCCACCTGAATCAGGCCGGGCATTTCATGTTCCGCAATGTCAATTTCCTTACGGCCAAAATCGGCAAGGCCGATGTCTTTTACTTTGTAGTCTTCGCTCATCTGAGAATTTAGTTTTTAAGTTTTTCGTCTTTAGTTTTTCAAAGCCTAGGCACCCGCAGCAGATTTCAGCTCGGCTACCTTGTTCTTCTCTTCCCAAGGAAGACCTGCATCCTCACGGCCAAAGTGGCCATAGTTAGTGGAGTTACTATAGATGGGGCGGAGAAGATCCAGTTGGGACACGATGTCAGCAGGCTTGAAGGAGAAGACCTCGCTCACTGCCTTTTCAATCGCTTCCTCGGAAACGGTGCTGGTTCCAAAAGTATCAACATTGAGGCTGACGGGGTGTGGGTAACCAATCGCGTAGGCAGTCTGGAGCTCACACTTGGTCGCGAGACCAGCAGCAACGATGTTCTTGGCAACCCAGCGGCACATGTAAGCCGCAGAACGGTCCACCTTGGAAGGGTCTTTACCAGAGAAAGCACCACCACCATGACGACCCATACCACCGTAGGTATCGACGATGATTTTGCGTCCGGTCAAACCAGCGTCACCTTCAGGTCCGCCAATGATGAAGAGACCAGTGGGGTTGATGAGGAGCTCGGTATCGTCGGTGAGAAGATTCTGCGGAAGAACTTTGTCAATCAAGTCGCGCTTAAGAAGCTCGCGAATCTCAGGGGTGGTGATTTCCGCCGCATGCATCGTCGATACAACCACCGCGGTGATGCGGTTGGGCTTGCCGTCGACGTATTCGATAGAAACCTGAGTCTTGGAATCGGGGCGCAACCAAGTGTGGACTTTCTCTTTCCGAAGGTTGGTCAGCGCTTCGCCCAACTGGTGGGAATAGAGAACGGGAGCAGGCATAAGCTCAGGAGTCTCGTCCGTTGCGTAACCAAACATGATGCCCTGGTCACCAGCTCCTTGCTCGGCGGTGTCCTTGTTCTCGGCAGCAGCGGCGTCCACGCCTTGGGCGATGTCAGGAGACTGACGGCCCAAAAGGTTCATGAAGAGAGCGCCTTTTTCAAACTTACAATCGTAGCTGTAGGGGCTGCCCTCAGCGTAGTCCTCGTCGTAACCGATTTCCTTGATGGTGTTTTTGACGACAGCACCATAGTCGAATTCGGCAGAGGTGGTGATCTCGCCGGCGAGCCCCACCACGTTGTCTTTAACGAAAGTCTCGCACGCTACCCGGCTGTCTTTGTCCTGCTCCAAGCAAGCGTCGAGAACAGCATCGGAAACGGTATCACAGACTTTGTCGGGATGACCCTCGGTCACCGACTCGGAAGAAAAAATAAAGGTCTTGGCCATAGCTTCTTAATTTTGATATCAACGAATCACGATTCGTTGATGCAACGATTAAGACTAAATTGCGATGTCGTCAATACTCAACTCTCTTAAACTTTTAGCGGACCCAACGCGTCTCCGGCTCCTACTGCTTCTCTCCCGGGAGGAACTCTCGGTGGCGGAGCTGCAGGAAATCCTCGCCATGGGACAGTCCCGTATCTCGACCCAGCTGGCCCAGCTTAAAAAAGCAGGGCTCATCACCGACACCCGCTCGGGCAAAAGTAATATCTACCACGCCACTATCCCAAGTGAGCTGCAAACGATTGCGGAAAATGCCGCCTTGGAGCTCCCCGAGCACAAGGCCGACCTACAAACGCTCAAACACATTCTCCGCAAACGCAAGGACACCACCCGGGCCTACTTCGATCAACTGGCTGGCAAATTTGGTAAACACTACGTCCCCGGTCGTTCCTGGAAGTCGCTGGCCGAGGCCCTGCTCAAGATCCATAACTTCGAGGTCGTGGCCGATTTGGGAGCGGGCGAAGGCACTGCAGCCCAGCTTTTTGCCCAACGGGCCCAGCATGTGATCGCCATCGACAACTCACCCAAGATGGTCGAGTTCGGGAAAAAGCTCGCTCAAAAGCACAAGCTCCCAAACCTCGACTTTCGCCTCGGTGAGATTGAGGACATTCCCATCGAAGACGAGACGGTCGATTTGGCGCTCTTTTCCCAAGCTCTGCACCATGCCCAGAACCCGGCGCAGGCCCTGACGGAGAGCTATCGCATTCTCAAACCCGGAGGCACGCTTGTTGTTTTGGACTTGCTTCAACACAGCTTCGAGCAAGCCCGCGAACTCTATTATGATGTCCACCTAGGCTTCTCGGAGATTCACCTGAGTGAAATGCTGGAGAGCGCAGGCTTTGCCGAACCAACGACCACTCTAGTAGACAAAGAAGATCAACCCCCGCACTTCCAAACGCTACTGGCCACCGCTCGTAAATAGGGGAAGTCAGCTAGTGAGCTGTCAACTCGACCTAGAGCCCGGGAGGATGGCGAGGCACCAAGCCTTTGTAGCTCCGCTTCTTGGTCTTCCAACGGGGCCCGGTTCGTCGCGAGGAACCGCCCGTATCGAGCCTCAAGTCGCCAATAATCATAAAGACATGGCCATCACGCACCCAAATGGTGATCCAGTCCCCTTTCCCGGGCTGGCCGTAGTTGAAGAAGCCTCGCGAGGTCATTTGGTCCTTCATCAGGCCTGACTCACGCAAAACGTAACTCACAGTGCCCGAGCAATCGTAGCCGTTGTCATTGAGCTTGGCGTGACCTCCGCCCCATTTGTAAGGCATCTTCTGCAGGCGGTTTCCGGCCGCTACCGCACGATGCACCACAGGGGGAGCATCCGGCGGCGCGACTGCAAGGCCGTTGACCAGCCTGACTTTCCCGCGTTCGCCCGAGAAAGCGGGCGCTTGCAAAATCGGAGGTCGCGGAGGCGAAGGATGATGAGAGGCAATGGTTGCCACCGGTTGTGACCACGCGGGACGAGTATCGCGAATAGCAGTCTCCTGCTGGCGGGAACCGAAGCCGGGAACTGGAATTCCCAGCACGGAACGACGCTCCACCGCCGCGACCGACGCCCGCTGGGGCACTGGTACTGGATTGGCCACTGGAATAAACGGGGCCGGACGCGACGGAGCGTGGTTCATGGTAAGATTCTGCGAAAATTGGCTGGGCGCCCATTGCTCGCTGACTTGGCAGCTACAAAGCAAAAATTGGGAAACGGCGAGCCGCAAAAGTAATTTGGGGGAATTTAAAGTCTGGAACATCGGAACACTTAATGACATAGACTGACACAGCGAGTGGTTGTTCAAACTTTTTTGGGCTATTTGGAAAATTCTGCAGTTATTATAGCTGTTAAGGACCGCCCATTTCCGTAAATGGGAGGTGGTTAATCGCCACTCAGTTCTTTTTCTCGCCATGAATCCTGAATCATTCCAAGCGCCTAGTCTCGAGGAGCTGGCTCCTCTCTTTCCCAACTACTCCATCGACGCCTTCATTGCCCAAGGCGGGATGGGAGCAGTCTACCTCGCTACCCAGACGTCCTTGGAGCGGGAAGTCGCCATTAAGATCCTGCCGCGGGAGTTTGGCCGTGATGAAGAGTTCCGTAGCTCATTTGCAGCGGAAGCCAAAGCGATGGCGAAACTTAATCATCCCAATCTCATCGGCGTTTACGACTTTGGAGAAGTCGATGGCATGCCCTTCATCGTGATGGAGTATGTAGCCGGAAAATCTCTCCACGACTCATCCTACGGGAAGCAAATCGACCCCGCCGAGGCCGCTCGCATTGTGGTGGAAACTTGCCGCGGTCTCCACCACGCCCACGAGCACGACATCCTTCACCGCGACGTCAAGCCTGCCAACATTCTGATGGACCCACATCATGCCGAGCCCAAGCTTGGTGACTTCGGTCTCGCCATGGCTGCCTCGGACGAGAATGACGACGGCCTGATCTACGGCACTCCTGGCTATGCCGCTCCGGAAGTTTACGAGGGCCAACCCGATGCCCGCTCCGACGTCTATGCTGCTGCCGTTATTCTTTATCAGCTTCTCACAGGACAAATGCCGGAGACTCCCTACCAGCATCCATCGACCCTCGCCCGTTGCGACCGCCGCTTCGATACCGTCCTCGCCAAAGCTCTCCAACCCGATGCCCACTCGCGCTTCCAGAGTGCGGGAGAGTTTGCCAACGAGCTCGAGGCCATCCTTAAGAAACCAGCCGTGGTCGCCATGGCACCCAGTCCGGTTCTCACCCATCGTCCAACTCCCCAATTGGCTTCTGCCAAAAAAGGGAGCGGAGGAGCCTTTATCGGCATCATCGCCGCTCTCGCGGCGTTGGGAGTTGGCATCTTTTTTCTCTTTTCTAAAAACAAACAAGAACCGGAGAGCACGAGTCGGGAAGAAAGAACCTTGGTGATGCCCCATTCGATTGAGACGGATCCCAACCCCATTAGCAGCGATGAAGAAGAGACAAGCGAAAGCGGAAGCGAGCTCGCGGCAACCCCCTCATCTGCTGATGAAGCCGAGCCCGAAATCGCAGTTCTCGAAGAGCCTGAGGAAGAAACTCCTGCCATGACTGACAGTCTCGCAGAACGGGAGTCGCCCGAAGATGAACAGCCGGACAAGGAGGCGGAAGCAAAAGAACAGGTCTCCACTTTCGACCATCTTGGCTTTCTCAAAAGAGGGCGCGACTTCTGCGTCAAAAACGCGGACAAGGCGCTCACCGAATACCGTGAAAAGCTCATCAAAAATATTGATCGTTTGGAGCGGGAAGGGAAATCCATCTTGCGCGATGATGACCGTATCGATCGTGAGTCCGAGCGGGCGAGTCGAGATAATCTTGAGCTACTGATGGACCAATACCGGAAAGCCGGCCGCTTGCCTTCCGACCTTTTAGAAGAAACCCCCGATAGCTTGGCGCGATTGAATTGGCGGGAAGAAGTCGTCGAAAGAGCCATCCGCGAGGCTCTCGATCAGCAGGACGAAATCGAGCGAGACTTGGAGGACGAACTCAAGCCGCTCGCCATCAGCTACGCTACCGGCGTTCGCAAGCAAGCGGACAAGCTTCAAGACGAGGGAAACGACTACGATGCTCAGATTCTCGGCCAAGAAGCGGATCAAGCGGAGGAATCCTTCTCCTATTTCTTGGAGATTCTCAACGGAAACAATCCTACCCCTTCTGGATTGGGGGCCGACTCCGAAGGAAATGTCGATGGCTCCTCGTTCGTCGTTGGGAACTGGCTCCGCGACAAGAAAGGGAAGGAAATCGTCTACAGCTTTTTTGGCGACGGCACCCTTCTCCTCGACCATGGCCGAGCTCGTGGTAAATGGACCCAATTTGCTCCCGGCACGTATCGTCTCGATTTGAAGAGCGGAGTCTCCCTCACGCTTGAAGTCATCGGAGCAGATACCCTTGAGGTCAACGGCGGCATCTTCGAGCTCAAACGCGAATCCGAAACAATCGTCGGCCAATGGAAGCTAGGACCCGAGAGCGACCCGGACGTGGTCTTCACCTTCACGGACGATAACCGCGCCGACAACGGCAAATGGAATGAGAAAGGTTCGTGGGCCAAAACAAGCGACGGTTATCGCGTTTCTTGGAACTCAGGGAGGTCCATTAACCTCGAGTTTGTGGGGCCGGATGAGTTGAAGGCAAGCAACTCCGACGGCGAGGTCCGGTCTCTTTTTCGCAAGTGAGCAGTTTCCCGTGCTCTTTCCAAAAGTCTTTCACTAGCCAAAAACCAGACCCTCGCTAGCTTAACCGCGTGCCATCCAAAAAGAGCGCTCGGAAGACGACTAAAAAGACCCAGAAAGCTGCCGCTTCTCGCAAGGCCGCAGCCCAATCTGCCCGCCAACGCCCGGACGCGATCCAGGTGCGTGGAGTCCGCCAGCATAACCTCAAGGGCTTCGATGTCGATATCCCGCTCGGCAAGCTAACCGTGGTCACTGGTCCCTCCGGATCGGGCAAATCCTCCCTCGCTTTTCACACTCTTTATGCCGAAGGGCAGCGACGCTATGTGGAAACCTTTTCCCCCTACGTCCGCCAGTTCTTCGACCGCATGGACAAGCCGGTCGTGGACCGCATCGACCACATTCCGCCCGCGATTGCCATCGAGCAGAAAAACCAAATCCGAACCACCCGCTCTACCGTGGGCACCCTGACCGAGGTCAATGACTACCTCAAGCTCCTCTATCCTCGCCTCGCCAAAGGCTATCATCCGCGCACAGGCGAGGAGATTTCTCCCGACAGTCCCGTTAGCGCCACCACCTGGACTCTCGAGAACCTCGCCGACCAACCTGTCCTCATTACTTTTCCGGTCGCCATTCCCGCCGAAACCACGAGCGACGATCTCTTCCCCTTTCTACAAGCTCAAGGTTACCTCCGCATCCTTCTCCCCGATGGCGAAATCCAACGCACTGACGACGCGAGGGACGGCTCACTGCAATCAGCCGAGCTAGGAACCTCCGTCCAAGTCATCCAAGACCGCGTGAAAGCCACCCCCCGGAACCGCTCCCGCCTCTTCGAAGCTTTCGAAGCCGCCCTGCGCTTGGGCAAAGGCGAAGCCACCATTAGGAGCGCGGAGCACCAGCCCCGCCAATCCGGGAAAACACATTCCCACACTTTCAGCACCAGCTGGGCTCCTCTCCAAAAACCCACCTCCGCCCTCTTCACCTTCAACAACCCCCTCGGTGCTTGCCCCGACTGCCGAGGCTTCGGACGCGTCATCGGCATCGACCTTCAAAAAGCGGTCCCCAACCCATCCCTCTCCATCCTCGATGGGTGCGTGAAGCCCTTCCAAGGAGAACGCGGCGAGGAATGCCAGTCCGATCTCGAACGCCTTGCCCCGGAGGTGGGCATCGATTTAGAGGAGCCCTACCGCGACCTCACCCCCGACCAGCAGGACTGGATTCTCTACGGCGAAGGCAATGGCCAAAAGGATGCGGAGGACCTCTGGCAAGACGGCAAGTGGTATGGCGTGAAGGGCTTCTTCGATTGGATGGAGACCAAGGCCTACAAAATGCACGTCCGCATCTTCCTCGCTCGCTACCGCAGTTACACCGAGTGCGGCTCCTGCCGAGGACGTCGCCTGCGACCAGAAGCCCTCGCCTTCAAAATCAAAGGTCAGACTCTCCCCGACCTTTGGCGACTTCCCATCGAAGACCTCTCCCGCTTCATCTCTGAACTTGAGTCTGAAGTCCCAAAACTGGCTCTCGATAAGACCCTCGAGCTTGTCCTCACCGAGATTTCATCGCGCCTCACCTACCTCCAACAAGTCGGCCTTTCTTACCTCACTCTTGACCGCCCTGCGCGCACCCTCAGTGGTGGCGAAATCGCGCGCGTCAACCTCACCACCTGTCTCGGCACCAGTCTTTCACAAACACTTTTCGTCCTCGACGAACCCACGGTAGGCTTGCACCCACGCGATATTGAGGCCCTCGTCGGCGTGATGCATGACCTTCGCGACAAGGGCAACACGCTCTTGGTTGTCGAACACGACGAAGCCGTGATGAAGGCCGCCGACAATCTGTTAGATATTGGTCCCCGCTCAGGCCAACACGGCGGCAACCTCGTTTATCAAGGTCCCGTGGCGGCGGAATCCATTCGCCCAGCCAAACATCAAAAGCGAACAAAACGAATTCAAGGTGATGCCACCCACTCCATCACTCTCCCCTATCTCAACGGTGAGAAAACCATCGCTCTCCCCGAACAACGAAGAGCACCCAATAAATTTCTTACTCTCACCGGAGCCAACAAGAATAATCTCCGTGATGTTGACCTCAAACTGCCCCTCAACCTCTTCACCTGTCTCACCGGCGTCTCTGGCAGCGGAAAATCAACATTAGCCCATGACGCGCTCTATCTCAATCTTTCCAAAGAACTCGGGCAAGAAGTGCAGGAGGAACCAGCTCCCATTGCTCGGTTGAAGGTTCCTAAAAACAGCCTTCAATCCGTGCAGCTGGTGGACCAGACCCCTCTGGCCAAAACTCCCAAATCGACGCCTGCCGTTTACTTGGGTGCCTTCGAGGCCATTCGCCAGCTTTTCACCCTCACTCCCGATGCCAAAGCGGCGGGGCTCAAGCCCGGCTTTTTCTCATTCAACTCCGGCACCGGTCGCTGCGAGCGCTGTCTTGGCAACGGCTTCGAAAAAGTGGAGATGCAGTTCCTCTCCGACCTCTATCTGACCTGCCCGGAGTGCGAAGGCAAACGCTACAACCAGACCGCCCTCGAATACAAATACGGTGGTCATAGTATCTCCGAGTTTCTCAACTTCACCATCGAAGAGTTCATTGAATGGACAGGGACGTGCGAGAGGGCCCCCTCGCCGCAGACTTCCGCTAAGAAGGATCGAACCCTCCTCACCAAAGCCACCACTCTCCTGCAGCCCCTCATTGACGTCGGGCTTGGCTACCTGCGGCTAGGCCAACCGCTGAACACTCTTTCTGGAGGGGAGTCCCAACGCTTGAAACTTTGCCAGCTTCTCGGCAACCAAAAAGACACCGAGAGAGCTCTCCTCATCCTCGACGAGCCTACGACCGGACTACACTTCGCCGACATCGAACGCCTTCTTCTTATCTTCCAACGCCTCGTTGAAGAGGGTCACACCCTCCTCGTCATCGAGCACAATCTCGACGTGATTAAAAGTGCCGACCACCTCATTGATTTAGGTCCAGCGGCTGGCATACACGGTGGCGAAATCGTCGCGACAGGGACTCCGGAGGAAGTAGCGAAGACAAAGACTTTTACTGGTGAATTCTTGGCACCCCTCGTTGCGAAAAACTCAAAAACCAAAAAATCAAAAACCAAAGGTTCAGCAAAGAAGGTGACTCGGATCAAGAACGCCATCTCTATCCACGGAGCCCGTCATCATAACCTGAAAAACATCACCCTCGATATTCCTCGTGACGAGATGGTGGTGGTCACCGGGCTCTCTGGATCAGGAAAATCGACCTTAGCTTTCGACCTCGTTTTTGCGGAAGGCCAACGTCGCTTCCTCGACTCGATGTCTCCCTATGCCCGTCAATTCGCGGAGCAGTTAGAGAAGCCAGATGTTGATAAAATCTCGGGCTTACCCCCCACGGTTGCCATCGAGCAACGCGTCTCACGCGGAGGCGGCAAATCCACTGTGGCGACCATCACCGAACTCTATCACTTCCTCCGTCTGCTCTACGCCAAAGTCGGCATCCAGCACTGCCCCGTCTCCGGCGAACCCGTCATCTCCCAAACCGAAGACACCATTCTCCAGACCCTCAAAGCCGAAGCCAAGAAAGGCCCCATCACCCTCCTCGCCCCCATCATCCGCGGTCGCAAAGGCTACCACACCGACGTTGCTGCCTGGGCCGCCCGCCAAGGCTACACCCAACTTCTCGTTGACAAACAATTCAAAGACACCGAAGGCTTCCAACGCCTCGAACGCTTCGTAGAACACGACATCGATGCCGTCATTTATGGTGGGAGCGAAGAGCACCAGCTCCGCAACCAGAAGGAACTCGCCGACAAACTCACTGAAGCCCTCAAGGTCGGCAAGGGCACCTGTAAAGTCCTCACCGCCGAAAAGAAATTCCACACCCTCTCCACCGCCCGCGTCTCCCCCGCCACCGGACGCTCCTTCGAAGAGCCCGACCCCAGCCATTTCTCATTCAACTCGCCACGAGGTTGGTGCAAGGGTTGCCGTGGCTATGGTCACATTACCACCAGTCGCACTCGCGTCGATGCCGCCGCCTTCAACTCCGTCTCCGAGGCCGAAATCGACTACGACCGCAAACTCGACAAAGTCGACGACGACGAACTCATCACCTGCCCCGACTGCTACGGCACCCGCCTCAACGAAACCGCCCGCCACGTCTACCTCGAGGGCGTCCTCTCCCTCCCCGCCCTCACCTCCCTTTCCGTCATCGACGCCAAGGAAACCATCGAACAACTCACCTTCATCGGCCGCGACAAACTCATCGCCCGTGACATCCTCCCCGAGCTCACTCAGCGCCTGCACTTCCTCGACGAAGTCGGCCTCGGCTACCTCTCCCTCGACCGCTCCGCCAACACCCTCTCCGGCGGCGAAGCCCAACGCATCCGACTCGCCGCCCAACTCGGCTCCAACTTGCGTGGCGTCCTCTACGTCCTCGATGAACCTACCATCGGTCTTCACCCGCGCGACAACGTCAAACTGTTAGATACCCTCCGCACCCTACAACAAAAGGGCAATTCGCTTCTGATTGTGGAACACGATGAGGAAACAATGGAGCGGGCGGACACGCAGATTCACCTCGGTCCGGGAGCTGGACGCCTCGGTGGTGAGCTCGTGGACGCAGATTCGATTCACCAGACCCCTTTCCAAAAACCGCCCCGTCGCAAAATCCCCGCGAAAAACTCCTCTAAAGGTTGGCTCAAGCTCAAGGGATGCACTCAGAACAACCTCAAAAACATAGACGCTGCTATTCCCCTAGGCCGCCTCACCGTCCTCACCGGAGTTTCTGGCTGTGGAAAATCTTCCCTCATGCGCGGCACCATCAAACCCGCCTTCGACTCCCTCTCCAAAAAGTCCATCGACAAGACCTGGAAGTCCCTCTCCGGCTTCAACGCCATCAAAGCCTGCTATGAGGTCGACCAAACACCGATCGGCAAAACCTCCCGCTCCTGCCCGGCTACCTACGTCAAGTTGTTCGACGAAATTCGAAAGCTTTTCGCCCTCCTACCCGAGGCTCGCATGCGTGGCTTCGACCAGGGCCGTTTCTCCTTTAACAATAAGGGCGGCCAATGCCCCGACTGCAAAGGCAACGGACGCATCAAGCTGGAGATGGACTTCTTACCCGCGACATGGATCGACTGTGATGCCTGTGAGGGCGACCGCTACAATCCCGCTACCCTTGAGGTCACTTACAACGGTCGCAACATTGGCCAAGTGCTCCGCATGACCATTGCCGAAGCTGCCGATTTTTTCGAAGCGGTTCCGAAGCTCAGCAAAACCCTCCGCCTACTCGCTGACACCGGATTGGGTTATCTGCAACTTGGCCAACCCAGCCCCACCCTCAGCGGCGGCGAAGCCCAGCGCATCAAACTCGTCTCGCAGCTCATCAAAGGGCGCTCACCCAAAGCTGCTCTTTCCGGGATGAAGATTGCCAACCTCTACCTCATCGAAGA
>CAZGXV010000076.1:0-14317 GCA_964529725.1 uncultured Roseibacillus sp.
CCATTTGATAAATGGTCCGCGAGAGTTCTGCCGCAAGAGAATCTCGCCAATCCGCTTTCTACGCAGGCAAACAGCTCGCACCTCCCTCCACCACCCACGGTCGTTTTATCAAAACGACCCTACCAAGCTTCGCTCAAGGAGAAATTCCCTGCGCTGAGAGCTCCGCTTCAGCTGCCGCGTTGTCGAGCGTTTGGGCGGTTGAATCAACTCTAATAACAATTCGCGTGTCTGGCTTAAGAGGTGGACTGTAGAAAACAATCAAGTTCCCAGGTGAGCTTTGAGTCAGGCCCGAAACATAGCTGAACTCACCTCCTCCCTTAATCGCCAAAAGTTCGTCTAGTTCGGAGCGACTACCAATCGCAGAGGGAATCAAGTCAGTCATGCTCGCCGGGTAAGATCCGGCGTTACTAGCCGCGTAAAGGTCGAGTGAACTCTTCAAGGCCTTGCCGTTATTGATGAGGGTGACTTGTTCGGCTTTGTGAAGAGCCTTCATCGCTGTCGGAACGGCAAGTCCCGCGTAAATGATCGCGAATGCGGTGAAGATATAACCAAGAATAAGGCCAGTGAGAGCAAGACCAAAGCCACCGATTTGTCCCGCTGATTTTTTGATTTTACTGAGAGCAAGATGTCCACAAATAATGGCGGGAATACCGGTGATGCAGCTGCCGAGGACAGAGATGATGCCTAAAACTAAAGAGGCAATGGCAAGTCCGGAAGCCTTGGGTGGCATTGCCGGGTGGGGCTGGGGCGACGGTGGAGAAGTAGCTTCCATATCTTTACTTTGCTCAAAAGACACCTATTTGCCAAGTGAGAAGAAAGTTTCAGAACCTATTTTCTAACAAATAGAAGCCTCAGCTTTTGAAAAGCAGACGTCTCCTACCAAGAATAGCGAGTCGTGAGGAAAGCACCGAAGCCGGGCTCATTGAGACCCGAACCATGGATGCGGTAATCTTCGTCAGTGAGATTCTGCAAGCCCAAGGTGAAGTCAAGATTCTCGCTCGCTTGCCATCCAGCATTGGCTGAGAAGACGAGGTAGCTGGGGGTGCCGCCTGGCGGGATGCGCTGGGTATCGCCTTCGTCATTAGGAGCGAGGCGATTGGCTCGGGCGGCGGCAGTGGCTCGGGCTTCGGCCCACCAGATACTACTAGGTGAGTCGTAACGAAGAGCCAAGGAACCCCGGAACGGGGAAAGTCGGGAAACAGGAAAATCTCGATCAGGTTGGCCGAGCTGTTCGGGTCTGGTCTGGTCACCATATTGCCAAGTCAAAAAGCCGTTGAGAGACCAGCAGTCACTCAGTGCGTAGCGACCTTCGGCCTCGATGCCAGTAATCCAAGCTTCGGCAGCATTGCGGCTTCGCTCGGTGCCCCCTCCGTCTTCGATACGAACAATGAGGTCGTCGATGAGGGTGTAGAAGGCAGCAGCTTCGAAAGAAAATGTATCAGAGCGGGCTCGCGTCCCAATCTCAAAGGTTTGCGTCAACTCCGGGTCGAGACCAAGGGTTCCCAACGAATCCAAACCCGAGCGGGAAGTGACGCTGCCAGTGAGGTCGTTTAGGTTGGGTGCGCGGAAGCCTTGCGAATAACCACCGAAGGTTGTCCAAGTACCGTTCCAACGATAGAGGGCGCGCAGATTGAAAACAAGGGCCTCCCAGGAATCCTCGGCATCCAAGGAACCTATGTCGGCCTCGGCATAGGTGTAGCGCAGCCCGGCAGTGGTTTCGAGGCTGTCACTCCAAGTAGTGCGTGCCTGCGCAAAGACCCCCAGTGAGCGGTAGATGGAATCGTCGGCGATGGGGGCTCGATTATCGTCGCGGACTCCGGTAGCGGTATTGATGCGGAATCCTTCGGAATCAACATGGTCCTCATAGTAGTCGACTCCGTAGAGAAGACTGGTGTTGCCAAGGCTGGATTGGGCTTCGAACGAAACGCCAAAGGTGTCGGTCACGATATCGCCAAACCGGATCTGATTGCGACTGACGAGCGGATCGGGATTGCGACGATCTTGGAATTCGCTGTCCTGCGTCGTCTGGTAAGAAAGCGTCAAGGTGTAGTGGTCAATCCAGTGAGCAAAGGGCTCATGCTTCAGCTTGAAGTAGCTTAGCCAACGTTCCTGATCGTAGATTCGCGAGTCAAATTCACCGGGTGCCAAACCCTCCCAACCTCCGGGGTTCAAGGTAGTAGAATGCCAGCGCCAGACATCATCCTGATTGAGATATTGGCTAAAGAGAGTGAGGTGGAGATTGTCAGTGGGTGAGAATTCTAGCTTGAGATCGTAATTTTGTTCCGGGTAGCCAGTGTTCTCCATCTCCCCGAAAAAGTTGCTTTCGATATTACCAAAATCCTTGAGCGTGGTGCCAAAGGTAAGCCCCCACATACCACCGGAGCCTATCGTTTGCTGGAGACGCCCGAGGTGGGACTGGGAATTCGTATCATAGCGATAGGAAGCGGAGCCAGTTTGGAAAAATCCAGGGTCGCGTTCCAGATAACCTGATGAGGTGGTGAGCGAGTTCAAGGTGCCACCGAGGGCATCCGAGCCATAAAGCACCGACCCCTGCGATTTAACCAATTCAAAGCGGTCGAGAGCAAAGGCATCAATGGTGTTGGCGTATTGAACGGGACCGGCGCGGAAAGTGGAATTGTTGAGACGAATACCGTCGATGAGGTAAAGATTTTGTCGTCCGGTAAAGCCACGGATGAAGGGCGAACCGTGACCGTGAGTTGTTTTCTGCACCGACACACCCGGGGTGAGAGCGAGCGCCTCCGGTAAGGAGCGGAAGGAGTTGTCGAGAAAATCCCCGTTAGTGACGACAGCGGTAACGTTCGGTGACTCGGTTGCCTCTTCTTCGAGGCGGGAAGCGGTGACGACGGTTTCTTCAAAGACCATCTGGGCAGACAGACCGACGGGAAAAGTAAGGAGGAGAAGAAATCGCATTTGATGGTTAATACGCGCTGCGGGTGACCTTCTTTGAAAAGAGTGGCCGCCGCTAGAAGATTCTTGAGCGCAAAGAGTCTTTAGTGCCGAAAGGCTCAAAGGAGTGACTACGCTCTCGTCACTCCGGCTTTTCGATGGTATGAAGTCCTTGCTGATGCAGGGATTCGAGTATGCGGTTTTGGGGGGGAGCTTGCTTCTTTCGTTGGGATTACTGTTCGTCTGCCTCTTAATGTTCTCCTTCCGAAAAACTTGGGCCAGCCAACCTGGGCGTCAGGTGGGAGTGGTGGAGACCCGCCACTTGGGGTGGATCGACATGGCTGGCGTAGGGCTCGTCTTCGCGGTCTATCTCGGGAATTGGATCGACTTAGGGAGTGTGAGAAATCCGGAAAAAGTCACCACCCCTTTTTTGGTTAGTCAGCTGGTTCTACAATTGGCTTTTATCGGAGTCGTTCTGGGTGTTTTGTATCGGCGTGTGAACTTTGTTTCATTCTGGGGGCTGCGGCCCGGACGCTATTGGTGGGTCATTGGGGTTATGTTCACGGGCTATGTTCTCTATACCATTATATTGGAGCTTCTTTGGTATGTGGGTTTTCAGGATTGGACGGATTGGGTCTTCTCCCAAGTGAATTGGCCGATAGAGAAGGGGCCTGAACCTACTCTCTTCTTCTGGGTCCTTTGGGGGCTCATTACGGTCTTGATGGCACCCTTGATGGAGGAGATTGTTTTTCGAGGTTACCTCTATCCAGTCTTGAAGAGGATGGGAGGAGCCTGGTTGGCGGCGGCCACTGTTTCCTTGTTTTTTGCAGCCGCTCATCTCGAAGGGAGTTTTCTGTTAGGCCGCTTTTTGTTAAGCCTCATTCTTATTGCAGCCTACGAGTTGACGGGTTCCCTCTGGGCTCCGGTAGGAATTCATTTGTTGAATAATGGCTACGTCTTTGTAGGTAATTTTGTCGAGTAATGAAGGATTCTGACCAGCCGCCAATGCTCAGTGACCTCGGGGAGGAGGAAGTCGTGCGCCGACTGGTAGAGGGCTTGTCCCAGAAGCCGAACGTCCTCGTAGGTCCCGGCGACGATTGTGCGGTCGTGGATACTGGCGGAGAATACTTGCTCCTTCTCAAAACTGATGCCGTGGTGGAGGGTATTCATTTTCTGTCGGAGACCGAGAGCGACCGAGTGGGCTGGAAGGCGGCAGCCCGGGTAGTGAGCGACTTTGCCGCTATGGGCGGCGAGGCTTCCGAACTCTTAATCACCATCGCAGCAGCGGGAGAGGTTTCCCTCTCATGGGTGGAGGGCCTTTATTTAGGTATCTCACGATGTGCGGAGCGCTTCCAAGCTAGCGTGGTGGGTGGCGAGACAGTGAGCTTGCCCACAGGTTCGGCAACTTTAGTCAGCGTCTCTGGCACGGGTCGAGTAGAGCGCAATCGATTTGTCACCCGTAGCCAAGGCCGACCTAATGACAGTCTTTGGGTCACGGGTCGTCTAGGTGGTAGCTACCAGAGCGGTCGTCACCTAGACTTCATTCCCCGAGTGGCCGAGGGCCAGTGGTTGGCAGATTATGCCCATGCCATGATGGATTTATCGGATGGGCTGCAACGGGATTTGCCGCGTTTGGCTCATGCCAGTGGCTGTGGTTTTGTTCTCGATAAGGAACGTCTACCTTGTCACCAAGATGCGACTATCGCGCAGGCGCTATCAGATGGCGAAGACATGGAGCTCCTTTTTGCGGCCCCTGAAGGAGAGTGGATAGCGGAGTTCCGAAAAAAGTTTCCAAAGGTCGAGTTGACGCGAATTGGTCAGCTCACCTCAGAAGGTGAAAGCGATTTGGGCACTGGAGGATGGCAACATTTTACGAAAGAGGATGAATGAGTGAAGGTCGCGAGAAATTGAAGAGAATGCGCCTACTGGCCACCGGCTTGCTCGTGCTCATGGTTTTCACCTACGGGATTTCTCGTAGTTTGGAAGAAACGATATCGGCGTGGGCGTGGGTCCGTGCCTTCGCGGAGGCGGCAATGGTGGGCGCGCTTGCCGATTGGTTCGCGGTGACTGCGCTCTTTCGGCATCCGCTGGGTCTTCCCATCCCCCATACTGCAATTGTTAAGAAAGAGAAGAAGCGCATTGGGGGTTTGGTGGGCCAGTTTGTGAGGGGTAGTTTTTTCACCAGGGAAGAGGTCAGTCGTCAGTGGAAGGATTGGCGACCCGTTGAGCGGCTTGCGGGCTGGCTAGGGCAGAAGGAAAACGCGGAGCGGGCAGTGAGGCAGATATCGGGAACAGTGCCTAATCTGGTAGCGAAGACAGATGGCCTAGAGCTGGCTCGTCTGGGCGGAGAAAAGGTGAGGGAGGGGCTTCAGGGCTTACCCGTGGGCCGGCTCGTTTCGGTTCTGTTGCAAGGGTTCCTACGCAGTCCTTCGCGACGGGAGGTTTTGGCCCCGGTCTTGGGTCGTCTCAGCGAGACCGTTGCCCAGAATCGCGATTGGGTGATGGACGAGGCCCGCAAAGGAGCGCCGATGCGGGGGGCGAAGATTCTCGGAGCGGTCACCGAAGTGGCAGCGATGATGATGTCCGGGAAAGCGATTGAGAAGTTGTCGGCCGAGCTTGCAGCGGCCTCTCGCGATGAGAACCATCCTCTGTTCGAGAAGATTGAGGAGGCTCTAGGGCAAACTCTCAAGGAACTCGAAGACGGCGGTGGAGGGGAGTGGGAAGCCTTCAAAGAGCGGGTCTTGGCCGACCCGGAAACGCAGGCCGTGCTCGAAGAGGTCATTCGCGGAGTAGGTCGCTACGTCCTAGCAGAGGCTGAGAATCTTGAAGCAGGTGCTGATGGCGGGCGTTGGAGCGAGATGATTTCGGGGGTGGCTCAACGGCTTCTGGCGGAGCCTGCTAAGCTGGAAAACTTGGAGACCACGGTGGAAAATGGAGTGGCAGGCTTCTTCGACCGCTATGGCAGCGGCATTGAGCAAATCATCAGCCGCACCGTCGACAGCTGGGAAGCCGACGACCTCATTGAGCGCCTCGAAACCCAAGTGGGCCCTGACCTGCAGTTCATTCGCATCAACGGAACCCTGATTGGTGGGTGCGTGGGTTTGTTATTACACGGAGTAGGGCTCCTCATTTGGTAACCCAGGTCAGAGAGGTGGAGCCTGAACAGATACTCAGGTTGCTCATCCATTGCTGGCGGCAAGCGGGCTCGGCCCTAGTTGCTTTCCAGAGACCAGATTTGATTGGGTGAATGGGCATGTTCCCAGGTGTGGATGCCAGCTTCGTCCGAATAATTGATTTCGGCGACGTCGAGGAGTTTGCCGTTGGCCACGCTTTCGAGATGAAACCAGGTGCCCACGATGTGTTTAGGAGTCCACTGTTGCAGGGGGTTGGTTGGAGAAAGGTCTTGGAGGTTCACGGCAGGGTTCTCTTCACCGATGACGGTGAGGGCTTGTGCTCCATTTCTGATCAGGTAGTGACCGTTCTCGAGTTTCTGGAAGGTCCATTGCTGATTTCTGTTAGAATGCTCAGCATACTGCATCACGTCGTTACCTCTGGCGGTAAGAAGGCGGCCTGAATGTTTCGCACGCAGCGTGTAGGCTTTTTCTTTGTCTATTTTACCCGGTGCTCCGAAAGGAGCGGTGAACTCGGTGCCTTCGGGGTAGAGCTCGATGGCGATGCCTCCGCCATTGGCGAAGTTAACCTCAAGCTGGCCACTGGCACTGACCAAGGTCTGCTTGATGTCGATGGCGTAAGGATTCTCGCGGAAGTCTGATTGCGGCGAATCTTGATAGATGACGGCGTGATACTTCTTTCCTTCGCTCAAAAAGTTGAGGGCGAGCGATAGCTTGCGCGCTTCCTCGTTGTTGATGCCTCCGACGAACCAGTTCTCCCCTTGCCGACGCGCGGTGACCACGTAGTCGCCAATGGCGGAGTCGAGGATGCGGGTCTCATCCCATTTGCCGACAGGAACATTGCGGATAAACTGGGTTGCAGGCTCATTGTCGTAGGCTTGGTAGAAGTCGGCAGCCATCACGAGGGGGCTGTAGAGAACGACCATGAGCCCAAGTTGTTGTGAGCGGGTGCCAAAGCGATGATTAGGATGATAAGCGCCGTCAAAGAGAGCGGGGGTGTAATCCATGGGTCCACCTAGTAGCCGCGTGAAGGGAAGGATGCAGGTCTGGGTGGGTGGGTTGCCGATGAAGTGATTGAACTCGCCGCCGCGCGCACCTTCGCGAGCGACAAAGTTGGGCCAAGTGCGGGAGAGACCAGTGGCCTTGATGGGCTCATGGGCGTTGATCATGATTTTGTGCTGGGCCGCCATCTCGATGACTTTTTGATGATGGCGCACTTGAAATTGTCCGTGATGGTGCTCGCGATCATTTTCGCTGAGACCGTCGGTGTAGAGGGGAATGTCACCGCTTACGTAGCCCGTCTTGATGCGGTTGATGCCGTACTCGTTATAATACTCGAAGGCGGCGGGAAGCTGTTTCTCGTAGTTGGTGATATTGCCTCCGGTCTCATGATGGCCCACGAGGGTCACGCCCTTCTCGCGACCGTAGTCAGTGACCTTCTTGATATCGAAGTCGGGGTAGCACTTCATCATGTTCATGTCGCCCCAGCCTGGGATGTCGCCTTCCCAACCCTCGTTCCAACCCTCAATGAGGAGGCAGGGTATGTTGTTGCGCACGCAGGCATCGATGTAACGCAAGGCTCGCTCGGTGGTGGCTCCGTGTTTATCGGCGTTCTCTTCGAGCTCCCAGTTCCAAGTGCCAGTGATGCAGCCCCACCAGATGCCCATAAACTTAGCGGGCTCGATCCAACTGGTGTCCTCAATGGCGCAAGGCTCATTGAGATTGAGAATCAGCGAAGACTCAATGAGGTCGCCCGACGAGTTTCCGATTTGGATGGTGCGCCACGGTGAGGAGTGTGGGGTCTCACATTTCACCTTCACGTCGGATTCGAACCACGGCACTAAGTCAGCTTCGAGGGAGTAGTCGCTGCCTCCTTCGGCGCGCTTAAGCTTCATTCCTGCCCAGTCTGTTAGGTTGGCTTCATGAAAGGAGAGATAGGTCCCAGCGTCTGTGCGCATCGTCACTGGAGTGGAAGTTCCGCGCGTGGCGCAATCGGCGAGAGGGGTCTCGTTGTAGTCCCGCTCGTAGGTATCAGACAAGGCTTCCACCCACCAAGTCTGATGATTGTCGGTGAGGTTGAAGGTGGTGAGCTCGTCGGTGATTTCGAAGCGATTCAGGTCAGGCTGTTGAGGGAAGTGATAGCGAAAAGCGATGCCGTCGTTGTAGGCTCGAAAGGTGAGGTCGAGGCGCCGAAAAGGCTTCTCGGTTTCGCGAAGCAGAAGTCGCACTTCGTTGGCATGGTTACGGATATTGGAGTGCTGGCCCCAGACTGGTTGCCAAGCTTCGTCAATGCTCGCACTCTTGCTTTCGAGAATTTCGAAGGGCCCATCCAGAGCGGGAGCGTTCTTGAGAAGAAAGCCGAGGCGCGAGGAAGCAATGAGCGTTTCCTCGCCTTTTTTCACTTCGTAGGTCGGTTCTTTTCCCGCCGAATTGATTGCCACCGAGAGGGCACCATCCGGCGATTGGAGAGACTCCGTTTGGGCAAAAAGAGAGGCCGGGAGGAGACAAGCGCAGAGAAGGGGTTTCATGATAAAGTGACCTCTAATAAGTCGAAATGGGTTCGTCCGGGGAACCTACTTTCAAAGGTTGTTTTGAGGAAATCGGTTTACTGAAAAGCGCAAAAAAGCGGGCCCTTTTGCAAGGGTCCGCTGATTGTGAAAGTTGAGCTTTCGTCGCACCGGAGGTGGGCGAAAGACCGTTTTCGTTGGAGGCCTTCCGGACTAGGCGCGACGACGGCGAAGAAGACCTAAAAGCCCGAGACCTCCCAAGATGGCTGCCGAAGGCTCGGGGATGACGCTGAAGTCGGCAGTGAAAGGCCCCGCAGAGTGCACTGGTTGAGGGCTCCCGTTCTCAGTGTTTGTCGCCTCGTAGCGAACAGTGAGTGTATGGTCGCCATTGGAGAGGCCTGCCAAAAGGTCTGCGCCAGCACCATCGCTATACCAACGTTGATCTCCGCCAACTCCACTGACGTTGTCTTCATTAAAGCCCAAACCGAGGGCCACTTCCGCGCCACCATTGACGGAGTAAAAGACAGTGGCACCGGTGACATCGCTACCACCATTTTTAAAGGTGAGGACACCACCACCTCCGATGGTCAGGCTATCTCCATTTGCAGGGTCAAATTCGCCCAAATCCAAGCCGTCCAAACCTGCCGAGTTTTGAGTCGGCGAGGCGCCGCTGGGCTGATGACGAGAGTCCCCAAGTAAGGTTGTTTGATAGAACGTGAGGGTTCCATTGTTGGTCAGAGCGGTTCCTGTTCCGAAAATACCCGATGCCGAGAAGGCAACAGAGCCAGAAGCAAGAAGGAGTGCTCCAGTAAGTGTTAGTCGTTTCATTAGTCTAGTATTTGATATTAGGGTTTTCTATTCGGCGACACCTGCGGCGACTCGGTAAAAGCCTCTGGTGTCTGAGATAGTGAGGGTTGTGCTATCGGTTTCCCCGCTCGCCGTGAAGGTGGAGTTTGCAAGGTCCGCGAAGTCACTGACAAGGTCTGGAGAGAACTCGACGTGGTAATCGCTTCCTGAAGAGAGATTTCCAACATTAAGGGTGAAGGTAGAGTCTGAGATTGAGCAGTCAATAATCGAAATGCCTGCCTCTTGTTCAGGAATGTTAATAGTAAAACACTGGTCACCAGCGATTTCCGAAAGGTCAATCGCGCTCGTTGTACCTAGATTGGAGGTGCCAAATCCTTCGCTATCCAAGTCCTCCGGAAGGGTGCCGAGGAACTGGTTGGAAGAGAAAGTAAGGTCGCTACTGGTGACAAAAGCCATCGCCTTAATATCGTTGCCAGCAGGAGAACCGATATCAGCCAAGTCGATGCAGACCTCAAAGCCAGTGGGCACCGCTGCCGCTGCTGCCAAGTCAGCGGGTCCTGTTCCACCGAGCACACCAGCTTGATTGAGGTTGAAGTAACCCACCCCGATTGCATTGGTGGCAAGAGTTCCGTTGTCGGGAGTGCCAGTGTTGGCGAATCCTTCCTGGCTACCGCCAAAGACATTGCTGAAGGAAGCGAACTCACCAGTGGCGAGATTGGAGATATCGAGGTCGAACTGGTCGCCAATGCCAAAGCCCCGACGGACAATGATGTGGTAGTCAGGCTCGAACCCTGTGTCGAAAGTGAGACCGTTCATCACGTTGGAGCCGTCGTTTCCAGCCGCAGTGAGAACGTTGGTGACGATAGCGGAGCTGGAGTCGATGAAGACATTGAGCTTGTTAAAGTTGCCTTCGATATTGCCAGTCAACATCAGGAACAGCTTCCCATCTTGCACTCCTGCATAGGCGGCATTGAGTTCGGAAAAGTTATCTCCAAATTGGGTCTCGATACCCTGCACGGCTAAAGGAGCACCATAGAGGTCTTCCCGGTAACCGTTGCAGAGGAGGGTGGGGGAGTTAGCGGGCGTAGCATCAAGGTCGTTGGGGTCGCTGCCCAGACGAACCTCGAAGCCATCCTCCAAGCCATCAAGGTCGCTATCAACCAAGAGCGGGTCGGTTCCGGTTTCCGTTGCGCTTACAAAATTGTCGTCATTGGTTTCCCAATCATCGTTCAATCCGTCGCCATCGGTATCGAGGAGGCAAGGGTTGGTGCCATTGGCGAGTTCGGTGCTATCGCTCAAGGTGTCGCCATCGCTGTCGCCCGCGAGAGGGTTAGTGCCAGCGGTTTGTTCGTCAGCATTGTTCAATGAGTCGCTGTCGTCATTGTCAGTGGCAGAAGTCAGGGTGGTCAAGTCTCCGGCGAAGGCGCGTTCAAAGGTGTCGCGAAGTCCATCCGGTTCGCTGTCGGTGGGGGTGGTGGTAGAGAGGGCTTCCCACGTCGTGGTGAGAATAAGATTATCCCACTCGATAGCTGCGTCGCCTTCCGAACCCAGCAGAATTGCGGAAGGGAACAAGTTCTCTACCTGAGAGGGCGTGATTTCGATATCACCAAACTCCGGCTCGGCAGCAGCCAGATTGGGATCGAGGAAGAACTTTGCAAAGTCGGCTCCGGCATCTTCGTCAATGGTCCCGACGAGGGTATAGGTTTGACCATCGACTGGAGAACTCCCACTGGCCGTGGCGCCATTGATTTCCTCCAAGCCAAAGTTGCCGTTCGCTCGCACTCCAAAGAATATCTGTTCGGTCCCTTGGGTAAAGAAGGACAGTCCGGCTCTGCTCGCTCCGGCGCGGTAGGTCATCTCGACCTTGAAGTAGATGCGTTCGTTGCCAGCATTGGCAAGTCTTCCAAATCGGCTAATGGCCTCGCCTCCGGATTGGGGCCCGTTGAGAGCACGGTAGGCATCGTTGTTTTGGGTCACCAATTTGCCACAGACCACATTGGCACCATTGAACCAACTGCTTTGGCTACCCATCCCAATGTGGCCAATAAAGGCGTCGTTGGCGGTCGAGTTGTCATAGTCAAAATACTCGCCACCGGCGGTATCGTTGATGGGACCGCTGACGTAATCGAAGTAATCCAAACCGATGATATCGGCATTGTCGGTAGAGGGTCGGCTCGCTGCCGAATTGGGATCGGTTCCAGCTGCAAGCTCGGAGAGATCGTTGACGTCATCGCCGTCGGTATCGGACTTGTTAGGATCGGAGCTGGAGGGTGGGCCCGTCTCGAGGTTGTCTTGGAGACCGTCGTCATCGGAGTCGCGGTCAAGGGGATCAGTGCCAGTATTAGATGCCGAGACAAAGATTTCGGTATTGGTCTCGTTACCATCAAAGATTTCATCATCGTCGGAATCCGGGTCGCGCGGATTGGTGCCACGGGTGAATTCCTGCAGGTTGTCAGAGCCATCGATGTCGGGGTCGCCGAGGGCGCCGTTGGGCCCATCTTTCTCGCCGGGTGCAGACTCGCCGATAGTGCCGTCATCCATCTCGTCAAGCATGTTGGCAATTTCCCAATCGTCGGGCAGGCCGTCGTTGTCGCTATCGCTAAGGTCTGCCACCGTGGTCACGTCGGACCATGTCGTGCCGATACGGAGTTCATCGTAGCCCACGCCTTCGGCCCCGAACTTGGCAAAAGTGATTCGGTCCAGCTGAAGATCAAAATTGGAAACAACGCCATCGGGAGTGCCGGAAAGTGACTCGCTAGAAAGGTCGCCGGGATTTCTCCAAATACTGATGGAGTCCTCGTTGCTCTGGTCGCCGAGGGTGAACTTGATCACATAAAGATTGGTGTCGGTGTCGGGTGCTCCCAAGTCGACCGAGAAGTCCGCGGTGTTGTTCTCAAACATTTGGAAGGTCACGTTTCCAGAGGTCGAGACATCGGTGGTGAGCCCGGTTACAATGCGAATTTTGCGGTCACCTCCATCGTTGAAGCTCCCGTTGTGTAATTCCAAACCACGGTAATTGTCGGTGGTAGCGGTCGAATCAAGTCTCATGAGAAAGGCGAAGTAAAGCGTGCCATCCGAGCTGTCATCAATGGGGTTACTCAGAAGACGCCCCACCCGTCCGTTGGCATCTAGGAAATTGAAGTCAACCGAACCTCCGGCAGCGGTGAGGTTGTTGGTGCCGTCGGTGTAGGTGAGTCCTGTCGCCACGACACTGGGGTCGCCACCAAACCCGGTCGTCCAGCTACCTATGAACCCGCTCCGAGTTGGATTTTGGCCCTCGAGATTGGCCATTCCGGCTGTGTAATCAGGGGCTCCTCCGGTCTCAAACGAGTCTTCGGCAGTGACCGCTGCCCAGCTGCTTGCGCAAGAGCCAGTGAGTGTGAGGAAGAGTAGCTTTTTCAAGACTCCTTCCGAGGATGATGCGATGGATTTCATGGGATTTTTAAAAGTCAGTTCGACGGCTGTCCAATAGGGCATCATGACAGCCGAAAAATAAATTATCAAAGGAAGGATGCGGAAAGTTGGAAGGAGGTTTATGAAAAGGGCTTCTTTTTTCATTCGGATTTCTGAAGTTTCGCGCTGGATAGTTCCCTGTTTCGCCCGCGCCTGACTTTGCGTTTGTCTTTCTGTGCGGGTTGCTTCTCTTTCGGACTGTGTTTCGCATCATTGTCTTTGTGCTTTGGCTGTTCGGGTGGGCCTCAAGCTCGGCTCACGTCGTCGAACAATTGTATGCGGAGTGGCAGGGCAGCGAAGAGAATGGCGGCGAAGACGGTTGGCGCTTGGAAGTTCAATTTGATGCCGGCTATGGCGACCCCCTGACGCGGGATGACCCCTTCCAACCCGCGCTCACGAGGGCCCAGCTCTTGGTTTTTCCGGAAGAGGAGTGGGCCGCGCTTCGTCGCGAAGCAGAGAGTTATCTTCGGTCGATGATTTCCATCAAAGCCAACGGGCGGGAGTTGACTTGGGACCTTTCTTTTCCGGATTGGGAACAGACTCCCCCTGACTTTCCCGTGCTCATGAACGGCATCGGTTACTTCCGGGTCATCCTCGAAGGCGAGGAACCAGGGCGAGTCTCGGTAGGAGTCAAGAAAGGGAAGTTTCCCACGCTGATTGTGGAAAAAGAAGGGGACTTTCTCATTCTTCAGCCGGATGAAACCAAGGAACTTCGGGAGGGTGGGCGCTGGTGGGTCTGGTTGCGGGAGGGTTATCGCCATGTCGTGCCCTTGGGTTGGGACCATGTTTTGTTCGTGTTCGGGCTCTTCTTTTATCGGCGCAAAATAGGGGAGCTGGTGCACCAGTCCTTAGCCTTTACGGTGGCCCACTCGTTGACATTGGGTTTGGCGGCGGGCGGATTTGTGGCGCTTCCCACGAGCTGGAGCGGGCCTTTGGAAATCCTGATCGCGCTCAGCCTCGTGATGGTCGGGTTGGAAAATCTACGCTCGGAGCGCACGTTGAAAAAGCGATTGCTACTCGTCTTTCTTCTCGGGCTTTTGCATGGGCTTGGCTTTGCGGGAGCGCTTGCAAACTATGTTGATCGCGACCAGCTGCTGGCCTCGGTCGGCGCGCTCAATGTTGGAGTGGAGTTGGCGCAGATCAGTCTGCTGGCGTTGGCTTGGGTGCTCACTCTCAAATGGCACGAGAAGCCTGCTTATGAGAAAGTGCGAATAGTAGGCAGCGTCATGGTCGCGTTGGCGGGAGCCTTCTGGGCCGTAACCCGCCTCCTTGAGCAGCTTTCATAGAGCTCGTTCTTGGGTCTAGGGCGATCAAGCGAGAGGAAAATTCGGTGAACTGAGACCAGGATGGATTAGATGAATCAGATTTAAGAATTCAAACTCATCGTTCTGAGCCGAGTTTTGAAGTGCCATTCCCTTCAAAAGTTCGTGGCTCAGGTTTTTCCATCAAAAAATCCAATCTATCCTATCCATCTTGGTCCAAATCTTGGTCCAAGAATGGGCTAAAGAGAGA
>CAZGXV010000077.1:0-10061 GCA_964529725.1 uncultured Roseibacillus sp.
TCGCGGACGATATTAAGATCGAAGACGGCGAAGAAGATGCTATTTTGGAAGATGTCGAGGCCGCTCTTAGCACCGGAACTGAGACTGATTCTGCGGGCAAAGAGGCCGTGACTGAGGAAGTTGAGCCCGCTCCTGAAGAAACAGCAACTCCCGCTGAAGATGCTTCTCCGGAAGAAACTCCTGAAGAGGACGCAGCCGCTGAAGAAACTACTGAGAGCGAGACGAGCGAAGAGGAAAACGCTGGTCAATAATCCGTCATGAGCGCGCCAGAGCAGGAGATCAACCTGCCCGTCTGGCAGCGTGAACATATCTTTCCGGTCAAACCGCAAGACGGCTCCTTCGGTGTCTTGTTGGGTAAAGACCAAGCCCGCGCATTCGAGAGTTTTTCCGAGCTCGAAGAACACGTGACCCAGTGGCGGGAACCCGCAGGTCTCGTCTGGACCCCCGAGCGAAAACGCTGCTTTCCCCCGGAAGAGGACGAACGTCTCCTCGGCGCTTTGCGAAAGCGAAAGGCGGCCATCTCAGATGACGAGTGGAGTGGAAGCCTCCTCCGAGCTTTCGTTTTTCTTCTGCCGATTGTTTATTTAGTCTGGAAAGGCTTGGCTGCGGGTCAGTTGCTCCGATCGGAGGAACTCGGGCTTTACGGGGTCCTGTGGCTGATGTTCGCAGGCATCCCGGCCTATGAGGCGTGGAAGCGGAAGAAGCGAGCGCTGCGCCTGCAGGCCGAGAACTTGAAGGATGAGGCCGAAGAAGTCCGATTCGAAATCTGGCTTCGACGCCAGCAGGTGCCTGTTACTAAAATTTTGTTAGGTATGGTGGTCGGTTTGTATTTGGTGCAGGTATTCAAGGGCTTGCCACAAGCGCCATCATTCCTTTCCGCATTATTTTCCCCGCCGGAGGTCTGGAACGGGAAGTTAACTTTAGCAGGCTTGCGAGATGCCGGTCTTGTCAAAAATCAGGAAGGAATCGGGTATTTCAACGGGGAGTGGTGGCGCTTGCTCACCGCACCAATGCTGCACGGACACCTTGTCCACCTCATCATGAATGGTCTCGGGCTCCTCTACTTGGGCAGACGGACCGAAGTAATGGCAAGCTGGCCCCATCTGGCGCTCGTGTTCTTGGTCTCGATGCTCGCGGGAGGGGTAGCCTCGGCCCATGGCCTACCAACGCAAGCATCGGTCGGGGCTTCAGGGGGAATCATGGGGCTGTTGGGCTTCGTGCTCGTCTTCGAGTGGTTGCATGGAAGGCTGGTTCCCAAACGGGCCACGCGGCGACTCTGCGCGGCTTTGGTCTTCACCTTCGTGGTCGGCTTTGTGGGTTATAACTTTATCGACAACTGGGCCCACGGAGGAGGCCTGGTCGCCGGGATGGTATATGCCGGGATTGTCTTCCCCAAATCGAGTTCGCCTCATCGGCCGCGCGCGACGCGATTCGACCAAGTCTTGGGTAGCGTGGCCTTAGTGTTCGTTGTCGCAGGAGCGGTGTTGGCGGTCCTGCTGATGCGCGCCGGTTGAACTTTTTTGCCAGAAGAGGCGTTCTCTCTTCCAATCGTGACCTGGTTTTTAAACGCTAGTTTCAAACAAGTGTTTGACAGCTCCCTCACCCCGATTAGGTTCTGTCCGTGGTGCAAGTGACGACAGAAACTCAGGAGCGTCTTCTGGAGGCAGCGGAAGCTCTTTTTGCTGAAAAAGGCTTTGAGGCTGTTTCCTTGCGAGACATCACTGCACAAGCTGGAGCCAATGTCGCGGCCGTCAACTATCACTTTGGTGGAAAAGAAAATCTCATCAATGCAGTCATGGGCCGTCACGCCATGCCCATTAATGCCGAGCGAATTCAGCTCTTAGATGCGCTGCTGTCTCGCAAGAAAAAGCCAACGGTGCGAGAAGTGGTCTCCGCTTTCCTCCGGCCTATGATGACGAGAATCTTGGCTGAGGAGAGAAGTCAGCGTCTTTTTGCCAAGTTCATGGGACGAATGATGAGTGAGGGGTCATGCGGATTGCCCGAGGAAGTGCTGCCACATTTTCAAGAAATGGCCCGCAAGGTGGTGGCTGGCTTTCGTGCGGCGGTGCCTGGGCTGTCGGAAGAACAAGCCTACTTTCGGCTCAAATGCTGCTTCGTAGTGATGGCTGACGCTTTGATGAGAGACGAAGTTTTTGAGCAGATTTCAGAGGGACGTCTCACTGACAAGTGGCAGTGGGAGCGGGTCTTTGAGGAAGTTCTGAATTTTTGCGAAGGGGGCCTGAAAGCATGAAAAGAAGCTTAAACTCAATCTTGGCTGTCTCAACTACGGTCTTTCTAGTAACGAGTTGTGGCAGTGGGGTCGCTCCAGATTCGCAGATGGAAGCCGTCTCGGCGATAGCTCCCGGAAGTTGGTCGGCGAGTCGGGCCGGGCGCGCGGGAGTAGATGAGGAGTGGGTGAGCCGTTTTGGAGACCGTCAATTGACCGCTCTCGTCTCCGAGGCCGTGCGGGCCAATCCTAGCATGCAGTCGGCGCGAGAACGGGTAAACCGGGCCGTGATTTTGGCCAAGGGTTCTCAGGCCCCAGCTTTGCCGCAAGCCAGTGCCGGGTTGAGTGCAAACCGGAACAAGCAGGTCTTTGTCGGACTTCCGATTCCTGGTTCCTCGGGGCCCCTCACGTCGCTAGCAACCACCCTCGGAGCATCACTGGATGTCAGTTGGGAGCCAGACATCTGGGGCAAGGTTTCGGCTGCCCAGTCAGCGGAACTAGCCCGGTTGGGGGCCGAGGAAAATGCGTTTCGCGCGGCTCAGGCAAGTCTCGCCGGACAAGTAGTGAAGGCTTGGTTGGCCTTAGGGGAAGCAAACGAACAACTTGGCCTAGCAAAAGAGTCATTGGATATTCGCAAGAAGACGGAAGTCGCCATTGAGGAGCGTTTCGCCCTTTCCCTAGGCGACGAGGGAGGAACTGCGGCCCAGTTGCGCTTAGCGCGAACCGATAGCGCAAATGCCGAAGGCACCATTGAGCAATGGAAAGCGGAAATCGCGCGCGCCCGCCGCCAGTTGGAACTTCTCGTAGGACGCTATCCTGCAGGCCAGGCCGGAGAGGGAGTGACGTTGCCGAAGCTGCCCCCCAAGCCTCCCACTGGCTTGCCCAGTGAACTCCTCCAACGACGTCCCGATGTGTTGGAAGCCGAGCGTCGCTTTGCAGCCGCCATCAAGGATACCAAAGTCGCCGACTTGGCGCGTTTTCCCAGCTTCTCCCTCACCAGCAATGTGGGTCGCACCTCAAGCCAGTTCCAAGACCTGTTAGATAGTGACTTCGGGGTCTGGTCCTTAGGTGGTAATCTAGTGACTCCCATTTTGAGTGGCGGCCGCTTGCAGGGTGATTTTCAAAGTGCCGGCAGCCGTGAGCGTGGTGCGTTGGCTGACCTTCAACGTAAGGTTCTCGATGCCTTTGGCGAGGTCGAGCAAGCGTTAGTCGCGGACTATTTCTTTGACCAGCGGGTGGCCGCCGCGCGCAGGGCTCTCAAGGAAGCGAAAGAGGCGGATTCCGCTTCCTCGCGCGACTACGCCGATGGCGTCGATACTGTTCTGACCGTCCTGCAAGCAAGGGGCCAGCGTATTCAGATTGCGAGCCAGTTGGTAACCCTGCGGCGGCAACGGTTACAAAATCGAGTAGACTTGCATTTAGCCCTCGGAGGCGACTTCAAGGTACGAGGTAAATAGTAGCAACAAAGAGTGATGAACGACGATAGCGAATTGGAAGAAATGCCCTTTGAAGAATTGGAAAAGGAACGGGGGGTGGCCCTGCGCGCGGTGATGAGTTTTGTCGCGGTGCTCGCTATCCTAGGAGGCATGTTCGTGGTCATTTGGATCTTGGTTCTCAGCAAGCCTTCTGCAGCCAAGAAGGCGGTCGCTCCTGCCATGGCACGCACTGTGGAGGTTGCGGAGGTGAGGCCAGCTGAAGGCGGTGCCCGAATTCGCGCGGAGGGAATCGTCGAAAGTCAGCGCGTGGTCAATCTGACTGCGGAAGTGACTGGCAAGTTAATTGAGGTGAATGCCAACTTGGTTCCAGGCGGAAAAGTGAGGCAGGACGAGACTTTGGTGGTCATCGACCCCTCAGATTATCGCGCGGCCTTGGAGCAATCGAAGGCCTCGTTGGAGAGGGCCCGGATGAGTGTCGCTGACGCCCAACTGGCAATTGAGCAGGAAGAGGCCAAACGGGATCAGGCCCTTCGGGATTGGGAAAAATTGGGCCGCGGACCTGCCAGCGATTTGTTAGCACGTCGTCCTCAGCTCGCAAGTGCGGAGGCCCGGCTAGCGAGTTCAAAGGCTGATGTCGAAAGCGCGCAAGCGGAGATGGAACGCGCATCCCGCAATCTAGCCCGCACGGTCATCCGCGCTCCCTTTGATGCCGTGGTCAGGCAAGAGTCCGTCGAGATCGGAGCAGTGCTGTCACCGGGAACAATGTTGGCCACTCTCTTCTCGGAGCGAAGTCTCGAGGTGGAGCTTCCTCTCCGCTTGGAGGATTACGCCCTCCTCCGACGCAATGAATCTGGGCAAGTGGAGGGAGAGGTCAGTCTACGGGGAACCTTGGGCGTCCGCGAGGTGACGTGGCCGGGCCGAATTGTTCGGACGACGGGGGAAGTAGAGCGAGGAGCTTTGACTGCCGGGGTAGTGGTAGCCGTAGATGCCACTGATGGCGAAGGAGAACTTCGTCTTCCTCCACCTGGTTTGTTCGTAAAGGCGGAGCTCACTGGCCAGTCTTTGCAAAATGCTTTCGCAGTGCCTCGCGAGGCCGTCAGGGAAGGGGATCGGGTCGCAGTTTTGACTGACAAAAACACCATCACTTTCCGAAACTTGGAGGTGGTGCGTTCTACAGCTGACCAAGTGTTGGTCAGTGAGGGGGTGACCCTCGGAGAGAAGGTGATTTTGACCCGAATCGCGGGAGCTATCGAAGGTATGGAGGTTGAGGTGCGCGAACCTGAAGCAGGAGAGGAAGGCGAGTAATGGAAGGTGCTGTTCGTTGGTTTACGCGCAATCATGTCGCGGGCAATTTTCTGATGCTGGCAATCCTGCTCGCGGGCTTCACGACTTGGTTCAAGGTTCGCAAAGAGATTTTTCCAGATACCGCCTTTGATGCGCTCACCGTTTCCATCCCTTATCCCAACGCTACTCCAGAAGAAGTGGAGCGTGGGGTAGTGGTGCCAGTGGAAGAAGCGGTGGCCGATGTTCTAGGGATTAAGAAAATGCGGTCCACTTCGGCTCAGAATTCCGGAGCAGTGACTATTGAGGTGGAGAATGGTTACGAGGTGCGTGACGTCATGGACGACGTGAAGACGCGCGTCGATGCCATCGCGAATTTCCCCGAAGAAGCCGAAAAACCGATTTTGGAAGAGATCGTCATCACTTCGCCAGTGATGGCAATCACCCTCGTGGCAGATGGTGCCGATGAAACGACCTTGGCCAAATTAGCAGAGGAGATCAAAGATGAACTTCTCGCCTTCGAGTCCAAGCAGAAAGCTACTTTCATGGAGTTCGTTGGCAATGCTTTGGCTGGCAAACCAAGGATTACCAAGGTGTCAATCGCAGGTACGAGGCCTTATGAGATATCAATTGAGGTGAGCGAGGATCGCCTGAATGAGCTTGGGCTAACGCTGGGTCAAGTTGCAGATACGGTCCGGAGATATTCCGTCGATCTTCCCGCAGGCTCAATCCGCACCGGAGGTGGTGAGCTGATCGTGCGCACCGTGGGTAAAAAATTTCGTGCGGTGGACTTTGCCAATGCCCCCATCAAGACCTTGCCTGATGGTTCGGTGGTCAGGTTGGGGCAAGTGGCCAATCTCATCGATGGCTTCGAGGATGTTGATTTGAGCGTCAATTACGATCGTGAGGAAGCGGTGGTGGTGAATGTCTATCGCGTCGGAGAACAGGACACCACTCGCTTGGCGAAGCTGGTCGAAGAGTATGTTGATTGGAAAAATGCGCAATCTCTAGAAGGGGTGACTCTGGGTATCTGGAACGATCAGAGTGAGTTGCTCAAAGGCCGCATCGACCTTCTTTCGCGCAACGCTTTGACGGGACTTTTACTGGTTCTCATTGTGCTCGCGCTTTTCTTGCGACCTTCGCTGGCTCTTCTGGTTGCTTTAGGTATTCCGGTTTCGTTCGCGGGCGGAATGTGGCTCATGCCAGTGGCGGGTATTTCCATCAATATGATTTCGCTCTTCGCCTTCATTCTGGTGCTCGGCATCGTTGTTGATGATGCCATTGTCACGGGCGAAAATGTCTATGCACGTATCCAGAAAGGGGAGCATCCTACCCTGGCTGCTTGGAAGGGAACCCACGAGGTGGGCACTGTTGTCATCTTCGGTGTCCTCACCACCATTGTCGCCTTCACGCCCATGTTGGGCTTGAGCGGGGTGAGTGGTAAAATCTGGCCTAATATTCCGTTGGTCGTCATTCCCACTCTCTTGTTTTCCCTCGTGCAATCCAAGCTCGTATTGCCAGCGCACTTGGCCTTGTTGAGTCCCACCAAATCTAACGACGAGAGAAGCCACTCTCGTTGGAAGAAGTATCGTCCTTGGAACCCTGTGAAGTGGATTCTCTTTTTGGTGGAAGGCCTCTTTTGGCTGCAGCACCAGATTGCCTCCGGCTTGTTGCTCTTCGTCCGGAAAGCCTATCAGCCAGCTTTGAACTTTGGTCTCCGATGGCGCTACCCGATGATTGCTCTCTTCTTTGCCGTCTTCGCGGTTAGCCTCGCGGTAGTGGGAACGGGGCGAATCAAATTCCAATTTTTTCCGGAGGTAGAAGGCGATGTCCTCAGTGCCAAGCTTGAGTTGGCGCAAGGAGTGCCCTTTGCCGAGACTGAAAATGTGGTGAAGCAAATCGAGGCTGCGGCGTATCAGTTAGGAGAACAATTCCAAGGATATAACGGACAGCCGGTGGTGCGCCACGTGTTGGCAAGTAGCGGGACGCAGCCCTTTATTACTGGCTTTCAACCAGGTGGCCCTCCCAAGGCGACCCACATCGGCGAGGTCACTGTCGAGCTCCTCCCGTCGGCGGAACGGGCCGTAGGTAGTGATGAGCTCGTCAATGCCTGGCGAGAGCTTGCAGGAAATATTCCAGGAGTGGTCGAACTCTCGTTCAAGGCCGAAACTGCTTCCGGAGGGAATGCGATTGACCTCAGCCTGACTGCAACCAATTTGGCCGAACTAGAGGACGCAACTGCCTTCGCAAAAGAGGGGCTCAATGCCTACACCGGGGTCATCGATATCGCTGATAGCAGTCGTGCCGGTAAAGATGAGATCCAAATTGTTCGCCTAACAAGAGCGGGCGAGACATTGGGCTTCACCTTAGGGGAAGTAGGTCGGCAGGTGCGGGATGCCTTTTACGGAAACGAAGTGCAGCGTCTGCAGCGTGGCCGCGATGAGGTAAAGGTCATGGTGCGCCTCCCGGAAGTGGACCGACGGACGGTGGAGACTATCGAAAAGTTGGAGCTAGTCAGCCCGACTGGCGAGCGAGTAGCGTTGCGCGCAGTGGCGGAGTATCAGTTTGGGAGTGGTCCTGCGGTGATTAATCGCACGGATAGAAAGCGCTCGGTAAAGGTCACCGCCGATGTTGATGCTAACACAAATGCCAACGAGGTAGTGGGTCGCTATACGAAAGAGGTTCTGAACGAAATGGGAAGTCGTTATCCCTCCGTGCAGTGGGGTTTTGAAGGGGAGCAGGAAGATCAGGCGAATTCCATTCGCGAAATCGGAATCGGTTTTTTGGGTGCACTCATCATCATGTATGTGCTGATCGCCATTCCACTGAAGAGCTATTTCCAGCCGCTCATTATTCTTAGCGTGATTCCATTCGGTCTCATCGGTGGAATCTGGGGACATGCTGCTCTGGGGATGAACCTTTCTATCATGTCCATGGTGGGCTTTGTGGCCTTGGCCGGAGTTGTTGTGAATGATTCGCTCGTGATGGTGGACTTTGTCAATCGTCACCGCGAGGAACTGGGCTCGGCCCGCGAGGCAGCCTTGCAAGCAGGGGGACGGCGCTTCCGAGCGATTCTGCTAACTTCTCTCACCACCTTTGCTGGGCTTTTGCCGATGTTGTTTGAGCAGGACATGCAGGCCAGGTTCTTAATTCCGATGGCGGTTTCCCTCGGTTTTGGAATCATCTTTGCAACGACCATCACCCTCTTTCTTGTTCCCGGAGTCTATGTGGTAATGGATGATATCCAACGGTTCTTTATGTGGATTGGGCGGAAGCTTCGGATCCTGAGGGTATGATGGCGAGTCTCCAGAGATAGACGTTTCCTTGCTTCGCAAATTGAGGTAAAATTTAGCGAGATTTTGAAAGGTCATTTGGAACAACCCACGTCGATGCCCGACGCAGATCGTTTTCGGCAGTTGGCTGTCAAATGCCGCAATGTTCGAACTTCATTGCCGTTGGCAGTCCTCCGTCATCTTTATTTCCGGATGCGTGGGAAAAAGATTCTGACCAGCAATCGCGTCCGCATTCAAGGGCTACAAAATATCGTGGCTGAGGAGTATTTGACGATTGGATTGAGCCACTATGGTTTCATGAGCCCAAAAGAGCGGACGTTTTTGAATGTGGAGGGAGAGCTCGTTTTTAAAGGTCGCTTTACGATGGCAAAGGGTTGTCGCTTCGATATCGGGGAAGAAGCCAAGGTGGAGTTTACCTCGGGCTACATGAGCCCTGATACCGATGTGATCATCGTGCACGGTATGACGGTAGGAGATGGTTGTGCGATTTCGTGGGGCTGCCAGTTCTTGGACGATGATTTTCACGATCTCGACTATGAGGATCGTGTTGAAGTGGAAGATCCAAGGATTCGCATTGGGTCTCACGTCTGGATCGGAAGTCGGGTCTCGGTGCTGAAGGGAGCGGTGATTCCTAGCGGCTGCGTGGTGGCATCCAACTCGGTGGTGAACAAGGTCTTTACGGAGGAAAACTGTTTGCTGGCAGGAAATCCTGCCAAGGTGGTCCGGAGAGAGGTCAGTTGGAAGTAATCACTCTTCATCGACCACCGCTCTTCGTCAGCTGAGTAACTTCGCAATGACTTTGCTAGATTTTTTAAAGACGACGGCGCAGCGGTTGGGCAAGTAGGCTTTGAGCTGACCCTCTAGCGCATGATGGGTAGTAAGGGGAGAGAGGCGCTCCAGGCCATCGAACTCGGGTTGGTCGGTGTCGAGGAGATGTTGATAAGTACCCGGCACGTGAGTAGGCATTTCATAGTCGGGTATGCTGTTTTGAGGATGAAAGTTAAAAGCGAAAATCAAGTTGGCGCGCTCAAACTGTAAGGAGAGATTTCCTTGGTCGATGTTGAGGAGTTGGGCCGGAGCGGCCTCCAGAACTTTGTGATCCCGAGCCAAAGTGAGCATCGCTTGTTCGAAGTTTTGCAGCCCTCCATACTTGAGGTCGGGGTTGTCGGCGAGGTGCCATTGGCGACGGGCATATTGGTATGACCAATCGTTTCCTTCTCGTGGAAAATCGATCCACTCTGGATGACCAAACTCATTACCGATAAAACTAAGCCAAGCCTCGCCACCGGCCACCATAGTGAGAAGGCGAATCATCTTATGAAAGGCGATACCTCGGTCAATGATGGGGCTTTCATCGCATTTCTTCATCTTCCAATACATCTCCTTGTCCATGAGCCAGAAGGCCAGGGTCTTATCGCCTACAAGGGCTTGGTCATGGGATTCAGCATAGGCCACGGTCTTTTCCCCGAACCGTCTGTTAGACAGTTGATTCCAGATCACGTTCAGGTCCCACTGCTCGTCGGGCGTATGCTTGAGAAGCTTGATCCAATGGTCTGGAATCCCCATGCCCAGTCGATAGTCGAACCCAAGCCCACCGTCCGAAGGAGGTTTGCAACAACCGGGCATCCCGGAAAAGTCTTCCGCAATGGTGAGCGCTTGGGGGTTAATCTCCCGTATAAGGGTGTTGGCGAGCTGGAGGTAGGTTACCGCGTTCCAATCGACGCCGTCATAGAAATACTTGTCGTAGTGGTCGAAGGTGGTGTCGCCGTGATGATGGTAAAGCATCGAGGTGACGCCATCGAAGCGGAAACCATCGAAGCGAAA
>CAZGXV010000077.1:10161-14208 GCA_964529725.1 uncultured Roseibacillus sp.
TAACCGAAGGATCCATAGTAGGGATGCTCGGCAATGGCCATCATCTGCACGGTGTCGTATCCCAGCTTGGCGATACGCGGCAGAACGAATGTCCGGAATTCTTCATAGGTGCCGACACCTTCCCGCTCGGTAGCAATTCCTAAGTGAGCTTCATAAATCCTAGGAGCGCTGGGTTTGGCAGGGGCCTCATTTTGCCACTGATAGGAATGCTCAGGCTGCCAGACAGTGCTCGTAAATTCATGAGTTTCAGGATTCTGCACCGCATAGCGCGTGAAGGGAGAGAGGCGATGATGGGTGCCATTGTCGCCAACGACGCAAATCTTGTAGCTCGAAAGGTGGCCCAAGGTCTCGGCAGGAAGACTGAGGTGCCAATTACCCTCCTCGTCGCGAGTGGCGGGGTGGGCATTATTATCCCAATTGTTAAAGTCGCCTACGAGAGAAAGCTGGTGGGCGTGGGGCGCATACTCGCGATAGGTCCATTGTTGATTGTTTTCGTCAAAGAGGAGCCCATTGGTCTGGTGCAAGGTGGCCTGTTCGCTCAAGGGGACTTCACCAAGTTGCTGCAGAAAGCGATCACGTCGGCTCGCGATGGCATTGTGGTAGGGCGCTAGCCAGGGATCTTCTGTGATGAGGACAAGGTCTTGGTGCATAATCGGTAAGGTTTTTAAACCGCGGAAGCTGGTTCGAGACCAATCTCCGCGATCTTGCCAGGTTGTCGTAAGGTGTTCCTGAGGGAGACACTTGAGCAGAGCAAGTGCCAAACAAAAAGAAAGACCTCCGGGGAGGGAGGTCTTAAGTGGTGCAATAAGTTGATTGAGAAGGAGTAGTCGTCAGGCCACCGATGAGAGTGCTGTCGGCTGGCTGGGAATGCTATTTTGAATTTGCTGCCGCAAAATGTAGCTCTCGCCTTGGGCTAGCTGTATATACATCGTTGCTTTTTCGAGACCTTTATAAAGGCGCGAGATGCTTTCCTCCATTGCCTTCATTTGTTCCACTAGAGCCGGATTATCGTCTCCAACAAGAGACTTTAACTGAGCGTGTTCCAGCTCCAACTCCCGCTCGGCGCGAACCACTTCGTTGTTCAGCTCCGCCGAAACCAACTCTAAGTCCTTCTCCAAGTCACATGTCATATTCCCCGAGATCATCGTCATACAATGTATTTATACCGTAACGGTTCTGTGACGGCAAGCTTCCGTTTCATGTTTGTGCAAAAAATTGCAACTCATCGGGAATCCCTTGAAAAACCCCGAAAATACGACCCCCAAGCTCTTCAGAAGCCTTTCATCTCCATTCAAAGTTTTGTCATTGCCCGTTGCAAGACTGCGGCTCACCACGAGCTTCCCGCCTGCCGTCAGCGGATGATCTGAGACCCTCTCATCCGTCCGAGGAGAAGGATTGAACAGGCTTCTTTCAGGCCTCGTTGCTAGTTATCTTCAACGATGAACTCAATTTCGGTGATTTTCTCCTTCTTTTCCTCAGGCTGAGAGGGCTCGCGAGTTGTTTCGGGCTTCTGCGGGGACACCTCTCCCTGGGCAGGGACTGGCTCTTCGCTTTTGGCGCCTTCATCCTCCATGAGGTCGGTGAGCTCGTCTTTGGGGGGAGCTTCTGTCGGACGCTCGTGGAGGTAGGGCTTTTTAAGCGACGGATCCGCTTCGACCTGCTCCATGGTGGGGTAATCGGTGTAGCCCTTTTCATCGCCACCGTAGAAAGAACTGCGGTCATAATCGGTGAGAGGGCCATCGATCTCAAGGCGTTTGGGGAGATCAGGATTGGAAATAGCGAGACGCCCAAAGGCGATCAGCTCAGCCTGGGCGTGATTGAGCAAAACTGAGGCACTCTCCTTCAGGTGACCTCCCGAAGAAATGAGGGTCCCTTTAAAGACAGGGCGCCAGGTTTTGGAAGAAAGGGGCAGCCCATAGGTCGCTATGTCGTAGTCGCCAAACATACGAGGTTCCACCAAGTGGAGATAGGTCAGATCGTATTCGTTCAGTTTCTCAATGACATGCTTGTAGAGAGGCTCCGCATGCGAGGCATCAATATCGTTAAAGGTGCCGGGGGGAGAGAGCCGCAGGCCAACACGCTCGGGCCACTCGGTAGTGACCGCATCGAGGACCTCAAAGAGAAAGCGCGCTCGGTTCTCGATGGAGCCACCGTACTCATCTTTGCGCTTATTGCTATTCTCGGCAAGGAACTGGTTGATGAGGTAGCCGTTGGCTCCATGGATTTCGACCCCATCGAAGCCAGCCTCGCGAGCCGCCTTAGTTGCCTTGCGATAGTCTTCGATAGTAAAGTCGATTTCGTCAGGAGTAAGCTGCCTCGGCTTGACCACGCTTTTGACGGGAGTCCAGTCAGGCTTCCAAATTTCCGCTTCGCGAGCCCCGATAGGCGAAGGGGCAGGCGGGAACTTACCTTTCGGTTGGTAAGCGGGGTGAGAGATGCGTCCGCAGTGCCAAAGTTGGCAAAAGATTTTGCCGCCAGCCTCGTGAACCGCGGCCGTAATCTTCTTCCAGCCCTCAATTTGTTCATCAGTATGGATCCCCGGGGTCGCTGGATAACCGTGTCCAGCGGCATTAACAGGCGTAGCCTCGGTGATGATGAGTCCAAAAGATGCGCGTTGGCGGTAATACTCGATCATCATGTCGGTGGGCACATTGCCCTCACCGGCGCGATCGCGGGTCAGGGGGGCCATCACGATGCGGTTGGGCAGGGTGAGACCAGGAGCAAGGTCAAAGGATTCGAAAAGCTTCATTTCTGCAGCGGAAGTTGCACTCTCTTGCCCAAAGAAGAAAGAGTGAATCTTGCTCTTTTCAGCAGATGCCGTCCGGTAGGGGCCTCTCGCCGAGCTGGCTTCTGAGCGAAATGACGTCTCTCTCCCTCCCTCTACCTACCGAGGATCAATGCGGTAAAAATGCTTTTTGTCGGTTGCCTGGCGGGGGACGCTCCTTGTAGTAATTGGTCCGGTCGCTTTGAGATAGCTCGAAAAATTGAAGCCCAAGAAGGCGGGACTCGGGTCTTGCTCGATGGCGTAGGAGAGACCGGGAAATGTCGTATATTCGAGCCTGACGGTTGTCTCATCGACTACGTTGAAGCAAATTTGTAAGAAACTGGCAGAATCGAAGGGATTGGTTCCTAATTGAATTTCTTCCGCATCCGTAAACCCGTCTCCATCTGTATCTGTTGGGTTGTTCGGTTCAGTCACAGATCGGGGGAAAAGTCCGTCTGTGCCTTCAAATTGGTCCGGTAATCCGCTCTCGTCGAAATCACTGATATTCGCAGCGGTGATAAGGGGCACTTCCACGGCACCGATCTCAGCATTTCCGCCAAAGGGACGAGAGAATCCTCTTTGACTCACATTGCCGTCAATTCCGAGTAAATTACCACCGTTGTCGAGAGCCGGGCTGCCTCTCAGGGGAGGGGCAGTGGGGGTTTCTCCACCATAGTCGGCGAGAGGGGCGAGAATCGGATCGAGCGTGAAGTGGCTCGTAGGGTTGTTGAATGAGTCGGTTGCGTTCGGGCTTCCTGAGCCGTAAAGATTGTTTCCTGAACTTTCGAAGGGGTTGGTAGTGGGAAAGGCCTCCGCAGTCGTCAGGTCAGTGCGAGGCTCGAAGCTTCCAGCGATAATCGAGTTAGCGAACCGGACACTACTGATTTGGGTGGCCGTAACACCGGAAGAAAAACCTCCATTAGCGGTATTGCCAGAAATGGGACTACTAAAGAATTGGTAATTTCCATCTTCCACAAAACAAGCAGCCCCCCTGAAAGGCTTGGTTGGAAGTTATGGTGGGTGCTACAAAGGTGGCATTGCCATCTTTCAGATAGACCGCGCCGCCACGACCACCGTCTCCGCCGCTGGTCGCTGAGTTAGGTTCGCCGTTGCCTCCATCGCCAGCAGAGTTCCCGCTGAGTTGACATCGTCTGTGTTGCCTCACAAAAGAAGACACCGAGCTGAAGTTGGATTGAAGGAGAAGGACTCCCCGTTGCCTCATAAAAGAGGACACCGTGGTGCCCGAACAATGAAATTGGCGAATAATAAAAAATAAAAATGCC
>CAZGXV010000078.1:0-13981 GCA_964529725.1 uncultured Roseibacillus sp.
GGTCGCAGACCAGCGCTCCCAGTGACTAGGCTGCTACCATTTCTTTGACGGGTGGGGCGAATTTGGTGAGGTCGATTCCGACAACGGCGGTTTTGTATTCTTCCAAGGTTGGGGTGCGACCGAGGACGCTGCTGAGGACGACTACGGGCGTGGAGCTGAGGAGAGATTCGCCTTTCTTGCGTTCGGAGTCTTCCACCACGCGGCCTTGGAAGAGGCGGGTGGAGGTGGCCATGACGGTGTCGCCTTTGGCGGCTTTTTCCTGGTTGCCCATGCAGAGGTTGCAGCCGGGGCGTTCGAGATACATCATGTTTTCGTACTCAGTGCGGGCGGCACCTTTGGGAGCGTTGTCGTCGAACTCGAATCCGGAGTATTTCTGCAAGATGTCCCAGTCTCCTTCGGCCTTCAATTCGTCAATGATGTTGTAAGTTGGAGCAGCGACCACGAGCGGGGCGTTGAATTTCACTTCGCCTTTTTCTTCTTCGATGTTCTTGAGCATTTTGGAGAGAATCTTGAGGTCGCCTTTGTGCACCATGCAGGAGCCGACGAATCCGAGGTCTACCTTTTTACTGCCTTGGTAGTAGGAAAGAGGGTTAATGGAGTCGTGGGTGTAGCGCTTGGAGACGTCTTCGTGATTGACCTCGGGGTCGGCAATCATGGGCTCCACGATTTCGTCAAGATTGACTTCAAGCTCAGCAAAATACTTGGCACTGGCATCGGGGGCGAGGGGAGGGTTTTCGCCAGAGCGAACTTGGTCAATACGCTTGTTCGCTTTGTCGATGAGGCCTTGCAGGACTTTGCCTTCGTTATCCATCCCTTTGTCAATCATCACTTGGATGCGGGACTTCGCGATTTCGAGGGACTCAATGAGGGTCTCGGGTTGGGAGATGCAGATGGAGGCTTTCGCTTTCATCTCGGCGGTCCAGTCGGTGAAGGTGAAGGCTTTGTCGGCTTGTAGGGTGCCGATGTGCACCTCGATGATGCGACCTTGGAAGACGTTGTCGCCCCCGAACTTGTCGAGCATTTGGGACTGGGTGGCGTGGACCACGTCGCGGAAGTCCATGTGGTCGGCCATCTTGCCCTTGAAGGTCACTTTGACAGACTCGGGGATGGGCATGGTCGCTTCGCCGGTGGCGAGGGCAAGGGCGACGGTGCCGGAGTCGGCGCCAAAGGCCACGCCTTTGGACATGCGGGTGTGGGAGTCACCACCGATGATGACGTCCCAGTCATCGACGGCGAGGTCGTTGAGAACTTTGTGAATGACATCCGTCATCGCGTGGTAGTCGCCTTCGGGGTCACGCGCGGTGATGAGACCGAAGTCGTTCATAAATTTCATCAGTTTAGGGATATTGGCTTGTGCCTTTTTATCCCAAACAGAGGCGGTGTGACAGCCGGACTGATAGCCTGCGTCGACGATAGGGGAGATGACGGTGGCGGCCATCGCTTCGAGTTCCTGCATGGTCATGAGGCCGGTGGTGTCCTGGGAACCGACGACGTTCACTTCGACGCGGACATCAGAACCGGCGTGGAGGGTGACTCCAGGAGTGGACCCGACCACGTTGCGGTTGAAGATTTTTTCCACTGCGGTGAGGCCTTGGCCTTCGTGCGAAATTTCCTTGGCGGGGGAGAAGACGACGGGGGCTTCGATGCCGAGAGTCTTGGCGGCGAAGGTTTGCAGTTTTTTGCCGAAGACGATGGCGTAGGAGCCACCAGCTTTCATGAATTCAACCTTTTGCGGGGTGAAGGCTTTGGCGACGTCGTGCACTTCCTTGCCATCAATGAGGAGCTTTTTGCTCTTGGTGTTGATGGTGAGGATGGTGCCGGTCTCGACGGAGTAGGCTTGCTCAAGAATGGGTTCCCCGTCTTCATTGGTAACGGTATTGCCATCGGCGTCCTTCGTTTTGACCCAGTTCTGGAGGTCGAGGCCGATGCCGCCAGTGACGTCCACGGTGGTGAGGAAGATGGGGGAGATTCCGTTGGTGCCCGCCACGATGGGGGCGTAGTTGACGAAGGGAACATACTCGGAAGCTTGCTTGCCAGTCCAGAGGGCAACGTTGTTGACGCCAGACATGCGCGAGGAGCCCACGCCCATGGTGCCCTTCTCCGCCACCAGCATCACGCTCTTGTCAGGGTGAAGATTTTGCAGGGCTTTGATTTTGCTCTGGGCTTCGGGTGAAATCAGACACTTGCCGTGCAGCTCGCGGTCGGAGCGAGAGTGGGCTTGGTTGCCGGGCGAGAGCAGGTCGGTGGAGATATCGCCTTCCCCTGCAATGTAGGAAACGACCTGAATCTCTTGGGGGATATCGGGTAGTTTGGTGAAGAATTCGGCAGCGGCGTAGCTTTCGAGAATGTCTTTCGCGATTTCGTTGCCCGCTTGGTAGGCCTCGGCGAGGCGTGCTTGGTCGGCATCGTAGAGAAAGACCTGAGTCTTGAGAACTTCGGCCGCTTCTTTGGCGACTGCTTCGTTGTCGGCAAGAACCAGATTGAGCAGGGAATTGATGGAGGCTCCCCCTTTCATGTGGCCGAGGAGTTCGAAGGCGAAAGTAGGGGTGATCTCGGGCACGGATTCGTTGCCAAGAATAATTTGCTCGAGGAAGCGGGCTTTTTCGCCAGCGGCAGAGGTGGTACCGGGGAGGGTGTTGTAGATGAGGAACTTGAGGGACTCCTCGCGGTGCTCGTTGGCAGGGTCTTTAATCTGGGAAATGATTTCGGCAGTGAGTTCACCGCTGTCGATCGGCTTGGGGTGCAGGTCTTGGGTTTTGCGTTCTTCGATTTCTGCGAGATAGTCGGTGTAGAGGCTCATTTTTTCTAAAGAAAGGGTAGGATTGCTGGGCAGAATGTGAGGGAAGGCGCTCGTTTTTTAAATCACGAATTCAGGCAAAATGAAGACAGGTGGCCGCTGCTGGAGAGCAATGAGAGCTGAGAACGCTTCGCGTCGTCCAAGCTGGCTCCCGGTTTCAAGGTCCTCGGGCTGTTTCTGGCCAAGGGGCGAACCCGAATTTCGTCGAGTTTTCGCTACTTCGTGGGTTGCAGGAGGAATTCGAAGTGGTATTCCCCGGCCGGGATTTCGTAGCGAGGAAGGCTGCTGACCAAGGTGCCGCCGACCCCGGCTTGGGCGTGGTCGAGATTGAGGGTGTAAAATCCTTGCGGCGTGAGGTCGAAGGGATGCTGGGCCTCGCTGATGTTGTCAGCGGAGTAGGGCCAGAGGGAGAACTCGAATTGGGGTAAACCAGTGATCCGAATGCCGCTGCCGTCTTCCGCTGTCAAGGTGAGCCAGCGGGTGTCGCTGCGATTACCGTTTTCCTGCGGCATGGCATAGCTGTGGAAAAGCTCATCGCTGGGAGAGTTGAAAACGTCCACGTAGGAAGCGCGTTTGCGGTCGGAGTAATTCTCCCAAGGACCAGCTCCGTAGTAGCTGGCCTGGGTGAGGTTGCCGGGCACCCCAAGGGTGAGGCCGAAGCGCAGGAGTTCCGGGAGGCTCGGGTCGGCGTTCAGGTGGGCCGCCGTGTGCAAGGTGCCATCGCTATGGAGGGTGTAACGAGTTTGCAACTGGATGCGCGTGTCGAGCTTCTGCGTGACGGTGATTTCAACGTAGGTTTCTTCCTGACGACTGACCTCGACGGAAGTCGTTTCTAAGTTTTCTAACAATGTCTGCCAGATTTGTAATCTCGAGTTAGCCTGACGGGGTCCTCGGCTATCGTTGTCGGTAAGAGGGCGCCAAAAATTGGGTTGCAGGGGAGAGCTGATGATTTCGATGCGACCGTGTTTGAGGGAGATGAGCTGACCATTCGCTGGCGAAACCTTGATGGCATGGTCTCCAGTTCCCACTTTGATGAACTCGTCGCCGACCTCAACTTTAAGAGTTTTTTTGGAAGTGGAAAGGTGGCGGGGGGCGGTGGTTTGCTTGCGAAGGAGAAGTTGTTGGTGGGCCACGCGATGGCCTGCCTCGCACCAGAAGCGATCCTCCTTTTCGTGTAGGCTGAGGAAGAGCCAATAGTCGTTGCCAGAGTCCAAGGCTGTTTTTTGGAAAGGAATCGTCAAGGTCACTTCTTGGGCAGGAGGAGCAGAAAAGCTCTCGAGGGTACCACTTTGTAGTTCTTGGCCATTTTGCGAGAGAGACCATCGCAACTGGTAGACGTTGAGGTTGGTGAAATCCAGATGGTTGCGAACGATGATTGTTCCTTGGTCGATGTCTATGAGCTTAAACTTGGCGGGCTGAAAGACAGACTTGCATTCCCACGCATGAGGATTGGGTTTGCGGTCGGAGGAAAAGACGCCGCTTAAGCAAAAGTTCTTGTCGTTGGGGACATCACCGAAATCACCTCCATAGGCAATGAAGTGGGTGCCATCGGGTTGTTCTTTCTTCAGGCCTTGGTCTACTAGGTTCCCAGCAAAGCCACCGATGAGATTGGGGCGGGTGTTGATTTCGTCCCAATAGTCACCCAGAGTTCCGACCGAGTTGCCCATGGCTTGCAGGTATTTGCTCAGGACGATAGGGCGGTCGCTATCGTTGCTATCGGAGAGCTTGATGACGTCTTCGAGAGAGGGGCACATGCGGCTCACGACATCGAGATACGGTGGATCGCCTTGCGGGCCTTCGTAGTGAATGAATCGACTAGGATCGAAGTCACGAATCCACGCGGCGGCGGCGGCAAGGGCGGGCCCGGAACCAGCCTCATTGCCCAAGGACCATGAGATAATGGAAGGGTGGTTCTTATCGCGTTCGACCATACGCATGATTCGCGAAAGGATGGGAGAGGTCCAGGTAGGTTGTTGTGGGATGGAGCTGCCGAGGTGGTGGCACTCGATATTGGCCTCATCCATCACATAAAGACCGTGTTGGTCACAAAGATGCAGAAAGTAGGGGTCGTTGGGGTAGTGTGCGGTGCGGACGGCGTTGAAGTTGAAGCGCTTCATCAGCTTGACGTCCTCTTCCATGTCTTGGCGGGTGAGGGCTTTTCCTCTCAGGGGGTGGTGGTCGTGTCGGTTGACGCCTTGGAGCTTGGTGACCTTCCCATTGATGAGGAGTTCGTTTTTCTCGCTGAAGGAGACAGAGCGAAACCCAACTGTCTGGCGGCGAGCTTCGATGAGTTCGCCTGCCGCATCTTTGACCGATAGAATGAGGGTGTAGAGATAAGGATCTTCCGCAGACCACTTGCGGGGGGAGGGGAGGTCTGCTTGTAGAAGCGCTAGTTCGGTGACGTCGCGTTGGGGCCAGCGCTCGTTATAGATAGTGGCAAGTTCAAGAGTAGGCTCTTTCTCTAACAGAGGTTTCTGTTCGGCGTCGAAAAGTTGTGCGCTCAGGGTGAAGCCAGTCAGTTCAGGCTCGTCCTCCGTGGTCCAGAGTTCAGGACGAATCTCGAGCCGGGCATTCTCTCGTTTTTCGTCGAACTGAGTGCGGATATGGAAGTCGTTGAGGGACACTTTAGGTTGGGCCAAAAGGAGGACTTCGCGATGAATCCCGCTGAGTCGCCACGTGTCTTGGTCTTCGAGATAGCTGCCATCGCTCCAGCGAAAAACTTGCACTGCAACGCGGTTGGTTCCGGTTTTGACGTGCTCCGTGATGTCGAATTCGGCGGCGAGACGGCTGCCTTGACTGTAGGCGATTTCGCGACCGTTTAAGGAGAGGTAAAAGGCGGAGGAAACGCCGCCGAAGTGGAGGATGAGAGAATCGTTTTTCCAGTCCTCGGGGACTTCAAAGTCGCGGTAATAAGTGCCGACGGGATTATCGCGGTAGATTTTAGGTGGGCGGGGTGGTTGAAGGCCGCGCCAGTCGGAGGTGAGTTCGGGATTGAGAATGTCGGGAGTGAAGGGGTAGGTGATGTTGGTGTAGATGGGCTGTCCGTGACCTTGCAGCTCCCAGTTGGAGGGCACGGCAATAGCGGACCAACCCTCGCCACCCTCGAAGTCAACGGCGGCAAACTCGCGCGGCCGATCCGCAACGGTGGGAGAGTAATGGAACTGCCACTCGCCATTGAGCGAGCTCAGGCGGGCAGTTTCGCGGTCTCCGATCAGAGCGTCTTCGGCAGTCACGAAGGAGTAGGACGCCACGCGTGCGGGGAGTTTGTTGCGCTCAAATAGAGTCTCGTTCTCCCAATCGGGTTGGAGCGCGGAGAGGGGAGGAATCAGCGCTAGGAAGAGAAGAAGGGGAAGGAGGTGCATGAGCCTTTGGGTGCCGCGAGTCTGCCGCAGGGAGGGGGGACTGGTAAAGGAATTCCAAAACCCGATTCTCATTCAGCATTTCGCATTCCGCATTCCCATTGAAGGACTTGAGGTCAGAAGAAGGGGCGTTCTTTCCTCACTGCCGGAAGACAAGGCAGCCGAAAGTCGAGCAGGAGGACTAGTTTTTTTCGTTGTCGCGATAAACCTTTCCGGCAGTTTTGCCATAGATTGTTATGAACGATGCCGATGAACAAGAACAGGAGTTCGTGGCACTGCTGACGGCCCACCAAGGACCGCTGTTGGCCTACATCCGTTCTTTGATGCCCGGCTTCTCGGGGGCCACCGATATTTTGCAGCAGGCCAACATTGTGTTGTGGCGCAAGCGAGACACTTTCGAGCTAGGGACCAACTTCAAGGCCTGGTCCTTCACCGTCGCTCGCAATATGGTCTTTACCCAACGCCGCAAATTGAAGAAGGATGCTTGGCTCGTTTTTGATGAAGATTTGGCGGAGCGTTTTGCCGAGGAGTTTGAGGATGATGACGAGACCCTCGACCGCGTCCACCGAGCCCTAGCGCAATGCATCACTCAGCTACGGCCCCACGATTTGGAGCTGATCCAAAAGCGCTACGCCGAGAATGTGGGACTGGACCATTACGCGAAAGCGTTGAACCGCAGTCCCGGCACCTTGAAGGCGAGACTCTTCAAAATCCGTGCTAATCTGCGCCGCTGCATTGAGCAGCAACTTGAACCTCCCTTTCAGAAGCAATCGTGAAGCAAGAATCGACAAACGAGGCTCTCCTGCAATCCCTCTTCGATGGCAGTTGTAGTGAGAAGGAGTTGGCGCAGGCCGAGGAACTGTTGCGATCGGACCGCAAGTGGCGAAAAATTTACCTCGATTATAACCGTCTTCATCACTCGCTCTGCGAAAAGTATGAGGGCGGAGAAACTCCGGTTGTGAGAGGGGACTTTGCCTCAAAACCAGTCTCACTTTGGAAGCCTCTCCTCGCCATTGCGGCGGTGCTGGCCTTGGGAGGACTTTTGGCGACTTTGAAGGTAAGCCCGGTCACGAAGCCCACTCTCGTGGAGTATGGCCCAGAGTCGCGGGGCTTGGTCACTCATTCCGATGGTGCCACTCACAAGGAAAAACTTTTTTTAGGTTCATCGTTGAGTTTGGAGCGCGGCGCGGTCTCGCTCACCTTTCCCACCGGAGCGACTGCGCTCATCGAAGGTCCTGCTGAGCTGGAGATACGTCAGGAAAATTCCCTGCACCTCAAAAAAGGGAGGGGCTTTTTTACCATTCCCGAAGCCGCCACGGGATTCATCTGCACCACCGAGACTTTGGAGGTGGTGGATATTGGAACCGAATTCGGAGTGGTCGCGGGACGGGAAGATGAGGTGCATGTCATCAAAGGGCAGGTGCGCTTGCGGCCCAATGATGGCATGAGCGATTATCAAACTCTCGATGATGGGCAGAGCTTGGCTTGGCGTGATTCGGCATTGCAGCTGTCGATTCCGCCGCGTGATTTTGCTTCCGACTTTGCAGGCCGAGTGACTGTTTTTGCAGATGATTTTGATGAGGCTGATGGCACCGAGCTGCATGGCAAGCGTCCCGACATTGGGGAGGGACGATGGGAGGTCACCATCGGGGATGCGATCATCAAGGACAATGTCTTCGATACTTCGGGCGCTTATCGGAAGGCTGCCTTCGTGGCCGTGCCACCGATGTTGAACGAACTCAGCCACATCCTGTTACTGACGATCGAGGCCGAGACCGCCGAGTCGGCGATGCACACTGCAGGCTGGGCAGGGGTCAGTCTTTATACCGGCGAAGAAGAACGTATTTTCGTGGGAGATCCCAATGGTGCGGGTATTAGTTGGGGACTGCACCCCGCAGGTTGGCAAGCTCATCATGCTGCCCCGGATTTGTCGGGAGCGCGCATCGTGACCTTGCGCTATGACTACCGCTCAGGCCTGACCGAACTCTTCGAGGGGGAGTCAACGACAGGGGAGGCCTTGGCCTCGGAGTGGATTGCTCCCAACCTCGTCTTTGACCGCTTGCGCATTGCCAACGGAAGCCAACTCGATGCCGCTCTCGATGCTGGCTTAAATACCGAGGATGTCGATCAAACCCAAAAAGTCGACGTGCGTAGTGACATTGCGATTCGTAGTTTGCGACTTGATTATCTCAGCGCGGAAGCAGAAGCCCAATAGGTGAAAGCTCTCTTGTGGCTCGCTATTGTTCTTCAAATGACGCTTGCTAGTCGAGTGTCCGCGAAGCCGTCCGTTATAGTTCAACTCTTTGATTGGAGCTTCGCGGAGATATCGAACGTGCTACCGGAATTGGCGGAGATTGGTTACACCCATATCCACCTCTCGCCAGTGCAGAAGAGCGTCGAGAACGGGAGGTGGTGGGGGAAGTATCAGCCCCTCGATTATCGGGTGATTGAGGGACCGATGGGAACGCGAGAAGAGTTGGTCACCTTAGCCGAGAAAGCAAACGAACTCGGCATTAAGCTCATGGCCGATGTGGTCATCAATCACATGGCGGCGCACCCTCACGTGGAGGTCAAGCGCGGGCGCTTGCAGTCCGTAAACTTTGCTGATTTTTCGAAAGAGGATTTTCATCCTTATGCCCCTATTCGTGACTGGAGTGATGAGCTGCAAGTGCGCAATCGTTGGTTGTTTGGTGCCTTACCGGACCTGAAGACCGAGTCCGAGCCCGTGAGGAGAAAATTGAGGGCGCATCTCTTAGATTTGCAATGCTGTGGAGTGGGCGCCTTTCGCGTGGACTCGGCACGACACATTCCGCCCGAAGATTTAAAGGCGATCTTCAAAGGAGTGGAGGCCTCTAGTCTGGTGGTGGGTGAGATTGCAGAATGTTCGCCTCAGGTCTTCGAACCCTATCTGAAGGAGTTGCCAGAAATGGCGTTTTACGACTTTCCCTTGTTGGAAAAGCTGGCTGCGTCTTTGCGGGGCGACAAACCGATGAGTGATTTGGTGGAAAACGGAGAATTGTGGCAAGGATTGCTGGGATGCGCTTCTATTCCGTTCCTGCGCAACCATGATTTGGACAGGGGAGAAGCTCATCGTAGTGAAGGGATACAGGACCCGCGTTACCGACTCGAGAACGATGCTTGGCAGATAGGATACGTGGCCTTGTTTGGCTTTGGGAGAGGGGCTCCGTATGTCTTCGCCAATCATCCGCGATTCAAGGATTCTCTGTCGGTTAGCCATTCTTTTGACCGAGATGGCTTGAAGGAAGGTATTGCTTTTTTTCAGAGGCAGAAGGGTCGCAATCGGCACGTGTTTTGGAGCACCAACGAGCGCTTGGCTTGGACTTTGGGTGATGATGCCTTTGTCGCCCTCAATCGCAAACCCAAGCCAAGCTCCGGTCCTCGATCCTTTGCGCTCCCTTCTCTGCAGCCGGGGAAGTATCGCGATGTCTTCTCGGATGTTGAAGCCGAAGTCTCGAAGGGAGTTTTAACTCTGCCTTCACTCACTCCGATGAAGGGATATGCTTTTGAAAAAACATCCCCTTAAAGCGTATCAAAAAGGGTCCCGACATGATTGGCTACCAGAGGCTTTTCTTTCCGAACAAGTCGGAAGTACTTAAATTTTTCCCAAATTTAGCGCGCTGTTTTTTTTGCCTCGGGGTCGGAAAGAATGCCTTTTTCTGAGGAATACTTCTCAAGCAGAAGGTCCAGCTGAGTCGCAATCTCTTCGCGGGTGCCAATGGACAGCCAGTAGCGATATTGGTAGCTCGATTGGGGGCCTAATCTCACTCGCGAAACCGGAGCGATATGGACACAGGGACCGGCCTTTGGATTGTCTGTTTGGCCGTGGGAGTGGGGCCCAAAGTTCCAAACAGGGCCAGCGGTGGGACTAAAGATTGCGATGCCTTGTCCGCTTTCTTCGAAGCAGGCCATCGCGAGCTTGGGTGGACTGGTCTTGCCCCAGGGCGGGCCCGGTGCCTGCTCTTCGGTTCGCCATTTGCCACCCCCGAGATAGCTTTGGAAGTGCTCGAAATTGCGCGTGAAGTAGCATGCGGGAACCTCCTGGGGATTGACTCGTGCCGGTCCCCAAGCGTCGTTCTCCTGCCGATGGCACTGGATGAGGCACTTCACTACAATTGTGTTTGGGACTTCCTTTTCTAGCGAGGTCCATTGTTTCATCAGCGCTTCGGCTTCCTCGTTGGGCATGTCCCAAAGTCGCGGAATGGTCTCGGCGTAGAGGGTGTAAGAATCCAGTTTCTTGAACTTGGTGACCTTGGCCCAAGAGCCGACTCCTCCGCCTTGAATAGGGTTCCAAGACCAAGGACTCCAGGCGGAGTGCTGTCCTTCGTGCTTCCGATCAATCGTCAGACCCGCGTAGTAGGATTGCTGAATCAGCCTGCCGGGATCGGCTTCGTTGACGGTGTTGCCAGGATAGTTTTTCCAAGATAGCCAAGTGATGGAGGCTCCTTTGGCTCGGTCGATACCAACGCGAAGTCCTCCTTGGTCGAGCACGAGGAGGTCTTGGGCAGGGGTCGCGAAGTCGTTGGTGACATCTTTTTCTAAATCCGGGACGGGTTCTCCAGCGAGTAGCGTGGTCGCGAGAAAGAAGAAAAAGGCGCAAGGGCGAGACAGGTAGGTCATCCGAACTGATACTCACCTGTTCTGAGGCATTTTTCGGAAAAATAAAACTATAAGAAACCTTTCCTTGTGAAATGCAAAGAGGCCCTTGGAATGACCCAAGGACCCCTCTGATTTCGGAAAACCCAATAACCGAAAGTGTTTTGAAAGTTGTTCCAAAAAAACGACGCCATCACCCTCCGTTGTTTGAAAAAGCGATAAGTTCTTTCGGAGAAAAACTCTAACAGCATTGCCATGATTCGCAAGAAATGGCGCCACGAAAATTAATTTACTGCCTAACTCCCAAAGAATCAGTCAGCAAGGATTGTCATATCAGAGGATAAGCAATGAGATAGGCTATCAGTGCTTGGGTTTTCCAAGTTCGATGGACCGTTCGGTAGCCGAATTGACAGCCTTGATCACGGCATTGCGGAAGCCATTTTCTTCGAGAGCGGCAATGCCTGCAATGGTCGTACCACCGGGAGAGGCGACCATATCGCGGAGAAGGGCAGGATGGAGCCCAGTTTCTTCGACCATGGTGGCCGCTCCTAATACTGTCTGCGTAGCGAGTTCCAGCGCTTTTTCGCGCGTCAGCCCGCTGGCCACTCCACCATCAGCGAGGGCCTCAATTAGTATATAGACGAAGCCGGGCCCTGAACCAGAGAGCCCGGTGACGGCATCCATGAGCTTCTCGGGCACCTCCACGACTTTTCCGACGGAACCGAAAAGACGGCTCACAAAGGTGACATCTTCTTGGGTGGCATTGGTGCCGGGGGAGAAGGCCGCTGCTCCCTTGCCTACTAAGGCGGGAGTATTTGGCATCGCTCGCACGACTCGGGCATGATTGAAGATAAAGTTCTCAATCGAAGAGATGGTCACTCCCGCTGCGACCGAGATCAGGAGAATTCGATTCGGGTCCGTCCCAAAGGTCGCGATTTCGCGCAGGACCTGGGGAACATCGCCAGGCTTGGTGCAAAGTAGGATGGTATCGCAGGTTTCCACTACCTGACGGAGCGATGAAGCGCTGGAGACGCCATGCTCTCGGGCTAGAGTTTCGACTGCGGCCGTCTCAATGTCGAAGGCAACCACATCGATGGCTGTGACTTCATTTGCCTCGATAGCACCAATCACCAGTGCCCGTCCCATTCTGCCGCATCCAATTAAGCCCAATTTCATTGTCCCCATAACATGGAAGAAGAGCGATGTGACTGTCGAGGGTTTTGCGAAGGGGAAAGCGATTTTTTGCAGTATTACGAGGTATGAAGCTTTTCAGAGTTGAATTTGAGAACTTTTTTCTCTGATTTGCAAAAAAGAGACATTTCCCGCTTGCCTCAGGTTGTTCCTCTGGTATTCACCTCGCCCCTCGCACAGCCTCCGCTCTGCGAGAGTTTTTAGTCCACACGATATGGCACGTATTTTTGGCATCGAAATTCCCAATGAGAAGCGAATCGAAGCTTCTCTTCCATATATTTATGGCATTGGGCCAAACACAGCTTCCAAGATTCTCGAGCAAGCGGGAGTCAGCCCTGACTTGCGCACTGGTGAGCTTTCCGAGGACCAACTGGTCAAGATCGCCCAGGTGATTCAGGGGGAGCAAATCATCATCGAGGGTGACCTCCGTCGTGAGAAGCAGGCAGCGTTGAAGCGTTTGTCCTCCATCAACTGCAATCGTGGTCTTCGTCATCGTCGTGGTATGCCTGTCCGTGGACAGCGCACCAAGACCAATGCCCGCACCCGCAAAGGCAAGAAGAGAACAGTGGGCGCCAAGAAGTAACTTTTAGATAATTAGCGAGATGTCCGACGAAGAAAACAAGCCCGCCGAGGAAGAGAAAGTGGAGACTCCGGTCGCCACCGAAGAAAAGGCACCCGAAGCTGCCCCTCAAGAAGAAGCTGCTCCTGCCGCTGCCGAAGATGCCCCCCAATCCGAAGGAGAAGGTGCGGCAGAAGGCGACGCCAAGCCTGCACCCAAGAAAGACATCTTCGCCGAGATTATGGGCGAGGACCCCGCCGATGCGCTCAAGGTCCACAAAGCTAAAAAGAACAAGAATGTCTCCAAAGGCATCGTTCACGTCAAAGCTACTTTCAACAACACCGTGGTCACCGTCACCGACGAGGTGGGTAACACCATCGGCTGGTCAAGCGCTGGCAAAATGGGCTTCAAGGGTTCTCGGAAGAGCACTGCTTATGCCGCTCAGGTCGTGTCCCAAGACGCTTGCCGTCAGGCGATGTCGCACGGTCTCAAAAGTGCCGAGGTGCGCGTGAAAGGCCCTGGTGCCGGACGTGAGTCTGCTGTCCGTGCTATCCAAACTCTCGGCATCGATGTTGCCATGATCCAAGACGTGACTCCCATCCCGCACAACGGTTGCCGTCCCAAGAAAGCCCGTCGCGTTTAATCTCTCACAGAATTTATAGAAAATGGCTCGTTACACTGGACCTAAAGAAAGAATCAGCCGCCGTTTTGGTGTGGCTCTGTTTGGCCCTTCCAAGGCGCTCGAACGTCGCAACTACCCTCCTGGCCAGCATGGTGCTCGCGCTGGACGCCGTAAGAAGTCCGACTACTCCGTCGCCTTGGGCGAAAAGCAGAAGCTGAAGTTCATGTATGGTCTTCTGGAGAAGCAATTCCGTGCTTACTACGAAAAGGCTGCTGCCCAGCGTGGTATCACCGGTGACCTGATTTTGCAGCAATTGGAATCTCGTCTCGATAACGTGGTCTTCCGTCTCGGTTTCGGAAACAGCCGTCAGGCTGCCCGCCAGATGGTGAACCACGGCCACATTTTCGTCAACGGAACCCGTGTCGATATTCCCTCTTACCAGGTCCGTCCCGGTGATGTGGTCAAGGTTGCGGAAAGGGCTTCTTCTCAGCAGCTCGGAATGCGCAGCTTGGATTTGACGCAGTCCATTCCCATCAAAGACTGGTTGACCATTGAGCGAGACAAGCTCGAAGGCACCGTCGCTCGTCTCCCCGAGCCTGCCGACATTGACTCTATCGTCGACGTCCAGCGCGTGGTGGAACTTTACTCTCGTTAATCGAAGCGAGACCCAACTCTTTTCAAGACCGGCTGGAGTCATCCCGCCGGTCTTCTTCGATCAATGGGACCACTCCCGGGAGCGCGGAGCACCAGCTCCGCCAAGTGAGCAAGCGATCCCGTTCGTTCACAGGTCACCCCCAACCACCCCAACCACCCCAACCGATTTCATCCTATTGAGCGGC
>CAZGXV010000079.1:0-5098 GCA_964529725.1 uncultured Roseibacillus sp.
CAAGCGAGGGAAAAATTCGGTGAGGTGAGACCAAGATGGATTGGATGAATCAGATGTAAGAATTTAAACTCATCGTTTTAAGCCGAGTTTCAAAGTGCTGTTCCCTTCAAAAGTTTGCGGCTCAGGTTTTTCCATCAAAAAATCCAATCTATCCTATCCATCTTGGTCCAAGAATTGGCTAAAGAGAGAAACTTGGTCGCTAGCTTGACCGCCCTGGACGCTATCGTTCGTTTTTGGCCTTTTGCTTACTAAAAATTCCCATACTCTCGCCGCGATGGAAGAAACTGAGCTTGGAACCCAACCCTTAGATGCGCTGATGGAGCACTGGGGTTTGTCGAATCATGACCTCGTTGAGATTTCGACCGAGCAACTCACTCACAAGCAAGTTCAGCGTGCTCGCAAGGGTCGGAGGCTCACGCTCAAAATGATGATGAAAGTCACGCGAGCCTTCAATGTGACCATCTGGCATGGCCTTTCGAAGGAGGAAAAAGAGAATTACTTCGAGTATGGTTGGAAGCATCTTTTCAATTATGCCAAGGGATACGAGGCCGCTTTTGTAGACCCTAACAACGAGTTAATTGCAGCCCGAGCCGCCAAGGTGGAGGAGTAAAGGAACGAGCGTTCAGCTGGCGAGTTCTTCTAAAATCACGCCTGCAATTGCGAGACCGAAGCTGCCAATGATGGGAGTGGCGGTTCCGTAACCCGCGTCGCAACGGATTCCTGGGACGACGTCGTCGGGCCGTTCCACACTGACGCATCCGTCAGCCGTTGGGTAGCGAGGTTGTTCGGACGAGAAGACGGCTGCGATCCCAAACTTCTTGGCCTTTTTGCCCCCTCGCGGGAAATGGTAATCGGCACGCAGGTTCTTCCGCACTTGTAAGAGAAGAGCACATCCATGAGTGCGTGAGAGGTCGGCTACCTCAATTTTGTCAGTGCGAATGCGTCCACCTGCTCCGCCAGAGGTGATCACGCGCAGGTCTTTTTCGCGACAAAGGGCTAATAGGAGGCACTTCGCTTTGATGGCGTCGATGGCATCAACAACGTAGTCGCTCGAGGCTTCCAAAATCGCCTCCGCTGTCTGTTCACCGAAAAATTCCTGCCGGACATGCACCCGAATCTCGGGATTGATTAGCCGCAGTCGCTCGGCCATCACGAGAGCCTTGGACTGCCCAACCGTTTCGGTCGTCGCGTGCAGTTGGCGATTGGTATTGGTGACACACAAGTCGTCGAGATCGACGAGAGTGATTTCCCCGATGCCGGAGCGGGCCAAAGCCTCCGCGACCCAACAACCAACTCCTCCCACGCCGATGACAGTCACGTGTGAGTGGTGGAATTTGGCCAAAGCTTCTTGGCCGTAGAGACGAGCAATTCCGGAAAAACGCGAAAGGAAAGAATCGGTCACAGAACGTTGGGTCAACCAGAAGAGAGAGCTGGCGGAGGGGGTGGGATTCGAACCCACGGTACCTTGCGGCACGCCGGTTTTCAAGACCGGTGCATTCGACCACTCTGCCACCCCTCCGGGGATTTCAGCGTCGAGCGGCGAAGATGGAGAAACTTTCTGCGGAGCGCAAGAAAAGGTCGCGTATTGTTCGAAAAAAGTTTTGTCGTGCTTAAAATCAAGGATTGGACTTCGTGAAATGATCGCTAGGGTTCCGCCCGTGCGCGAAGTAGCGGTCAAACCCGGGAGAGAAGAGTTTTGCGAATTGGCAAAACAGGGAAACGTGGTGCCGGTCTATGCCCAATTGGCGGCAGACTTCGAGACCCCGTTGTCGGCCTATTTGAAGATTCGCGACGGCAAGTGGGGTTTTTTGTTGGAAAGCGCGGAGAGTACTGATGCGAGCGGTCGCTGGTCGTTGGTGGGCACGAGTCCGCGGGGCGTCTTCCGCTCCGATGGTCAGAATTGTTCAGTCGCTTGGGATGGCAAAGAAAAAGAGAAGCTGACCGGAGATCCGCTCGCTGAGTTAGAGAAGGTGATGGCTCGCTATCAGGTCGTCGAGCATGGCGATGCTCCCCCGTTTTTCGGAGGAGCGGTTGGCTACCTTGGTTATGATGCGGTGAGGACTTTCGAGCCCAGCATCAAGACGACTCCAGAGGATGACTTGGGCTTGCCGGAGTCGCTCTTCATGATTTCGGGCGAGGTTCTGATTTTCGACCACAAGCTCCGTCGGCTGTTAGTGGTGGCCAATGCTTTTTTGGACGAGCATGACTCTCCGGAAGCGGCTCTTGCGGATGCCCAGGCGCGCATTGCGGCTCTGGAAGAAATGTTAGAGCGCCCTCTGCAAGTGCCGGCCCTCAATGGTTTGGTGCCTTTCGACATTCCGGTCGCCAAGAGCAATGTCACGCGAGAACGCTATGAGGCGAATGTGCGTGAGGCGCAGGAATACATCGCTGCTGGGGATGCTTTTCAAATCGTGCCCAGCCAAAGATTCGAGACCGATTTTGCAGGTGAGGCTACGGACCTTTATCGCGCGCTCCGCCATGTCAATCCCTCGCCTTACCTTTTCATTCTGGAGCTGGATGGTTTTGCCTTGGTGGGGAGTTCTCCCGAAGTTCACGTTCGCGCCATCGAGGGACGAATCGATATTCGACCGATTGCGGGCACCCGTTGGAGGGGGAAGACGGAAGCTGAGGATGACGCCCTTGCCGCCGATCTTTTAGCTGATAAAAAGGAGTGCGCCGAGCATCTCATGCTAGTCGATCTCGCTCGCAATGATGTGGGAAGAATCGCAGAGCACGGGAGCGTCTCGGTGGATGACTTTATGATTGTGGAGCGTTACAGCCACGTGATGCACATCGTTTCGAACGTCAGCGGACGACTCGACGGTTCGCATAGTAGCTACGATGTGCTGCGTTCCACTTTTCCAGCAGGGACAGTGAGTGGTGCACCCAAAATCCGGGCCATGCAAATCATCAATGAGTTGGAGACCACCAAGCGCGGTTCCTACTCCGGGGCGGTAGGTTACTTTGGCTGGGATGGGAGCCACGACTCCTGCATCGCGCTCCGCACCGTTCTGTTGAAGGATGGGAAAGCTTACGTGCAAGCGGGAGCTGGGGTGGTGGCTGATAGCGTGCCCGCTTCCGAGTTCGAGGAAACCGCTAACAAGGCAGCCGGTATGATGCGTGCCATCGGACTGGCTCAAACTCTTCTCAAATCCGAACCCACCTCATAGACCCATGCTTCTGGTTATCGATAATTACGACTCCTTCACCTATAATCTCGTGCAATATTTTGGCGAGTTGGGTGCTGAGATGAAGGTCATTCGCAATGACGAGTTGAGCGTGGAAGAAATAGGAGCTCTAGCGCCAGAGAAAATCGTCATCTCGCCCGGTCCGTGCACTCCCAGTGAGGCTGGTGTCAGTGTTGAGGTGGTGAAACATTTTGGAGGAAAGATTCCCATCTTGGGAGTCTGCCTAGGTCACCAGTCCATTGCGCAAGCGTTCGGAGGTGATGTCGTGAGGGCCGAACGGCTCATGCACGGTAAGACTTCGATGATGCATCACGCGGGTGAGAGCGTCTTTCGCGGGCTTCCACAACCTTTCGAGGCCACCCGGTATCACTCTCTCATCGTCAAGAAAGAGACTTTGCCCGAATGCCTAGAGGTGACTGCGTGGACCGAAGAGGGCGAAATTATGGGGCTGAAGCACAAAGAGTTCGAAATTCATGGCGTGCAGTTTCATCCCGAGTCCATTTTAACGGCAGAGGGCAAAAACCTGCTCGGGAATTTTCTGAGTGACGAATAAGCGGGGAGGCGCTTGCTAGCGATGGCAGGGTAGTACGACATTGGAGCTTGCCGCAGGGGACGGATTCCAAAAAACTATCGTTAGCTGTTCGCTACTTTTTCCCATGTCCTCCGCAACCAAGCAACCGACCCTTTTTGAAGTCTTTGGACGTTCCCAAAGCACTGTCGTTCCCGAAATCAACGAGGGTGCACTCAATCAAGTGACTGAAATCCTCACGTCTTCGGGGGAAGAGATGGGGAAGGTGATTCTCCTTCGCTCGCCTCGCGCGGGTTATGGAAAGACCCTGCTGTTGCACTCCTTGAGCTCTCGCCTGAACGAGACTTTTCGCTTTCTAGCTGTCGAGCCTAGCGGTGGCGGGCGCATTGATGGGGAAGTGGTTTTGGAGAGTATTCTGCGGCAACTGTCGGAGATTCTCCCTGCTTCCGGCGGACTCACCGAGTTTGATCTCTTTGCCCGCAAGCTTCTCGCCTTGGGACTGAAGCCCCTTTTAATTAGTGGTGAAATTCCCAGTCATGACCGCGAAGGGGCACTCTTTGCCATTGAGAATCGTCCCATTGAAACCTTCGACTTTCATCATCAACAGGCGGCGACCGCCCATTGGACGCAGGCGAATTTCGAGGTGCTGGGGCCGCGTTTAGCTTCGGAGTTGAGCGAACTCTCGCGTTGCACTTTGCGGGGATGCGCCTATTGGGTGGACCTTCTTTTTCGCTACGCGACCACTCCTCCTGAGAAAGTGGAGCGCACCCGATTGTTGAACGATGCGGTCTTCGGGGACTTGCGCGGCCAAGCTGGTAGCGGAGCCGAAGAACGGCTGCAGAGTTTGCTTGCCCTCTTGAGCCTGATTGAACCTGTGGTGCTGGTGTTTGATGAGACCGAAGGGTTGTCGAATCAACCCGACGCCGGGCTCAAGGTTGCCGCTTTTGTGGTTCAACTACGACAAGCATGTCCAGCCCTGACCGTCATCTTGAGCGTTAACAAGGATGTCTGGGAGACAGGCCTCAGTCCTCTGATGCCGGGAGGTCTCGCAGACCGTCTGACCGAGTATGAAGTGCGGCTGGAAGAATTGTCCCGCGCCGATGCCGAACGGCTCTTGAGCAGTCGGTTTGGCCCTGATGCAGGCGCAGTCGCAGAGCGGATGGATTGGCCTCAGCCCTTATCGGCACGAGCTGTCCTGCGCGAAGGGGCCCGGACCGCACGAGTGCTGTCATCTGAGGGGGTCTTCACTTTGGAAGAAAGCTCCTCTGTGGAAGAAATCTTGGGAGGAGCTACCCCGCCACCACTCGACGCGATTACTGGCGGTAATGCTAGTGCGGTGGCTGGTGCTAGTGCGGTGGCTGGAAAAGAAGAGAGCTTTGAA
>CAZGXV010000079.1:5198-11387 GCA_964529725.1 uncultured Roseibacillus sp.
GGAGGCGCAGGCTCTCAAAGAGGCGGAAAGAGCTGCTGCAGCCTCATCAGCTGCCAAGGCTTCTCCCTTTGCCGTCAGCGAACCGACTCCTGAGGTTGCAACCGTTCCGACACCGGAACCGGAAGCTCAGCCGCCAGCTCCACAGCCAACACCCACTTCATCCCCGTCCGCATCCCCGTCCACACAACCGACTTCACCATTCGCGGTCCACGACTCGAGTCCTTCCGCAACTCCAGCCCCGGCTGCACAGCCCGAGCCCACGCAAGCAGCTCCGGCACCAGCTTCCGAGCCACCAGCGCTCCCACAGACGCCTGAGCCGGAGGTGAAGCCTGTTGTTGCGGCATCTCCCCAGCCAGCAGTAGCGGCACAACCCTCTCCCGAGCCTGAAGCAACCGCGCAAGTTGCTTCAACCGCTGCGACGAGGGCGCCAGTAGCTGAGAGCCCGGCGACAACTTCCCCATTTGCTTCCACGCCAGCAAGCGCTTCACCTTCTTCTCCTGCTGAGGGAGCCAGCGGTCAAGATACCGAAGATGTCGAGGCACTCCTGAATCAGTTTAAAAAACGTTTCGGACAGCCCGGCTCCTAAACCTGCAAACCTTGCCTTCATCCAAAGGGATTTCCTTTCGAAAGGAAAATCCCCCCGAGGAAAATTCTAGGAACATTCGCGAATTTGCTCTCTCGTGACGCTTGGATGGAGCATGGTTTTTCTTCCCTCAACTCAAATGGCTCGCCTGCGGGCAGGTCTTCTTATTTTTGCTCTGGTCGCGATGGCGGTCTGGGGTTGCGGGCGGTCAGTTGCGACAAAGGTTTCTTATCAACCTCAGGAAGGTGACATTCTCTTTCAGTCCCTGCCCGATCCTCCGGGTCTCGATATTGTCGAGGCCATCGAGGGTGCGACAGAAAGTCCTTACTCACACTGCGGGGTGGTGGTCCAGGTCAAGGGCGACTGGTTTGTCCTAGAAGCCATGGTTCCGCGCGTGAGGGAGACTCCCTTGGACCTCTGGCTGAAACGTGGGCAGGGGAAGTATGATGTCTATCGTCTCAAGGAAAAGCATCGCAAACGAATCCCTCATTGGATTTTTGCGATGCGCACGCGCATGGGAAAGCGGTATGACTTTCGTTATCAGATGGACGACGAGGCCATCTATTGTTCGGAATTGCCGTTCGATGCTTGGAAAGAAATTTCCGGCGAAGAGATGGGCAAAATCGTGAAATTGGGTGATCTCAAGTGGCAAAAATTTCGATCAGTGATCGAAGAAATCGAAGGAACGGGAGTGATTCCGGTGGAGCGTGAACTGATCACACCCCGCGACCTAGCGGCCGCCGAACAACTGGAATTAGTGGTGGCGAATGGCCTCAAGTAAGATTCGTTTCTTATTCAGGCTGATCGAGGTTGATTAATGAGGCTCGCTTGTATAAAGGCTCTTCCTCATGAGCGAAAAACCGAAGATGTCGGCGATCTTGTTATTGGGTGCACCCGGAGCTGGAAAAGGGACCTTGGGCAAGACCCTAGGGGCGATTCCGCGCTTCTTTCATTGTGCCTGTGGAGATGTGTTTCGCTCACTGGATACGCGGACTGAGATTGGGCAGGAATTCGTCCGTTACTCTTCGAGCGGGGAACTCGTCCCGGATGAGCTGACAGTGAAACTTTGGAAGACTCAGATGAGAAACTGGGCTGATACCCACACCTACAAGCCCGATATCGATTTGCTCATTTTGGATGGCATTCCTCGGAACGTGCGTCAGGCGGAGATCATGACGGAGAGCATCACTATTCATCAAGTGATTCATCTTTCCTGTCCCAATCGCGCGGAGCTGGCGCGGCGGATGCGAAAGCGGGCTCTTAAGGAGAACCGGTATGACGACGCCAACGACTCCGTAATTGAGCATCGCATCCAAACCTATGAGGAAGAGACCAAGCCCATCCTCGACTTTTACGGGCAAGACCTGACCACCGATATTGATGCCACGGGGACTCCGGTGAAGGTCTTGTATGATGTCATCGAACGGTTGATGCAGCTGGAAATTTACCAAGAAATGGCCGAAAAGAAGGCCTGACGAGAAGCGGAATGAAAGTGGTATTTTTAGGGACAGGCGAGATTGCGCTACCAACCTTCTGCGCCTTGCTGGCCTCGCCACATGAGGTCGTAGCCTTAGTCACCCAACCCGATAAACCGGTGGGCCGTCGATCCGAGCCGCAGCCACCAGCCATCAAGGTCATCGCCGAAGACGCGGGGATTCCGGTTTTACAACCCGAGAAAGTTCGTGCTCCTGAGGCTTTGGCCGAATTAGAAAAGTTGGCTGCAGAGGTAATGGTTGTCATGGCTTATGGTCAAATTTTACCGCAAAAACTGATCGAGATGCCGAGCCGGGCCATCATCAATTTGCATGCTTCCTTGCTCCCCAAATATCGCGGCGCAAGCTGTATCCAAGGTGCTATCTTAAATGGTGATCAGGAGACGGGGTGGACGGTGATGCATGTGGTCAAGGCATTGGATGCCGGCGACATCATTGAGAAACAGTTAGTCCCGATTGGCCCTCACGAAACGGGGGAATCTCTTCATGATCGGTTAGCAGAAGCGGGGCCGATGTCATTGTTATCGGCCCTGGAACAGCTAGAAAACGGGACTGCTTCCCGAACTCCACAAAATGATGAGGAGATGACCTACGCTCCTAAGCTGGAGCGCGAGGAAGGACGGATAGATTGGAGTGAACCAGCCGCTCAGCTGGAGAAAAAGATTCGCGCCTTTCACTCATGGCCGGGGACTTTCACCACCTTTCACGATGCCAAAGGCAAGGAAAAGCGAATGAAGATATTTCCTCCAGTGACTTGTTCAGAAAAAAGTGGAGAGCCTGGGAGTGTTTTAGTAGGCGAGAAAGAACTTCTGGTGGCCTGCGGTGCGGGTAGCTTGCGGCTGGGATTGATTCAGCCGGAAGGGAGTAAGCGGATGTCGGGAGAAGACTTTCTAAGAGGAGTCTCGGTCACGAAGTTGGGCCAATAAACGGCACCGATGCTCGCATCGAGCAAATTGACAAATGGGCAAATGGGCAAATGGGCAAATGGGCATCGCCCAAATGGGGTTTCTCGTTTGCTCGGTCTATTCTTTGCCAGCGAGAGCGGCAGCGACAAAGCCATTGAAGATCGGGTGGGGATGATTGGGCTTGGAGAGAAACTCGGGATGATACTGGGCAGCAATAAAGAAGGGATGGTTGGGCAGTTCGATGATCTCCACGAGACCCTCGTTGGCAGAGACCGCTGAAATCACGAGGCCAGCCTCTTGGATGCGGTCGAGATAGTCGGGATTGAACTCCCAGCGATGGCGGTGACGCTCATGAATCTCGGTGGCACCATCATAGAGTTCGGCGGCCTTGGTATCTGGGTAGACGATCGATTTCTGCAAACCCAAGCGCATGGAAGCACCCATGTCGCGAATCCCTTTTTGCTCCTCCTGCAGACAGATGACCGGCTCCTTGGCGTCCGTGTCAAATTCAGTGGAGGTGGCTCCTTCGATTCCGCAAACGTTGCGAGCGAACTCGATGGTAGCGATTTGCATGCCGAGACAGATACCGAAGTAAGGAATGTTGCCCTCGCGAGCGTATTGCGCAGTCAGGATTTTCCCTTCGATACCTCGTCCTCCGAATCCCCCCGGGATCAGAATGCCATCGACGTGACCGATGACCTTTTGAGCTCCATGTTCTTCCACCGCTTCCGCATCCACGCGAATGACATTCACGCGCGTATTATTGGCGGCTCCGGCATGAGTCAGGGACTCGTAGATTGATTTGTAAGCATCCTGCAACTCGATGTATTTGCCCACGACGGCGATGTCGATGGAGTGCTCAGGATGGACAATGTTATCGACGAAGGTTTCCCAAGCTGCGAGGTCGGGCGGGGGTGAGTCGCTCATTCCGAGACGATCGACTACTAGCCGATCAATTTTGTCTCGGCGCAGGTCGAGGGGGCATTGATAAATGGTGTTTTCGACATCGCGGAAGGCGACCACGTTTTTCTTCTCGACGTTGCAGAACATCGCGATCTTGCGGCGATTGTCCTCGTCCAGTTCATGCTCGGTCCGGCAGATGATGATGTCGGGCTGGATCCCGATTTCGCGCAGCTTAGCAACCGATTGCTGGGTGGGTTTAGTTTTGATTTCACCAGCAGCCTTCACGAGAGGGAGGAGGGTGACATGGATGAAGCAAACGTTCTCCCGCCCCACTTCGAGCGCAAATTGACGAAGAGCCTCGAGGAACAAGGTGCCCTCGATGTCGCCCACAGTGCCACCGATCTCGGTGATCAGGATTTCAACTTCGGGATTGGCTTCGGTGACATCAAACAAACGCTTCTGGATCTCGTTTGTGACATGAGGAATGTATTGCACAGTGGCTCCGAGATACTTGCCCTCGCGCTCGTTGCGGATGACGGTCTCGAAGACTTGGCCTGATGACAGCGAGTTCAGCTTAGAGAGCTTGCCGGAGGTGAAGCGCTCATAGTGACCGAGGTCAAGGTCGGTCTCGGCACCGTCGTCGAGGACGTAGACCTCACCGTGCTGATAGGGCGACATCGTGCCAGGATCGACATTGAGATAGGGGTCAAACTTTTGAATCATGACCTTGTGGCCACGATGTTCTAGAAGGGCACCGATGGAAGCGGCAGCAAGACCTTTCCCGAGCGAGGAGACAACGCCTCCGGTGACGAATATGTATTTCACGGCTGATGATTGGTGGGTTGTTCGAGGAGACGGGAGAGCAGGTGCTCGAGAAGAGAAACTTGTTCGGGCGTATCGAGCCCGATGGCCTCGTGGTCTGTTAGGACCACTTGGATGCGTGCTCCATGATGCAAGGCACGCAATTGTTCAAGCGATTCCGCAAGTTCCAATGGAGCTGGCGGCCAAGTGACAAAGTTTCGCAAGAAGTCCGCACGATAACCATAGAGCCCAATGTGGCGGAGTGGTTGCGCTGCGGCCTCGTCACGGGGGTAAGGAATTGGTGCTCGCGAAAAATAGAGGGCATCCTTGGCCTCGTTGAGCACGACTTTGACGATGTTGGGATCATGCAGCTGGGCCGCCTCGGTGATGGGAGAGGCCGCAGTAATGAGATCGATACCTGCATCCCGAGCCAGAAGGTCAGCCAACTGGTCAATGAGGGCAGGCTCGATCAAGGGCTCGTCGCCTTGGATATTGATGAGGTGGCTAGCTTGTGGAAATTGGGCGGCAGCTTCTGCAATGCGGTCCGTTCCGGTAGGATGCTCGGGCGAAGTCATGGCCACGGTCGCTCCGAATCCCTCCGCCGCTTCCCGAATCCGTTCATCATCGGTGGCTACGACAATGGCAGACAGTTTCTGGCACTGACTGGCACGCTCGAAAACATGCTGTAAAAGCGGCTTACCGCAGAGGGGGAAAAGCGGCTTTCCGGGGAAGCGGCTGGAGGCCCACCGGGCGGGGATGACTCCTATGATTTGCACGGATTCAGTGGAGGTGTTCAAGCTGCGATCATGGGTTTCGAGACTCTAGGAAAGTTTTTAAGGATTCGCCAAGGTTTTGCGAAGATGGTGACGAACTTTCTGCATGAATGAATGGACGGGAGGGGCCTCTGGTTGCTTAGGTCGCTAGCGATGAAGGAAGTGACCGAAGCGTTTGGGCTAATCGATTGGGGAATCGTGGCGCTTTACATGATCTTCACCACAGTTTTAGGGGAACGACTTTCGGGCAAGCAGGCGACCATTAAGGACTTCTTTTTAGGTGGCAAGTCGCTGCCTTGGTGGGCGGTGACGGGCTCGATGATCGCGACCGAAATCAGTGCTCTGACCTTCATCGGAGTGCCCGGCGGAGTCTATGCGGCGCAGGGTGACTGGACCTATTTGCAATGGGGCATCGGTTCCATCATCGCTCGCTTCGCGGTGGGTTACTGGTTGGTGCCTCTCTATTATGAGAAGGAAATCTATTCCCCTTACGACTTCATGGGAAATCGTTTGGGAGAAGGGGTGCGCCGCTTGGTGACCGGGCTCTTCTCGCTCGGCGCGGTGCTGGGTGCCAGCGTCCGAGTCGTCGTCACTGCGGTCATTCTCAAGGCCGTGACTGGGATGGATGCCATGCTCTGTATTGTCGTCATTGGTGCCTTCGCCGTGCTTTGGACCTTCCTTGGTGGCATGCAGACCGTGATTTGGACGGATGTCATTCAGTTTTGTCTCTT
>CAZGXV010000079.1:11487-13376 GCA_964529725.1 uncultured Roseibacillus sp.
AAATACACGCTCTGGGTGGGCTTGATTGCGATGCCATTTCAGAACTTTGCCGCCTTTGGCATCGACCAGCTCAATACCCAGCGCATGTTTTGTTGCGGGAACGCCAAGGATGCCCGCAAGGCGATGTGCTGGAGCTCGGTGTCCATTCTCATCACGGTGGTCATGTTGGCGGTCGGCTCCGGCCTCTTTGCCTGGTATCAGGTCAATGTTCCTAGCGCGAGTTTAGCCACTGCTTTTCAAGAGGACACCAACAACGTCTTTCCGGCATGGATCGTCACGGTGTTGCCAGTGGGGCTCTCGGGTCTGATTTTGGCAGGAGCCTTTGCGGCAGCCATCTCAAGTTTGGATTCGGTGCTAGCGGCTTTGTCCCAAACTAGCCTCTCGATTCTCTACGGCCGCGAGAAGCTGGAGGATGAAAGCAAAGGCCAAGAGAGAGTCTTGCAATCGCGCATCGCGGTCTGCATCTGGGGGGTGATTCTCACCTTGGTGACCCTGGGGCTCTGGACTGCCTATATGAGTGGCGAAGCCAAAGACTTGATCGGCTTGGCCTTCGGGATGGTGGCCTACACCTTCGGGCCGCTGCTCGGTATTTTGTTGGCGGCTATTTTTCTCACAGGAAAAAATCTCACCCCAGGTTTGATTGTAGGGTCCTGCCTTTCGATCTTCTTCGTGGCCTGGTTCCGCCCCGAGATTTTGACGATACTGGAGAGTTTAAATCTGGCGGAAGCCGCTAAGGCGGTAGTCGCCAGCCGTCCAGCCCTGGCATCTGAATGGTTTTTCCCAATTAATGCGGGCCTAACCCTGTTCTGCGGTTGGGTCGGGAAGCTGATTCTAGATGCTCTTGGGAAAGCTAAATAGGCTGCTGGCGAGTGCCATTGGCTTGCGAAGAACTCTCTGCAATGGTCTGGGACTTTTGTTTTGAAAGGAAACGGTTGCCGAAGAACGACTTGGCCGATGAAGTGGAGGAATGATTGAGCGGACGGCAGTTTGGATCACCGAAAAGTTCTGGCTTTGGACGCTCTTAGGATTTGGTTGGGCTTGGCTCCTTCCTTCCCATTTTACTTGGTTCTTAGGAACGGTGGGGGAGGTGAAGTTAACCGCCTTGGGCTTGGGGGTGATCATGCTAGGAATGGGAGTCACTCTAACCGTGAGAGACTTCAAGGCAGTGCTCAAGATGCCTTGGCAAATCGGGATCGGAGTGGGAGCGCAATTTCTCGTGATGCCTTTTCTTGGTTGGTCGGTCGCAACCCTGTTTGCCTTGCCCACAGAGCTGAAGCTGGGGGTGATCCTAGTCAGTTGTTGTCCGGGTGGAACGGCCTCCAATGTGGTGTGCTTTTTGGCTCGGGGCAATTTAGCGCTCAGTGTTTTAATGACGATGACTTCCACTCTACTGGCAGTGATCTTGACCCCGCTTCTGACAAAAACCTATGGGCAGGGGACGCTGGAAGTCGATGCGGGTGCTATGATTGTCACCATGGTGTCGATTGTGCTCCTGCCAATTTTGGCCGGCGTGCTCCTGAATCAGTTTTTTGGAAATCGCCTCAAGTTGGTAAAGACTATTTCCCCGGTGCTCTCGGTCATCGTCATCGTGCTCATCGTGGGGGCGGTGGTGGGAGCGACGCGAGAGAACATCATCACCTACGCCCGGACGCTGATTCCCGCTGTTCTGCTGGTGCATCTGCTGGGCTTCGGCGTCGGTTATGGTTGGGCGAAATTGTTCGGATTAGGATTGCGTGAGCGCAGAACGGTTTCCATCGAGGTGGGCATGCAGAACTCGGGCTTGGGCTCGGAGTTGGCCAAAACTCACTTCAATCTCATCGTGGCGGCCCCTTGCGCGATCTCGGCCTTCTTCCACTGCGTCATTGGTAGCGTTCTGGCCAGTTGTTGGA
>CAZGXV010000080.1:0-12731 GCA_964529725.1 uncultured Roseibacillus sp.
ATTCTCGCTAAGGGGCCATCCGAAGTCTTGGTGTAGGATGGCGGACAGAGAGGGATTCGAACCCTCGGAGACATTGCTGCCTCACACGCTTTCCAAGCGTGCGCATTCGACCACTCTGCCATCTGTCCTTTGAGTGGGGCGCGGACGCTACAAAGCAAAACTGCCCTTGGCAACCCGAAAGTGGCCAGGAAAGACCCGAATCCCGATTGTCCCTCCCTCTCTTTCCATTTAGGCTCGCGTCTTGCCACTCGAAAAAGACAGAACCGACCGCCCCAACTGGCTTGGAACCCTTGCGAGCACTGCGCTGGTGGGTTTGGGCTCGTTGCTCATTCTTTTTCCGGCTTGGCTACCAAGGGCCTCGACCAGTGGTCTCGATTTGGAGAACTCTGCGGTGGAGATTCTGCAACTGGCCCTCCTTTTGGTCTCCACCGCCATTCTGTTGGCGGCTTCCGCTCATGCAGGTCGCTTTCGTCCTATCTACCAAGCTCTCGCACTTGGTTGTACGGCAGCCACTTTGGGAGAAGCTCCTTGGGTCGGTGATTTTTTGCCTTTTGAAGAGGACTTGCTTCTCATTCCTATTCTAGGTGGCATGTCGCTTCTTTTCATTAAAAATCGCCGTGAAACGCTACGCTTCATTGGGCTTTCGGCTCGGCATCCGGCCTCGGGATTCATCGCGGCAGCGATTATCATTATCTACGTCTTCGCCAACTTCTTCGGCTCCGACACCTTTTGGGAGGCCAGCTTGGAAGGAAATGTCCCGCCCGGGCTTCCCAAGATTTGCCAAGCCTATCTTGAGCTGCTGGCCTGCTACTTTATCTTTGTGGGCGTGGTTGGATTCACTCTCCCCTTGCGACGGGGCAAGGATAACCTTTAAAGCTGATGGCCCGCAAAAAACAGCAGCGACCTTTCCTTAAGAAAGTTTCCTGGCGATTGGAGTATAGTGGTTACCGCTTGATGGAGTCCCTCCTTCGACTTGTTCCTCTAACAGCCATCGCCCACATTGGTGCGGGCATTGGCTTTCTCTTCTACTATTTCTCTCCTCGGTATCGGCACCTGGTGATTCGAAATCTGCGTATTGCTTTTGGAAAAGAAAACACTCTGGCAGAAATCGAGAGTTTAGCCCGGGCCACCTGCCAGCGCACCATCGCTAATTTTCTGGGCACGCTCAAGACGACGGTGTTGCCTACCGGGCAAATCAATGACCACGTCGAGTTTCTCAATCGCGAAGCCTTGCAAGAAACTCTTGCACAAGGCAAGGGGGCTGTTCTTGTTCTTGGTCACATGGGGAATTGGGAAATTCTCAACCGCATGCACCAATTCCTCCCTCCCGGCGTGCCTGCAGGGGGCATCTATCAACCGCTTAAAAACCCTCTCGTTAATGCTCTCCTCCTCAAGCGGCGGGAACAAGATGGTTCCCGGCTTTTCAATAAAAGAGATGGCTTCCTAGCACCGGCCACCTTCGTCAAAGAAGGCGGTCTCCTTATCGTGGTTGCAGACCAGAAGGTTGGACGTGGGGGAAGCGCCCTACCTTTTTTCAATCGTCTCTCATCCCTCTCGCCCTTACCGGCCTTACTGGCACGCAAGGCGGGAGCTCCCGTGATTGCAGCGGGCATCGAAACCACTGCTCCCGGCAAATGGCGCGTGGTCTTCGATTCGCTGGGCGAACAACCTACTCCAACCAAAATTATCGCGGTGCTCGAAACCTTGATCCGACGTTCTCCTGCCGATTATCTTTGGTTGCACAATCGCTGGAAGCTGGATGGTCGCTACCCACTCTCGGTAACTCGCAAGGCTCCCAAGGCAGAGTCCGCTCCTACCGCCCGGGTGCGGGCGCTGGTCATTTGCAGAAACAGTCAGGAAGCTTCTACTCTGACTGCTTGGGAAGACCAGAAACGCCCGCAAGACCTACCGCTCTCGTTCGAGTTTCTACAAGTGACTTCGCAACCAGCACTATCAGACGAAGCCGTCCATCAGGCAGTAGCTCCGACGTCACGCGAACTCGCTACCCAAATTCGCGCCATCGACCTTGCGCAACAGTCTCCACTCGAGCTTGTCATCCTTGATCCTCCTTTTCCGGAGGCGCTCGGAGCTCTAAGATTGCTAGACTTCCCACGGGTCTTGGAGAATAAGAAAGGCCTTCCTCTCCCCGAATTTCTCACCACCCAAACCGCACCTGCCAGCTAGCGCGACTATGCACCTTCTCATTCTGAGCGACGGCAAAAAAGGCCACGAGAACCAGTCATTAGGGCTCGCCGAAGCTATTCTGAGACGTCGCGAAGGTACCTACGAGTTGAGTAGTATTCAGACAAAGGCCATCGGTTGCCAAGAGCGGGAAAAGGCCGACCTCATTCTTGCGGCAGGTCACCGCACCCACCCTTTTTTGCTTAATTTAGCGCGCCGCTACAGTTGTCCCTCGGTGGTGATTATGAAGCCGAGCTTGCCGCGCTTTCTTTTCGGCCATTGCCTCATCCCCGAGCACGACCTCAAGACTGGAAAAAGGGTCGCCTCCAACACCACCGCCACCCGAGGTGCGCTCAATCGGATTCCCGAGGACATTCCCATCAAGGAGAAGAAAGGCCTTATGATGTTAGGAGGCCCGAGTAAGCACTTTGACTGGGATAGCCAGGCGATCATCGAAGCTATCGAAAAAATCGTGACCTCTCATCCTGAGTTTACCTGGACCGTGGGCGACTCCCGCCGAACCCCCGAGGGACTTCTTGCGAAGCTGTCCAATCAAGAACTACCTCTTCTGACTGCTTCCCACCACGAGGCCACCGGTTCGTGGCTGACTGAACAACTTCTTTCATCCGAAGTTGCTTGGATCAGTCCCGACTCCACCTCCATGCTTTTCGAGGCTCTTACTGCGGGTTGCCGCTTGGGTACCCTGCCCCTCCCTGCCCGCCAGACTCGACTTTCCCGTGCCCACGACCTCCTTGCTCGTGACCACTGGCTTACTCCCTTCACGAAATACGACCCCACTGTAGGTCTCTCCGCTCCGCCCGCCATCCTCCACGAGACTGCCCGATGTGCTGACGTTTTATTAGAAAAATTCTTTCCTTCTTCCTTTTCATGAAAGTCTTGCAGGTCCTTCCCGAGCTTAACTCCGGCGGCGTTGAACGCGGCACAGTGGAGCTTGCTAGATTTCTAGTAGAGAAGGGGCATCAATCACTTGTTGTTTCGCACGGAGGCCGCCTCGCCTCCGAGCTCAGTCAGGATGGGAGCAGACATATTGCCTTGCCCGTTCACAAGAAGTCACTGCTCTCCCTCCGGCTGGTTCCGCAACTCGTCAAGCTGCTCGAAGATGAGCAACCCGATATCTTGCATCTCCGTTCTCGCGTTCCGGCCTGGCTCTTCTATCTCGCTTGGAAAAAGCTCTCTCCCAAGTCACGCCCCCGACTAGTGACTACCGTGCATGGCTTTTACTCCGTGAATTTTTACTCCGCCATCATGACCAAAGGCGAACGGGTGATTTGTGTCTCCCAGTCGGTGCAGGAATACGTTCTTGAGAATTATCCGCGAACCTCGTGCGAGAAACTCACGGTCATTCATCGCGGAGTCGATACCGCCGACTACTCTCCCCATTATCAACCTTCCCTCGATTGGCAAGAGAAGTGGCGAGAGCAGTTCCCTCAGTTCAAAGGAAAAATCCTTCTCCTTCTCCCCGGCCGCATCACGCGATGGAAAGGTCATGAGGATTTCCTCACCCTCCTCGCGCACTTGCGAACTCGTCACCCCGGACTTCATGGCGTGATTGCCGGTGGGCCTTCACCCGGAAAGGAAGGCTACCTCGCCGAGTTGGAGGTGAAGTCGCAGGCGCTTGAACTGGCAGATAGTCTCACCTTCCTCGGTCATCGCTCAGACTTGCGTGAGGTCATCGCTGCCTGCGACTTTACCCTGTCGCTTTCCTTGGATCCCGAAGCCTTCGGGCGCGTCTCGCTGGAAGCACTATCTCTTGGTAAGCCAGTGGCGGCTTATGCCCATGGAGGTGTCGCTGAACAGCTTGACGCTCTCTTTCCGATAGGCAAAGTCCCGCCAGCCGAACCTCTCCAAGCAGCCAACCTCATCGAAGAGTGGTTGCAAACTCCCCCTGCGCCACCGTTATCTAACGAAAAGTTTACTCTCGCTTCAATGTGTCAGCAAACCGTGGCCGTCTACGAAGAGCTTCTATCCTCTCGTTCACTTGGTGACCGTTCGCATTCTTCGAAAAAATCGAGATAGGATTTCACAATCACTTCTTTACTGAATCTCTCACGAAACTCGCGTTCGCCTTGCGCCACCAAGTGTTCGACGAACGCGTGATCGTCGCGTATTGCTTTTACTCCGGCCACCAACCCGGCTACGGAATCAATTTCGAAAAGCCAACCGGTCTTTTGATGCTCAATAAGCCACTCCGGCCCCTGGGATTTGGCAGCCACAATCGGCTTACAATTTGCCCACGCTTCCAAAACTACATTTCCCAGTGGCTCATAGCGGGATGGAAAGACACAAAGATCGCAAGTAGCGAAAAGTCGCGCTACGTCCTGTCGCCACCCGAGGAAACGCACCCGATCTGCGACTCCCAAGTCATTCGCCAAAGCTTCATACTGACCCTGCAGAGCACCCTCGCCTGCCAAGAGCAGCACGGCCTTCGGTAAATCCACTAGCGCGCGAATGGCCACATCCTGCGCCTTCACCTCATGCAAACGCCCGAGGCTGAGCATCACACAATCGTCGGGCTTCAGTCCCAGCTCCTCTCGACAATCGCCCTCCGCTTCTTGAGCTCGGGTTTCGCCAAAATTGCTGATCATCTTTGCCTGTCCCACAGGCCAGCCTTTCTCTTGTAGATAGGTGACGATTTGGGGAGTATTTCCAATGAGATACTCGCAGCGCTGATAGTTTTTAAGGTGATAGAAGCCCCCTAGCCGCGCGAGTTTCACCCATTCCCCTTGTGGCATTCGGCTGGAAGCCCGGTTCATCCAAGTTAAGACGTGGGTCGGCTGATACTTATCCGCCAGTAGCTGCAGCTTGCGGCCTGCGAGAGCTTTTCGCCATCCCTGCGCTCGCAACTCAATCACGTCACAACCCGCCTCGCGGAGACGCTGGGTGCGATCACCGCAGGGGGAAATCACTAGCTGTTGCACCACTCCTCGCTCTGCTAGGGCCAAAGCCAGCTTCACGAAAAACGTTTCTGCTCCCCCCTCTTGGGCGGACAACATCACCTGCATCAATTTCAAGACCCCGTTATCCTTCCCCAGACCTCCCTGCCTGACAACCCTTGCCAGTATCAGCAATCTCACTTGCTGTCTTTCATCCGACCTGAGAAGCTCCCGCGCATGCCCCGCTCTCCGTCCATCGGTATCGGTCTCGTGTCGTGGAAATCTCACGACACTTTCCGACCCGTGCTCAACTCCCATCGGGAGTCGGGGCTCTTTTCGCAGGTAGAAGAAAGCCTCCTTTGGTTCCAAGACAAGTCGCCCGCCGACGAGAGCTTGGCGCAAGAATTTGGCTTAGCCTGTGATGGTGGTCCCAATGTCGGCATCGCCGGGGGCTTTACCGCTTTGGCCGAACGTCTTGATACTGATCTCATTCTTTTTCTCGAGAACGATTGTCCTAGCCTAGCTTCGCCTGCCGAACTCCAATTCCAACTAGACCGCGCGCGCCGCCTCTTTGCGGAAGACCAATGCGATATTCTGAGATTGAGACATCGCTGGGAAACCGGCGAGGGCTTCCGCTACCAAAAGTACCTTTCTTATTTTCCCGTTCAGGAACTTCATCCCGACTTCACGGCTCATCGCAGTTTACCAAAAGCGCCTCCTTCCCCCTTAACTCGTCGGCTTCGTCGCTTGCTCAAACCACAACGGGCCAAGAGCCTGCTCGGGCGAGCGTTGTATCTCGAAAAGTTTCCGGAAGAGGTCCATCCTTCTGCAATTCAAAAAATTTCCAATCCGAACAACAAGAAGAAGCCAACACCCGTCACTCCCCAGTCTTCCCCAATTCGAAATTCTAACAAGGATGACGAGCTTTATCTCACTGATTCCCGCTTTCTCAACTGGACAAACCAGTCCGTTCTGCTGCCACGCCAACTCTTCCTCGAGACCCTGATGCCCTTTGTGAGAGAGAATCCTTCCTCACGCACCAGCAACGGCTTCCAATCCCCGGAGCGCCCACTCAATTGCCCTTGGTGGCGCGAACAGCAGTTCCGTATCGCTATGGGTCTCGGGCTCTTTGGGCACAACCGCATTGATGGTAGTTGGCGCAGTAATCATCATAGCCAGAGGTCTCACTCCCAGAACTTCCCACAGACCGAGCAAATAAAATGAGCAAGCCTCAACGCATTCTTCTCGCTGGCTACGGTCAGCTTCGTCGATACGGAAAGACCCGCGTCAGTTGGACGCACAAGCTTCATCGCGGGCTCGTCCAGAACGGGCATCTCGTTCATTTTTTTAGTGATCGCGATACCGCAGCCTTTGAAGCTCCTTTCGGTCTGCGCGACCTCGGGAAAAAGAAAGCCAACCAACGTTTTCTCGAGACCGTTCGCGCCTTCCAACCCGACCTTATCCTCATTGGCCACGCTGACATCCTGAGCAATGAGACGCTTGCTGAGGCCAAAAAAGAACTGAGTTGCCCTTTGGTCCACTGTAACAACGACCCCCTTTTCGTCCCGGAGAATGTGACCCGCATCGAAAAGCGGCTCGCGGTCTGCGACCGTGCCTTTGTTTCAACTGGCACCTCGGTCCTCAACGAATTCTTTCCTCGCCATGTGGGCCGGGTTCACTTCATGCCCAATGCGGCCGATCCGGCCGTGGAACGTTTTGATGCCTCCCAAGAGAACGCCTCCGAGCTTGCCCGAGACCTGATTTTTTGTGGCAACTCCACCGACCATACCGAGCGACATCGCCTCCTCGAGTCTCTGCGCAGCGGCCTTCCGTCCTCGTTTCGCTTCGACACCTTCGGCTGCTTTGGGAAGGATCCGGTTTGGGGTTTGGCCTACGATGAGGCTCTCTCGCAATCGGCGATGGGACTCAATCTCAATCGTCAAGAAGGCCACTTCTGGTATTCCTCCGCGCGCATCGCCCAAATGGGCGGCAATGGTCTTACTGTTCTGACCCATGCCGCCAACGACTTGACCACGCTTTTCCCTGATAATACTCTCGTCTACTTTCGCGATACCGCCGAGTTACAAATTCAGGCTGAGCGCTTGCAGAATGATGACGGCGAACGCCAAGCACGCGGCGCGGCCACCCGGCAATTTTTTCTCAATGAAATGAACAACCGCCTCCACGCGAGTGACATCGTGGAAACAGCTCTCGACCTTCCTCCTTCTCACCCTTACTGCTGGCACCAATCATGAGCGACTTACCGGTCAATATTCTCTGCATGAGATGGGGCGACAAGTATGGGCCCGAGTATGTGGTGCGACTCTATGAAATGGTGGCTCGCAACCTAGAGCGCCCCTTCCGCTTCGTGTGCTTGAGTGATCGGGAAATTGATTTGCCCGCACCTATCGAAACCTTGCCTATACCTGACCTCGAAATTAAGGGTCAGCGCGGCCAGACAACTTGGCAGAAGCTGGGAGTATTTTCACCGACCTTAGGAGACCTAACGGGACCAGCGCTCTTCTTAGATCTCGACATCGTCATCTGTGGTCCACTCGATAAGTTCTTCGACTATCAACCGGAGAAAATCGCAATTATCCACAACTGGATTTCTCCTTGGAAAACACTCTTGCGGCCTCGTCCCGAAATTGGCAACTCTTCAGTTTTCCGCTTCCCCGTCAACCAATGCGGTCATATCATTGAGGAGTTCCAAGCAGAAAAGGAACATGCGGTGGAAAAGTGGTGGCCCCCACAATCCTACCTCACCGAGCGCATTCGACCCCAGATGACCTACTGGCCGGACGATTGGGTCAAAAGCTTCAAGTTCCACTGCCGTCCTCTCTTCCCTCTCAATTACCTCACTCCACCCAAACACCCCAAACAACTCGGTGAACCCTCCATTATCGCCTTCCATGGTCGCCCCAACCCCGACCAAGCGGTCGCCGGCTATCGCGGTAAGAAGATTCACCACTTCACCAAAGCCGCTAGTTGGATCAATAGCTACTGGCTTGAAAGATAAAAATACTATGGCTTCTCAGCCCTCCCCCCCAAACCTCCGCCCAAACCTCCCTCGCAGCATCGTTCGTAAGTATCCCTTTCGACGTGGAAGACCCGAGTTGCGTCGGCTCGTAGCTTGGATTCTCCCAGCCAAAGCCACCGTGAACGTCACGCCAAACCTTCGCATGGAACTGGACCTCACTCGCAAGAATCAAAAACAGATTTTCTGGTTTTACGAAGACATCGAATCTTCATTGCAGTGGACGATTGCAGAACTCCTACCGAAAGGCGGTAGAATGGTCGATTGTGGAGCAAACGCAGGAATCATGGGATTCTTAGCCCTTACTGTTCGTAACGCCAACGTCGAATTTTTCGAACCAATGCCCCGCCTAGCAAAAACAATCCGAAAAAACCTCCAACTCAACGGGCTGGAAGAAAGGGCAACTGTCCACGAATTAGCGGCCTCCAACGAAGAGGGAGAAACCACATTCCATGTCCATTTGAGGGATGGAAACCATAGCCTCGTCAATAGCGAAGGCGCCATCGATTCATTGACCGTTCAAACTCGCAAATTATCGACCTTGCTCGACTTCGCCAATCCGATTGACCTTCTCAAGGTGGATACCGAGGGTAACGACTATCAAGTCCTAACAGGGATCGGAGAGAAATTAAATCCAAGCAATATCAAACGCATTTATTGCGAAATGGGAGGCCAGCAGGAAAGAAGCCACCGACTCCTCTTAGAAAGAGGCTACAACGCCTATCGTGCCACCAACCCCAAGCGTTCGATACCCTTTGAGCGCCGCAAAGGCAAAGCCTCACCCTGTTATTACCAGATTGCCTCTGAACCAACTCTTAATTGCCTTTGGGTCGGCAAAGATAGCCCTGAGGAGAAAGAACTTCTCCGAAAGCTTCAAATAAAGACATGAAGATCACTTATGTTTCGGGCATCTGGTCGGGGATACACCCTCTTCTCTTCGAGGGCCAAGAAGCGGAGAGCGGAATGCCCGCTTTCGTTTTTCCACTTAAAGAACTAGTTGCTCGAGGTCACGAGATCACCCTGCTTTTTTTTGCAAAAGGCCCGTTGCCCGATCTTAAGATCGGCCCCGCTTGGCTTCAGCAATGCCAGACAATCATCACCGTTACCGACGAGAAAAGAAGCTTACAACGCAAACAAGCCATTGGAAGAACAGTAAAGACACATCTACAAAACAATGCTTGTGATTTTCTCTATCTTCAGGGCGAGAAAGGATCGCATCTCTGGAGACTGGGAGAAGCGTTCAATGTTCCTGTGGGGCAAAGAATCTATGGCGTTGACAATGCCGCACGGTCGCTGCCGAAGAAACATCGACTATGGGCGCGCATGAAAAAGCCTCAACTCTTCGCCTCCTTCACTGGCCGAAAAGCTTTCGTAATCGTCACCCGGGATGGTTCGCAAGGTCACTTGTTACAAAAGCATCTCTCGCCAACCCCAGCCTATCGATTCTTTCACCGTCTGAACGGCGTCGAAAAACCCGTGCGGACCCCTGACATCGATGGGAATACCTTGTCAAGTGTACTAGACGGGTCCCCCTACCTCTTTTGTCCAGCCCGTTTTGCGACGATGAAAGCAAAAGAAAGAACCCTTCATTTTCTGAAAAAAATGCACGACCTCGGGCACAACAATCTGCGTTTGGTCGTTGCAGGGCAACGCTCTAAGAATTCAGAATTCCAACTCTTTCAGAAGGAGAAGGAAGAGCTCGGTTTGCAGGAATTCGTGGATGAACGTGGAACGCTTTCGCGCCATGAAGTCCAAGAGCTTGCTCGTGGCTCACTTGCGGTTCTCAGTTTCTATCGAGTAAGTAACCTCAGTAATGTGTCCCTTGAGGCCCTTTCCCTTGGCTCTTTGCTCATCACACTCGACGACCAATCTCTCGCTGGCGTTTGCGGTTCGGAGGATGCGATCATCAAAGAAACTCCTGCTGATGCAGCCCTTGCGTTGCACAAGCTACTGAGTGACCAACAGGCCGGCACGCTCTATGCTCGCTATCGGCAGCAAGCCTATCAAAAAGCTAAAACCGAATTAAAAACCTGGCATGAGCGAGCGTCTTGGGAAGCCGACCTCATTGAAAATTCGATTCTCGATTGAAAGCGATCTCCGAAAAGACAGCCCTAGAGAACCAAGACTATTCGACACTTCTCAAAGAAGAAATCCGATCGCTTAATATCCAAAGAGAAATTCCTAACAGAATATATCAACGGTTGAAAACACTCTATCGCCAGGCGCGAATCCTGATTTTCACTCTTCGTTCACCACTCCTTTTGTAAACTGAAGAACTCGGCTTGCCATGCTACGTGAGCTTTCGCGATGTGTAATCATGAGAGTCGTTCTCCCTTTGGTGAGTTGCTCCAAGGCACCTTGTACTTTTGCCTCGCTCTCCGAGTCGAGAGCACTCGTTGCTTCATCCAAGATCAGAATCGGAGCATCCTTTAAGAAAGCACGAGCAATCGCGATCCGCTGTCGTTGACCTCCAGAGAGACTGCTTCCCTTTTCCGACACCGCCGTCTCGTAACCATTTTCTTGTTTGAGAATAAAGTCGTGGGCAAAAGCCTTTCGCGCCGCTTCCTCGACTTCTTCTTTGGTTGCGCTGGGCTTACCAACCAGAATGTTTTCCAAGATCGTGCCTCGAAAGAGGACTGGCATCTGAGGGACGAGTGCTACCCGAGAACGGAGGTCTGCTTTCTCATACTGGCGCACATCCAAGTCATCGATGAGAATGGAACCACTCGAAACATCGTAGAAGCGTGGAATGAGATTTGCGAAAGTAGTCTTACCGCCACCGCTCTCGCCGACCAACGCCACCGTTTCACCAGGCTCGACGCGAACGTTGACGCCTTTGAGAACCTCCTCTTCGCCATAAGCAAAACGAACGTTTTCGAAAACAACTTCTCCTCGCGTTTGGACTGGTTTCTCGGGGGCAGTGGCATCCGGTAAGTCATCATCAGCCTCCAGAATCGTTACGACGCGTGCCATTGCCGCTTTCGCTTGCTCAAGAGAGCCGTGAAGCGCTCCCAGCTTTTTCACGGGTTCGTAGGCAATGAAAAGGGCGGTCGCTACTCCCAAAAAATCTTCTAAACTCATGTTTTGACGCGCGCCCAGATAGAGCGCGACTGAAAATCCAACGGCGGCCACCACTTCCACCAACGGTCCGAGAATCTGGCGGTAACGCACCATTTTCAGCTCAATCTTTCTCCAACTGGCTGACAGTTGATTGAAGTCCCCACTCATCTTTCCTTGCAGATTATAAGCCCTCACCTCGAGAGGGTTCTGGATAGCCTCCGAGACCATTCCAGTCATTTCTCCGGCCTTTGCCCTCATGAGCGCTCCCCTTCTTTTGAGACGTTTACCGAGAGAACGAATTGGAAAAACCAGCAGCGGAATTGAGATTCCACCAATGAGAGCGAAAAAGACGCCATCCTTAGTGAGTGCTTCGGAAACGAGAAAGACTAGAACTGAAATCAAAACAATGGGTTGCTTGATGATAGTCCCGCCCGAACGAACGACGGCATTTTGCATCGCAGAGGTATCGCCAATGACGCGAGAAAGTAGGTCTCCGGACGAGCGTGTGCCGTGAAAGCCAATCGGGAGCATCATGAGCTTGGCGAAGACCTCATTCCGGAAAGTTTCGATGGTTCGCATACCCACTTCGTTCATCCAGAAGGCACTCAAATATCCGCCGAGCCCTCGGAGAACGAAGATGAGGGGCACAAAGAGACAGCTTGCGAACAGGATGCGCTCGGGTTCACGACCAAAGACCGCATAAACAAAATTTAAGAAAGCTGGCGAGACTTTGGCCAACCTCTCTTCGTCTTGGAAGATGAGCGGAAGGACCGTCTGTGCCAACAACGGTAATCCTGCTCCGCTCGAAACGCCGAAAAGAATGGCGGCGGAGAACCCGAGAATGAACTTTCCCCGCAAGGGTTTGAGATGGGGAAAGAGGGGCTTGAATTCGGCGAACATCGATGGCGGCAGCACTGAGACTATGCGACAAGGACCAACACCGTAAACCGTAATATCCGCCACCCAGAGAGAGGTAGGAGCGGGCTACTCCGACGGCTAGGATGAAGGGTGGGCGAGGATTTCTTTGACCTCATTTTCAATGACAGACCATTTCCGCTTGAGTTTCCTCCTCGCGAAAAAAGGAACCCGACTGCAAACCTTGATGAGGGTGCCTTCACCCAGCCCATCGACGACCGCAAATCGGATGGTCCCCTCCTCCTCGACGACGAGCACGTTTCCACAGTTCAAATCCGCAAAAACGACGGCGCTTTGCAAGAGGTCGCGAGACAACTGCTCGCGAGCCGCTTCTGCTTTTTCGGGATGACTCTGCAACCAAGTGCGAAAGGTGGGACAATCTTTGCCATCGGCTGTCACTAGGTCAAAGACATAACCCGTCCCCAAGTTAGTCTCAGCTTCTCCGTAGTAGCGTGGGACAATGAGCGAATGCTTACTCTTCCGCTTCCGCAAGCGCGCGAGTTCCCGCACTTCTTTCTCGTGGGTTCGTTGGCGGAATTTTTTGTGGAAAATTTTTACGCACTTGCCCGCTTCCTCTGGATGGCGATAGCAGGAGCGCATCATGCCTGCGCCAACCAAGAGCTTATCGTTTAGCTGAATCATCC
>CAZGXV010000081.1:0-12490 GCA_964529725.1 uncultured Roseibacillus sp.
CTTTCGAATCTCAAAAACCCGTTTCTCTACGATTCGCTTGCGAGTTTGGATCTCGTTGGTCGCCAGTTGGCTTTGCTTCTGAATCTCGGCACGGGCCAAGTCAATTTCCCTCTCGGCCATGAGAGTTTTGCGATAACTTCGAAAAAGACTTTGGATATCGACGACTGCGACTTTGAAGTCAGATTGAGCGCTCTTCTTCTCCCTCGTAGGCGATTCCTGCGCCTGCAGGGGTAGAAAAGCCAAGCTGACCAGAAGAAGAATTGCTCGCGAAGACACAGCCCAAAGTTCAAAGTTGTCTCTTCTCTGCCGCAAGCGGAAACTCCCCCTCCCCTGTCATTCATGAAGACCTTCACAACTGCATCCGAGCTCACAAAAGACCGCGCCAATTGGAGCCGACCTGTCGCCTTTGTCCCGACGATGGGAGCGCTGCACGAAGGACACCTAAGCCTCTTTCGTAAAGCCCGGGAAAGAGTGGGCCCCGAGGGAACTGTTGCCGCTTCTATTTTTGTCAATCCCTTGCAATTCGACCGTGGCAGCGACCTTGCGAATTATCCCCGGGGCTTGGAGAGCGACCTTGCCTTTTGCGAGCAGGAGGGAGTCGATGCCGTGTTCCACCCCGATGCCACCGATTTCTACGAGCAGGATCATTCCATACAAGTTTTGGAAAAGAAACTCGCCCGCCACCTCTGTGGAGCCAGTCGGCCCGGTCACTTCGATGGTGTCTGTACGGTTGTTCTCAAGCTCTTCAACATTCTGCGACCCGATTGCGCCGTCTTTGGCAAAAAGGATTATCAGCAGCTCGCCATCATCCGCCGCATGGTGCGAGACCTCTCGCTGAGCGTCGAAATTATCGGAGCAGAAACCTTTCGCGAGAGAGACGGCCTTGCCATGTCTTCGCGCAATCTCAACCTGACGTCACAAGACCGAGCTGACGCTGCCAGACTTCGAAAAGCACTTCTCGCCGCCCAGAACCTTGCCGTCACCGGAGAACGGAATCCAGAGAAGTATTTGAGCGCCGCCAGAGCGCAGCTGCAAAACGCGCCAGAGAGCTTTCGTCTCGATTACCTGCAGTTGGTCTCGCGCCAAACCCTGCAACCTCTCGCGACTGTGAACGAGCCCGCTCTGCTAGCTCTTGCCGCATTTTACGGAGAGGTCCGCCTCATCGACAACATTGAGATTAACGCGAAGTAGAACAGGTTTTTCGGCAAGGTCCGAAACTGGATTGGCTAACTCTCTTTCGTCATTTCACATTTCGCGATTGGACCAACCATTCTCTCCAGTCCATGCTCTCTCGCGATGCTTGCTTTCTCCACCTGTTGGAATAATGCCCGCCATAGTGACGGCGAGGAAATGGTGGACGAGATTCTCGAACTTGGTTTCGACCATCTCGAGCTTTCTCATGGCATGACCATCGCCAAGTTGCCGGGACTTCAACGGGCCTATAAAGCCAACAAGTTCACTTGTGTCGGAGTGCACAACTACTTCCCGTCTCCAACCGAGGTCATGATCGACGCGCCTGACGCTTACGAGTTTACCTCCTTTCGAGCCAATGAGAGACAGCGGGCCATTGACATGACCTACAAGACGCTCGATGTCGCAGCCGAGTTCAAGGCCAAGTATCTCGTTCTTCACATGGGTTCCATTCCCCAAATGCCCCACAAGAAATGGACGGGCAAACTCACCGCACTGGTGAAGGACGGGCAGCAGGACAGCGCGGACTACGTGAAGCACAAGCTCAAGTGCGTCAAGAAGCGCGAGAAACACGGCCCCCTGTATCTGCAACGAGCCTGTGAGACTCTGGAAAAATTGGCCGAACGAGCCGGTGAACTTAATATCAAGCTCGCCGTCGAATCGCGCTCGAAATACGAAGACATGCCCACCGAGCGGGAGATGGTCACCTTGCAAGAACAGTTTGCAGAAAACCCGAATATTGTCTATTGGCACGATTTTGGCCACGTGCAGCTTAAGCACAATCTTGGCCTGTTAGAGCATGCAGATTGGCTTCGCAAGATGCAGCCCTACCTTTACGGCGCCCACGTCCATGACGTTGAGTGGCCTGCCCGCGACCACCGTGTCCCCTTCACCGGGGAACTGGACTTTAAGAACCTTTTCCAGTTTTTCCCCAAAGATGCCCCCCTGACTTGGGAGCTCTCTCCCACGAGAAAAGCCGAACAAATCAGCGCGGCCTTGGAGATTTGGAAACAGCTTTATCCGGAGACTATTGCAAAACGTTAGAAGCGTCCCTCATTGACTCAATCCGGTTTCATCACGGATTCGAGGATTGCCTCACCCCTTCCAGACTACGCGAGCTTATCCGGGTTCGAGGACTTCGTCTCACCTGTTTGGGCAACCATAGATGAACCAAACGATTGCATGAACGAAGCGGGAATCAGGTTTCCCTTCCCTCAAGAAAAGTCTCTACTCATTCACCAAAATCGCCTCCAGCTGGTAAAACAATCGAGGCTCCTCACTGGTGTCAGGATCGATGATCTCGAAAACCCCATTTCCTGGCAAAGGCGGGCTAAATCCAGAACCTGTAGCAATGCCAGTCGGTCCAGCAAAGTTGTAAAAAGAATCAAATCGCCTCAGATCGCGCGAACGAGTCACCTTCCAAATGACATAAGGACTGGCGGTAGGGTTATGTCCAAAACGAATCGCGAGGTCTTCATCCAAATCAGGCCCAATGTCGAGATTACGACTACTTTCACGGTCCGAGACCCTGGGGTCGGTGCCCAAGGCAAATTCATGCCCAAACGACAAGCCGTCACCGTCCAAGTCGACCGTCCATAGCTGGTCGAGGATGCCTCTCGTATCGACGAATCCTTGCATTTCGACTGCTCCGATATCCGGTGCGCTTCCCACAAAGCGGGGCCTTCCTCTCTGATCAATCCCGACCCCAGAACTGGGTGTCGCCACGTTAAGCGCGGGCGAACCAGGCAAGAGAGGCATGGTCGGAGTTCGGCCCCCGTAATACTCGAAGGGTGCCAACTTCGGATCGCCAGTGAAGAGATTAACCCCCGAGTAGTTCAATGAAGCCCCGCCCTCGAATCGTTCCGGACTGAAGACTGCTTCATTGCCGACCACGATGGTATGACTCATTTCCAACAAGGTCTCTTCACTTGTGCCACTCGCGTAGAATCCGCCCCCCGAACCAAGAGCAACGTTCTCGGTGATTGTGCAAAACTGGACCAGGGCTTCCGCAGAACCGCCACTGCCATGAAGATAGAAGCCGCCTCCATCGAGACCCTCATTGCTAGCCAACGTCGAGTTTTTCATCACCAATTCTACCGAACCATTCTGGCCATTGCTGAAAATCCCTCCTCCCGAATCGACAGCAGTATTTTCGAACAGAGAAGAACGGTTGAGTGCCAGATAACAGTCTTCATTGGCACCATCGGCAAAAATTGCGCCACCAAATTGACTCGCCGAATGATTAAACAGGAGGCAATCGTTTAGCGTCATGGTCGCGCCTTCAAGATAGATGCCCCCTCCCGAACTCGCTGGAAAAGCGCCGTTGGCCCTTCCCCCGGCGAGCCCAATTCCATGCAATGCCATCGTGGCACCGGGCCGGACATGAAAGACGCGGCTTTCGTTGTCAGCATCGATGAAAAGGGGTTGCGATAGATTCGAGCCATCAACAAATAGCCCCTCACTCCCCGCTGGAACTGTAAGTTGTCCCTCGGTTAAGAGCAATGTACCATCACTTAAACTCTCGCTAAAGCCTATCACTAGCCCTGGTATTTCCGCCGCAAACGAAATTGCGGTTCGCAAGCTCGCTCCACCTTCAGCGGTCAGCACGGTGACAACAGGTCCCAACTTCACTGCACCCGCGGTGCGCGGTCCACTTAGGGAAAATCCTCTTTGGTCTTGGCGAGTTCTGATCATGTCGGCAGCAATTGCGGGTGAATTGACCAAGGGATGCATGGTCATCACAGAACCACCATACCGACCTAATGGCGCAAGCAAGGGTTCAGCTACCACAAGCGAGGAATTATTCAACGAGGAGAGTGAATCCTGGCCAGTCAGATTAGAAACGATATTTCGGTTCTCGAGAGTAATCGAAACACCATCCCCCTCTTCACCAAAATCAGGCCCAGAAGGAGAAGCATTGGCAGCAACAATGGAATCCGATAGCACGACATTCGCTGTCCCGTTGGAACGGGTATCGGTGAACAAACCACCCCCTTGGCTAGTCGCTAAGTTTCCACTCACCGTGCAATTCTCCAAGCTCGTATGCGCGAAACCGCCGCTTCGGCCATCAGTGTAAATTGCTCCTCCTTCATCGGCTGAGTTCTCACTGATTGTGCACGCGACGAGTTCCAGCTCACTGCTGCCTGTCACTCCGCGATTGGAGATTCCGCCGCCACTGGCAGCCTGATTGCCATACACGGTGCAACCACTCATGCGGAGGATGCCTTGGTCGTTGAGAATCCCGCCTCCGGTCGAACCTGGGGCGTTCCCTCCAGTAAAACTAATCGTTTGTAAGAAGGCGCTCGCGCCGGGACTGATGCTCATCACCCGATTAGCGCCACCGGCATCGAGGGTCACCCCTCGCGACAAATTGGAACCATCCAACAGCATGTGTTGGGTGGAGCCCTGCACGATGAGTTCCCCTGTCGTCAGGGAAAGCCTTTTCCCATCTAACATCGGCGAAAAACAAATCACGTGACCAGGGATGCTGGCTGCATCTGATAGCGCATTTCGAAGCGTGACCTCATTTGTTACGACAGCCTTAGTAGGCACTTTCACAGCTCCGATCGTCGGAGGGCTTGTGAAGGTGAATCCACGCTGATCGGTCCGGGTGACAGTGCTCGCGCCCGTAAGAATAGCGGGCGAACCCGATAATGGGTGCATCGTCTGATGAGGACCACCGAAGTCTCCGAGAGGAGTCAGCTTCGGTTCTCCTACAATCACGCCCGGCTGCCCCTGCAACGCGCTTTCAATCATGGAAAAAAGATTGCTTCCCACAAAGTTAACCGAGGATCCCACTCTTGAGAAATCAGCTTCGCCCAGAGAGCTCCTGTTCCCAGCGACAATCGAGTTTTCCAGATTCACCTCCCCCGTGCTCCCAGCTTCTACGAAGCAGGCTATACCGCCTCCACTTTGGTCTGCCTCATTCTCGGCAATCGTTGAAAAGTTGGCTGTCAGACTGGAGTCTCCGCCATCGGACTGAGCCAAGAGGAAAAGAGCTCCCCCTTCCGTCCCTGCCTTGTTTCCCGAAAGCGTGCACTGCTCCAGAAAGACAAATGCAGGCTCATCATCGGTATCTACCGAATAGATTGCGCCCCCACACCCGTTGGCTTCATTTCCGGTCACAGTGCATTGACTCAAACTCAGGCTCGAACCCTCATTGAGAATGGCGCCCCCACAACCATCCGTCTCAAGCTCGGCACTCCCCCCGCGAAGGGTAAGGCCGACAAGATTAACGGAACTTTCATCGATTCTCATAACCCTCTCACGAGTCACCTCTCCGTTGCCATCAATCGTCAATCCGTCTGGGAGCAAAGAGGCATCGATCGTGATATCCTTGTCCAGTTGCAGCTGTCCTCGCGTAAGCGTGAGAGTTTCTCCCGAAAGAGAAGGATGGAAGGTAAGCTCATCTCCCAGAGGAAGGTCGCGAATAGCCTCCCGTAATGAAATCTCGGCGCCAGCAGGTTCGTCCAAGTCATCACTCGCAGTAGTCACGAGATAGGTCTCCACTGCTCCGACATCGGCAGCGCTGCCAATGGGTCGCTCCCGCTTCAATTGATCGTTCACAAGTGTGCTCGAAAGCGCGGCATCCAAGGCTGGCGAGGTCGCTAACGGAGGCATGGTATTGGTCAAGCCACCGTAGCTTCCAAAGTCTCTTAAAGCGATGGCCTCCAGATTAATCTCACTGGCAAAGGTGCCCGCAGTACTTAAGACGGAATCGACTTGGCCCACTAAATTGTCCCCACCGCTCACGAACGAGTTGGCCCCAGTATGGTTGTCGAGGTCGCCGCTGCCATCATTAGTAGTCGCCGTGTTGTCCCTTACGATACAGGCAGTGAGGATGGTCGTCGTATCGGGAGAAAAGCTCGAAACACCGCCCCCGCGGATAGCGGAATTTCCTACGATGGTGCAATGGAGAAAGGAGGTGGTGCCCCCGCTATTGAAGTAAGCGCCTCCCACCGTTCCGAGCGCACGGTTATCAAAGAAAGTGCAGTTCTCCAGAATTGCCAGTTGACCGCTTTCAATGTCACAGAAGACGCCTCCCCCTTGAGCAAATCCGGCATCGGTTTGGTTGTTTGAAATCGCACAACCGATCATAACCAAGTTTCCATTATCAAACTTGAGCCCACCGCCGTCTCCAGCAAAAGAACGATTCCCCATGATGTTGCAATCAATGAGAGTGAGGTCTGCATTGACAGCCCGAATGCCCGCTCCATCCGCGCCCGTCCCGGAAGTGATATTGTTGGCAATGGTGCAATTCTCCAGAAGCAGGCTTCCCGAATTGACGAGAATCCCTCCACCATCTTGACCTTCAACCGACACCCCACCCGCCACGAATAAATTGCGCATCTCCACCTCGGCATTGCTGAGAGAGAACGCTCGCCGCCGGTTCAGGGAATCTGCATTGGCATCAATATCTATCGCCGTTCCAAGTGCAGAAGCATCAATCTCCATGTCTTTGGTAATCAGCAACTCACCCCTAGTGAGGACGATTGCTTGACCCGACAATTCCGAAGCGAAGGAAATTCGTTCTCCGGGTGAAAGATCGCGAATGGCTTCTCGCAAGGAAAGCTCGCTGCCCGAAGGAGTATCGAACTCGTCGGCAGCTGTGGTCACGACCAACTCGGCAGGAGCTTGCGCGTCGAGATGCAAGGTGTAAGGCCCCACTCTCGAAAAGCTGGCTCGCGTTTGAAGCTGATAAATACCTGCTTCGAGAGGAGTGAAAATCGCAAAATTCCCGTTGGTGCCGACTGCGTTGTCGTTTTCAATCAAAGGCGAACTTTCTCCATCGCGATAAAGAGCTCCAAAAGTGTCGAGCGAACCGCTGGTAAAAATCGAAACTTGGCGGGCCTCAGTGAGAGTGAATGTGAACCAGTCCTCATCATCGACGCCCGCAATAAAGCCCTCCACCAGAGTCGGCGTTCCCGTGACGACGGTAACGGGCTCTGCGGTAGCAGCGGTGTCGGGAAAATCATCGGTGTAATCGAAAGAGAAACTACCATCATCTCCTCTACTAGAGTCATCGTTATCTCCAGAAGTTCCTCCCGTCACCAACAAGCGACTTCCAGGTGAACCACCGCCAAAGTCAATCCAGCTTGCTACTACTTGAATCGTTCCTCCCGCTCCCCCTCCTCCGGCACCGCCTCGGCCACCGTCGCCACCGCGACCTCCATTCCCACCATCGCCTCCGTCACCCCCATTACCCGATTGACTGATATTATTTTCCTCACCGCTGCCACCCAATCTTGCCTCTTCGCCCGGGAAAGCGTTCTGATCGTCAGGACGAATACCGGTATGGCCGAACTCGCCATCTTCCCCGCCAGCATCTAGGACAGCGCCCACGGTAAGAACACCCGTCACCACTAGCTCGAGAGCTCCACCTCCCCGACCGCCATTACCGCCGTCACCACCGGGAGCACCGCTGCCGCCACGGCCGCCATTTCCCCCCGTTCCTCCATCACCACCCTCAGGAGGAGCATCGGGGCTGAAATTTTGAAAACCGCCGCCGCCGCCGCCACCACCACTGCCTCCACCGCCCGAACCTCCGCCGCCGCCGCCAGCTCCTCCACTTCCACTGGCTCCCCCTCCACCGCCAACGAGTGTCCCGCTGGGATTGACGTAGCGTCCACTGCCGCCCCGGATTCCATTGCCGCCATTCATGCCATCGGCGGCCGAGCCGGCATCCGAACCGTTGCCACCATCCGCTTCTGGCTCTCCACCAATGCCACCCGTTGCTCCTGCCGGGCGTGCCCCTCCAGCTCCTCCAGCTCCAATCGAACCGCCCGTTGCGGAGGCTTGCCCCCCCGAATTAATGAACAACGGAAAACCGCTTGCTCCGTCCATGCCCGCTCCTCCCGCATTACCCGCTCCTCCCACCGCCCCCTCTGTCCCAGCCAAACCAGTTTCCCCGGAATTGACGGTCGCAAAGGTGCCTCCTTGTCCACCCTCACCACCAGGACCAGCCGCGGAATTGCCATCGTAAGGGACGAAAATGACGGTCACACCTTGTAGCTCATAGCCGGGCCCGGGAGTTCCGCCTTCTCCTCCCGTGTTCAATCCTTCACCCCCAGCTCCACCTCCCGAAGCAATGGTTACGTCCATGCCCTCGGGAAAGGTCACATCGCCAGCTACCACCAGTCGGATAGGCTTTGGACCCACAAACTCGATGACATCATTGGCTTCAAAAATAAGACTTCCAGGAAACCGAAACTCAACGGCATCGCTCATATTAATACCGGGGCTGACGGTGTCACCCTCGGGGACCACTCCTTCAACGGAGGGAACGATAAAGCCATCCATAGTCCGAATTCCTAACTCATCCGGACTCGAATCAAAGCGATAGAAATCCTGACCAAAAATCGAGAACGGAAGCAGCAGCGAGACTAAAGAAAACCAGTTACGAGTGCGCATGAGACCAGCATGAAGAAAAGCCTTCATTAAGCAAGCAAACGAGAAAACCTAACTACTACTTAATGAGTTCATAGCTACGAAATAAAAATGAGTAGCCCCTCAAACCGAAAGCACCGGTAGGGACCATTTGATAAATGGTCCGCGAATCGGTCACCCGATTGCGAGAGGTCTTTGGCCCTCTTCCCTTCGGGCCGTTTTGGGGAGCTTTGGCTGCACCTCATTAGCCGACGGCCGTTTTATCAAAACAACCCTACCTTGATGGGAGCGCGGAGCACTGGCTCCGCAACGATGTTCGGCCATGGTAGGATTGGCGGAGCTGGTGCTCCGCGCTCCGACGAGCCTATACCTAAAAAAATGCCTCGTCCCCAAGCTTTGGGGTAAACCCACGAATGATTGATGGCGGAGGGAGAGGGATTCGAACCCTCGGATACATTCCTGCATCGCACGATTTCGAATCGTGTGCCTTAAACCGGACTCAGCCATCCCTCCTCGCGTGGCGCGAACTCTATGTCGATCTGGTCGAAAATGACAAGCCTTGCTTTTCCTAGAATATCCGCGATGGCAATCCCACTTTCCACTGCTTTTACTTCTTACTCGGTAAGGGCCGTCTTTCTCCACATCCGATAGCAGAGGCTTAGACAAGCGACGGTTAAACCGAAGGCTAAGCCCCACCACACTCCCACTGCCTGCCAGTCGAGGGTCATCGAGAGGTAGACTGCGACGGGTACTCCCATTAACCAATAGGCGACGAATCCGATGAGAGCTGGAATCTTGGTATCGTGCAGCCCTCGTAGCATCGAACTCGCGGTAATCTGTAGACTGTCGACAATTTGAAAAACCCCGACCACAACCAGAATGCGGGAGGCTAATGAGATAACAAAAGCGGTATCTGTGAATTTTGAGGCCAAGAATTCGCCTGCGGTCAGAAAAACGATTGCCGAGAATCCAGCCCAGCCTGCAGCAATCAGCCAGCCTGACAGCGCGATCGCACGCATGCGATGAGCCTCCCTCTTTCCAGCCGCTTCGCCAATTCGCACGCTCAAGGCCATGGCCAAACCAAGCGGAACCATGAAGGCGGTCGCCGCGCACATCAGTGCGATTTGATGAGCGGCCATTGAGGCTTCTCCAAATTGTCCCATCAGAAGCGCAGCCGCCGAGAAGGCTGCCACCTCGCAGGTCATCTGGATACTGGAGGGAATCCCAATCCCGAAGAAACGCTTAACCTCTGTCTTTTTCGGAGCCTTGAACCAGCGGCGCGGCACCCATTCCGCAAGGTCCTTGGACTTAGTGAGCCAAAGAAGCATGACCACAACGATGAGGCAGCGCGAAATCAAGGTTGCCCAGCCTGCGCCCTCCAAGCCAAGGCGAGGTGCGCCCAGATTCCCATAAATCAGGACCCAATTGAGAAAGACATTGAAGCAGACCCCTCCCAAAAAGATCCAAAAAGCTGGCCAAGGTCGGTCCATGGCATCGGCATGATTTTTCAAGGCAATCGACATCAAGGCAGGAACCATGGATGCCATGATGATGAGGTAAAAATCTGAGGTGCGGGCGACCACTTCCGGTGGCTGTCCGAAGTATTGCAAAAAGGGGGTGAGCCCGCAGCACAGCAAGGCCAGAACGAGACCAATTAAAGTCGCAATCAGAAACCCGTGACGACAACTCGATCTTCCTCCTGCCGGGTCCTTCGCCCCTCGGGCATTGGAGGTGAATACCGAGATAGGAGTCAGCACCCCGATTCCAAAAACAAAAGGCAGATAAAATAAAGAATTGGTGAAGGTGAGCACCGCCAATTCGGTAACGCCCAAGTCACCCAGCATCACGGTGTCAGCCACTCCCAGAAGCATCTGGCTCACTTGACCGATGATGAGCGGTAGAGCCAGCTTGAAGGTGATACGTGATTCGGTCCAAAGAGCCATAAGAACAAAGCAGACCACCTATTGGAAGCCTGCCAATACCTCCGACAATGCGGTGAAGACTTCCGGCTCCAACCCACGGTCCGGCTTCCCTTTCGCGCAGCTGGTGAACCACTTTTGTAGAACGCGACGGTCCTCACCACGGATCGTTTGCACAATTCCGCCCTCCAGCGCCTCATGGTTAAGCACCAACTCCTCGCGTCGACCGTGGGCCCGGCTGACAATTTCACGGTAATGGCCCAAGACGCTATCTAGGAGAATCCAAGAAAAATTGTCATTCTTAGGAGGCCCCAAACGCAAGGCGGTCCCTTCTCCATGGGCCAGTTTGACTCCTTTTTGCAAATCCAAAGCCAAATCCGGTAATTCGCTTCCTTTCCAAAAAGCTGCCGCCGCACCACCTACTGCACCTAATATTGTTCCTAGCCCGTGAGTAAGTCCGCCGGTACCGATGTCGATGGTCGCTCCTCCTGCCCCTCCGGTGAGACCACCCGCGATGGCCAGCTGACTGCGGGAAAGGCCCCACTTTTGCCAAGTCTCCTGCTGTTCTAAATCGATACCAGTGAAGTCGGTTGCTTTCACCTCCACCCGACCCAAATGATGGCGGTAAAGGTGCAAGATTTCCTCCACCGCTTTTTTCTCCATCCCCGCAATCTTGTCGTAGTAGCGCTTGGTCAGTTCTTGGCCCAGCTTTTCGCGGCGGTGCGGGAGCTCCATATCGCGCTCCTCCACCCGTTTCTCCACTCGGTGACCGAGGCCTTTTTCGAGAAAAGAAATAATGGCTTCGACACTTTCCTCCCGACGTTGGGTCCACTCGTCTTCTAGATGGGCAATGGTCTCCTCGATTAGTTCGCGGTGGTCCTCGTCAATCTCTAACAGCGACTTCAGCAATCGTCTCCGCTCCTCGAAGCGAGCCTCGTGAGCATCGAAGGTTCGCACGAGATTGAAGTAGCTGCCTAAACGATTTTTCCAGTCCTCACGAAATTCAGGATCGTCTTCTTTCTCATTCAGAAGCGCCATGCGCTGCCGACCCGTCCAACGAAGAATCTCCATCTCCGCGATGAAGGTGTCGCGGAGAGGTTTACTAGGGTCAACAACATAGAGCAGACCCGCGCCTTCAGCTAGTGGCCCCAGAAGCTGACACTCGTCCTCAAACTCACCACTGCCACCGAATTCTTCTACGAAGGCCTTGATCGCCGACAAGCCCGGAGGACCGCTGCCTCCGGCATCAGCGTGAAGTTGCTCAATGGCGCGCATGGCCTCCAAAGGACGCGCGAAACCCGGAGTATCGATGAAGCGAATCATCTCACGGCCATCAAATTCTACGGGCAGAATCTGACAGCGAGTGGTCTCTCCTGGAGTGGATGAGATGCGGATGACTTGGTCGTCATCAACTTCCAGCAGAGTGGCAAGCACCGAAGACTTTCCCATATTTACTTTACCAACTACCGCAAAAGTCGGGATGTTTTCGGGAACCAGTTCACTCATGTCTTCGGGGTAAGGGAGACGTTGCCACCTCATCGCGCCAGTGACAAACCTTTCATGGGGCAGAAAATGGCGAAGCGCTGCAAGCCCCACTGGGAACGTTGGGAGTGTTGGTCTTCGACCGGCCCTGCTGCCTCAGTAAGACAGCCTGAGCTCAATCTCTCGCAGTGACTAACTAGCAACCTTCTCTTTGACGTCGTGCAGCGGCCTTCTCTTTTCGCGCAGCTCGGAGGGCTTAGAAGAATGAACTACTGGCGGGGCCGGTTGCAAACCGGCGCTCCCAGTCTCAACTAAGAGGACAGGATATCGCCTTACGATTCGCCGCGGTTTGGATGTTTGAAGGCCTTCGAAAAACAAGTCAAAAGATGGCGAAGCCCTGCAAGACCTACTGGGAACGCTGGGAGCGCTGGTCTTCGACCGGCCCCACTGCCTCAGCAAGACAGCCTGAGCTCAATCTCTCGCAGTGACTAACTAGCAACCTTCTCTTTGAC
>CAZGXV010000082.1:0-12485 GCA_964529725.1 uncultured Roseibacillus sp.
TTATACCTTCATGACAGAGAAAATGAACTAAAATGAAGTATTTTTAGAGCATGCAATTTTGAAAGGTCAATCTTTCCGTCTTGAACCAGGGCGACAGGGCGACCAAGCTAGGGATCAAGTTTCTTTCTTTAGCTCATTCTTGGACCAAGATAGATAGGATAGATTGGATTTTTTGATGGAAAAACCAAGAGCCGCGAACTTTTGAAGGGAATGGCACTTGAACACTCGACTCAGAATGATGAGTTTAAATTCTTAAATCTGATTCATCCAATCCATCCTGATCTCATTTCACCGAATTCTTCCCTAGCTTGATGATCGCCCTGCGTCTTGAACCTGCAGAGGTGGCCTGAATCTGGCTTTCTGGCAGTCTTGAGACAGATTGAGATGAGACCTTTAGGGGCCTTCTTCAGGAAAGGTGGGGGAATTGGCGCTGTGAACTCGGTGGAGAGTGGGAAGAAACAAGAGTCTTCAGGGGCTTGGTTCGTGAAGAACCAGCTTGAAGAATCCTGAAGTGAATTGAGTGTCCAGTCCGAAAGAAATGGTCTGAGGACCACCGCTAAAGGTCATGGGGGCAAAAATTTGGGTTGGAAATGAGTCGTTGAGTCCGGAATTCAGGTTGGCTTTGAGCAGAAAACTCTGACCTGCTTCTCCTTCCACGGTGATTTCAAAAGAGCGCTCAATCGAGTTCGAATTGCTGGGCTGATGGCTGAAAGAGAGAATATCGGCTGGTCCCCGGAAGGTGCCAAAACGGTATTCGAGGGCTCCAATATCAAGGACCGCAGAGCCGTCATTGTCACCGTCTTGGAGCCTCGCGTTGCCGTTTGCATCAAGTTCCCCCAAATCCTCCAAAAGAGCTCCCGAATCAATAGCTGGGGAGCCCTCCCTCAGTCTTAGATCGCCACCAGCTGATGGTGCCAAAAAGGGGCTGAAGGCATCGACAAAACGGGGAGCATTAGCGGGGTCGGTTCCATCAAAGTTGTTAGAGCCGACCAAGTCCCCACCCGACCAGTTCTGAACAATGGAGTGATTCAATTGGAAAGTATTCGTTCCCGGAGCAAAAGATGCCTGGGGGTGGAGCACTGAATCCCCGAAAGCATTATTCCAAATGATGCAGTTGTCTGCGAAGAGCCGATTGCTACTATTCGAGGAGAGGGTGATGGTTCCACCGGAACTCGTAGCACTCGCATCCATTCGGTTACCCTGTAGGGTGCAATTGTAGAGTCGGACCGTAGAGAGGTTTGACACAAAAAGAGCGCTTCCGCTACTCGAAGCATAGTTGCCGATGAACTGGCTGTTTCTTGCCTCCATGGTCGCCTGATTGAGAGAGACTGCCCCTCCACGCGAGGCAGAGTTTTCTTCGAACAAGCAACGGTTGATCTCGACTGTAGCACCCGCCGCCAAGGCGCCTCCTGAAGAGGACTCGGCTTTGTTGCATCGGAAGACGCAATCGGTGAACGTAATTGCATTTGGCCCTCGCACGAACAAACCACCCCCACTGCCCAGCGCCTGGTTATCTAGGAGAGCACAGTCCTTCAACGTGAGAGGCACCCGAATCGGGAAGGTGGTCCGGAGCCTGATTCCTCCCCCCAAATTATCGGGAAAGCTGCCATTGGCATAGCCACCGGAAATGATGAGCCCGTTCAGAGCGACGGTGCCGGACGAGGCTGGCTCCTCGATTGAAACCACGTGCCAAGCCCTTGCTCCTGTGCCCAAAAATCCTGTTAGAACAGTCAGATAAGTTTCTGGCTCGCGCTCGGAGAAGGCACTCCCCCCGTTTGGAAAGCCACCGTAAAGGGTCATGAGAGGCTGCAAGGCAAAGGTGGAAGTGACATCATCATCCAACTGCCCCGGTCCTTCATCGGGTCGGTAAACACCTTGCGCGATGAAGAAGGTTGTAGGTGGTACTGCGGCGTCGAGCGCAGCCTGCAAAGTGGGAAAGGCATTGACCCACGATTGACCGTCGCCAGTGCCAGTTGCTTGCCCGTTGACATAGAGAATCTCGACGTTCCCGAACTCCAAGTTATCAATTCCCCATTCCCCGTCGCCGACCTCGGGAGTGATTGCGACCTCGATGATCTTCAAGTCCTCTGCCGCTACGAATCCAATGAACTCGGCACTGTCTCCACTAGAGAGAGTGGTGTCACCTTTATAAGTTGCGGTCGAATCATCATCAAAAGTGACGGTAAAGAAAGAGCCCAAAGCGTCGATTTCGAGAAGAGAAAGAAAGGAAACCGGATTTTCTCGAAAATCAATGACGACGGTGGCGTCTTCGTCGAAAGCGACCGCGAAATTGTCGATTGGCAAAGACCCGCCCAACAGCGTGGCGTTTTCAGCAATAAGAGAACTGTTGTCACTGGAGTTGAAGGCTACCTGGCCGCTGAGGGAAACTTTGTTGATGTTCTCATTGGCGGAAAATCCATCCTCAAAATTGACCAAAAACTCAGGCTCGGCGATGCGACTGGCTTCCAACCATTCCTCACGTGTTGTCTCATTTTCGCTCCCTTCCAAAGCGTCAAAGACGGTCAGCTGACCGAGGGCGCCTCCCAAGCTGCTCATCCCCATCATGCCTATCCACCAGTTGCCAATTTTTCTGCGGCTCATCCTCTTTGGCATACAAACCTAGCTCATTATTGGACAGAAAAATCCATCAGTTGGTCGAACTAGATTTGCTTTCCAAGTTATCACTTTACTCCAACAGAAGAGGATTGACTGCTGGAGAGCAAGCGACCGACCAAGCGGTAGAGGGGGGAGCTGGATTGTTCTTGCATCTGTTGTGCGAAGCGGGGGACCCAAGGGGAGACGTTGTCGGCCCAGAATTGGCCGTCGTCTTCTTCGCCGAGGGAGCATTGGATGAGGAGGAGGATAGAGAGGTGGTCGGGGGTGAGGTTGTGGTAGGGTTCGGGGAGGACGAGGAAGCCTTGGTCGAGCATGAACTGAATCCGGCTGGCGATTTCGTCAGGCTTGTCGTCGAGCCAAGCAGCAGCCCGAGCGGGGACGGCAGGGTTAAGGATGAAGAGGCGGCGAAATTCGATGGCAGCGTCTTCGTAGTCTTTGGGAGTCCAGTCGCGGGAGAGGAGGTCCTCGAGTTCGGGCTCGAGGGCGACGAGCATTTGACGCACACCGGGGTTTTGGAGGGTGGTGAGAAGTTCGGAGGTGACTTCTTGAGCGACGAGGAGGGAGGCGAGTTGGAGGACGGCGTTGTCGGGAATCATGAGATGACTGTTAGATTGAGAATCGAGAGTGATTCGGTTCGAAGCGAAGTGGCAGAGGATGCGGAGTGGTCGCCGAAAGTGGGGTGGACTTTTTGAGATCGCAAAACTAGCGAAAAAGGCGACGCCGTGGCAGGGTATTTTCTTCTCTTTTTTGAGTAGAGTTTTGGTTTGTCTTTCTGAGGTTCTTGCTCTGCGAGTTCCTTGCTGGTGTTGCCGAGAATTTCGCGAATGACGTTGGCGACTAGATAACCAAACTCTGCTCCTAGAGCGCAACCTATGTCTACGGAAACCTTCAGGCGCTTTGTCTTAGTCTTAATGTAGGGCTAGACGAGCTGAGCAACTCGCATGGGCCTCCAATACTAGGAAGACAATGATCCAGAGGGCGTGGCGAGTGATAATCCGCAGCTTCAGGAGGAAAAGGATTTGGAATAAGGAGAGCTTTTCGAATCTTTTGTGATTGCCAGCCAAGGGAGAAGAGACAGGGTTGCTCTATGAGAAAAAAATTTATTTCTTATTGGGTAGTCGCTTGGTTTGTGTTGGCAGGCTCGACTTTGGCGATGGCACAACCCGAGAAAATTCTTGGAACGAAGGCGAGCCTAGTCCCTCCCGAAGGATTCCAACTTGCTGACCAGTTTCCAGGATTCATTGATAAAGAGACAGGTTCCTCGGTATCGGTGATGGTGATCCCAGGTCCTCTGTCGGAAATCTCGGCTGGCTTCACCAAAGAGAACATGGCGCCTCGAAAGATGGAGTTGCTCTCGAAAGAGGAGCGGAAGATGGGAGAGTTGGACGGTGTGTTTGTCCATCTCGCGCAGACCGCAGGTCTGGGGACCGAGTATCTCAAGTGGATATGGGTTTTCGGCAACGATGAGGAAACGGTTTTGGTGACCGCAACTTTTGCCAAAGAAGAAGGCGAAGAACTTTCTAAGAAGATGCGCGCTTCGGTGGAGTCGGTGACTTGGGACGAGAGCTTGCAGGTCGATCCTTTCGACGGGCTGACCTTCCGAGTGGAGGAGGCGGGGAAATTTCAAATCGCGAAGGCGATGGGAAATATGGTGATTCTGACCGAAGAGGGGGTCTTCCCGATTGCAGAGCCGAATGACCCCTTCGTGGTGGTTGCAGCCTCTCTCACAGAAGACTGGCAGGCTCCGGAAGACTTGCAAAAATTTGCCACTCGACGCCTGAAGCAAACGCAGGAATTTGGGAATTGTGAAATCGACTCTTTGGAAGATTGGCAGCATCCAAAAATGAGAGGAGTGCTGGCAAAGGCTTCCGGTGGAGGCGAGGACGGCGAGCGCAGACTGATGCAAGGTTTGTTGGTTTCGGAGGACGGTTACTATCTTCTACAGGCTTTTTGCCATGGTGAAGAACCGGAAAAATTCGAAGAGCAGTTTCAGAAAATTTTTGACTCCTTCACGTTGGTTGATTCCTAGAAAGCGAGACCGCAGCGGTGAGAGGAAGGTTGATTGTTGTGAGTTGACGGTCTCCTAACAAGATAATGGGGAGTGGGATGTGAGCACTTGCCCGAGCCAAGGCCAGGCAGGTCGGGTGTGAAACGGGTGCAATCAAAAAGGACTTATGATTTCTCATAAGTCCTTTAAAAGAGATGGTGCTCGAGGAGGGACTCGAACCCTCACAGGATTAACTCCCACCAGATCCTTAGTCTGGCGCGTCTACCAATTCCGCCACCCGAGCAGTGATGGGCGGCGAGTGTTAATGGGCCAAGGCGCGATTGGCAAGCGAATCTTGAAAGGTTTTTGAAGAAAGTTGCGGGAGCAGTTGGCCGCCACCAACCCAGCAAGAGGCCGGGAAAGGAAGAGAGCGTTTCAGGCCGTGGCTTTTGCCCTGATGAAAGAAGGTGGAGAGATGTCCTCTTCGTCGGTTTTCGTCCCAAGCTCGCTAGCTTTCGGCAGTTTCGGATTTCACAAGTTTACGCACGAGTGGTCCCAAAGTGAGGCCTTGCACGGAGATGGAGAAAATCACCACGACATAGGTCATCACCAAGAAGAGGTCGCGGTAGTCGGAGTCCTTGGGTAGGCCCAGCGCAAGGGCCACCGAGATGCCGCCGCGAATCCCTCCCCACGTCAGCACGCGCACCACCCCTGGTGAGAAGGTGCGTTTACGTTTGAGGACGGTGACCGGAAGCCAAACTGCGAGGAAGCGGGCGCAGAGCCCGATCAGGATAGCGACGAGTCCCGCTGTTACTGCTGGTCCAGAGAGTTTGAGCACAAATAATTCGAGGCCGATGAGGAGAAAGAGAACGGCGTTTAAGACCTCGTCAACCAACTCCCAGAACTTGTCCAAATGCTCGCGGGTGACGTCGCTCATCGCGAGCAGTCGGCCGTGATTACCAATCATGAGTCCGGCCACCACCATAGCGAGAGGGCCGGAAATATGCATCGCGGAAGCAGCTCGATAACCGCCAGTCACGAGGGCGAGAGTGATCAGGACTTCGACCTGATAGCTATCGATGGAACGGAGAAGAAAATAGCCTGCAAGCCCCAAGACCGCTCCCCAGAGGATGCCGCCTCCTGCTTCCACGAGGAAAAGTTTGGCAATGCCCCAGCCTCCGGTATCCCCGTGAGAGCCGTGGGCTTCCGCAGCCTCCGCGCCATGCCCGCCTGAGCTGACTGCGAGACCTAACAAGGCTAAGTAGACAACGACGCCGACGCCATCGTTGAAGAGGCTTTCGCCAGTAATTTTGGTCTCTAGGGTCTTGGGTGCTTTTGCGCTTTTGAGAATGCCCAAGACCGCCACCGGGTCGGTTGGCGAAACAATGGAACCAAAGACGAGGCACCAGATGAAGGGCACTTGATAGCCAAAGAGAGGAAAGAGATAGTAGAAGGCCCCTCCCACCAAAAAGGTGGACAAGACGACCCCCAGACTAGCGAGAATCGCGACTAACTTCTTCTGGTCGCGAAGGTCGTTGAGGTTGACGTGTAAGGCACCAGCAAAGAGGAGGTAGCTCAACATGCCTTGCATGAGAGTGGCGTCGAAATCAATGCCTTCTACGAAGTGGTCAGCGGCCTCCGAGATAACGGTCAGGTAGTCACCCAAGAGAATGAGTAGGATGCTGAAGAACAGGCCGATTAACATGATGCCAATGGTGGTTGGCAGCTTGATGAAGCGGTGGTTCACATAGGCAAAAAGAGCTGCCAAAGTGAGAAGGACAGCAGAAGCATCGAGAAAGTTCATCTTGGGGCAGGGTAGGGGAAAGGACCTTTCTGCCCAGTGCGAAGAACGCCAATTTTTTCGCAGAGAACGACTCGCTGCGGGTCGCTCGAAAGTCTGCCGCCGCATTCCAAGGCTCACTCTGCTACCCGAAGAGCGGGCGGGCACTTTTGGGGTGGCCAAACGCTGGCAAAAAGAGGTCAGGCGCGCGGAAGAATTGGAAGCGTTCACAGCGCATTTGGCCGCCCGGAGAGAGGATGGTTGATTGACTTCCCCGACTCTGCGCTTGCATGAGGAGCGGGGGAATGGTTTTTCAGCGGGAGCAAGATGGCAGACGAAAAACAGCGGAAGACTTTGGAAGAACGGCATGGCATGTCGGATTTGGAGCGATTGCGGCATTCCTGTGCTCACGTTTTGGCGACGGCGATTGCGCGGATTTGGCCCGATGTTCAATTTGCAGCGGGGCCGCCGGTCGAGGGAGGCTTCTATTACGATATGATGCTGGAGCATCGAATCTCTCCTGACAACTTCGAGCAAATCGAGGCCGAGATGAAAAAGATCGTTAAGGAGAATCAGACCTTCGAGCGCATGGTCGTTTCGCGTGATGAGGCGATGACGATGGCCAAGAGCGGGCGCCTTGCAGCCAATGGCGAGCGTGACATTGAGTCCACCTTCAAGGTCGATTTGCTCAATTCCATTCCCGAAGGCGAGGAGATTTCAATTTTTAAAAACGGCGACTTCTGGGACCTCTGTGCCGGACCTCACGTCGGACGGACAGGGAATTGCAAAGCGCACAAGTTGATGAGTGTCGCGAGTGCATTTTACAAAGGCGACAAGGACAATCCACAGTTACAGCGAGTGTATGGCACTTGCTTCCCGAACAAAACCCAGCTCAAAGAACACCTCGAGCGCTTAGAAGAAGCGCGCAAGCGCGACCACCGCAAGTTGGGCCGTGAGATGGGTCTGTTCACCTTCGACGAGATGGTGGGTCAAGGACTGCCGCTTTGGAAGCCCAAGGGTGGCTTGGTTAGGCGTGGCCTGCAGGACTTCATCACTGAGGAGCTCGACAAGCAGGGCTACTCTCAGGTCTTCACCCCGCACATTGGCAAATTGGACCTCTACCGGACCAGTGGCCACTTCCCTTATTATGAGGAAAGCCAGTTCCCGCCCATGGCCGAGCGCGATGTTTGGGAAAGTCTAGCCGACGAGAAGGCGGACTGCGGCACCTTGCTCAATGGCCTGCGCACCGGCGAGTTCGAGGGCTTCATGCTCAAGCCGATGAACTGCCCGCATCACATCAAGATATACGCCAGCGACCGCCACAGCTACCGCGACCTACCGGTCCGGTTGGCGGAGTTTGGAACTGTTTATCGCTGGGAACAAAGCGGTGAACTGGGAGGCCTGACCCGAGTGCGGAGTTTCACGCAGGACGATGCCCACCTCTTCTGCACTCCAGACCAAGTTGCGGCCGAGATCCAAGGCTGTCTGGGACTCGTGAAAAAGGTTCTCGGCACGCTGGGAATGGAGGACTACACCGTGCGGCTCTCCTTGCGCGACCCGGATTCCGACAAATACATTGGCGAACCCGAGAACTGGGATAAGGCCGAGGCCGCGCTGCGAGAAGCGGTGAAGGTGATGGGCGTGGATGCCATCGAAGAGCCCGGAGAAGCTGCATTTTATGGCCCCAAAATTGACTTCGTGGTCAAGGACGTCATTGGCCGCGACTGGCAGCTGGGGACGGTTCAAGTGGACTACAATCTGCCTGAGCGCTTTGACCTGACCTACATCGGGAGTGACAACAAACCGCATCGACCAGTGATGATTCACCGGGCTCCTTTCGGCTCCTTGGAGCGCTTCACAGGTTTGCTCATTGAGCACTTCGAGGGCAAGTTCCCGACTTGGTTAGCACCCGAGCAGGTGCGCGTCTTACCCATCTCCCAGCAGTTCAATGACGAGGCCCAAAAGGTGGTCGACCAATTGGCAGCAGTGGGAGTGAGGGTCAAGTTGGACGGTAGCGGCGATAAGGTAGGTGCCAAGATTCGTCTTGCGAGGCTGGATCGAGTGCCCTATATGTTGGTGCTAGGCGCGCGCGAAGTTGAAAATAACCAAGTGAGTGTGCGCCACCGAGACCGCGAGGACCTCGGAACCCAGTCGGTGGATGATTTTGTTTCCAACATACAGAAAGAAATTTCGGAGCGGTCGCTGTGACCGTTCTCACCAGCTTTGCGTGCAACGATGAACTTGATTTCGTCAGTCGCGCATCCCTTTCGAAATGCAGCAGTGAGCGTTTTTCTCAAAAAGAGGAACACTTTCTGCGGTTTCAAAAAACTGAACTACACCCCGAAAAGCCATAGCTAAGAAAAAGAGACCGAGAAGACAGCGGAGAGAAATCATCCGGATTAACGACAAGATTCGCGCCAACCGGGTGCGGGTCCTTGCGCCAGATGGAGCTCAGCTAGGAGTAATGGACCTGCGTGATGCCGTGAAGGCAGCCAAGGAGCGAGGTCTCACTTTGGTGGAAGTCGCGGGTAAGGTTGATCCGCCGGTGTGTCGCATCGTCGATTATGGCAAGTGGCGCTACGATCAATCCAAGCTCAAGAAGAAAAAGGACATCACAGCCAAGATGAAGGAAGTGAAGTTCCGCGTCCGGACCGAAGAGCACGACTACAACATCAAGATGGGTCGCTTGGAGGAATTCCTCGACGCGGGATTCAAGGTGCGAGTTCAGCTGCAATTCCGTGGTCGTGAAAACGCGCACAAGGAGTTGGGTGTGGAAGTTCTCAAAAAGGTCAAAGAAGACGCCAAGATGATGGGTCAATGTGACCAAGAGCCTCGCATTGCGGGTCGAGCGGTTAACATGGTTCTCTCTCCTTTGCCGAAAGGGCAGCGCAAGCGCCGCTTCAAACTCATTCATGGTGACCTCATCGACCCCGATGAAGACTACGAAGATGAGGATGACGATTTCGAAGAGGATGGACACGACGAAGGTGCCGAAGCCTCTGATGCGGGTGAAGAACCTGCAGAGAAGGATTAATTGAAGAAGAGTTCGACTGGGAGCGCTGGTCTGCGACCGGCCCCACCAGGATGTCCACTTGAGTGAAGGCTGAGGCCAGTCGCCGAATCGCGCTCTCACTTTCCTTTACAGATGAAAAACGAGCGACTTCTCCTTTTCGATATCGATGGCACCTTGGTTGATACCGGTGGTGCCGGGATGGCGGCCTTAGTCGATGCCACGCGAGAGGTCTTCGGTGATGATGGCCCCCAGCTGGATTTGGCGGGAGCGACGGACAGCGGATTACTTAAAAATATCTTCAAATCTTTTGGCCGGGAAGAGGACGAGGCTACGACTTTGCGGTTTTTTGACCTCTATCTTGCACGCTTAGAGGTCAATTTGCGCGATGCCTGCTTTGGTGGTCGGGCTCTCGCTGGAGTCTTGGATATTTTGCAGGAATTAGAAGAGGCCGGAGAGGCGAAAGGCTTGCTGACTGGAAACACGGCAGCGGGTGCTGAGGTGAAAATGCGTCACTACGGGATGGACGGTTTCTTCGAATTCGGGGCCTACGGTGACGACCATTTCGACCGCAATCTGCTGGGACCGATCGCCCTGCAGCGGGCTGAACGCGAACTTGGACAAACCTTTGCTGGCAGCCAGACCGTGGTCATCGGTGATACCCCGAAAGACATTTGGTGCGCGCAGGCTTTCGGCGCCAAGTCCGTCTGCGTGGCCACCGGAAGCTTCTCCGTCGAGCAACTCGAGGCCGAGGGCGCGGATGTCGTTTTCGAAGATTTCTCGGACGTGGAGGCCGTGCTCGCGCAATTGCTCGACTAATTGCTCGACTAATTTCGAACTTGGGCAGAGGCCGCTCGCCGCTACGCGATCGTTTCGCTGCCGAAGTATTTCTGCAGCGGCTCGGGGAGGGAAATCGTTCCATCGGGGTTCTGGTATTGCTCGAGGAGCGCAACCATGAGCCGAGGAAGAGCGGTGCCGGAACCATTGAGGGTGTGGCAAAACTGATTTTTTCCGTCACCGTCCTTATAACGGAGCTTCATGCGACGAGCCTGGTAGTCGCCGAAGTTGGAGCAGCTCGAGACCTCGAGATACTTGCCTTGGCCCGGAGCCCACACTTCGATGTCGTAGGTCTGACAGGCGCTGAAGCCGACATCACCAGTGCAAAGTTCAATCACGCGGTAGTGGAGCCCAAGCGCTTGCAGGGCGCTCTCGGCATGACCGGTGAGTTCTTCCAATACCTCCTTCGACTTGTTCGGGTGCGCCAGCTGCACGAGCTCGATTTTATCGAACTGATGCATCCGGATGATGCCCTTGTTATCGCGCCCGGCAGAACCAGCTTCGCGCCGAAAGCAAGGAGTGTGGGCGGTCATCTTGATGGGCAATTCGTCCTCGGGTAGGATGGTATCGCGGTAGAGGTTAGTGACGGGCACTTCCGCCGTGGGAGCAAGAAAGGTCTGACCTTCGTTGAGGCCATACATGTCGTCCTCGAACTTGGGCAGCTGTCCCGTCCCGAACATGCATTCGCGATTAATGAGATGGGGCACGTTGACTTCCTCGTAACCGTTTTCCTCGGTTTGCTTATCTAACAAAAACTGAATCAGTGCCCGTTGCAGCTTGGCTCCCGCTCCGCGATAGACCGCAAAGCCGCTTCCGGCGATACGCACGGCGTCGTCGAAAGAAATGAGACCCAGCCCCTCGGCAAGTTGGACGTGGTCCTTGGGGTCAGAGAGCTCTCGCTTTTCACCCCACTCGCGGATGACGGGGTTGGCGTCCTCGTCTGCGCCGATGGGGCAGTTTGCGTGCGGAAGATTGGGGATGGAGAGGAGGAGGTCCATTTGCTTTTCCTCGGCATGATTGGACTCCTCCTCGAGCACCGCAATCTTGTCCCCAATGATTCGCACCTGTTCCTTAATGGATTCCGCTTCATCGGCCTTGCCTTGACCCATGAGAGCTCCGATTTGTTTGGAAAGGGTTTTGCGCTCGGACTGCAGACCTTGCTTGTCGGTTTCGGCTTTGCGGCGGATTTCGTCGTAGGCGAGAACCTGATCCACGAGAGTGTGAGGATCGCCTCCTCGGGTGCGGACGCGGTCTTTGACGAATTCGGGGTCTTCGCGAAGGAGCTTGATGTCGAGCATTGCGGGGCGGTTTAAACATGAAACGGACCCATTTTCACGAACTTGTTTGCCCTATTTAGGCGTTGTCGGAGGCAATTATGGCTTTAGTCTGCCTGCGCAATGAACTGGCGGTGGGCGCAATACTTTTTGGCGATAGCCGCTGCCGTGGCACCTTTGCTAGGCGTCTTTTTCTGGGGCTGGAGTGCCCGTGAGGTGGTGATGATTTATTGGTTTGAAAACCTCATCATCGGCTTTTGGCAATTGATGAAGATGCTGGCGGCAGGAGGCTGGAAGGTGAAGCTGGGAGGAGTGTTCGTGCTGCCAGGAGTGCTGTTCACGATGGTGTTTTTCGCCATTCACTACGGAGGCTTTTGCGCTGGGCATGGAATGTTTGTGATGCAGCTGACGGGCGATCAGGCTGACTTCGAGATGGGAAATCTCAATTTTGCGCTCGGGCCCTTGCTCTTTTTACAGATGGCCTACCACGTGGTGACGCAGGTTTGGCAAAGCCTGCCGGAAGCCACGCTGTGGTCAGTGGCTTCACTTTTTGCGATGCGAGGCTTGGGCTTTTTCCAAGACTTCATCATGAGCGGGAAGTGGAAGGAGGCCGAGGTGCAGAAGCTGATGTTCGAACCTTACAAGAATATCATCACGCTTCATGTCGCCATTGTTTTCGGAGCTGGACTGGTGATGACCTTCGAAGGAGCATGGCCGCTCTTAGCCATCATCGTTCTGGGTAAATTGGTGATGGATTTCGTGACGCTACGAAAGCAAGAAGTCGAGTTGGCAAATTAGCAACAGTCGAGAGGTCAGGATGACCAAGCTAGGGACCAAGTCTTTCTTTTTAGCCAATTCTTGGACCAAGATGGATAGGATAGATTGGATTTTTTGATGGAAAACATGAGCCACGAACTTTTGAAGGAAATGGCACTTCAAAACTCGGCTCAGAACGATGAGTTTGAATTCTTAAATCTGATT
>CAZGXV010000083.1:0-11823 GCA_964529725.1 uncultured Roseibacillus sp.
AGGCGAGTCAAGACATCAAAAGACAAGCCCTCATGCAGGATGATCTGATCCTCATAACCACCAATTTTACGGTTTCGAAGAAAGAGCTCTTTCCACTGCTCATTTTCTCCGGGAGTCGTAGGATCAGGTAGATAGGGATCGATACAGTGCAAACGGGTATTTGGGTGCGGAAAAAGGTGGTCGAGCATCATATTGGAACTCACTCCATCATACGCTCCGATCTCCATTGCCTTCACAGCTGCCTTGTCGAACTTCAAGAGGGAAACCCAATAGTCCAGGTCGTCGAGATACCATCCCCAATGCTTGTGCCCCTTGTATTTGATTGGCTTTTGGTGGTTTTCCTGCAAATTACGTTTGGAAATAATTTTATTCGAGTAGAGAAGCAGCAGAGCCTTTCCACTCGGATTCTCCCATAGTTTCGAACCATGCTCGTGCACTCTTGCCATCGTCCAGTTTAGTCAATTTTTCTATGACTGTGAACGACGCTGCATCACGGAGTTCTGAAGGAGGAAGGGTGGCAACCCAGTCAGCAGCTTCTGAAAGGTCTCTGGAAGACCAAACCAAAATAGCGGTCCTCAAGGCTGATGACTCGCCTAATTCGAGAGCCCAAACCGAAGCAGCCGAAGGATTTTTTTTTGCGAAATTTGAGGCTATGAGAATAGCTGAATTTTCGCGGTAGTCTGAAGGAATCCCTAACTGGTCGAACTCTTTTGCAATAATCTCAGGATTCTCTCTGGCCTTATAGCCAATCCACGACTCGATAACTGTCTGACGATAATCACTACTAATTGGCTGCAAATTCAAGTCTCCAAGTCTTTGATCGAAATGTTTTGCGCCAAAACTAGACCAGTAAGTCTCCTTCAAAAAATCAGGCAGCATTGAAACTTCGATCTTCTCAAAATCTGAGTCAGCAAGGTTGAAAAATAGAGAACGTGAACTTGCTCTTATAAGCGGAATATCCTCTGGGAAGAGCTTTTCAGAGTCGAATTCTGTAAGAAAAACAGGCTCCGAAATATTTCCAAAAAACTGGCTAATAGCAGCTTGCCGATCGGATCCCGAACCAATCTTTAATAATTCCTGATATCCTAAATACGGATCGACCTTGGCGAGCCGGGAAAATATTTCTAATTTTTTCTGCAAAACTCCATCTTTATCGCTATTCTCCGAAAGTTCGCCTAAAAAATCGACTAGCTGGTCAGCGTTCTTAGATAAAATTTTCTCATGAAAATTTTCGGCAACATTTCTTTCATCTCTTGTTAAAGGTATCGACCCCGATACAGGACTCTTCTCTCTAGGAGTTCTTGTCGGAGCCTTCTCTAATTTCTGAACCTGCTGGTCTCGATCATCACAGCTTAGTAGAAACGAGAAAAAAACAAAAATAACTACTGAATTAAAAATTCTCATCTTGCTTAAGGATTAGGTTGCCAAGGATCGGTTGAACCTCTTTTTCTTCGCATCACAACTACGGCCCAATCCAATATCCTCGGGCCTACGGTATAGGTCTTAGCAGAAGATTTTCCATTGAAAGTGAATGGACCGACAGCTACCGAAGCAGAGCCCCTTCCGTCGTCAAAATAAGCTCCAGCTCCTTGAGCCAAAAAACTCGGATTGACTAGTGCTTGGGCCGACAGATCACCGCGATTGTCGGGAATCGGCACTTGCGGATCTGGAGTTACGATGACTTTCGGCGAGAACCTTGACACTAGTGTCATCGTACAATCAGCTGATGCCTCAGCTGGCCCCTCTGATTCATCATGCTGTCCTCCAAAAATGTTCGTCCACTCATTAACCCACTCTACAACGACTTTTACTGAAACGGTCATAGAAAGGGCCACATCGCCTTCGCTTGGTCCATTTCCTCCGATTCCCAACTTTAGCGTAGCGTCATCTCCAAATCCATTAGGATTAATACCCGTATTGCTGTCAAAATACCCAAACTCATAGACACTTCCTAAGTCTGTTAGAGAAAATCCGGGAGGAGTTTTATCTGAAGGGTCGCTTATACATTTAAGAGTATACTCCCATAAACTCTCGCCTGTTTCAGTAGCTGTGCCAGTTCCAGTCCCCGAGCCATCCGCGCGAGCTTTCGATGTTGTTAGCTGCCAAGTGAACATCGTCGCCAAGGTAGCACCCCCACTTCTCTTCAAAAACCCTCGTCTCGAAAGGCTATTCTTCTCTCTATCAAACGGGCTACTCGAACAGGGGCGGAGGGGATTGCGCGGGTTCATGGTGGTTTGGCGAAAGCTATGAAGGCGGGCTTAAAACTTCAAACATCAACGCGCCTTCCAAAAACCCCCCCCCCCCCCTGTCAACTCTGTTTTTCATCACCATTTCGATAGTGGTGTGAATAGCAGTTATGAGTTCTCCCGACAATCTCATTTTGGTCACCGCTTTGGATGCGGTAGGGTCGCGTTTGGCTCGGTTTTTGGTGAAATCGCAGGCGTCTTCCCTGCTGCGGAGCCTCTTCGGCGGGCAGGTGGTGGTGGTGCGGAATTTCCCTGAGCCTCTTTTTCCGGTTGAGCGGGTCGGGGTGAAGGAGATTCAGGAGGACCATCCCGAACTGACCTCGAATCGCGATGACCATTGGGGTTACTTCTGGAGGGAAAGGGTCGCTTCATTGCGACGCTTTGCGGAGGCGGCGAGTGAATTCGACTGGGTGATCGTGTGCGATATGGATGTGGTGCCTTTACGGAATTGGGACCATCTTTTCGAGGGGGTCGAAGGGGACGTTTTGATTTCGAAGACTGGTGACGGACGAGCAGATGCGGGCTTTTTCGCGGTGCGGGGAGAGCGGGTGACTGAGTTCGCGGAGGCTTGGGACCGCGCGATGAAAGTGTTGGATGGGCAGCCCTATCAAGGCCATCGAACCGATGGGGAGGCTCTCGCGACGGCTTTGGAAAGCGGGGACTTTCGAGTGCGGGAATTTGAAAAAGGTGAGGTGATGCGGCCTTTTGAGGAAGGAGTGGCCTTTGCGGATTGCTTGCAGGCGGCCGCCCTGCACCTGACGGGTGTGTCGATAGAGCAGAAGGCGAAGCTGGCTTTCGCTCTGCATATGATGTGGGTGTATGGGGAGGATGAGGGGGTGTTTTTAGATATTTTGGAGGCTTGAGTCTTTTTTTCAGAATCCAGAATCCAGAGACTCGAGACTCGAGGTTGGCGGTGGAGTGAATGATTATGATGATTTTGAATGATTGCTTTTCTTGCGTGTTCTATCTCAACCGAGGACGGGATGCGGGGCGGCGGGGGGAGGTGGAATGGCAGCTTTTGGAGGCGGGCGTTGAAGCTCGTCGCTTTCCGGCGTTGGATGCGGGACAGGTTCGGAATCTGCGGGGGTATCCGGATGAGAAAACGCGGGCGCGGGTGGTGACGCAGAAGCTGGCGATTCGAAAGGCTCGCCGACTTGGAGCAGAGGCGGTCCTGCTGCTGGAGGATGACGTGCGGTTTCATCCCAATCTCCATTCCCTGCTGACGAAGGTGTATGGCAAGCTGCCTGAGGGTTGGAAGGCGCTGTTTCTGGGTTGCGAACACTTGGAGCGACCAGAGGTGGTGACGCAGGGGTTGGTGCGAGTGAAAAAGACGAGGGGCACTCATGCGGTGGCCATTCGAGGGGAGGCCTTTGGTGAAGTCTTGCGGGCTTTGCACGAGGGGGAGACCTTGGGTTCTTGGGCGGAAGGATTGCAGACCGAGGAGTATGCGGCTTTCCCGAATTTGGTTTGGCAAGGGGTGAAGGAGACGGACTATGAGGGCCGGGCGAATTGCCGCTACACGGAGGCCGGAAGTAGCAAGGACGGACTGGAGCTGGAGCGGGAGGTGTTGCGAGAAATGATGACGGGTGATTGCGAGGAACGGGAGCCGAAGCTGGGGTTGCTCTTTCTGACCCGCGATGATGTCAATCGCCCAGAGTTGTGGCGGGATTGGGTTGCACAGGCCCCAGAACAAGTGGCGATTTTTGCACATGCAAAGAATCCCCTGCTCCCAGAGGCTTTTCTGGCTGGAAAAGAGGTGAGCGAGCACTTCGAGACGGCGTGGGGCGAGGTGGGTTTGGTAAAGGCGACGCGGGCTCTTTTGCTGGAAGCTCTGGTGGATGAGAGCGTGACTCATTTTATGCTGCTGTCGGAAGCTTGCTTACCAATTCGTCCCCTGGGGGAGATTCTGCGCAGGTTGCAATGGAACTCGCGGCCTCAGATGCGACCCCGGGCCTTTGGAAAAGCCCCCAAGCATTTCGCGGGGCGAATGGCTAAGGCGAAGGAGATTCCGCTAGCTTGCAGCCGCTTCACCTCACAATGGTGGTTGTTGGACCGGACGGCGGCGACGATGGCAATGGAACATGATTTTTCGGACCAATTTGCGGAGGTTTTTGCAGCGGATGAGGCCTACTTTGGCACGGTCCTGAAGATGTCGGGCTATCCTCTGGAGGATTTTGTCGTGTCGGAGGAAGTGACGTGGACCCACTGGCCCAGTGGGGCGGGCAGTCCGCAATCGCACAAAATAATCGAGAAGAAATTTGTGGCGGAGATGGTCAGTTCGCCAGCACTGTTCGCACGGAAATTTCCGGCGGAATCGGATTTTTCTGATTATGGATTGTACTCGAAGCCCAGGAAGTTAGGGTAGTTTTTTGGGAGGCGTCCCCCGGGTGGTTTTTTACTACGATTTTTCTCGTAGTAAGTGGATCCGGCGTAGCCCAAGCCAACCCTGACCAAGCTTATTTCGTGATTCACCCCCGGCGGCAATAAAGGCTGCGGCTCCGTTATGACCGCTTACTCTCATTCCCCCGTCCAGTTCACCTCCACCTCGACGGGCACGGCGGAACCGTCATCGATTTTCACATGTCCGTGCTCGACGCCGTATTCGTAGACGCACTTGGTCACCTTCACATCCACCGCGCAGTATTCCGCGATGTCGATGAGAGGTTTGTTCTCGCCAGTCTTAAGATACTCTTGCCACCACTTGAGCGCGTCCACTCCGGAGGCACTCTTGCCGATGCCGAGAGAACCTGCCGCTACGGCATCCAACTTCCAACGACGACCGGTGATTTCTTGGAGGTCGAGCATGGTGTCTAAGTTCACCGTTTGCTCACGGAGCTCCAATACGGTGTATTTTTGAAGAACAGGGTAATCGAATTCCATGTGATTGTGCCCCACCACCAGGTCCGCCTTGCGCAGCTGATCGACTAATGCGTCCATCTCGTCTTCGCCGTAGACGAAATACTTGCCCGCTTTGGTGGAGTAAGTGACTGCCACCGAAACGCCCATCTTAGACTTGTCCCCCTTGACGTCGTTGAAGCTTCGCTGGGTTTCGAGGTCAAAATAAACGATATCACGCACGCGCCTAGGCTGGTCCGCCATCGCCCCTACTGGCAAGTCACCTTTGTGCCTTGGGGGGCATTCTACCTAGCTAGAAAGTATTTCCCTCCCATTCCTTAGCGTAGGCCGGGCTATGTTTGGCCGAAGACTTCCTCGATGGCTCGCTTTCTTTCCTCAAAGTCCTGCAACTGCTCGGGGGTCATTTGCGAAAGACCTATTTGGTAAGCCGCCAGCATGATGACGAAGAGAAAGGCGACCATCCCCACCCCAAAGGTGACCCACTTGGCGGGTGTCTCGCTGATGCGCACAACACGATTACCGACCGGGGTGTCCCACAGCACCACCTTCTTTTTCACGGCGAACCAGAGCGCGACAAGATGGCAAATTTCGCGCAGAAGCGGCTGCGCAAATCCCATCCCTAGAATCATCACGCGAATCGTCCGTAAGAAGGAAGCACCGGCACTGAGTTTCTGCGAATCAGGCCCGCTCACCTTCAATCCCGTGAGCCACTTGCCGGGCGTGGTGCCCCAGAAGTGCAAGGCTGCTGACTCTAGGAAAACCCATGGCAAAATCATCACGAAAGGAAAGAGCAGATTCCGCTGCAAGCCTTGCAAGTCGATGTCCGCCAAAACCACCAAGGAATAAAAAATGGCCAGATAGGCCAAGTAATCAAACCACCGAGCCCCAAAACGACGCCAGAGGTGTATCTCGACTGGCATGGGAGGTGGACTGGGAACTCGCTCCAACTTCTCGCCCATCTCCTCCTCAAGGCGCGAGAGATAGCCTTCCACGTTTTCTTCCGTCACGGTGCTGACGCCAACTTTCTCAAATTCATTAGCAAAGAGTTCGACCTCTCCAATTGGGGTCCACTCCTCAAGGTCGGCATACCACACTTTTTGCTCTGCTGAGACATCGCCATTGCGAATGCGCGAGCGCAGCTCGAAGTCTAGGATAGGACCTTCTTTCTCACCCTCACTAACCAGCCAAAATTCCATTCCTCGTTGTGAACTACTAAAGATTTCGTAGCGACTTCGCAGCATCATTGCGAGCCGCCTTCAAGGCCGGGAGCAGAGCTGCCAAGCCACACAGTACCCAAGCCGCCAGAGCCACTGTTACCATGAAGCCAGGCATGATGCGCGCAGGCAATTCCGAAAAGCCTTGAAAGTCGGCCGGAAAGGGGTCGAAGCCAATGCGCGCTAACCCTCTCTGGATGGGAACCCTTTGCCAAATAATAAGCAGGGCCAGTCCCACTCCGCCGAGGGCACCGAAGAATCCAACCACCAGCCCTTGCCACAAAAAGACCCATGATATCTGGGAACCCGTCGCCCCTAAGGCCTTCATGACGCCAATCTCCTGCTTCTTCTGAATGGTCACGGTATACATCACCGCCATAATCGAAAAGGCGGAGATCAAGCCGATGAACGAAAGCGCAAACGTCATCATCAAACGTTCGGTACGAATGAGTGAAAACTGAGCCTGATGCCGATCCATCCAGGTCGCGCTCACAAACTGATCGCCCAAGACGGCATCAATTTTGGTTTTCGCACCCCAAGCATGGAACGGGTCCTCTAAGCGAACTGCCACGGCCTGCACCCCTGCGGTAAGCCCGGTCAATTCTTGTCCAATAGGAAGGGGAATGAACATCTGGGGACCTGCCGTCCGTTGGGAATCTCCATAAACGCCCCACACCTTGAGTTGCTTGGGCAAAACAATCTCGCGCAGATTTTTTAAACTCGCAGCATCGGCGGCTTCCACATCAAGGGTCTCGATAGCTGCGAGAGAAGCATCCACCTCGTCCCAAACAGCGTCTGGCACTGGGTAGGCATCGCCTGCTTCGTTGCGATCGACACTGCCCAGAGAAATAAGCGCCTGATTGATAGCCTCCACCTCTGCTTCGCGCGCTTCCTGCGCGATCAAGGCCTCGATGGCCTGATAGTATTCTTGCAAATCTGCCAAAGGAACATCGCCTGCGCCTTTGCGCGCGACCGCAACCTTCCGCAGCCGGCTCAGCTCGTCGGCCAACCTCACCTGCAAGGGGTCAATGTTCGTGCGCTCGAAAGCATCCTTCACGACATCGAAATTGCGGGAAGCATAGACCTCGATAGTATCACCCACCGATAGGAAGAGGTTCTCCGCCAGCTGTCGCGAGATGACGGTATACTCATCCAAGCCGATGTCGGCCCGGCTGCCAGGATAACCCTCTTTGTCCAAGAGCTCATCGAGAGCCTTAATCTGTCCTTCATCCTCGGTATCGATGGCGCGAAAGGCGACCGGTTTGCGGTAGCCCGGAGCATCGACCAAGACGATATCTTGGATGAGGGCATAGCTACCCGCCACCCCTTCGACCTTCTCCAAACGTTCCTTGAGGCCACTCCAATCTTCCACAAAGCCACTGACCTCTTGCACCTCGACGTGGGGCGCGAAACCGAGGAGAAGCTTTTTCACCTCCCGCTCGAATCCCGCATGAATCGAAAGGACCACAATTAGAACCGCCACTCCCAACATCACCCCTACCAGCGAGATGAGGGTGATGGCAGAGACATGAGACCGCGCCGGGTTCAGGTAACGGCCCGCAAGTAGACGACTAAAGTTCATGGCAGGAAAGATCGAAACCGTTCCTGCCTTTTGTGCAAAGCGCAACCATTAAGCGAGACAAGTCGGAGGGCCACTCAAGATGCTTCCTCGAGCGGCCGCAAGGCCTCCTCCGAAGAATGGAACAAACGATTGTCTCCGTCTTTCTCCGTCTTGGTTTGGAAAGAGCTAGTTTTTCGCAAAGCGGCGAACGGCTTGCGTAGAACTGGTGGAAACACGTCGGCGTTGCTCGGGAATCGAGAGCGTAATGAGCCCACTGGTGCGTAAAACAAGCTTGGCCGGACCTGCGATTGGCACGGGATTTTGGAAACTCGGATTGGGGAGCAGGTTCCAACGACGATTCTGGTAGTTGGTGTAAGTTGACTGGCACTGGCAGCTTCCCTGCGGTTCTGCAAAACGGTATTGCAGCTCACGCTTGCCGGAACTTTCTACCCCCAAGACAACCTGCGAGGTCACGCTCACGACGAGAGCGGTCTGCCCGGCAGGAATAGTCACCGAATCTCGGTAACCGTTCAGGGTGCGATAATTATCTCCCTGCGCCGAAGAGGCGAGGGCCATCAAACTGGTGAACAAAACAGTAAGGGTGGTCTTCATGACGCCACCAGTCACAACAGGTTGATTTTTAACGGTCAAGACGCTGAGTTTTTTAGACCTTAAAGGTCTCAGACGCTTGAGGATCACCTCTTTTTAAAAAATTAAGGTTTAGGACTTTATGAATATTCTGATTTCGAGTTAATAATAATTTAAGCCAAAATATCGCGCGATCTCGATTGCTCGATTTGCTCGATTAAAATGCAATTGATGGACGGCAAGTCTCGAGGTCGAGCGATCCATTTTTCGAAAGCTCACTCGATGTCAGCCGCCAGTGACAGGCTTCTTGATTGTTCTCTTGAAAAGGGCGTTCGCAAGCCCTCAAACCAAGGTTCATCTCTTCCTCTGCTCGACCGACCAGTGGGGCGAGCTGAAGACTCGCGGTCCGATTTTTGCCACTCGAATTCCGCAGTTGCGCCGTCACAAGTTAGGAGTAGGTTGCGCCCATGAATCGCTGGTCACTTATTGCCAAACTCGTCGGAGGGCTTTTAGCTCTCTGGGTTGTCGTCTACGGCGTCAAAGGTTTGCTCTCTCCGCACCAAGCCACCCCGGAGCGAGTGCAGGAGTTGGTCAATGAAGCGCCCTTTGAAGATTTCTCCAAATTCGGAGACCTTCCTAACGACGACCAAACCAAGCGTCGTTACGAAACGATGGAAAAGGTAGCCTCGGTGGTGAACCGCCTCGACTTGGGCGGTCAGGAAGAAGCGCGCGACACCTTAGAAGGGTTTTTCGACAAACTCTCCGCCAGTGAACGTCGCCAATTCGTGGACCTCACCGCAGAATCCTTCACCCGCTTTTTCGAGGCACTCGATGCGCTCACGCCTGATGCTCGGCGCGACTTTATCGAACGCGGCTTCCGCGAACTTGAGAACGGCACCACCGAGAGTCGCATGAAGCTGGTGATGGAAAAAGACCCCGAAATCATGGAGCGTATTGCCCAGAATGGCATGCAAGCCTACTTCGATAATGCCAGTGCCGAAACTAAGATGGAACTTGCACCTTTCCTCAAAGCAACCAATGAGGTGATGCAGGGCATTCGCGGACAACCTTTCCAAGGAGGTGGCATGTGAAACGCGGATTCACCCTCACCGAGATTCTCATCGTTATCGGAGTTCTTGCCGCATTAGGTGCAATTATTGTTCCTGTTGGTCGCGGGGTTCTCGCCAAGTCTCACAAGTTGCGCTGTCAGGCAAACTTGCGCGACATCGGACTCGCGCTCGACTCCTACTGCCGGGACCACAATGGACGCTTGCCTGACCTCTACTCAATGCGCTCAAGCCGCAACTCCGAGGTGCCAGTTCTCGAGACCGAGTTGCGCAAATACAATTCCAACCCCGAAGTCTTTCGCTGCCCTGCCGACCGGGAATTCTATAAAAAATCGGGTTCGAGTTATGCTTGGAATAATCTCGTGAGCGGCACTCCGCGCGAGGCCATGAACTTTCTCGGCAGCGACCAAGCAGGGAAGATTCCGCTTGTCGGAGACAAAGAGGCCTTTCACGGCGACGAGAACGGCACCAACCTTCTCTACGGAGATTTTCGTGCTGGAGATCGGGTCAAGTTTTCAACTGGGGGTGGTGCCTTGGGACATGCGAGGAAGTGAGTGATGATGCTGGAAATTGAGGGATTGAAGAAAAAGTTCGCCGGAAAGCCTGCCTTACGCGAGGTGGGATTTTCGGTAAAAGAGGGCGAAGTCTTTGGCTTGCTCGGGCATAACGGAGCCGGCAAAAGCACGACTTTAGGTATCTTGTTAGGGATGGTGGCTCCCGATGCTGGCGAAACGAAAATTGATGGCATCTCGGTGCAGAAAAACCGATCGGATGCGCTCAAGAAAGTAGGTGCTATTTTTGAAAGTCCTGGCTTCTACGACTACCTCAGTGGCTACCGAAACCTGCAACTGCTCACCAGCTATTCTGGCGGGGTCACCAATGCGGCCATCGACGACGTGGTGCGCAGGGTCGAGATGGATGACCGCATTCACTCCAAGGTCGGGACCTACTCGCACGGGATGCGCCAACGTCTCGCCTTGGCCCAGGCGCTTTTACCTGAGCCAAAAGTCCTGCTACTAGATGAACCCACCGATGGGCTCGACCCCGAGGGAATCAAATGGTTTCGCGACTTCATTCTCGGCCTTCGCGAAGAGAGAGGCATGACCGTGTTGTTCAACAGTCATCTTCTTGCCGAAGTGGAGCAGATGTGTGACCGCGTCGTCATCCTGCAGGAAGGACAAAAAGTCTTCGAAGGCGGCAGCGCGGATTTGGAAGAAGACCACCTCGTCCTCTCCTTCGAAGTCGAACCACCCGAACTCCGGCAAGAACTCGCCGAAGAGTTTGGAGGCAGTCTCCGAGAGAACAAACTGGTGCTCCCCAAAGACTTCGACCCGGCCCAAGCCGTCAAACGAGCCGTCGAAAAAGGCGGCCAAGTGCGCGAGGTTCGCCGCGTCAAACGTTCCCTCGAAGACCTTTACCTTGAATTCTCACGCAAAGTTTCCCGATGATGTTTCTCACCCAGCTCCGAGGCGAACTCACTAAACTCTTTGCCCGCCGACGCACCTATGTGGGTTACGGCGTCTTCCTGGTTTTCGAACTCATCCTTCTGGTCACCTTCCAGATCGACTCCGTGCGTTCTCAGCAGGAAGACTTCATGGTTCAGAATGGTTTGGCTGCCGACAAATACTTCAGCTCCCTCACCGTGACCTTCATGGTGATGGCCTTTAGTCTTTTCCTGTTAGGCTCCATCTACTTCGCTCTCGTCTCGGGAGACATCGTCGCCAAGGAAGTGGAAGATGGAAACATGCGCATGGTTCTCGCCAGACCCATTTCCCGCTTTCGTATCCTGCTGCTGAAGTTCATCTCCGTCTGCCTCTACACCATCACCTTTGTGATTTTCGTCGGCATCACCGGCTACGCCATGGCCGTGATCGCGCTGGGTGTAGACGGCGGCATGATGGCCTTTTCTCCCAAAATGAAACTCTTTGCAGTTTATCCCGAATGGGGTCCGGGCATGCTGCGGCTGGTCATTGCCGCTCTCCTCATTGGGGTCAGCATGTGCACCATTTCGGCGGTGGGTTTTCTGTTCTCGTGCATGAAAATGAAGCCCGCCACCGCCACTATCATGGCCCTCAGCGTCCTCTTCCTCGACATGGTCCTGCAAGAGTTCCCCATCTTCAAACCCTATGAAGCCAACTTCATCACCTACAAGATGAGCAGCTGGCTCTTCGCTTTCGAAAATCACTTCCCCTGGGCCAAACTCGCCGACAACTTTGTCTTCCTCATTGGCCTCGACCTCAGCCTCTTCGCCATCGCCTGTGTTATTTTTCAGATGCGGGACTTTAAGACCT
>CAZGXV010000084.1:0-11551 GCA_964529725.1 uncultured Roseibacillus sp.
GCGGTCCTTGGACCGCTCTTTTTTCGTTCTGTCGGCAGTCTATTTTCTCGCAGTGGTCCCTAGCTTGCTCGCCCTGCCTTACCATGGGCAGACGAATGCGAAACGCCTGCTTCTATTGACGAAGGAGTTCGACGACTACTTCTGCCGTTTCTTTGTCTTTGATGAGCCAATGACCACTGCGAACGATGGTTTGGCTGTCAGCCTGCTCAAGGCTGGCGGAGGTGAAGGGCACGACCCAGTCACCCAGCCCGCGTTGCCCGCCTGTTACGGTGGCTACGATGTTGTGGAGTTCGACACCCTCACGAATAGGCATCTGATTCAGAGCAGCGAGAGCCGGGGACTTGGGATTGAGCCCCGAGACTGAGACTTCGTTTCCCGATACGAGTGCGGAGCCTTGCTGGGTAAGCAATCCGGGTTCAGCGAGAACCAAGTTTTGAGCGGTATTGAGGGTGGTGCCAATGATGCGGGCAGGAGCCTTCACCAACGCGCGAGAAAGCCAAAGCAGTGGGCCCCCAGCGAGGCGGGCCCCTTTATGCGGGGTCGCGAGAAAGATGACTTTGGAGGGCTCTTGCAAAGGTTGAAAAAGAAGCTGCTGGCGCAAGCGTTTCTTCTGATAGGGGAGGAGGCGAATCTCATCAAGAGGCCGATTGAAATACTGCTGATAGAGTAGTTCAGGGTTTTCAGAGAGGGACAGGCGGCTAATGAGCCCGCCCATGGAGTGGGCAATGATGGTGGTCTCATGCCGAAGTGGATGGTCGTCCTTGTTTGGGTCCAAGGTCTTAACCAAAGTGCGAAAATCTTCCCGAAAGTGGGCGGCGGTGGCTACCCAAGGATCTCCGGTAGGATAGAAGTAGTACCAGAATTGATACTTGTCCCAGAGGTCCGGCTCACTGGCAATGGCAGAGGCGAGGTTGGTGAAGTCGATGGGATTGGAGAGGAGGCCGTGAATAAAAATGAGCGGGATTTTCTCGGGATCGTATTTGGTGGCCAGATAGAATCCTCGGCGTTCCGACCAACCGACAGGATCGATGAGAGCAAGGAGGCTAACGATGAGGTTATCCTCCCGCTTTTTGACATAGTCGAAAGGCAGCCGAAAATTTTTGACCAGAGGCAGCCCTGCAAGTTGGTCATGTTCTCGGAAATCATGGGCGCTGAGTCGCAAGGAACCATCGGCCTCACTGCGTGCCACGATGGTGGCGGGTTGACTGGTAAATTGCCAGGCGCGGGGAGTGAGCTGCTCAAGGCGATCCTCTCGTTTGGCATGGACCATCGCCAGCGTGCCCAGATGGTTGCTGTTTTTGGTATCTTTGGAGAACTTCCCGGCCGGTGTGAGTCCCACGATGGCCTCCAGCTCCTCGTGTCGGTCAAATAGGAAAATAGGTCGTCCCTTGACCTCTTTGGGAAAGCCGTTGCCTGACCAATGTTCGACGAGCTGACGGGTGATTCCTTGGGTGAGAAAGCCGGTCTCGCGAGGAAGGTCAGGAGCCGGAGGAACAGAGGTGCACGCGCTGAGGAGAGCGGTGAGGAGAAAGAGAACAGCTCGCACGGGGGAAGAGTCTAGAATCTAGCGAATAGAATCCAGACTTTCTTTCCAGCCTCTTTCCAACCAGAGGCTAGGAGGCATTTCTCTCGAAAAATTCTTTCTCGGGAATTCTTGGGAGAAAGTCTCTTTCTGCTCTTTGCGATTACAGCTCGACCTTCTTGCCATCATTCTGAGCGCTTTCGTAGATGGCGCGGATGACGGCAACGGATTTGCGAGCCTCGGCGGAGGAGGTGCTCGGCTCACGTCCTTCGGCGATGGCTTGCACCACTTCTTCGAAATTACGCTGGTGCTGGTAGAAGTTAATCGCGGAGGGGTCGTTAGCTCCCAGACCTGCTTCTTGCCCCTTCATGTGCTTGGAAAGGATTTCCGCGTCGATAGGCTCTTCTTTCATGAAGTCCCAGACCTCGAAGGCTTCGTCGGCGAGGAAAACTGAGCCTTCGGTGCCCGCGAGCTGAACACGGGCAGGGTGGCCATCCTTCGACCAAGTGCAGGTGGAAGCTTCGATAACGCCCCGAGCGCCATTTTCAAACTCGATGATGGCGACACAGTGGTCTTCCACTTCGATATTCTCGTGAGCAAGTAAAGCAGTGTTTGCCTGCACGGATTTAATAGGGCCCGCGAGATGAAGAAGGGCGTCCACGGTGTGGATGGACTGGTTCATGAGCGCACCACCACCATCGAGAGCCCAAGTTCCCCGCCAACCAGCAGAGTCGTAATAGGCTTGATCGCGATACCACTTGATGTAGGCCGAAGCAGAAGTGAGTTTGCCAAAGCGGCCTGCCTCCACGGCGGCCTTGAAAGCGTCCATACCAGGGTGGAAACGTCGGTTCAGAACTGCCGCGAGGGTTTTGCCGTTGGCTTCGGCAGCTGCCATGAGTTCATCGCAACGCTCGGTTGTGACTTCGAGAGGCTTCTCCACAATGGCGTGCTTGCCTGCATTGAGAGCAGCCAAAGTGGGATCGAGATGGGCTCCACTAGGCGTGCCCACTGTGACGATTTCAAGCTCCGGGTCGGCTAGGAATTCCTCCATGTTGGAGAAGCCTTTTGCTCCATATTCGTCAGCGAGTTTGTCCGCGCGTTCCTGATTGAGGTCAAAGACCGAGTGCAGGGAGCCGCCTTCCATGGCGGTGATAGCTTTGGCGTGAAAATGGCCGATCATGCCGGCTCCAATGATTCCGAATTTCATGTTGAAAAAGTGTCGTCGCTCGAGAATGAAGCAAACTGGCCAGCAAGGTCACGGATAAAGCCCATACTTTTTAGGGGACAGAAGCTGGGCGACAGAAGCTGGGCACTACTGGTCCGAACAAGAGATGTCTTCTTCGATGGCTGCAATGAGACCGGGGATATCATGGGACTTGGCTTCAATGTGGGGGGGGTGACCTAAGGCGGTAAGAGTCTTACTGGTCACTGGGCCAATCGAAGCCAGTTTGCAATGCGCGGGTAGGGGAATATCCAGCGCAAAGAAGTGTTCGGCCGTACTCCCGCTGGTAAAGGTGATGTAATCGGCACCTTCATCCGTCAGAATCTGACGAGCTCCGGTAGGATCATCAGTTTCGGGAACAGTTTTGTAAGCCACGCAGATATCCACAATGGCATTGAGGGCATTGAGACCATCGGCAATCACCATTCGCGTCTCATCGGCTTTGACCCAAAGAAAAGTCTGACTATCCACAAACTGATCTTTAAATGATTCTACCAAACCTTCCGCCACATGCTTGTCGGGAACGAGATCGACCGTGAAGCGATACTCATTAATCTTAGCAACCGTAGCAGGACCAATGGCCGCTATTTTCGGTCCCCCAAGGCTGCGGGCATCTTGATAGATGGTGTAAAAACCTTCGAAAAAGCGTTCCACACCATTAGGGCTGGTAAAGACAAGCCAGTCGTAAGTATGGGCGTCTCGCACTGCTTCCGCAAAGCCGCGGGTATCATCGGGATCTTCAATCCGGATAGTAGGTAGCTCAACGACATCAGCACCCAAGTTCCCCAGTTGTTTGGAGAGTTTGCCCGCTTGCTCGCGAGTGCGGGTGACGACTACTCGTTTGCCAAAGAGAGGCCGTGTCTCGAACCAGTTAATCTTCTCGCGTTCGTTGACTACCGAGCCGATGACAGCCACCGCAGGGGACTTGAAGTTTTCGCGTTCGGCGATATCCGCGATGTCAGCAAGGGTGCCGGTGATGGTGCGGTGTTGACCAGTAGTCGCCCAACGGGTGAGAGCGATGGGGGTATTGGGTTCAGCGCCGTGTTCGATAAATTGGGTCGTGATTTCGCGAAGACGCGCCACGCCCATCACGAAGACTTTGGTGCCCGGTGCTTTCGCCAACTGTTCATAGTCGAAGGAAGACTCGCCTTTGGTAGGATCCTCGTGACCAGTGAAGATGGTGAGCTGGGTATTATGGGCGCGATGTGTGACCGGGATGCCCGCATAAGCCGGTCCACCGATAGTTGAGGAAATGCCAGGCACGATCTCGAAGGGAACGCCAGCTTCGGCGAGCTCGGCGGCCTCTTCTCCGCCGCGTCCGAATATCATCGGGTCGCCACCTTTCAGCCGGCAGACAGACTTTCCTTCCAGCGACTTCTCGACGATGAGCGCATTGATTCCATCTTGAGGAATCGCGTGGTCTTTGGCGCGTTTGCCAGCGTAAATTTTCTCGCAGCCTGGTTTGGTCCAATTGAGAAGCTCGGGGCTACTGAGGGCGTCGTAAACCAAAACATCGCAGGTCTCGATACATTCCTTGGCTTTGATGGTGGTGAGGCCAAGGTCACCGGGGCCGGCTCCGACGAGGTAGCAAATTCCTTTCATTGGGGCGGACGCTGGCAGAGTTGAGTTGGATTTTCAACTGATTCCCGCGAGTGAGGTGCGGTGTCTTCTTAATCAGGTTGAGTGAAGAGCGCTGAAAGAGCTTCCTTTGCCCATGACCGGATTCCAAGCGTTGGCGAGGCCTACTTAGGCGAGAGAATGAAAGAGCTTTTCGCCTGCTGCAAGAGAGTCTCGTGCAGGCGCGCTGATGCTTGCACTCTGATGACTACCGTCCTCCTCAAAGACTCTCGCAGACAAATGGATTTGGCCTTCTTGTACTGTGGAATCGACCCCTACCGGAGTGTCGCAGCCAGCCTGCAGGAGAGCGAGAAAGTGTCTCTCGGCGGTGACCCGTTGCCAGGTTTCAACATGATTGATTTGGCTGAGGATATCTTGGGCTGCATCATTTCCCTTCAGTATTTCTAAGGCGACAGCACCTTGTCCGGCAGCAGGGAGAAAGTCCTTGGCGGCGAAGAGTTCAGCGTGGAGCTGATGGTCCTCTGCTTGCAAGATTCCGTTGGTATGATAACCAAGCCGGAGGAGGCCAGCTTCGGCGAGGATGGTGCCGTCGAGAGTCTCGTCTTCTGCCACTTTCTGTAAACGGGTGGGTACGTTTCCGCGAATATCAACCACTCGGAGATCGGGACGAAGGTGAAGAAGTTGAAGTTTTCTCCGAACCGAGGAGGTGCCAATAGTGGCGCCAGGGGGCAGGTCTTGCAGCGAGGGCCCTCGCGTAATGAGGACATCGCCAGTGGGCGCGCGCTCGAGTACTGCGCAGAGCTCGAACTCAGGCTCGAGAATAGTGGGGACATCCTTGAGGGAATGGACCGCAAAGTCGATTTCGCGCTCAAGCAGGGCGACTTCCAGTTCCTTAATGAATACACCTTTGTCGACCACGCCGGAGGCAGCAGCGACAGCTGCGAGGGGAACGTCGGTGCGCTTGTCGCCCGTGGTCACGATGACTTCACGCGTGAGGTTGCAGAGGCCTTGGAGTGCGGCTTCGGTCAGCTCGGCTTGGCAAAGAGCAAGCGCGCTGCCGCGGGTTCCGAGGGTGAGATGATGGGGCATAGGAGGCGAAGGGAAAAAGTGTCGAACGAGGCAATGAACCTATTTTAGAGGAGGCCGGTCATTTTGATGTTTCCAGTATGTTTGGCTCCTTCTTCAACCGAGAGCGACGCAACGGTCAGGTCCCCGTCGAGGGTGGCTCTTTTCTTAAGAATCAGTTTTTTGCAGGCAACCGCGCCGGTTACGTAGCCATCAATGATGACCTCTCGGGCTTGCACGGGACTCAGGAAATCGACCTTGGCACGGCGTTCGATAATGACCCGGTCACTCACTACCTCGCCATTGATTTTGCCATTCTTGCGGACAATGAAGTCTCCAGTGCATTCCGCCCCGCCCTGGATTTCACCTTCAATTGTGAGATTATGAGCATGGATGGTGATGCCCGTGATGTAGCCCTTTTTATGAACAAAGACATTGCCCCGGGTTTGGATACGCGAGTTGTGTTGGTCCTTGATGTCGTAGTCGGAAAGACCGATGTAGGCTCCGCAGTGTGGGCAAAGGGCCGATTTGGAGTCTGCTAGAATTTCGTGGGTTTCCTTGCACTCGAAGCACTTCACATCCCGTTTTTTCTCGCGATTGATGAGAGGTGCGATTTTGGGTTTTGTGGCCTCACTTGTCACTGGGACTTGGGGACGATAACGCTCGGAGGAGGGCTCCGGAGCCGGCTTTTCTGTCGGCTTTTCTGTCGGCTGGCTGATTAGGGTTTGTTCAGGCTCTGCCTTTGGCGCTGGAGCCGTTTGTTCAACGACTCCTTCGGGCTTGGAGGGTGGAGGAGGAGCCTTTGGTTTGGCGGGCTTTTTAGGGAGAGGATTCCGTGGTTCGGTCCGCGGAACGGAGGCTGCGGGTGGTGCTTCTTCGCTCGTTGTTTCCTTAGGAACGGGGGGAGTGGGGATTTGAGGAGAAGCTTTTTTCTCCGGCAACTTCTCGCGCTCTCGTGGGAGGGGCGTGAGATTTCTTTTGGGCGAAGGCGAGTCTGCTTCTGATTTGGACTGAGGTTCAGGTTCGGGCGGGGGCTCGGGTGTGGGAGCTGGAGCAGGGGTCTCTTTCTGAGGAGCTGGTTCGCTCCCTCCGAGGCTTGATTGATAACGAGGATTCTCGTCAAAGCGGGCGGGCGCAATGGCCTGCCCTTTCTCGATTTTGAGGTAGACTCCGCAACTGCGACAGTTCGTGGAAATCACGAGCGACGACTCACGCTGTGTTTGCCCGCAAAGGGGACAGGTGAGTTCGGCAAATTCAGGAGCTCGACGTTTACCGAACAGAAAGGTGGACGCTAAAGATTAGGATGCGTGGCTGGGCCACGCGCAGGAACAGCCTTAGGAAGCTTTGGCAACTTCCTTCTTGGGCTGTCCGTTGGATTGCGGAGACTTGGACCCGCCTTGCTGGGGCTTGTTGTTTCCAGCAGGCTTGGAAGCAGGTTGGCTGGTAGGAGCACCTACCTCGGACCGTCCTACGAAAATTGCTCCGGCTTCCATCGTTAAAACAGCAGCCTTGATGTCGCCGACCACTTCGGAACCAGCGCGCAGCTCAATGTGCTGGCTGGCGGTGATGTTGCCATGGACCTTGCCTTGGATCACAACGGAACCGACTTTGATCTCAGCACGAATACGTGCGTTCTCTTGAATCGCGAGCGCTCCCGTGGAAGTGATTTCGCCATCGACCTTGCCATCGACGATGAGCTCGTCTTGGAACCGAATGTTGCCTTTGATTTCGACGTCGGAGGAAAGTCGGTTGCGGTGACCGCCAGCAGCTTGGGGCTGGGAAGAAGGGGCCGTTGCAGAAGCGGGCGCAGAAGCTGACTGGGAAGCCTGAGGAGCTTGCGGGCGATTCGGAGTGTGAGGAGCTTTTTCCGGGGTCGCTTCTTCGTTGTTAATGATCTTTTGAAACATTTGCGTAAGTTAATTAATTGAGAAAGGAACTGTCAACGAATTACTCGTTTTCAGAAACGGATTTTTCCGCATTGTCGTTCAAGGTAGAAACGTCGCCCAAGGGTCAAAAAGGGCAACAATTTTCGTTATTCTTCTTCAGCAACAGGAGCCTCGAAAGTCGGGGTCTCGCCGACGACAGAACCTTCCTCGCTGTCGGCTTCGCCTGCGTTTTCTCCTTCGGCACCAGCAGTGTCTTCGGCTGGAGAGACGTCCGGAGTGATCTCGATCGCTGGCTCTGGCTGAGTGTTAGGCATCGCGGGAACAGGGGTCGGGGCACCGAGGTTGGGAAGCGGGTTCGTAAAGGTTGATGAGACTCCGGCATTGGGGTTGGCGGCAGGCTCAGGTGCTGGTGGGGGAGGTACGTTTTGAGGTTGGTCAACTCCTGCGAGGTTGAGACGGGTGACGGCAAGGCTCTGGATGCCGTAGGCCTGATAATCGTCGAGCTTACGCTGATAATACTCCTTGGCTTTCTCGGTATCGCCCGCCGCTTCCGCGATATCGCCTAGGGCGATCAAGGAGAGAGGGTGGAGGTAGGTGGCTTCGCTATCCGCAAGGATGGCCTCGTAACTCGCCTTGGCTTCTTCGGTTTGGCCTTTTTTGAGTAGAAGCCCTGCCAACGAGAATTGGGCTTGGGCGGCCGCAGGATGCTCGCTTCCAGTCAGGGCCTTGAGCGTCTCGATGGCTTCATCTTCCTTACCTTCTTCAAAAAGCTGTCCCGCCAAAAGCAGCTGGGCAGAAGACGCGGCTCCGGAATCTGCGTAATCGGCACTGACTTTGCGCAAGTCCTCTGGGCTTTCGGCAGCGAGAAGGGCGTTTCCAGCCTCGCGATCCTTAGCTTCGCCGAGCTGGCTAGTGATGACGAAGGCGGCGACCCCAACGATGATTAAGAGGGCAAAGAGAATCACCAATTTCAGGTTTTTCTCCATGAATTGCTCGAATTTCGAGGGGCCATGCTCGATTTCGCCGAGAGGCGTAGGAGCGTCTGGTGCGTTGGACTTGGATTCTTCCGACATGCGAGGGAGGGAATTAACGTGTCAGAGGTCAGGACGCAAGCTCTTGTCGCTGCCTGATTCGACGTTATGGTGGCCGCGCATGGCGTTGATTTATCTGGTGGCAGGCGAAGTGAGTGGCGATTTGCACGGATCGGAGCTCGTTTCGGCTCTCAAAACGAGGGGCGAGCATCGCTTTGCCGGATGGGGAGGGCCACGCATGGCAGAGGCAGGAGGAACGCGAGATTGGGTGGAAAAAGCAGGGGTGATGGGGATTTGGGATGTCCTGAAGCAATACTCTTGGTTCAAGGCCCGCTTTAAGGAAACGGTGGCGGAGATTGAGCACTTGAAGCCTGAGCTCCTCGTGCTGATTGACTACCCGGGGTTCAATCTCCGCTTGGCGAAGGCGGTGCGAGCGCGCTGCCCGGAGGTGAAAATTCTCCAATATGTCTGCCCGCAGGTCTGGGCCTGGAAGCAAAGCCGGATTCCGAAAATGGCGCAATGGCTCGACCAAGTGGTGTGTCTCTTTCCCTTCGAGGTCGAGGTCTTGGCCAAGGGTGGCTGTCCCGGAGTTTATCTGGGCCATCCTATTGTCGATGAATTACGTGAAAAAAAGGAAGACCTAATAAGAGAGGAGAATCTCGTGGGCTTGTTCCCTGGTAGTCGCGGTCGTGAGGTGGATCGCTTGTTTCCGGCGATGTTGGAATGTAGCCGCCTTTTGAAAAAAGAGAGGCCTGACTTGAAGTTTGAGGTGCCCGCGATTTCGGAGAAATTGGCCGAATCGATGCGAGCCTTGATGTCGGAGGAAGACGAAATTTTGATTCAAGTTGGTTCCAGCCAAAGCCTCATGCAACGAGCCACCTGTGCGGTGATGGCGAGTGGAACTGCCACCTTGGAGGCGGCTTGGTTCGGGCTCCCTTACTGCCTGGTTTATAAAATGGCACCCTTAACCTGGCAGGTGGCCAAGATGGTGGTGAAGGTGAAGTATGCAGGCATCGTCAACATCCTCGCGGACCGTCCAGTGGTGCCCGAGTATCTGCAAGAGGACGTGCAACCAACTCAGCTAGCAGCTTGGGTCGCGAGGAAGTTGGCGCAACCCGAGGAACGGGGTAAGCTCTCGCAGGAGCTGTTGGCAGTAGCGGCGGAGCTAGGCGATGGCGGAGTGCATGAGCGGGTGGCTGCCAAGGTAGAGGACTTACTAGAAAAATAGTTTTATGGAGATTGAAGAGACAAAGGAGAAGAGTCCTTGGATTTGGAAGGCAGCCATTGTGGCCTTGCCGCTGGGACTGGCAGTTTCGGCCATCATTGCAGTTGCGGTGAAGGTGAATAAAGGTGAGCAAACGGGGATGGAAGGGGTCAGCTACCGAGCGAGCGAGTTCGATGCTGCTAATCTGCGTGATGCTGCCAGCAAAGCGGAAGACTTGATTGGTTCTCGCAATTTCGTCACTCCCGGAGGGCAGCGTTCGATGCAGCAGATGGTCTCCTTTTTGACCGGGTCTTTGTCCTCCATCAATCTGGGCTATCAAGTGCAAAGCGATGATGGTGCCGTTACCCAAGGGCGGGTCTGGAAGAACTACTGGATTGATAGTAGCGGCAAGCAAGAAGACGGTAATTTATTGGTGTGGGCCCTCTACTCGGAGATGGACGAGTCCGCTTCCGCTGCAGCCTTGCTCAGTGTTGCAGAATGGCTGCGAGGTCGGGAATTTAATCGCAGGGTGAGGGTCGCTTTCGTGCGCGATGAGGAAAGTCTGGCGAGCGTCACGGGTGACTTTTCAGAGAAAAAAGATGAAATTCATTTCTTCGTGACGGGGCTAGGACAGGGCAGTAACGGTATCAGAAAGACAGGTGGGCCGACCAAGGCTGATCGCGAGCTGGCCTTCTATCAATTTGAGGGGAAAGAGGGAACCCGCACAGCGAGTGATTGGAAGATGACGGCGGCGTGGGAGAGTTTCGAGGAACAGGTTCGCGAATTGTGTGAGGAAATCAGTCGGGAAGCGGGTGAAAAGGTAGTCTTCCAAGGTTCGTAAGGACAAATTCTCGATTTCTTTTTAAAACAAGGCTTGCACCGTTCCTGACTCTCGGGTAACGCTCTGCGCCCGCAAGTGAAGGGGCATTAGCTCAGTTGGTAGAGCACCTGCATGGCATGCAGGGGGTCAGCGGTTCGAATCCGCTATGCTCCACTTTTTCCGAAACGGTTTTTTGGAAAAGTTGGTCCTTGTGGCAACCTCGCTCCCTAAGTGAAAACAACCGACGTCAAAGGTCTCGACCTCGCCATTGAGTGCGCGAAAGCAGCCGAAGAAATTCAGGCTGAGGACATTCGTATTCTCGATCTGCGCGGTCTCTCGAGCTTGACCGATTTTATGGTCGTCTGTTCTGGAAGCTCGATGCCGCATCTGAAAGCAATTTTACGGGAAGTGAGCAAAGGGGTGACTGCGCGAACTGGAGACAAACCTTCTCACACTGAGGGCAAGGCCGTCACCCGCTGGGTGGTCTTGGACTACTTCGACGTCATGGTTCACATCCTACACGAGGAAATGCGGGAAACCTACGCCCTCGAAGAGCTCTGGGGCGATGCCAAGGAAGTTTCTTGGGCCGGAAGCGAGTAGCGAAAGCCAGTAGGAGCGCGGAGCACCAGCTCCGCCAATCCTCTACCATGGCCGAACATCGTTGCGGAGCTGGTGCTCCACGCTCCCATCAAGGTAGGGTCGTTTTGATAAAACGACCGTCGGCGAATGAGGTGCAGCCAAAGCTCCCTAAAGCTCCCCAAAACGGTCCAAAAGGCAGAGAGCCCAAGAGCCTCTCGCAATCGGATGACCGATTGGTGGACCATTTATCAAAGAGCCAATGGGGGTCTCCACCAAAGTTTGGGGACGAGGCATTTTTTGAGGTCTAAACTCGTCGGAGCGCGGAGCACCAGCTCCGCCAATCCTACCATGGGCGAACATCGTTGCGGAGCTGGTGCTCCACGCTCCCATCAAGGTAGGGTCGTTTTGATAAAACGACCGTCGGCGAATGAGGTGCAGCCAAAGCTCCCTAAAGCTCCCCAAAACGGTCCAAAAGGCAGAGAGCCCAAGAGCCTCTCGCAATCGGATGACCGATTGGTGGACCATTTATCAAAGAGCCAATGGGGGTCTCCACCAAAGTTTGGGGACGAGGCATTTTTTGAGGTCTAAACTCGTCGGAGCGCGGAGCACCAGCTCCGCCAATCCTACCATGGGCGAACATCGTT
>CAZGXV010000085.1:0-11130 GCA_964529725.1 uncultured Roseibacillus sp.
CGGAACGCCACCTTGCCAAAAAATAAACAAGCGACAAGACAGGGAATAGCAAAGGAGTGTTCCTTGGGCCTGTTCTTTTCCAGAAATTCTGATCAGAATCAAGCGTGTCGCCGGATGTCCAAATTGAACCTGCTACTATCGAAGACCTCGCCGCCTTGACCGACTTGGTGGTGGACCTGCTCGACCTTCAGGATGACTTCACCCCGGATCCTGCTCTGCAAGAGAGAGGGATTCGCCACATTTTGGAAGAACCTGCCCGCGGTCGCATCTTTGTGGTGCGGGCCCAGGATCGCATTGTGGGCATGGCAAACTTGCTTTTTACTGTTTCCACCGCGATGGGTGGATTCGTTCTCATCATGGAAGATGTCATCATCCATCCCGATCATCGCGGACAAGGCTACGGGGCTCTTTTGCTTGAGGCTGTCATCGACTTCGCTCGCGAGAAGGACTTTAAGCGCATCACCCTCCTTGCGGACAAGCTATCCAACGACTCACAAGCCTTCTTCCAGCAACACGGCTTCCACTACTCTAGCCTCATTCCGATGCGCCTCATTCTTGAAACCTCTGCCTCTCATTCAACATGATTCAGCACCTGGCTATCGCTCCTGCCGACGCTCACGCCCTCACCATGGTTGCTATTCTCGCCTTTGCTTTGGGCTCGTTAGTGACGATGTTTTTAGTCATGGCCCGCAATGGTCAACGCAACGCTGAACTCGACTTGCCGGAACTTCCCGAAGAGGACGAAAAGAAGCCAACGCCCCACCGGAAGAAGACAACCGAGGCGGCCGCCGACTGGGAAAAAGACCCGGATTGGTGGAAGTAGAAAGCAGAGGATACCACCGCTGCCCACGAGGTCACCGGAACTGCTTTTGCTCCGGCCGCCACTCGTAACCGCCTTTGGCCAATCGCTCGATGAGGGCCCCCTCCTCCAAATCATGGGTCAGGCAGAGGTCTTCCAGAGAGCTCGCCTGATTGCGTAACTCGGTGTTCACCAAACCCACTAACAAGTGCGGGTCCATCGACTGATAGCTTGAGAGATTCATCATAAAAAAGCGGGGACGTTGCCGCCCCCGTCTTCAATCAATTCGACGAAAAAGAAAATTCGCGGCAGTCTGTTAGAAATGCAGGGCGTGGCCGTCGGCATCGAGAGTGGCCTCGTGAATGGCTTCCGCAATAGTCGGGTGGGCGTGTATGGTGCCATGGATTTCGTCGGTGGTGAGTTCCATCTCCAGTGCCAAACCCATTTCGGCAATCAGGTCGGTTGCGTTTTCGCCAATGATGTGAGCACCTAACAGCTCGCCGTGTTCTTTGCCAAAGAGCAGCTTCACAAACCCTTCGGTCTCGCCAATGGCCTGCGCTTTCCCGAGAGCTTGGTAAGGGAATTTGCCTACCTTGTAGTCGGAGCCCTCTTCCTTGAGGGCCTCCTCGGTCTTACCAATTGAAGCCACCTCGGGGTGACAATAGGTGCAGCCCGGGAAGTTCTCGACTTGGCGAGGAGTGTGCCCCTCGACGAAAATGCCATCAACGCATTGCACCGCCTCGAACATCCCGGTGTGAGCTAGCCATGGAGGGCCGTTGATATCTCCGATCACGTAAACGCCCTTTTGGCTCGTCTCGTAACGCTCATCCATTTTGACGTAGCCACGATCATCGAGATCGGGATTGGCTCCACCGGGCAGAACGGGAGCGACTCCAATTGCCACGAGACAAGTATCGGCGGTCAGCTCTTGCGTCCCCTTCTTGTTTTCGACTGTCAGGGTGACACTGCTGCCGTTGTTTTTAAACTCGGTGACTTTGGTATCGGTGAGGCATTTGACCCCCATCTTCTTGTAGGACTTTTCGAGAGTCTTGCCGACCTCGCGATCCTCGACGGGAAGAATGGTAGGCTGCATCTCTACGAGAGTGACCTCGGTTCCAAAGGCATTGTAAACATAAGCGAACTCGACACCGATGGCACCCGCTCCGATGATCAGCATCGACTTGGGCTGTTCCGCGAGCGTCATCGCATCCTTGGACGACAGCACCGCCTTGCCATCGAAGGGAAGCGGTGGCAGCTCACGAGGCTTGCAGCCAGTGGCGATGATGACGTTCTTAGCTTCGTGGATTTCCTTTTTGCCATCCTTCTCGACACCGACCTTGCCGGGGCCTTCGAGTGAACCAAATCCTTTGAGGTAATCGACTTTGTTTTTCTTAAAGAGAAACTCAACTCCTCCGGCAAGACGGTCCGCAACCTTGCGCGAACGGCCCACGACCTCTGACCAGTCGTATTCGAGGTTATCAAACTTCATCCCGAAATCGGCGGCATGATGCTTCATCTGGTGGTAGAGGTGCGCGTTTTTCAGCAACGCTTTAGTCGGAATACAGCCCCAGTTGAGACAAGTTCCCCCAGGTCGCTCGACTTCCACACAGGCCACTTTTTTACCCAGCTGCCCGGCTCGAATAGCCGCGATGTAACCTGCAGGGCCTCCCCCAATGACAATCAAATCGTACATAATCAGAAATTTTAGTTCTTAAGTCTTTCGTTTTTCCATCTCCGCCTAGTAGGGCATCGGGAACGCTTCGTTGAAGGCGAAAACTCGCGACTGGATATCGGCAAGCTTCTCGTCGTCATTCAGATTGGTGAGGGCCTCATAGATGAGGTCGGCCACTTTTTCAACATCTGCCTCCTTCATTCCACGCGTGGTAACGGCGGGGGTCCCGATCCGGATTCCGCTTGGCTTCATCGGGCTACCGGTATCAAAAGGGATGGCGTTCTTGTTCACGGTGATGCCCACTTTATCCAAAGTGATGCTGGCGTCGTTGCCATTGATCTCGATGGGTCGGAGGTCGACCATGAAGACGTGGTTGTCCGAGCCGCCGGAAACGATTCTCAAGCCATGATGGGCGAGACGATTGGCGAGAGCGGAGGTATTCTTGACCACCTGCTCCTGATATTCTTTGAAGCCGGGCTTGAGGCACTCCCCGAAGCAGACCGCTTTCGCGGCAATAACGTGCATGAGGGGGCCACCTTGCACGCCCGGGAAGACGCGACCGTCCACTTTCTTAGCGTGCTCCTCTTTGCAAAGAATGATGCCACCGCGAGGTCCGCGCAGTGACTTGTGAGTGGTCGAGGTGACGAAGTCCGCGTGCGGCACCGGGCTAGGATGGACGCCCGCCGCTACGAGACCAGCGATGTGGGCCATATCCACCATGAGGTAGGCGCCCACGCTCTTGGCGATTTTGCCCATCCGCTCGAAGTCAATCTCGCGCGAGTAGGCACTGGCACCACTGGTGATGAGCTTCGGCTGACACTCCTTGGCGAGGGCCTCGAGGGCATCATAGTCGATGGTCTCGTCCTCCTCGGTTACGCCATAGTGCACGACATCATAGAGACGACCTGAGAAATTTGCAGGGTGCCCGTGGGTGAGGTGACCTCCATGCGCGAGGTCCATGGTCAGGATACGGTCGCCAGGCTTCAAGACCGCGAAGTAGACGGCGGTGTTGGCCTGACTACCCGAGTGCGGTTGCACATTGACGTGCTCGGCTCCAAAAATCTCTTTCGCGCGCTCAATAGCAAGGGTTTCGACCTTATCCACCTCTTCGCAGCCACCATACCAGCGCTTACCGGGATAGCCTTCGGCATACTTGTTAGTGAGAACCGAGCCTTGGGCCTCCATGACGGCGGGACTGGCAAAGTTCTCGGACGCAATGAGTTCCACGTGGCTGCGCTGACGGGCATGCTCGCTCTCGATGATGTCGTAGACTTTGCCATCGGTGACCGCGAGGCGTTTGCCGGAGCCCTTGATGAGACGACGCTCGTGGCGTCCACCCTCGAAGGCGGTCTTGAGAAAGGCTTCCACCATCTCGACTGCGCTTTCGGGGGTCGCACTCATCGAGCCCAGACAGAGCACATTGGCGTCATTATGAGAGCGGGTGATTGTGGCCTCCTCGATGTCATTGACCTTGGCGGCACGAATACCGTGCCAGCGGTTGGCGCTAATCGACATCCCGATTCCGCTCTTACAAACGAGAATCCCGAAATCGAAACGGCCATCAGTCATGGCTCGGCAGACGTCATTGGCAAAATCGGAATAATCGACCGAATCCGCTTCGTCGGTTCCGAAGTCTTGTGCGGTGCAACCCGCTTTTTCCAAAAAGGCCATCAGGGCTGCTTTGATTTCTAGACCGCCATGATCGGCGCCTACAGCCACTCTCAAATTCGGGAAAGTTCCTTCGCTCATAGAATCGACAATTCGTCCCCCCTTCCCTGCCCCTTCCTCACGGGAAAGGCAATGGCGAAAAATGAGATTCGAGCCAGTTTCGCACGTCGGCCCGGATTGATACTCAAAAAGCGTCTACAGGGAGCATCGACAAAGAGAAAGACTCGTATTGTTGGTCGGCGAAGTGGCTTTCTAAAAACATCCCATCCTTCGCAGACGATTGGCGGAGACAAAAGTCACTCTCCTTTTCAAAACGAGCTCCAAAACGAGCGTTTTCCTCGGTAAGACACAATGAAACCCTTGTTTTTATTGAGCCTCGAAACGGCATTCATCAGTTTCCGCACCCCTCCCAGCGAAGTCCGCAAACGCTTATTTTCCAACGTTTACCCCAAAAGAGATTAAAAGTTTTTGAAATTAGTAAGGAAATGTTAAAAATTAATTTGACCAACCTAAGAACTTTTGTCATAACCTTTTCTGTCATGAATGCCTTGCCAAAGCTTCTCAAACTATCCCTCCTGCCGCTTCTGGCAGTCTCCCTCCAAGCCGCCAGCTCCTACAAGGTCCAATCAGGCGACACCCTCTCCTCCATCGCTCGCAAGAACGGCACCACCGCTAGCAAGCTCATGAAGGAAAATGGAATCTCCAATCCTAACCTTCTTAAGATTGGTCAGGTACTGAAAGTGCCCGGCTCTGCACCCGCCTCCTCTTCTAATAAGCCCAAGCGAACTTCCAAGCCAGCTTCTGGCGGCTCCGGCAACTACACCGTGAAGGCTGGTGAGACTCTTTATGCCATCGCCCGCAAGCATGGTCTCTCCGTATCCCAGCTCAGCAGCCTCAATCCTGGTCTCGATCCTTCACGGTTGTCGGTTGGTCAGAAGATTCGCACCACGGGAGCAGTCGCGAGCAAGCCCAAGGCCAAGACCCCTCCCCGGACCACTCCTTCTCCCAAGCCTGCGGTGAAAAAGCCTGCCCCTGCCAAGCCCGTCCCCGTCATTGCGAAGGCCAAGCCGGCACCAACGCCCGCGCCCGCGCCGGCTCCTGCTACCCTTCCCGAGATCAAGCCCATCCCGATCTCCGTCCCTGAGCTCACGCCAGAGCCCAAGCCCAATCTCGTTGCCGAAAAGAAGGTTGAAATCCCCGCCTCCATTTCTTCGGTGATGGTGAGCAAGGAAATCGCTTTCGGAAAGCTCGCCAGCCAACACCGCACTTCTACCAAGCAGCTCAACGAGTTGAATGGTTGGAGCCTCAAGCCCACCACCATTTTGGCCAAAGGCTCCGAAATCTACGTGCCCGGCAGCTAAGCCCACATCTGACGCACACTCTACACATTCTCTAACGGCAAGGCAGAGATGGTACCCGGCGGAGTCTTCGGACTCTCCGGGTGCCTTTGTTTTGGAGCCAGCCCCCCGTGGCGCGCTTGTAAAAAAATTCCCCACAGTTGGCGCAATCCCCAATCCATGGCACAAGCTCCTTCCACACGATGCAGGAACTCGAAACCATTACCCTCCCCCACCCCTTGGAGGACTTCTCCAGCATCGTCGATGTGCGCACCCCGCTCGAATTCGCCGAGGACCACCTGCCCAATGCTCGCAACCTTCCCGTGCTGAGCAATGAGCAACGGTGCGAGGTTGGCATCCTTTACAAGAAGGATCCTTTTGCCGCCCGCATTCTCGGTGCCCGCTATATTTCTCACAATGCCGCCGACCACCTGGCAACTTTGGAAACGCTTTGGGATCGCAATCACCAACCCCTTCTCTACTGCTGGCGTGGTGGCCTTCGCTCCCAGTCTTTTTCCCATATCCTGCGTTCAGTCGGTTGGCGAGCCCGGCTGTTAGAAGGTGGCTATAAGAGCTACCGCAAGTTCGTTCTCAATGACCTCAAAGGACAACTCGCCGCATCCAGACCTCACTTCCACGTTCTAGCCGGTCTCACTGGCACGGGCAAAACCCGGCTTCTCCATCACTTACGAGTGGTTGGAGCCCAAGTGCTCGACCTCGAAGCCCTCGCCAATCATCGCGGCTCCCTCCTCGGCAATGTCGGACCTCAGCCCTCCCAAAAACTTTTCGAAAACAAGCTACATCAAGCCCTTCAGCACTTTCATCCCGAAAAGCCAGTTTTTCTCGAAGCGGAGTCCAACCGCATCGGGGAACGCAGTCTGCCCGCCCCTCTCTGGAAAAAACTGGCCACGGCCACCGTCTCCGAAGTCCGGCTTCCGCTCGCCAGCCGCGCCCAACTTCTCCTCGACGACTACCCACGCTTCCTCGACGAGCCAGACGAGCTCTGCGGACTTCTCGATAAGCTCCGCTCCTTGCGCGGCCATGAGCAAGTCGAACGTTGGCGCACACTCATCACTGCACGGGATTGGCCCGGTTTTCTGGAGTCCATTCTGCGCGACCACTATGACCTCTGCTACCGTCCCGTCGGAAGTGAGAATTCCAACTACCAGAAATCCAGTAGTCTCATCGACCTCCCTGACCACCAGGAAGCATCCTTCCAAAAAGCCGCGCAAAGCCTCCTCAACCTCCCCCTCCCATGACCGACGCCCACAATCACTTGCAGCAACTCTCCGATCCCGGGGAAGCCCTCGCCCAAGCGCAAGCCCACGGCATTACTCGCATGCTCGTCAATGGCACCTATGAGGCGGACTGGTCGGCAGTTGGCGATTGGGCAGACTTTTCGCGAGAAAATTCATCTTTGCCCGCAGTGATTCCCTCCTTTGGCCTTCATCCGTGGCACGTCCTAAAGCGCTCGAAGTATTGGCAGGGAACGCTCCGCAACTTACTCCAGCAGTATCCGACCGCAGCGATTGGCGAATGCGGCTTGGACCGATGGAAGAAGCCCTTTGACCTCGAGGAGCAACTGCACTGTCTCCAAGTCCAGATTGACCTCGCTAATGAGTTCCAGCGCCCGCTCACCATCCACTGCCTGCAAGCCTGGGGCCCTTTGTTAGAGATTCTCCAGCGCCAAGACTCTCTTCCGCCCTTTCTTCTACACGCTTATTCCGGCAGCACCGAGCTCGTTCCCCAATTTACCGAACTGGGTGCCTACTTCTCCTTCAATGGCGAATTCCTCCATGAGCGCAAAGCCGCCGTCCGCGAAACCTTCCGAGAGGTTCCCTTGCATCGGCTGCTTCTCGAGACCGATGCCCCTGCCATGCTTCCCCCTTTGGAAAATCAGATCTTTACCCTTCCAGAAGACAAAAACCACCCTGCTAATCTCGCCAGCTTCCTCAGGCCGCTCGCCCATCTCCTGCAACTGGAGCCTGAGACGCTCGCAAGGACCCTCGAAAGCAATTTCGAACAATTCGTAGCCTGACTGACGAGAGCCACCCAAGGCGCTTCGAGCTCGCTCCCCGCTGTCTACCAAGTCGCCCTTAAGAATTTCATTTTCCCCAAAAAACTGCTACTCTTCTCCTGATGCGCTGTCCCTGGTTTCGTCACTGCCAATCCTGCTTCGTCGGGATGGTGCTGCTTGCCTTGGTAGCGGGAGGAGCAATTCTATGGCGCACTAACCAAGCTGGCTTTTCCGGTGAGTGGGGCGAACGGCTACAGGAGCAACTCGGCTACTACGGTCTCCATGCCGAATTTTCCTCAGCTCGACTCTCCTTCTCGCAGGGGTTGGTGACCAAAGACTTAAAAATTTACGCCGACGAAGACCGCACCACGCTCCTCGCCTCTGTTGATCGACTCTACCTCGATATTGATCGCTCTATTGCTCTTCGAGGCCGCTGGCATGTTCGCTCCGCCTCTTTCGAAAACGCTTTTGTGCGATTACCCGACCAATGCGCCCCGCATCATCTCTCCCAGCTCTCTGGGAAGGCCCGGCTCTGTCGCGAGAACTGCCTAACTATCACTCATACTCGAGGCCGACTGGGCCAGCTCGATATCGCCCTGGAAGCCACCCTCAATGACTTTATCTTTTCCCAATCTGAAGAACCTGAAGAGGAATATGATGAGCCCCAGCATGACTTCCTCGAAGTCCTGCACAACGAAATCAGCAAGTGGTCTTCCCCTGATTCCCTCTCTCCCCACCTCGCACTCGCCATCCAAGGAAGTCTTGCGCACCCCCACACCCTCGATGGCAAATTCCGCTTTCAAGCACCACGCATCACCCGCCTGCAATATGAGATGGATGACCTCGTCCTCAGCGGGCAAATCAATCGTTCCTCACTGCTACTCGAGGAGATTAGGTTCAAAGACGGTTCCGGAGACCTCGATGGAAACGGTTACTACGACTTCCATAGTAGAACAGCCAACTTCGAAGCCGATTCCGACACCAGCTTGGAACGACTTCTCCGCCTTGGCCTTGCTATCGACAAGCTGAAGAAGCTGACTTTCACGCAATCTCCCCAGATCCAAGTGGAAGGTAAGTTGCTCTTCCCGCCCGACGAGAAACCCCAACTCAGCATGACGGGTCATCTGGCGGTCGAAAACTTCCGCTTTCTGGAGGGTTCTTGGTCCTCACTTTCTTCTGATTTTTCTTGGCAGAAAGGCAACCTCTACTTGCGCGACCTTCTCCTCACCCATCCCGAGGGAGAGCTCAGCGGCAAGCTCCTCTTCCAAGATGAGAACGTGCGATACCAAGCGCGCTCGACCTTGCCCGCCCACCTCTTCAACCCCTTTATCCAACCCGGGGGTCATATTCGCAAGACTCTCGACCGCGTGACCTTCCATGAAGACTCCCAAATCCATCTCGACCTCGCCGGCAGCATCCGTCCCAGCAACCTGACCGATTGGACGGCTACAGGAACGGCAACGCTCGAACATTTTTCCTACAATGGGGTTCCTGCCAATTATGGTTCCACAGCCTTCAACCTCACTCCTCTACAGGCCATCTTTACTCGACCCGAGATTGAGCTCGACCTGACTAGCGAACGCTCGTTCAGCGCCTTTGGTGGACCCGAAGACGCGGTCGTCCGTGCCGACCTCGTGAGCTACGACCGCACCGAGCAGCTCACGCGCGTCAATCATTTACACGGCGTCTGCTGGCCGGCCCCTGTGCTGCGGCTATTTATACCTAAAACAGCCGACTACCTTGAGCGCACCTACCGTGCCACCGCGCCTCCCGCCTTTTCCTCTTCCGGCATCATCGACCACCAGTCTCCCCATGACCGCACCTCCTTCCACACCCGGATACAAACCGCCGCGCCGCTCTATTATACCTTTCTTGGCAAAGACATCGAGTTCCGCGAAACCTCCGCAATCATCCATACCTATCATCGACAGGTCGATGTCACCGGGTTGTCATCCTATGCCTTCTCCGGTCCCGTTCATGGTGAACTCTCGGTTCTGTTAGCTAATCAAGAAGGCCGCAACCCGGACTTCCGTGGCGGCTTCCGCTGGACCCGATTACGACTAGCCGATATTGGCGACACCTATGGATTTGATAAGATTGAGAAAGGGCTCGTGACCGGGCGCCTGGACTTCACTGGCACTGCGGGAAAAATCGAAACCTTCAATGGCACTGGCAACTTCGGTCTCGAACAAGGTGAGCTTTTTAAGGCTCCGGTCTTTGGCCCTCTTTCCCCGCTCATCGCTGGCATCCAAGGACACGACCGGGCGTCTCACGAGACGGCGCGCGACGCCTCCGCCAACTTTCTCATCCGAGAGGGCATCCTCTACACCGACGACTTCATCACCGCCACCGACTCGCTGACCGTCAAAGCGGAGGGAACCATCGACCTCGCCCGCAAAACCCTAGATATGACTGCCCGGGCCGATACCGAAGGCCTTCTCAAGCTCGTCACCCTGCCGCTGAACCTAAGCGGGTTCGCGGGTCTCTTCCAATTCCGTGGCACCGGGCCGGTAGCCGAACCGAACTGGGAAAACACCCCGTTCACGCGACCGAAAAAAGAAAACAAGGCGCCCCTCTTCGCCCCTCCTCCCAAAGCGAGGGTGGTTCCTGAATAGTGGTCTAAAAACTTGGCCTCCGGAGCAATCCGCCTTACCAGTTCGGACATGTTGCGCACCGCTGACTACAGCTATCACTTGCCCTCGGAACTGATCGCCTCCCAACCCCTGCAGGATCGGTCCGCCTCGCGCATGCTCGTCATCGATCGCGATTCCCAAATCATCGAGCACAAACTGTTTCGGGATTTTCCCGATTACCTCACCGACGACGACCTCCTCATTCTCAACGACACCAAAGTCGTGCCCGCTCGCTTTTTTTCCAACGATAACAAAATCGAATTGTTGCGAGTGGAAGAAATCTCTCCCACCCGCTGGCGCTCACTCGTTCGCCCCGGCAAGAAGATGAAGGTCGGGCGAACCGTGGAGGTGGGGGCGGCCACTGGCACTGTCACCGACATCGACGAAGACGGCAACCGCCTCATCGACTGGGACTGCATACCCGCCCCTGAGCGCGGGGCCCTCGCGCTCCCCCACTACATGGAGCGTGACCCTGAGAAGCTCGACGACACCCGCTATCAAACCACCTTTGCCAGAGAGGAAGGTGCCATTGCAGCGCCCACGGCTGGCCTCCACTTCACCCCCGAGGTGTTAGAAAAAATTCCGCACGATTTTCTCACTCTCCATGTCGGCATCGGCACTTTTCGTCCCGTAAAAAGCGAGCTCGTCACCGACCATCACATGCACTCCGAGAACTTTCGTCTCTCAGCAGAAACTGCGCAGCGCCTGCGCGAAAAGTCGGGGCGAACCGTAGCCGTAGGCACCACCGTGACCCGCGTCCTCGAGCACCTTGCGGAAGTGCAACCCAATTACCCGCAAGCGGCTACCGGAGCGACCGATATCTTCATTCATCCTCCACGAACCCTTCGCGCGGTCGACGCCCTTCTCACCAATTTCCATCTGCCGGAGTCCACCCTGATGATGCTGGTGTCCGCCATGGCTGGACGCGACCTCATCATGGAGGCCTACCGCCAAGCTGTCGCCGAACGCTACCGCTTCTTCTCCTATGGTGACTGTATGCTCAT
>CAZGXV010000086.1:0-10909 GCA_964529725.1 uncultured Roseibacillus sp.
GTTTTATCAAAACGACCCTACCGGTAGGGACCATTTGACAAATGGTCCGCGAAAGGTCGGCGATGGCGAGGAGCCCGGCTGCATCCTCCCAAACCAAGATGATATCCATTCAACCCAAGGCGGCCTGCAACGCGCCTAAGACGAAATCCCATCCTCCTCAACTCGCCAACCCAAAACCATTCGACGGTCGTTTTATCAAAACGACCCTACCGGTAGGGACCATTTGACAAATGGTCCGCGAAAGGTCGGCGATGGCGAGGAGCCCGGCTGCATCCTCCCAAACCAAGATGATATCCATTCAACCCAAGGCGGCCTGCAACGCGCCTAAGACGAAATCCCATCCACTCCAACTCGCCAACCCACAACCAATCGGCGGTCGTTTTATCAAAACGACCCTACCGAAACCCTAATCCTTCTTTTTCAAAAGAGGGAACAAGACGACGTCCCGAATAGTAGGTGCACCAGTCAGCATCATAATGAGGCGGTCGATTCCAATACCGATTCCTCCCGCGGGGGGCATGCCGTGCTCGAGGGTCTCGATAAAATCGTAATCAACAAGCTGTTCTTCCTCACCACCGGCTTGGTGTTCGAGGCGTTCACGTTGCACGTCGGGATCGTTGAGCTCGGAATAACCTGGGGAAATCTCCTGACCATTAATAATGAGCTCGTAGACTTCCACCGTCTTGCCGCCGGGGGTGACTTTCGCCAAAGGAATCAGTTCGCTAGGCACCCTGGTCACGAAACAGGGGTCGAAGGTGTGTTCCTCCACTTTCTTCTCGAAGACCTGCTGAATGACTTCGTAATCCTCCATTTGCGCGGAGATTTGCACCCCGAGATCGTCACATTTAGCACGGCGTTCCTCCGGCGTGATGTCGAAGAAGTCGTCGCCAGCCACTTCCTTGACCAGGTCATGATAGCCAGCCCGCTTCCAAGGTCGTTCCAAGTTGATGGTGCGCACAACTTCGCCGTTTTCATCTTTGTGCTCGATTTGCAGACCGCCGCAAAACTTTTCAGCGAGGTGACAGGTCATTTCCTCGACCATCTCGGCCATGATCTCGAAGTCGCCGAATGCCTGATAGGCTTCCAACATCGTGAACTCGGGATTGTGGCGACGGGAGATGCCCTCGTTGCGGAAGTTGCGATTGAGTTCGAAAATTTTGGTGAACCCACCTACGAGCAGACGCTTCAGAAAAAGCTCGGGGGCGATGCGTAAGGTCAGCGCCATGTTCAGGGCATTGTGATGGGTCTCGAAGGGGCGGGCGGCGGCTCCCCCGGCGACCGATTGCAGCATGGGGGTTTCCACTTCGAGGTAACCGCGGTCGTGTAGGAAGCTACGAATCTCGGCCACCATGCGGGAACGGGTGACGAAGATGTCGGCGCTCTCCGGATTAGACATCAGGTCGAGATGGCGCTTGCGGTATTTGGTCTCGCGGTCGGTCAGGCCTTGCCACTTGTCGGGCATAGGGCGAAGGGCTTTGGAAAGGACCGTCACGTTCTCGACTTGGAGGGAAGGCTCACCCTTTCCGGTGGTGAAGGTTTGGCCCGAAACCCCAATCCAGTCGCCCATATCGAGGCATTGGTAGACCTCCCATTGCTCTTCGCTGAGCTGCTTCTTGTTGAGGTAAATCTGGATGCGACCCTCGGCATCGCCCAAAGTGCAGAACACGCTTTTGCCAAAATCACGAATGGCTTCCACTCGTCCGGCGATGGTGGCGGGAATCTCGTTTTCGAAATGGGCCTTGAGCTCGCCGGGGGTATGAGTGGTGTCAAAAGCCTGACCGTAAGGGTCATGACCCATCTCGCGCAGTTTCCCGAGTTTCTCACGGCGAACGGCGATCAGTTCTTCGACGGTGGACTTGGGCTGGTTGGATGGGGCGTCTGCGCTCATGAATTTGGAGGGAGTTTTATTAGGGAGGATGGGACCAATGAACAGGGAAAATAAAACAGATTTGATGCTTGGCGGTTGAAGTGGGATTTTTATCCTTCGTCCGTCTTTTTGGGGGGAATTGTAGTCCCGCAGGATTCGTTGCGAGTCCTGCGGGATTACTACTTTTCGATTGGGGGCTTGGGCGGCAAGGTGGGGGCAATGGAGATACGCCAAGTCGCAAAGAGGGTCAGGACCGCTCCCACGATCTCGATGGGTGCGAACCGTTCTTCAAAAAACAAGAAGGCTCCTGCTCCGGTAAGAAGTGGAATCAGCATCTGGATAGCCGAGCCCCGGGCGACATCGAGGTGGTAAAATCCCTTCGTGATCAAGATTTGTCCGTAGGCTACGATTGCTCCGCCAAACATCATCAGGATCCAGGCCAATGCTGAGGTCTCGGCAAACTTGGGTGCCGCCAACGGAAGTGTGGCAATAAGAGTGATAAGGCATTGTCCGGAGTAAATGGTGGCAGCGGTCTCCGTGCGGGTGAGCTTACGAATAAGGACGACCACCGCCCCGGCGAGCACTGCACCTAGCAGTCCTAAGAGATCGTAGATACCAAAGGTGGCACCCAGTAAGCTTTTGGAGAAAAATAGGCCCAAGCCAATCATGGCCAGTGCCAAGAGGCCAAGGGTGGCCGGTCTCAGTCGTTCCTTGAGGACCAAGACCGCGATCAAGGAACCAAAGAGCGGGTAGGTGAGGTTGATCACCATCGCCCGAGCAGCTCCCAAATGAATGACGGTGAAGTAGAGCAGTGAAATCGTGATCACACCCAACACCCCGCGCAGGATGAGCAAAGGGCGAAGGAGATGGCTCAGCTGCAGGCCCCGCCCTCCGGAGTACATCACCAGCACGAAGAGGGTGCCCGCGAGACCTCGTGTGAAAGAGGTCATCCAGCCATCCATATTCGCAAAGAGACCGACCCAGCGAATGATGAGAATATTTGCGGAAAAGAGGACGACGGAAAGCAGCATCATGAGGATGCCCTTGCGTGTGGATATTGGTTCGGTCATAGGCTGAGGTCAGAACAAGGCCGGGGACCGAACGAGAGAAGTTTTTAGGAAACGTGCACTCCGGTTCGGCCCTTGGGCGTGGTTCCGGAGTGTTGGGGTTGCGCTGTTTCAACTCGTCACTACGGATACCGTGCAAGGCCAAATAATGGCAATGCTTGCGATACGTTTGGCCGCAGGTTTAACGAGAAGGAAATTCACAGCGGCGGGGTGATGCCTTGCCGAGCTGTCATTGTCAAGTTTGCAAGACTGCGGGCCCTCACTTATCCAGCGACTGCAAGAACTCCTCGGCGTTTTGGCGATGCGCGCTCTTCTTTTCGGGGGGCATCCGTTCACAGGTTCTTGCCATCATCGAGAGGCGGTGGTTCTTCGCAAAAATCTCGAGATGGTCGTCGATGAACGTCCAATAAAGCCCGTCCCAAATTGGCGCCCAATCCTTCCCCTTGGAATAGTCCGACATTTTGCAGATGTAGTTGGAGCCCGAGAGGTAGGGCTTGGTGGTGAAGAACCCGCCATCGGCGAATTGCGACATGCCATAGACGTTGGGGACCATCACCCAGTCGTAAGCATCGATGAAGAGCTCCATGAACCAGCGGTAGACTTCGTCGGGGTCAATGCGGCAGAGGAGCATGAAGTTGCCGAGGACCATGAGGCGTTCGATGTGGTGGCAGTAGCCTGTTTCGCGGGCGTGCTTGATGGCATCATCGACGGGAGGGATTCCAGTCGTGCCGTCGTAAAAGGAGGCGGGCATCTTGCGGGTGAAGCCCCAGAAGTTCTGAGTTCTCATCTGGACTCCGTGGCGATCATACATCGCCTTCATGAACTCGCGCCAACCGATGATTTGGCGGATAAAGCCTTCCAGAGAATTGAGGGGGACATCGTGCTTCGATGCGTATTGCGTAGCTTGGTCCACAATTCGTTTGGGAGAAAGGAGGCCAATGTTGAGCATAGGGGTGAGCACGGAGTGGAACATGATGCGGTGCTCCTTCGAGATTGCGTCTTCGTAGGGCCCGAATTCATGGAATCGTTCTGTTAGGAAATCCTGTAACCACGCTTCGGCATCAGCATGGGTGACAGGATAGGGGAAGCTCGTCAGTTCCACGTCACTGGCTTCGAAGCGAGATTGCGCCCAAGAAATGGCTTTCTCCAGGTGAGGATTAGGTTTTGTGATTGGTTCGTCTGGGACGGGATGATTCTTAGGAAGCTTTTTGCGATTGTCTTCGTCGAAAGAGTATTGTCCGCCGACAGGCTCTCCGTCTTCCATGAGAATGTCCATGCGCTGGCGTTGCTTTTGATAGAACCTTGCCATGAATGGCTTTTTTCCGCTGGGGAATTGGCTCTCAAGAAACTCGTCAGGACTCAGGAAATTAGGGGAGGGAGAAATCCGAAGTTCAATCTCATGCTTCTCCGCAAAGCGAGTGAGACGCCGCTTGAGCAGGTAGTCGGCAGGTTCGCAGAGGTGAATGGTCGCCAGGTCGGCGAGTGGAAGCTTCTCCAGTTGGGTTCCGGTGGTGGCGGGTTTGGTGGGCAACGCGAGGTGAAAGACCGGGTAGCCTTCGGCCTCGAGCCAATCTTGAAAGGCCAGCAGCGACGCGCGGTGAAGCACAGGCTTGAAAGGGTGTAATTGAGGGAGCGGTTGGTGGGTGTCGGTCCCGAACAAAAGCGGGTCTTCCAGAAGATAGACAGGCCTGTCTTCCGCCAAAGAGGGGTGATTTTGGAAGAGCTGGTGGGGAAAAATGAGAGTCAGTTCACGTGGCACTGCGCAAGGTGTCCCAGAGTGTAGGGAAAGCAAATTCTGGTTCGGGAGCGCGCCGGGACGAGTTCCTAAAATCCTTTCCGCCATAGGAAATCGAGGCCGTAGCTCGGGTAGTAGCTTTGCACGATGAAGGCTACGAGGAAGTAATCGACGATGAGGTGGACAATGAGCACCCACAGCAAGCTTTCTGATTTTTCAAACATCGAGCCCTGGGTCCAAGCGAAGAGAAAAACGATGAAAACCCCACAGCCAACAAAGGCCATGTCGTAGAGGACGGCGGTGTAGATGACGGCTTGCAAAGCGTTGGCGATGCGAAAGCGAAAGAGACTGCGCAGCATCGCGAAGCAGGTGTTGACGAAAAAGAGTTCGTCCCAAATCCCGACGAGATTGATGCCGATAAAGAGGCGGCGGATTTCACCTTCGTCCGCTTCGGGGGGCATGGACCATTGGCGGAAGAGCTCGTTGTCGAAAAACTCACGGTTACCCCATTCGTATGACTTAAGAACGACCCAAGCCAACGGCACCGATAGGATCGTGTAGATCACGTCCTGCTTGCGCCAATGGACAGGCCAAAACCGGAAACGAATGAGTCCTTTGTCACCGCCAAAGTGAAGGACGAGGGCGGGAACGATAATGACTAACGTAAAGGCCGTCGAGAGGGTGAGAAAGTTTTTGTCCGAGAGCGAAGGATTGATGTCGATGAGGCTTAGAAAAATAACACAGCCTAGCAAGATACCCATGCGGCGGCGGAGCTTGACCTCTTGATCGGTGGAAATGAGCCAAGCGCAGGCGACCGCCACAATACCTCCCACTATGAATTGTCCAGCCGGTATGAGCAAGACAGTGGCGAGCGCAAAACAGGCCAACATCACCTTGCGGCGCGGGGTGAGTTCCAATTCGAGGCTATCCATGCAAACCAGACCTTGGCGGAAGGGGAAGGAATTGCAAGGAGTGCTCCCGGGCAGAAATGACGGTCGGGAGACTTTTGGCAAGCGACGAAAGAACGCATTTTGGCAGCGGTGTCGCTGATGCCTTGGACTTATGGAAATTTGGGAAGCTATTGTCGTCGGGATTGTGCAGGGGTTGGCCGAGTTCCTGCCCATCTCTTCATCAGGTCACATCGTGCTCACGCAGTTTTTGCTCGGCGTGCAAAGCGAGGGCATTCTTTTTGAGGTGATTCTTCACGTGGGGACCCTGCTAAGCGTGCTCGTCTACTTTCGCAAAAAGCTCTGGGCCCTCACGAAGTCGCTTTGGACCAAAGAAATGGTGGATGAGCGCAAGTGGATCTTCTTCCTAGCCCTCGCAACCGTCCCGGCCGTGGTGCTGGTGCTCACCCCGCTAGGAGACCTCTTCGAGTCTGCTTACGACAATCCGGTTCTAGTCAGCGGACTCCTACTTGTGACTGGCTCTCTCTTGCTCGCACCCAAGGTCATCAAGGCCAAAAGCAAAGAGCTGACCTGGAAGACTGCTCTCGTGATGGGCATCGGTCAGGCCTTCGCTATCCTCCCAGGGATTTCTCGCAGTGGCTCCACCATCACCGCAGGCCTCTTGAGCGGAGTGAAGCCTGAGAAGGCAGCCGAGTTTGCCTTTCTCATGTCCATTCCCGCAATCGCGGGCGCAGTGGTGAAGGAGAAGGATGCTTTCGCGGAACTCTCGAACGACCTCATGACCGCCTATACCCTCGGTGCTCTGGCGGCTTTTTTAAGTGGTCTCTTCGCGGTCTATCTGGTGCTCGCCGCCATCCGAAGAGGCAAGTTTGAATACTTTGCTTACTACTGCTTTGCCGCTGGGGTCGCGGGGATGATTTGGTTTGGTTTCGTCAACACCACTTGGAAAGGGTAATCATGAAAAAGAAAAAGAGTTTGGGTTCCGTTATTCTCGGTCTGGTGGTGGCCGCGCTGGTTTGGTTTTTACAGGAAAAAGGCTTTCTTAATAAAGAGGGAGGCGGCTTCGGTTCCTCTGGCTCTGCGAAGGTGCCGACGGGTGAGATTTCCAAGGGCGACTTCACTCCTGTCCAGCTTTCAGGTTCTGGTTGGACGCACTTGAGTGATTGCCGCTTCATCACGGGGCGAAATAGCGATGGCGACAGTTTCCACGTCAAGCACGAGCAGGGCGAAACCGAGTTCCGGCTCTACTTCGTGGACACTCCCGAGAGCCAATTCAAGAGCTACCGAGATGGCAACACCAACGGCAAGCGCATCGCCGAACAGGGCGATTACTTTGGCGGTCTGGTCCAAGACGACACCACCACCGTGGGTCGAGCGGGCAAGGAGCTAGTGAAGAAGTTGCTCTCGAAAAATGACTTCGAGGTGCTCACCAAGTGGGAGGACGTCTACGGTCCCGACCGCAAGTATTGTCTCGTGGTGGTGCCGTGGGAAGGGCAGCAGGTCTATTTGCATGAGCTGCTCGTGGCCAAAGGTCTTGCCCGAGTTCACACCCGGGGTGCCGACTTACCGCAAGGCCGCGGTTATCGAGACCAGAAGTCCCACCTCAAAGCAATCGAACGCTCCGCTCGCGACAAAAAGGTTGGCGCTTGGGGGCTCTAGAACTTACCGAGAACCATGCTTGCGAAACGAATCATCCCTTGTCTCGACGTCACTGATGGCCGGGTGGTCAAGGGAGTGAACTTTGTCGATTTAATCGATGCTGGCGACCCTGTAGAATCAGCGGTGGCCTACAACGAGCAAGAGGCGGACGAGATCGTCTTTTTAGATATCACCGCTTCCTCAGATGGACGCGCCACCATGGTCGATGTGGTGGAACGGACCGCGGAGCGTTGCTTTGTCCCTCTGACTGTCGGCGGGGGAATCCGCGAAGTTGAGGACATGCGCATCATGTTGGGAGCTGGGGCCGATAAAGTAGGGGTCAATACTGCCGCCATCCATCGCCCTCAAGTCATCGACGAGGGCGCGGGAACTTTTGGGAATCAAGCCATCGTCGTCGCCATTGATGCCAAACGCCAAGGGCCGGGCAAATGGGGTGTTTACACCCATGGCGGCCGCAATCCGGTCGAGGGACTGGATGCCATCGAGTGGGCCAAGGAGGTCGCCGACCGAGGAGCGGGAGAGATTCTTCTCACCAGCATGGATGCTGACGGCACCAAGAATGGCTATGATATCGAGCTCACCGCCGCAGTCAGCGACGCGGTGGGAATCCCGGTCATCGCTAGCGGTGGGGCCGGAAATCTCGACCATCTGGTCGATGTCCTGAAGGAGGGACATGCTGATGCAGTCTTAGCCGCGAGCATTTTTCATTTTGGAGAATACACCGTCTCGGAAGCCAAGCAGCGGCTGAAGGAGGCAGGTTTGCCATCTCGATAGATAAATGATTAATTTTCCCTGATTTTTAAGAGAGCAAGATTATCAAATAATTAGGTTGTAATTTTTGCGATTTTGGCAGACGATATGCTTGCGACTTACATGACGCGTGGTTTGATAACCACTGTTCGCCACCCCCGGGGGGGGAGTGTGAAGTCAAAATAACCAGACAGACTATGAAAAAAACAATCGCGCTTAGCGCAATCAGTGCAATGGCCCTTACCGGGTTTGCTTATTCCGAAATCGAGAGCTCCTTCAACGTGGGCTACAACTCCACCTACGTTTGGCGTGGTCAAGACCTCGGCGACAGCATGTATCAGTATGGCTTCGACTTTGCTGGTTCTTGCGAGTGCGGTCTCGATTGGAGTGCTGGCATCTGGTATGCGAACCCTTCGGACGCCCAGTTCAACGACGAGCTCGACATCTACGGTGAGATCAGCAAAGACTTTGGTAGCTTCTCAACTGCAGTTGGTTTCATCCACTATGAGTTTGACGAGAATGGTAATGATAACACCGAAGCTTACGCTTCTATCGGAACTTCTTACTCAGGATTCGACCTTGGATTCACTTACTACCACGTCATCGATGGTAGCCTTCCAAACAATCCTTCTTGGGGAGAGTTGAGCGTTGGTTATGGATATGACATTTCTGACACCCTCGCTGCTAGTTTGGGAGTCACATACGGATTCTCAATCGATGCTGACGGTGGCGACGCTTACAGCACTGTCAACGTGAACCTTGCTCTCGACTATGCTTTGAGCGAAGAGATCACTGTTTCTCCTTACATTGCCTACAACACCACTGACAACTTCAACGTTGCTTCTATCGGTGTTGAGGACTACGACGGCATCTACGGCGGCGTTGTTGTGACTTACAGCTTCTAAGTTGGGACTTCCCAATTTTCTTTTGAGCGGTTCCGATTCGTCGGAACCGCTTTTTTGTGCTTGGTAGGGACCATTTGATAAATGGTCCGCGACACCTCACCAACCTCCCACCACCAAAACGCCTTCGCCACCTCACCAACGCCGAGCCAACCGACAGCCTTCGACACCTGCCCAATCGCCCACCACCAAACCCAAGCGGTCGTTTTATCAAAACGACCCTACCGACCAGGCCTCAATCCGTATTCGCGCGATAAAACGCTGCAGGGCTTATTTTCCCCCTTGGCGGTCAATGAGCCTGATCGCGATGGCATGACTAGCCAGCGGTGCCGTCACGAATATTAAAAGCAGGGTCACCAATCCCAAAAAAATCACGAAGGGCTCAGGAAAGCGAATCATTGCTCCGGTCATCATCAAAATCACTCCCAGGGAAGAGGCCTTGGTGCCGGCATGAAGGCGGGCGAGCGCATTGGGCATGCGAAACAAGCCCAAGGAGGCAATGATGAAGCACAGGCTTCCCAGCAAGACAAGGAATTCGGTGAAAGCGATCATGTGGTGGCAATTCTAGTTTTAAAGAGACGGGAAAGAACCAGCGTCGAAATGAAGCCCAAGAGGGAAAGGACAAAGGCGAACTGAAGCGGCAAAGCATTTCGGTCATGAAAGGCCAGCACCACGCTGAGTGCGATGAGCTCAAAACTCAGCACATCGATGGCAATGACGCGGTCAACTTCGGTTCGGGAGGTCAACACCCTTACCAGGGTCAAGACCACGGAGATAATGAGAAGAGTGGAAGCAAGAGTCAGCATGATTCTGGGGTTCTGTTAGATGGGTAGGCTGGCCACGATTTTTTCATATTTCTCTTTGATATTGGCCATCGTGCCTTCGGGGTTGTCTCCGCCGTAAAGCGAGTGCACTAAGATCGTTTTGCCGTCATCGACCTCGTCCACTGAGAGGGTGCCGGGAGTCATCGTGATGAGGCTGGCCAGCAGGAGCCGCTTGCGACGGCAGTCCAGCTCAATGGGAACCCGCAGGAGGACGGGATTGATGCGCGAGCGTGGGGTGAGGACGTCGTAACCGACGTAAAGCGCGCCGGAGACGATCTCTTTGAGGTAAAAGAAAGGAAAGATGAGGAGGGCGATCATGGTGTGATGGGTGTTTCGTAGTCTGGTCCTAAAACCGCGTCGAGATAGGGCTGGGGCTGCATCAGGGAGTCGGCCGCGATTTGTGCCATTCCAAAGACGGGACCAGCGGCCACCCCGATGAGAATGGTAACCGCAGCTAAGCTAGCAGAGGTCACGATGAGCGAAAGCGGAGTCGATTTGCGACTAGTAGCGGCCTCCTCTTCTTGAGCTTCTCCCCAGAAAAGATTACGCCAAATTTTCAGCATCGAGAAGATAGTGAGAATTCCCACAAGAGCGACAAAGAGAGCTGCCAGCCAATCACTATCGGCGAGAGCAGCCTTTAGAAGGCTGAACTTGGCAAAGAATCCTGAAAGAGGCGGTAATCCCGCGAGAGAGAGCGCGGGCACAGCAAAGAGGAGGGCGATGATCGGCGATGAGCGCGCCACTCCCCGGACGGTGTCGAGGTGAGAGGAACCAGCATGATTCTCGACCAATGCAGTCACGAGAAAGAGGTTCGCCTTCACTACGATGTGATGGAACAAGTAGTAGATTCCAGCGGCAACCGCCAGCGGGGTGTAGATGGCGAGGGCCAAGGCCATATAACCAACCTGACTAATGATGTGGAAGGAGAGGATGCGACGCATGTCGTTCTGGCCGACGGCACCTAGCACCCCTCCTAGCATCGTGAGAAGAGCGAGGACAAAGAGAACCGTTTGGTGCGGTAACACTTCATCAATAGCGAAGACCATTCCGAAGACGCGGAAGAAGGCGTAAAGCCCCACCTTGGTGAGCAGTCCCGCGAACATCGCAGAGAGCGCGGGCGGCACCGAGGGGTAAGAACTAGGGAGCCAGAAAGCGAGGGGAATAAGCGCCGACTTAATCCCGAAAGCACCTACTAGC
>CAZGXV010000087.1:0-10882 GCA_964529725.1 uncultured Roseibacillus sp.
GTGGACAATCTTGTTATCGTCCGCCAATGAGGGTGAACATCGGCGCTTCCACGAGATTTCTAACAACCGATTTGAGAAAGAAAAAAACGTTCTCAGTTGGCAACAATGGTTGCCCCGGGGTCTGATTCTGCCCGCCCAAAAAACGGCTTTCCTCTCGCTGTCAGAGCTTTTTGGTCGCTTCAATAAACCCGCCCGTCTTTCCGAACTCGATAAACAACGCGCCCAAAAGACCCGTCTTGAGGTGGAGGAGTTGCGAGAGAACGAACTTGTGATTCACGCCGAGTATGGTCTCGGCCAGTTCCAAGGCATCGAATATGATGATGAGGGTCGCGAGGAATTGATTCTCAAGTATAGCGATGAGGCCTCGGTGGCGGTTCCCCTCTCCCACGCCCACCTAGTAGCCCGCTACATCGGGACTGGGGGCGCAACCCCAAACTTATCCAAGTTAGGAGGCACTCGCTGGAAGAAGACCCGTCTTGAGGCCGAGAAGGCCATTCGCGATTATGCGGCCCGACTTTTAAAGATTCAGGCCGAGCGCGAAACGGTCTCGGGACACGCCCATCCCCCGGACTCCAAGTGGATGTGGGATTTTGAAAACGCCTTTCCCTACACCGAGACACCGGACCAGCTCACCGCTATTTCCGCAACGAAAGCGGATATGGAATCCACCCAACCCATGGACCGTCTCATCTGTGGTGATGTCGGTTTTGGCAAAACTGAGGTGGCCATTCGCGCGGCCTTCAAGGCAGTCACGGGCGGAACCCAGGTGGCAATGCTGTGTCCTACCACCGTCCTTGCTGAGCAGCACCATCGCAACTTCTGCGAACGGATGTCGGAGTTTCCCATCAACATCCATTTGCTCAACCGGTTCCGCAGCCCCTCCGAGGTCCGCGAAACTCTGAAGGGACTGGCTGATGGCTCGGTCGACATCGTGATTGGCACCCACCGTCTTCTCTCGTCCGATCTCTCTTACCAAAACCTGGGCTTGGTAGTGGTCGATGAAGAACAACGCTTTGGAGTCAAACACAAGGAAGCCCTCAAAGAGCGCTTTCGTCAAATCGATGTCCTCACCCTCTCCGCGACCCCTATCCCTCGTACTCTCTACTTTTCCCTGATGGGAGTGCGCGACATGTCCACCATCGACACCGCGCCACCTAACCGCAATCCGGTCAAAACCGAAATTCATCAATACGATGAGCGCCTCATCAAGAAGGCCATCGAGAACGAATTGGCGCGCGGCGGGCAGGTCTTTTTCCTGCACAATCGCGTCGGCACTATCGAGCATCTGGGTGACCGCATTCAAGAGCTCGTGCCTAATGCCAAAATTGTGATTGGCCATGGCCAAATGGAGAAAGACGAGCTTGAGATTGTGATGCACAAATTCGTGGAGGGCGAAGCCGACATCCTGCTGGCCACCACTATCATCGAGAGCGGAATCGATATCCCTAACGCTAATACCATTCTCATCGACCGCGCGGACCGCTTCGGACTTGCCGACCTCTATCAGCTCCGCGGACGGGTGGGACGCTCCGACCGCCAGGCCTATGCCTTTCTCTTCCTACCGCGCGATGCAGTCACCGGAGGCGACTCTCGCAAACGACTGAACGCCATTCGCCAATACACGGCCTTGGGAAGCGGCTTTCGCATCGCGATGCGAGACCTCGAGATTCGCGGCGCGGGCTCTCTTCTTGGCACCAAACAATCCGGGCACATGGCAGCCATCGGCTTCGACCTCTACTGCCAACTCCTCCGTCAATCGGTGGAGGAGCTTCAGGGAAAGAAGCACACCCGCCCTGCTGACCTCGTCCTCCGCGCCGACATCCTTTCCTTTACCGAAGGTCGACATGACAAAGGCCAACTGCCTGCCTATCTGCCCGCCACCTACATCCCCGAGGCTAAGGAACGGGTGGCCGCTTACCGAGCGCTTGCTACGTTGGGGAATGCAGCAGAACTCAAAGCCTTGGGTGACCAGTGGCGCGACCGTTATGGACGCCTTCCCAAACCAGCCAAGAATCTTCTTCTTTCCACGCGCCTCCGCCTCGCGGGCGCCGCTATTGGAGTTGACCTGTTAGAAATTAAAGAGAAGCGCCTAATTATTCAGAAAAATGGCGGCTACCTCTCCGGTAACCAGTTTCCCCGTCTCCACGCCAAGTCTCCAGAGAAACAAATTGAAGAAGCAATTTCGCTTTTAGAGAGTTTCTAAGTCAGCCGAAAAATACTCCTCCCTGAGACAAACCCACAAAAAAGCCGAACCGTCATGATGAGTGGTTCGGCTTTAAAAAGTTTAGGTGGTGTGCCCGGTTAGCCAATCTGGGTGCTCCCGGAAAGGATGGCTCCTTCTTCCATGGAAAGAGACTTGGTCTTGATGTCGCCCTTGAGTTCGGACTTGGGCTTCAATTCACAACGACCAGACTCGATGGTTCCTTCCACCTTGCCGTACATTTTCACTTCGCCCGCCTTGACGTCACCTTTGATTTGCGCGTTTTCGCCGATAGTGACCTTCCCCTTGTCGGAGTGGATTTCGCCATCAACCTTGCCGTCGATAATCATATCATTCGAGAACTTGATGGAACCAGTAATCTCGATTCCCTGAGCCAGCACATTTGTCGCATTTGCCATGTTGGTAGGGATTCTACTCCTTTCAGTCGTCTTGACAATCTCTTTCAGTGGCAAAGCAGACAACAGGCAGCATCCTGCTCTCATTTCATCGAATTTCCCCCTCGCTTGATCGCCCTGAACTGTCGGAGAGATGCCACTTGTTGGTGAAAGATGCCTCTGTTCCTCTTCTCATTCGGTCATTTTGTCGGTGCCATCAGAAGGTAGGGATCGAGGGTGAAGTCCGAACTATCCAAGCCACGGTTGTGGCCCTCGATAGCAATGACATTCTCCCCTTCCCGAAAGGCGTCCGCAAATTTCGCCAAAGAGAAATACTCGAACCCACTGGCTTCGTGGGATGCCACCTCCAACTCGCCTCCCGCTGTTTTGCGCAACGACTTGGAAAGAACTTGGCGACCATTGATGAAGAGCGAGAAGCCGTCGTCATAGTTGATGGCCAGTCCGATTTTTTTCCGGTTAGCTCCAACAGGTAGCACGAAGGTTTTGCGCAAGTATACCACGCTGAAGTTCCCCTTCATCTCACTCAGGACTGTCCGGTCGTCATCATCACCATAACCAAAGCCGGCAGCTCCTACGAGCCAGCCCTCTTCCGGTCCGTCGAACCCAAGCTGGGTCCACATCTCGGTTTCGGGACCTTCCTTAGAAGCGAGATATTCCCACTGAGCATGGGGCGGGATGATTTCGATGGCGTTCTTGGGTAAATCCGTAGCGACATTTTGCTGACCAGCTCTCCGGGCCTTCTTTGCCTCGCGCTTCGTCCCTGGGGCACCGAGAACACCCACCCCAGTCCGCTCCTCGGTTTCGGCAGTCGCTACTCGAGGGTTGGCCACGATCGTGGGCACCACGTTTCCTTTTTTCAAAATTTGAAACCGGTCCCGCTCCCGCCCCTGACGATCCACCATCAGCCCGGTCAGAGTGTCGCCCTCGATATCGAGAATCATGGAACCATGGTCAAGGATGATGCGACTCATGAAGGGAATCAGGCCCTTCGAATTCCTACCCAGCGCTCCCCCGTGCCCAGTCACGACCGTCACCGTCCCGTTGTGCGGAGACACTTTGCCCGACTTGCGATAAGGGCCATCACCCGTCGGACGCCCATCGCCATCATCGAGGACCACTCCTTCCGCTGTGGTGGGTGTTTGATAAGCGCCATCGATTAGCATCGAACGTTCATAAATATGCGAGTGACCGCTGAGCACCAAATCAACTCCGCGTTCCTCCAGAATGGGCATGATGTGCTCGCGCATTTCAATGAGAGGCCGCTCAATATCACTATCGTGAGTCCCTTTGGTGTAAGGAGGATGATGCCAGAATCCGAGAATCCACTTCGCTTGCGTGGCCGCCAAATCCTTGCGGAGCCACTGCGCCATCTCGCCTTCGGGAGTGCGATCAAGGTCATGGGAATCGAGGCAAATGACGTGAATGTTCCCGTAGTCAAAGGAGTAGTAGGCCTCCTTCCCCGACGGAAGCCCGCCCGCCTCGCCAGCGGTTGGACAGACGTAAGCATCGTAATAGGGCCCAATGCCAGTGGCACCATTCGAATTCCTTCCCTCATGATTACCCATCGAGGGCCAGCAAACTGTTTCCTGCAAAGTCCGCTGATAGGGCTCAAAAAATCGGGTTTGGAATTGGTCGTCGGTTCCCTGCCCATAGGCCATGTCACCCACGTGAAGATAAAAATCGATGGGCTTGTCGGCGGTAAAATCCCTCATCGCCTGATGGACATCACGCTGATGTTGCTCGCCAGTTCCGGAATCTCCCACCACCCAAATGCGGGTGGGCTCCTGAGCTCCCATCCGGGGGTGAGTGGAAAAGGTCAGCTCCTCTTCTTGGCTACCGAGCACTTGTTCGCCGTCGTGGAGGGCATAGCGAAAGCTGGTGTTACTTTTTAAGCCATGGAGCTTGACCTCATATTGAAACTGCCCCTCCGGTATCCGATTGAGAGGCAAGGCCGAGGTCATGGTTCGCACCAAGACATCCTCAAAGCTCTTCACCGTCTGGTCTCCTTCCTTTTGCCAGCAACTCACCCGGGGACTGGCGAGTTCCTGATCGCAACGCCAGACCACAGTGACTCCTTCGGGATGGGCGAGCTGGAGATACGGACCTCTCGTGATTTCTGCAAAAAGAGGACAGCTGCAAGCCAGCGAAAGGAGAAACTGAAAGTTCATAGAGAGAACTCAGTGAACCTCTTTCCTCTCAAAAACGAAAGAATTCATTAGCGACTGCTTCCGTTGATTTCACGAACTCCGGCAAGGGAATCGCCCGGGCCTCGGCGATACGGCGAGCAGTGTCGGCGACGAAAGCAGGTTCACAACGCTTTCCGCGATGCGGGACGGGAGCCAAATAAGGTGAGTCGGTCTCAACCATCATTCGATCCACTGGAACTTGGCGCGCGGACTCGAGACATAGGGCCGCATTCTTGAAGGTGGCCACCCCCGTGAAGGAAACCAAACCGCCTGCGGCCAAAATACGTTCTGCAAGCTCGAAGGGGCCAGGAAAGCAATGAAAGACTGCTTGCACCTTGCTACTATATTCCTGGTAGATAGCGAGAGCATCATCAAAAGAGGCGCATCCGGTCCGGTCGCGAGTATGAATCACCACGTTCAAGCCTGCCGCTTGAGCGAGTTCAAAATGCCGCCTCAAGAAATCACGCTGCCGGGCGTGATAGTCCTCTTCGGACCAACCTTCGGGCGCGGGATGATAGTAATCGAGACCAGTCTCACCAACGGCAACCACGCGTGCATTGTCAAGATGAGGACGAACCGCCTCTTCGAAGTCATCACGCGTGTGGTGGACATCGCAGGGGTGGATTCCTACGCAGGCAAACACTTGGGGATACCTTTCTGCAATGGCAACATTACCCGGGATGTCCTCTTCATCGGTAGCGAGCGTCACCATCCGGCTCACGCCAGCCGCTTGCGCCCGCTCGATGAGCTCGGGAAGCTCATCCTCGGGAAATCGATGCGACGCCAAATGACAGTGAGAATCAGTCATCGGAATTCATCGCTAGCCCTGACGTTGCAGGAACAAGTCAATGCCATCGGTGAGCGCGATCCAGCTAGCCGCGATAATGGAATCCGAAACGCCAACTGTGCCCCAAGAACGTTCGCCATCCGACTGCACAATGAGCACGCGGGTCTTGGCAGCGGTGGCCTCTTCGCCATCGATGATGCGGACCTTGTAATCGATGAGTCGGATATTCTCGATAGCTGGGTAGAAAGGCACGAGCGCTTTGCGCAGGGCCTTGTCGAGAGCGTTGACCACACCATGACCCTCCGCGACGCAAAACTCCTTCTCGCCATCCACCGACAACTTGACCACTCCATCACAGACTGGTTGCTCGTCGTCCACGGTCTGGCGGAAAGAGCAGTGATACTCGGAAAAGTCCCACTTCTTGACGTAGGAACCTAGCTCCCGACGAATCAAAAGCTCGAGCGATCCACCTGCCGACTCATAGGAATAGCCTTCCTTCTCCAGCTCTTTAACGCGGCCCAAAACGGCCTTGGCTTCTGCGCTTCCCTTCTCCAAAGGCAGACCGAGTTCCTCGGCCTTGATGAGAATGTTCGACTGCCCGCTGAGTTCGCTGACCAGAATAATCTGCTCATTACCCACCGACTGGGGACGGATGTGCTCATAGGAATGCGCCACCTTTTGCACCGCATTAACATGCATCCCGCCCTTGTGGGAGAACGCGGTGCGCCCAATAAAGGGAGCTCGCGGGAAGTGAGGATTGTTAGAAAGGTCGTCCACAAAGAAGGACAGATTTTTCAGCTGGGTCAGGTCCGGGATGACATCGATGCCCTTCTTCAGTTGTAAAATCGGAATCACGGAAGTGAGATTGCAATTCCCGGTCCGCTCACCGTAACCGTTGATGGTTCCCTGCACCTGCACCGCGCCCGCATCGACAGCTGCCACCGCATTGGCGACTCCTAGCTCACAATCATTATGAGTGTGGATCCCGAACGGCACCGCCGGAATACGCTCTGCGACGGCGCCGCAAATTTCCTTCACCTCCTCGGGCAAAGTCCCGCCATTGGTGTCGCACAAAACAAGAATATCAGCCCCACCTTCGGCCGCGGCTTCCAGAGTCTTCAGCGCATACTCCGCATCATCCTTGTAGCCATCGAAGAAGTGCTCGGCATCATAGACGACCTCGCGACCAGCTTCTTTGAGGAAGCGTACTGAGTCGCGAATCATGGCACAGTTTTCATCCAAAGTCGTCTTGATGACCTCGAGGACATGGAGGGACCAACTCTTACCAAAAATGGTCACCACCGGGGTTTCGGCATCAATGAGAAGCTTGATTTGCGGGTCATCCTCCACCGCCGTGTCCGCCCGGCGGGTCGAACCGAAGGCCGCCACCTTGGCGTGTTTGAGCTTCAGCTTTTTAGCCTGTTCGAAGAATTCAACATCCTTGGGATTAGAGCCCGGCCAACCGCCTTCGATGTAATCGACTCCGAAGGCGTCTAAACGCTCCGCGAGTCTAATCTTGTCCAATCCCGATAAGGAAAACCCCTCTCCCTGCGTGCCATCGCGCAAGGTCGTATCGTAGATTGTGACTGCTTTGTTCATCAAATGCTTGTGGTTGAAAAGAGGCGGACGCTATCGGGAGATGTCCCCTTTCGCAACCCGCGATTGTGCGTGATCGCGGATTTTCCCATCCCAACAAACAGGAAGCTGCCGCCAGCCTGCCGCCCGTTCAGGGAAGACTTTTCAAAAGCACCTTAATAGACGTCACGCGCGTATCGCTTGTCCTTTTTGAGCTGCTTCACAAACTCGACTGCCTCTTCCTCGCTCTTGCCACCGTGGTCTTGGATGACCTGATGCAAGGCAGCATCGACATCTTTGGCCATGCGCGAGGCATCTCCGCAAACGTAGAAGTAGCCTCCTTCATCCAACCACTTCCAAAGCTCAGCTCCTTCCTGCAACATGAGATGCTGCACGTAGAGTTTCTCTTTTTGGTCCCGAGAAAAGGCGAGAGAGAGCTTATGCAATGTCCCATTTTTGGTCTTTTCAGCCAATTCCTCTTCGTAGAGATAGTCAGTGGCTCGGTAAGGATTACCGAAGAAGAGCCAGTTCTTGCCTTTCGCGCCGCGAGCCTCGCGCTCTTCCAAGAAAGCTCGGAAAGGAGCAACACCAGTTCCCGGGCCCACCATAATCATGGGGACATTGTCATCGGCAGGTGGGCGGAAGGCTTTGTTGACATGAACAAAGACCCCGGGTTGCACGTCTTCACAGCGGTCTGCCAAGAAAGTTGAGCAAACTCCGCCTCGGCTGCGGCCATGGGAATCATAAGTCACCACTGCTACCGTGAGATGAACCTCTCCGGGATGAGCCTTGGGACTGGAGGAAATCGAGTAAAGACGGGGTTGAAGCTTTTTAAGAACGCCCACGAACTCTTCGCCATCGCGGAAATCAGCTGGGTAATCGGTGGCCAAGTCAATGAGCTCGCGCCCCCAGAAGAAGTCGTCCCAGACCTTCTTATCATCAGCTTCCACCACGGAACGAAGATAAGGCGAACCACTGCGCTCCTGCCAAGCGGTGACCAGCTTTTTGTTAAGGCTCCGAATGTCGTAGTTGTTCATCAAAGCCTCCTTCAAAGGAGCTTCACCTCCCCCAGGAAGCGGCACCTCCCGCCCGGTATTGAAGGGCAAGGCTGCCATGAGTTCTTCGACGGCTGCCTCCGGGTTCACGGGGAAGACGCCCAGGGCATCACCGGCCTGATACTCCAATCCGGAACCTTCCAGAGAAAACTCGACATGGTGGGTGGACTTAAAGGCGCCCTCCTTGTTGAGGTCGTAATTGTTGAGAATTGGTGCTGGGAACGGGTTTTTCTTACCAAAAGGCTCATCTTCCGCAGGAGCATCCACAAGTTCGGCGACGGCCTGGCCAGCCCCGAGAACATCAATGATGCCCGCTTTCCAGACGTCGAACGGCTCATCGTAATCGACATCACAATCGACCCGCTCATAGATACGCTCGCCGCCGAGTTCGCCGAAACGACGATCAATGATTTTGCCAGTTTCGCAAAAGTCCGGATACTCGGTATCGCCCAAAGCGAGGACCGAGAACTTCACCCCTTCCATCTTGGGTGCGGAGTCACTCAGGAGAGTCTCCACGAAGTCCGCCGCGTTGTCAGGTGGCTCACCGTCTCCGTAGGTGCTGGTGATGAGGAGGAGATTTTTTTCCTGCGCCAATTTGGCGACTTCGTAGTTGGCCAAGTCGAAGACAGACGTTTCGAAACGGCCCCCATTGAGCGATTTGGCCATGCGTTTGGCACAGCTTTCAGCATTCCCGGTCTGCGAGCCCCAGAGAATGGTCACTGGCACGGCGGGACCAGTCGCAACCGGAGCGGCTCCTCCTGCAAGTTGCTTGGCAAAAAAATCATTCAACCACTCCCGCTGTTCAGCTGAAAAGGGAGCGTTTTCTGGGACAAAAAGTGGACCTGCCATGATGGTATAGGGATACCCCGCGCGGGGCGGCGCAAAATGCACACGAACGGCGGATGTTTCAAGTAGAAGCAAGCGTCATTCCATAAATTTCTGAGTTCATCAGAATCGATGAATTCCCTTCATCGCTGGCGTTCAGTGAATTCCTTAACGTTCGACGATGTGCTGCTTATCCAGTTTGGAGCCGCAGTAGAAGCAGAGGCGGTGGGCTCGCACCCCTGTTTTGCGGTGACATTGGCCGCAAACCGCGATTTGGCGGTCTAATTTGCCATCATTTTTGCCGTCACGGAGGTCGATCTCCTGAATTCGGGCCTCCAAATCAGAATCGGTGACGTCGGTTTGGTCTTTGAGAAACTCCCACATCGCCTGCGTAACCAACCGCAGACGCTCTACCTCGAACTCGGCTTCAAGAGAGCGTTCCATCGCCCGATCAGCCTGCGAACTTGCCCGCATCGCGGACTGTTTAGCATCCCGCGCAGCATGCATGTGCGGAAGTGCCCCGCCCAAGGAGGGCCCGTTCACGTTGTCAAAAATATCAAATATCGAACTCATGAAGTCTCTCTCTCCTCAAAATTTAACTCCTGAGTCCCGCTGCCACTTCCTTGGCAAAATAGGTGAGAATGAAGTCGGCACCCGCACGCTTGATTCCCAAAAGACTTTCCCAAACGACCTTCTCGCGGTCCAGCCATCCCCCCGCCGAAGCGGCCTGAATCATGAGATACTCGCCGCTGACCTGATAGACCGCTACTGGCAAACGGGTGTGATCACTCACGGTTTTCACAACATCGAGATAGGGACCGCCGGGCTTCACCATCACCATATCGGCGCCTTCCAACTCATCGAGTTCGAGTTCGCGCAAGGCCTCGCCGACATTAGCGGGGTCCATCTGATAGGTCTTTTTGTCGCCGGCTTTGGGAGCCGAATCCAAAGCTCCGCGAAAGGGTCCGTAAAAGGCAGAGGCATACTTCGCGGTGTAGCTGCAAATGCTCACCTTTTGAAAACTCTCGGCATCAAGAGCGTCGCGGATGGCTGCTACCCGTCCATCCATCATATCGCTCGGGGCGATGATATCAGCACCGGCGCGGGCTTGCGCGACCGCCTGCTTGCAGAGCACGGTCACCGTCTCGTCGTTGACGATCTCCCCATCCACCACGAGACCGTCATGGCCATCAGCGTTGTAAGGATCGAGGGCGACATCAGTCATCACCACCAGCTCGGGATGCGCCTTTTTCAGGGCTGCAATCGCTCGCGGCACGAGGCCTTCGGGATTGTAAGCTTCTTCGCAGCCGCTGGTCTTGAGGTCGTCCTCGATTTTTGGAAACAAAATGATTGCGGGAATTCCGAGAGCGTGCGCTTCACCCGCCTCCTTGACCAAGCCCTCTAACGACCAGCGAGTGCAACCAGGCATGGACTCAATGGCGACGTCCTCGGCATCTTCATGAAAAAAGAGCGGCAAAACAAGGTCGCTCGCAGAGAGAGAAGTCTCGCGCACCATTGCCCGCACCGCCGCTGTTTTCCGGTTACGACGCGGTCGGCTGAGCATATCCAATTCGAAAGGATTCATGCGGAGAGCGTCCTCCAAATCGCTGACAGCCGCAACGGCAAAAAAGTTCGGAGCGCGGAGCACCAGCTCCGCTTTTCTTCCTTCTTTGCTTCGATTGCTTGAGAAAACCTCTTTCTGGACGGGCGGAGCTGGTGCTCCGCGCTCCGGCCGTTCTGCTAGAACTTTTCTAGGGTGTATTCTTCGCGACCATCTTTCGCAACCCAGCCCAGCTCTTTGAGTGCATCACGTAGTTCGGAGCGCGGAGCACCAGCTC
>CAZGXV010000088.1:0-10737 GCA_964529725.1 uncultured Roseibacillus sp.
GAAGCTAAGGTAGCTCGGCTCGCGTTCTTAACAGACCCTTATTCCAGACCTTAGAAGCCTAGCTTCGAACGGAGTTTTTTCCCGTTTTTTCGGTCGTTGTAGTTCCAGTAATCGACATTGTTCAGCTGCTTTTTCAAAAGACCCGAACTTAGCAAAACTTGTCCTCTCGATTCAGTCCAAGATTGAATCGAATAGGGCAATTTTTTTTGAATCTCGATGGCTAAAGTGCGCCCTGATTGCGGATAGGTGATTTCATAAGTGACGGTTTGACCTCCTTTGGCCGCTAGCCAACGAGTTTGCGCGCTTTCCGCCACTGGTTCTTGATGGGTAAAGCGAGTGAAGAGAGTCCCCGGTACCATCCTGACTTGACCCACAGGCAGACCAAAGGGATCGACTCGCAAAGCTGTCCAGACCTCGTCTTCGAGAAAAACGGTCCCCCTTTCTTCGAAGGTTCGATTGTCCTCTTTCTCAAAGTAGGACTTCACCTCAGTCTTCACGCTATCTTGGCGGCGATTGCTCTGCATAAAGACATGCCCGCACCACTCCTGAATGGAGGTTGTCACCTTCAAGACCTCACCAGCGGAGCCTTTCTCCAATGGTTGAAAGACTGAAATCATGGTCTGATAGGGGTAAACTCCGGTGAGAAAGTTTCGGGTCGCATTCATTTTTAAAACCTGAAAATTGCCCTGACCCGACTCATCCTTCACTTGCCGATCCTTCAAGAAAGGCTCGCGCACAAATATCAACACGGCTTCGCCCTTGCGCAGCTCTCCGTAACGCTCTTGCTGGAGTTCGTAACGACTAATCTCAGCACCCCCAGACCAGACGGCTTGCACCTTCTCCCAACTGGCTTGCTCAGGACCAGAAGAAGCCTCTTCGCACGAAGCCAAGAGGCTTGAGAACACTCCAAACAAACCAAAGAACGCTTTCATAGAGGGAGCAAAGTCGTCTCGTTTCCAATCCCGTCAAGAATCGAACCTCCTCCTCGCCACAATCCTATCGCTCCTGCTCGCTTTTCGTCGCAGCGGGATAGTATTCCTCAAACAGTTGTTGGGAGAGGCGTTCGGCATGCTTGACTCCCCGCAATCGGGTCCATCCGTAACGAGTCATCAGACCAATGACCTGCCAAAAGCGAGACTTGAAACCCCGCTGCCATTTCTGCGCCGAGACCACCCACTCCTGCCCCAAATACTCGATGGGCCCAAAGACGCGCAGGCGAGCACTCACTTCCACATCTTCCATCAATGGCTGCTCCGGAAAACCGCCCGCTTTCTCCAAGGCTGCCCGTCGGATGATCATCGTTTGATCGCCAAAAACAGAGCCGCCAAAGCTCACTCGCATCTCGTTAAGAGCTTCCACTCCTAACAAGCCGAACGTTTGATTGCTAAAGCGCTGCCCGAGGGCGAAAGCCACTGCCCGCGGACACTTCTCCGCAGACCTTACCACTTCCTCTAACCACCCCTCTTGAGGCTCAGTGTCGGCATGCACGATGGCTATCAAATCCCCCGTCGATTCTTGCACTCCCTTTGCAATTTGCAGCCCCCGCCCTCGCTCGCTAGGAATCACCCGCACCAACTCACCCCAACCGTGTCCTTCGGTTCCCAACTCTCCGGCCCCATCGACGACGAGGATTTCTTCTACCCCTGGACTCGCTTGCTGTAGCTTTCCCAAAAACTCTCCCAAACGATCTCCCTCGCGATAGACTGGCACGACGAGGCTGAAGGACCGAGCTTGAGGCCATGGCTTCGTGCGCCAGCGACTCCAAAGATGGCGATGCTCCCACAGCAACAGCAAAAGAAATGGCGCCCACGTTGCCACCACCACTTCCCGTGGATAACCCCAGCCCCGCCCCAATTCCGACATCATCCACGCCAAAAAATAAACCGAGTTGGTCAAACACTCCACAATGAGAGAGGCGGTAGGACGCAATACCAAAAACCAAACAATCCAACTCAAGTACCAAAAATGAACGACGGGGGAAAAAATGAGAAGCAATAGGAACAAATGAAAAGTCGATTCGAACAAGTCTCGACTTTTTCCCCGCCAAACTCGCCAGAGAACAACGAGCACTCCACACCCGAATAAAGTCGTTCCCAACAAACGAGTCGGACCATCTGAAGCCGATAACCAACGTAAAGTCTCGAATACTCCTCCGTTGAACGCCCCTTCACTACCAAAAGCAAAGAGACCATAGCCCATCGCCCACAAATACTCCCAAAAGACTAAACTAGGAATCACTAGCACCAATAAGAACGGCCAAGCCTCCCGCACCATCACTCTCGGCAAGCTCACCAACGCGAGGTCTTTCTGTCGCATCTTCGCTACTACAAACAAGGGCACCACTAGGAGCGCCATCAACTTCATCTGCACCGCGACACCGAGCCAAAACCAAGCTCGCTTCCACCCTGCCCGAGACGCTAACCAGACAGCCGTCAACATCGGAGCCACCATCATGCTGTCGAAGTGTCCCTCCACTGCAAAACTCGCAATCACGATTGGATTGAAGGCGTAAAAGCCTAACCAGCGCACCGGCTTGCGATACTCACGCGAGAGAATGACCAAGAGAGCCAGAACCCATAAATCACCCACCAGCGCAACGATCTTAAAGACCCACAAATCATACCAAACCCAACTTGCCCCCGCCATGATGAGCTCCATGCCAGGAGGGTAAGCTGTCATCCGGTCCCTGGTGTTCATACCCTCCCAATACTCGTCGCGAAGATGCTCCCATTGCTCGTCAAAGGCCACCGTAGCGTAGGGGTTCTCACCCATCCAAAGCAACCTGCCCTCCCAGAGATAGCGGTTGACGTCATTGGAAACTGGCGCCCCCCAAAACGCTAGACGAACCACCACTGCACCTAATCCCAACAACAACAAAGCTTTTCCTCGGCTCAGCTTAGGAAAAGCAAAAACAGCACCCAGCATCGCGCCCCATTGCAAACACGCAAAGCCAATGCGCAAGTGTCCGGCATCCTCAATGCGAGTCCATTGACTCCAAACCGCCCCCGTGATCACAAAGACCAAGAGCGAAAGCGACCAGACCAGCCAACGCCAACCATTACCTGTGCTTTGCCTCATGTCCGCGCTCGTTGCTCCGCAAGCGTCTTCAATCCCACCATCAAAAAGCCCGTGCCATAAATGAGAAAATAAATCACTGCCCCATAGGTGCCTTGCCAGAGATAAATTGCCACCGTTACCCCGCAGTAACAAGCTGCCAACAACTCAGCGACGGGAACCCAGCCCACTTTCGCGCGATACTTTTTCACCTCAGTTTGCCCCCGTTTGGGAGTGCGCACAAAGCCACTTTTCACCCCCAATAAGGCCTCCATCACGGCCTTCGTATTCGAGATACAAATTCCAAAACCGAGAGCTACCATGCCTGGCAGATACAAAAACTTTTTCCACCAATCTTTCGGGTATAAAAATCGTTGGCTCACCATGTAGAGCACACTCGGCCCCAAGGTCGCCAACACCAAAGGCAAGACCAATACCCACACACCCAACCCGGGAGAAATCTGTGGTAGGAGCAACGCCAACGGCAGCGCTAAAACCGCAAGGCTAAACATCAGGAAGTGGGCCATATAATGAAGCAGGTGGAAAACTGCTTGTAGCTTCGCTAAACCACTAGAGGGCGAGCTTAAGACCGTTCCTAACAACTTGCGGGCAGTTTGCACCGAGCCCTTGGCCCAGCGAAATTGCTGGTTCTTAAAGGCAGAATAGGTCTCAGGCAATTCAGCTGGCACCTCGACATCAAGCGCATAAGCCAACTTCCAACCCTTCAATTGACAGCGGTAGGAGAGGTCCAAATCCTCCGTCAAGGTATCCGCCTGCCAGCCCCCACCATCCAAAATTGCTTCCTTCCGCCAAATACCCGCCGTGCCATTGAAGTTGAGAAAGAGACCGCTCTCTGCCCGCGCCACCTGCTCGACGACAAAGTGACCATCGACCCCAACTGACTGGGCTCTCGTCAGAAGCGAGTGATCTGCATTGAGGTGTCCCCAGCGAGACTGCACAAGGCCCGTCTTCTCATCACCAAAGAGCGGCACCATTTGCTTCAAAAAGTCGGCATGAGGGACGAAGTCACTATCAAAGATGGCATAGAACTCACCGGCTGCAGTCTCCATCGCCTCCTTCAACCCTCCTGCCTTATAACCGGTGCGAATCTTCCGCCGACAGACATCAATCCACACTCCTTGCGCTCGCAAATCCGCCGCAACCTCATCTACTAAAGTCATCGTCTCGTCGTCCGAATCATCGACGACTTGAATCTGATGCTTCCCTTCAGGGTAGTCCATTGCAGCTACCGCTCGAATCACCCTTTCCGCCACATTACGCTCATTGTAGAGTGGAATCTGAGTTGTCACCAAAGGCCAAATCTTTTCCCCTTCTTCCTTCTCCCGTGCTGCGAAAGCCTCTCTCAACGCGCGCTTTTCTTCCCTCTGCTTGTCCACTTTGCGGCCAAAGAGGAACAGCAAGAGATAGGTATTGAGGCCGTAAACCACCAATCCCACACTTGCGAGAACGTAGAGAGAGAGAACAATCCAAAGTATCCAATTCATTAATTAGGCGAGGAGAAATTATAGCGACTACTTCTTCTTTTCGGTCATTTGCACCAAAGAAGCCGGCAAGGTGTCGAATACTTTTGGGAGCTCGCCGTTTTCATCGACTTGCCCTTTCGTATAGCGTCCAAAGCTGAGGACCCCTGTCGGGCAACCTTGGACACAAGCGGAACAGCGGACACATTGGGGATCTTCCATAGCCTTCCCCTTGTTCGCAAAATTCATGACATCAATGCCCTGATGGCACACCGAGGTGCACACATTGCAGGAGATGCACTTCTTCTTTTCAGCAAAAATCCGAAATTTCCCAAAACGAGAATAGATGTGCATCAAGGCTGCCAGCGGACAGGCGAACCGACACCAAACTCGACCTGAGAAATGGAAGTAAAACATCAACCCGAGAACTCCGGCAAAAATTAAGTCTACGAAGTAGGCATAGTTGAAGAAAAGAAGCCCGTTCTCACTGATAGGTCCGCCGTAGAGTAGATATTTGAAGGCGACCTCAATCCCATTTCCGTCCGGCAACATCCAACCCACAATGCGAAGCACCATCAGGATAGCGGCAAACCACAGGAAGACTTGCCCAATCATATTGAGCTTATTGACCTTCGGGCCATGTGGCATTTTATGGCGATGGGCATCACCCATGGTCTCTGCCAAGGCCCCGCAGGAACAAATCCAACCACAATAAGCCCCCTTACCCCAACGACGCACCATCCAAGGAATCAGCACAAAGGTCTGAATTGCCCCAACCACCAACCATCCCCATAGCGGAGCGTCACTGAACCAGTTGTAGATAAAGAGCGGCCAAGCCAAAATGAAGCCGTAGGCCCGCCAATACTGATCAGCGGGAGTTCCCGCCCCATTCGATAGAAAGGTCTCTCCGAACCACTGGCCGAAACCACCGTTGGCAAATCCGCCGTTGGCACCGATCCAAGGCAGCAGCAACTCCGGCAAAATGAAGAGCGGAATCCACTGAATGAGTGCCAAGGTCGTCGTCTGCAACGTTACATAAGGGGTCTTGCGTCGCTTGACTCGACGATAACCAAAAATCGAAACACACAAGCAATAGGCTAAGGTGTAGTAAAAGCTGCGCTGCGAGGCCGAATTCTTAAAGGTCGCCAAAAAACTCCCCTCCTCTGCGTTCAAGCCTGCCCAAAGCGGCTTCGGATCCAAGCCATCAAAGAAGGTGTATTTTTTCCAATGATATAACCAAACAAAGAACAAGGCGGAGATAGCTAAAGTAATCCACCACTTGGCACCGCGGTCACCAGAGACGGTCAAACCAGACCTACGGAAAAAGTCCAACGGTGCCTCTCGCCCAATCATCGCGAAGACGGCATCATTTTCCAAAGTCTCTTCAGGCCCGTCCTTACCGGTGACCAAAGTCACCTGCGACTCCGTGATTTCCTTCACATTGGTTCCTAGAGCCAAATTGAGCTTACCATCTTGGGCAGCTTGCAAAGCCTTCTGAACATTCTCGGGCTTAGGTCGCGTCAACTCCGACTTGCGATAGCTCAAGGTTACCTCTCCTCCGCACTCTCCAATCGCCAACGCGCTCTCGACTGCACTGTCGCCACCGCCGACAATGAGCACCTTCTTACTACAGTAGTCCTTCGGATCATGTAGGCGGTTCATCACCTTATCGAGCTTCTCTCCCGGGACGCCCAGCTTGCGATAGTTTCCCGAACGCCCGATGGCAACCACCACCCGCAAGGCCTTCCATGCCTCGCCCTCTTTGGAATTGGCATTCTTCAACAGAAAAGTGCCACCCTCCTTCGCGATTTTTTCCACTCGCCCAGGAGTGGTCTGCACTCCGGCTTCCTCCACCTGCTCCCGCATCTCATCCAATAAAGACTCCTTCACTCCCGAACGGCTGCCATATTGGATGCCACCCGAGGGCTTCATGTCGGTAGGATAAGTGAAAATAGGCTTACCCTTCGGAAAATTTTTCACCGTGGAAAAAGCCTCACTGGTCTCGATCAGCACGTAGCTCAAGCCCGCTTGACTTGCCTCCATCGCGGCCGAAATACCGGAGACACCAGCCCCAATGATCGCGAGATCATAGACTCCTTCCGCTTTCTCACTGCGTTCTTTCGGGAACGAAGGCTCTTTCAGAAAGGCTTGGACCGCTTTCGAGCCCGTCTCAGAAGAAAACTTCAACAACGGCACTCCCGACAGATCGCCGACAATCCGAATGCCCTCTCGGTTGGTCGCGCCATCCTCTCCCACCACAGGTAACTTCTCAACTTTACCGGCTGGCCATTGGCCGTGGAGCCACTTGTAGTAGTTCAAACTTTTCATGATTTATGCAGGAAGACTTTGGAGCCCATCACTCCACGTAATCTCTAGCAAGTTCATTTTTATTAAGAATGAGATAGACGTCCTGCCTCTTTATTCCCCAGTTTTTTCAACGACATGCCCAAGAGCCCTCCAACCGTCCTCCTCTTCCTCAAAGCACCACGCCCGGGCCTTGTCAAAACGCGTCTTGCTCGCACAGTAGGTAACGAAGAGGCCTGCCGTATTTATTGCCGACTCGTCCGGCACACTCTCTCACAAATCCCCTCCCATTGGCCCCTTCGCATCCACTTTGCGCCCTCCGATGCTCTCTCTGAGATGTCAGAATGGTTGGGACCGAATCACCGTTATCTTCCCCAACCCGAGGGTGACCTCGGTGACCGCCTTCAATCCGCTTGCACGCAGGCGTTTGAGGATCAACACCCCGGCGTCATCTTGCTGGGCGGAGATTGCCCTGGCCTCACCACCACTCACCTTCATCAATGCGCCTCCTCGTTGGCCCAGCAAACTCCGGTCCTCGGGCCCGCTGAGGACGGAGGCTATTGGCTTCTCGGACTCCCCACCCCTCAGCCGCAGCTCTTTACCGAGATGCCTTGGAGCACTCCGGAACTCCTTCCCCTCACTCTTGAGAGGTTTGCCCAATGCCAACAAACACCCCACCTCCTCGAAACGCTCTTCGATGTCGATGACGAAGAAACTTGGCTCAGGAGCGCTTCTCTTTTACGGGAATAAAATATTTCCTCAAACCTCCCACCCCACACCATTCAATGAAAACTGAAAACGCCGTTAAAGAACGCTACGCCGATGCCTCGAAAGAAGTTGAGGCTAATCTCTGTTGTCCAGTCGATTACGACCCTCAATTCCTAAAAGCAATCCCTAGCGAAGTCATTGAGAAAGACTACGGTTGTGGCGACCCCTCCAAATGGCTCAACCCCGGCGAAACCGTTCTCGACCTTGGCTCTGGTACTGGAAAAATCTGCTTCATTGCCTCTCAAGTGGTCGGCCCTACGGGCAAAGTGATCGGTGTCGACATGACTGACGACATGCTCGAAGTCGCCCGCCGCAACGCTCCCATCGTGGCCGAAAACATCGGCCACTCAAACGTCGAGTTTGTGAAGGGGCGCATCCAGGACCTCAAACTGGACCTCGAAGCCTTTAACGAAAAACTCTCCAACAATCCCGTCTGCTCCGTCGAAGACTTTCTCGTCAGCGAGACGGTTGCTTCTGAGCTTCGCCAAAGCGCACCCCTCATCCCCGACGAATCCGTTGATGTGGTGGTCTCCAACTGCGTCCTCAACCTCGTCGAGCCCGAGCTGAAAAAGCAATTGTTTGAAGAAATCTTTCGCGTTCTGAAGGTGGGAGGCCGCGCCGTTATCTCCGATATTGTCAGCGACGAACTCGTCCCTGATCACATGGCGGCCAACGATGACCTCTGGAGCGGGTGCATCTCCGGCTCCCTCACCGAATCCGATTTTCTCAAAGCCTTCGAGAATGAGGGTTTCTACGGCGTCGAGCTGGTCAAATTCGAAACCCAACCTTGGCAAACTCACGAAGGCATTGAGTTCCGCTCTATCACCGTGCAAGCCTTCAAGGGCAAAGAAGGCCCCTGCTTGGACCGTAATCAAGCGGTCATCTATAAAGGACCCTTCAAAGAAGTCCTCGACGACGATGGCCATCGCCTCTTCCGTGGCGAGCGCATGGCGGTTTGCGAGAAGACTTTCAACCTCTACAGCAAGGCGCCCTATCAAGATTCCTTCGAGTTCATTGAACCCTTAGAAGCAGTTCCATCCGAGGAGGCTAAACCCTTCGACTGTCGTCGCAATGCGATCCGCTCGGCAGCCGAAACCAAAGGAGCCGACTACAGCGACACCATCACTGACTGCGGCCCAGATTGCTGCTAGCCCGGATTGCTGCAAGCAAAGGCGACTTACTGACACCACCCAGCTCAATCACACCCACCCTACCCTTATGATCGGCGTAATCGGCGGCAGCGGCCTCTATCAACTCGAAGGTCTTGCTGACCTGAAGGAACTCACCATCGAGACTCCTTACGGCCCGCCCTCCGATGCCCTCATGAGGGGCACCCTTGCTGGACGCGAAGTCGTCTTTCTCCCTCGCCACGCCCGTGGTCATCGCCTTCTTCCTACCGAAATTAATCACCGTGCCAATATCTGGGCTCTGCGCTCTCTTGGGGTTCGCTTCATCATCTGCGTCACTGCGGTCGGAAGCCTTCAAGAAAAGTATGCTCCTGGCCATGTCCTCGTGCCCGACCAATACTACGACCGCACTAGTAATCGAGCCAACCACACCTTCTTTGGTCACGGGCTCGTAGCTCATGTATCCCCCGCAGACCCCTATAGCGAAAGCCTGCGCCAAATCCTCATCGACAGCACTGCCGCCACCGGACTCCCCATCCACCAGAGCGGCACTTATGTCAATATGGACGGGCCCGCCTTCTCTTCCCGTGCCGAGTCCTTAGCCAATCGGCAACTTGGCTTCGACCTCATTGGTATGACGAACGTCCCCGAAGCCAAACTGGCGCGCGAAGCAGAGATCGCCCTCGCAAGCCTCTGTATGATTACTGACTACGACTGCTGGAAACCTCACGAAGAAGCGGTCAACACCGCCTCCGTGCTCGAGGTACTGCTTTCCAACGCCGAAAACGCTAAAAAAATTCTCGCTCACGCCATCCCCAAAATCCCCACCGAAGCGACGTGGCCCGAACACCGCTCCCTCGCTACTGCCATCGCAACGCCGAGAGACCTTTGGCCTCCCGACACCATCACTAAGCTCACTCCCCTCCTTCAGCCTTACCTCTAACAGACAGAGAGTTCTCAATTTTTCACAAACCTTTCTTCTCAATCAATTCATCTCACACCATGAGCACCGCGACTTCGCCTCCTCTCAACACCTTTGACCAAACTCTCGCCGCGAATGGAGTTTCGCTCACCCGCTCCACTCCGCGTATTCTCCAACTCAACCTCGGCAAACTTTGCAACATTGCTTGCGTCCATTGCCACGTGAATGCAGGTCCTCACCGCAAAGAACTCATCACCAGTGAGAACCTCAATCGCACTATCGACTGGTTCGAACAAACCGATATCCCCACGCTCGATCTTACTGGCGGAACTCCCGAGATGCATCCCGACTTCCGCAGTCTCGTTGAGCGTGTGCGCAACTTCGACCAACCGCGCGAAGTCATGACCCGCCTCAACGCTACCATCATTGAAGAACCCGGCTACGAGTGGGTCCCTGAGTTCCACGCCAAGCATCACATCACCTGCATCGCCTCCATGCCTTGCTACTCCCCCGACAACGTCAACGAGCAACGAGGGGACGGTGTCTTCGACCGCTCCATCACCGCCTTCCAAAAGCTCAACAAGCTTGGCTACGGAATCGAGCCTCACCTCAAACTCAATCTCGTCTACAACCCCAACGGAGCCTTCCTCCCCCCCGACCAAAAAGAACTCGAGGCCGACTACAAACGCGAGATGAAGAAGCACTTCGACATCGAATTTCACGACCTCTACTGCATCACCAACATGGCCATCGCGCGCTACGCCTCCTACCTCAAGCGCAACAAGCAGCTCGCTGAATACAATCAACTTCTCATCGAAAACTTCAACCCCGCCTCCATCTCCGGCCTCATGTGTCGAGATACCATCAGCGTCGATTGGGAAGGCCGTGTCTTTGATTGCGACTTTAACCAACAACTCGGGATGCAACTCGCCAATGGCAAACCCCTCGATATCTGGGACCTCAATCTCACCGCCTTCGAACAAATGCCCATCATGACCGCCCCGCATTGCTTCGGCTGCACCGCTGGGGCCGGCTCCTCCTGCGGAGGCGCACTTACCTAAAAGCGTCGTGATGCTGCCAA
>CAZGXV010000089.1:0-10591 GCA_964529725.1 uncultured Roseibacillus sp.
AGTCGCCCAACTCGCCGTCGTATTCACCCATTTTGTGCATCAGCCAAACCAGCCGCTAGCCGACGCTGTTCCAGAGCACTTGCTTTGCTCTGCTTGAGAGTCGCCTCTTCCGCCAATTCTTCGGCGCGGATTTGGGCGTAAATACTCAAGGCCGAATCTTTGGTTCGTCCACCGGCAGCCAAGGCTTTGGCCCAGCATTCTGGATCCAACTTTTCGGTCAGGACCTCGTCTCCGACCAAGCGATAGGTTTGCTCGAGAATGACTCCTTCCTCTCCGTTGCCGCAGTCATCCAAGGCAAACAAAGTCAACTGGTCGTCATCAACCACTTTCAATGTTCTTTTCTCTGCCATGGTGTTGTTGGGTTGTGCAAAATTGGAATTCCTTTGAAATTAACGGCGGCGGCTCAAGAGCCCCACACTGGATAAAACTACTAGAAATAGGGTACTTGGTTCAGGGATAGAAACGAGCGGGCTCCCCTGCAGCGCTGTGCCCACTCCGGTAGTAACGCTCTCTTGGTCGATAGCATTGGGATCGACTCTCGTGACAGCGGGAGTCGATGAACCGTCTCCCCCAATCACATTTGACGAAAAGTAATTTTCCAAGCTGCCATTGTTGGTATTGAGTAAAATGGCTGAGATTTCATCTACCCCTGCGGCCACAGCCGCATCTCTCGCATCGCGTACGCGGCGGGCATTCCCTCCCGGCGTTGGAGTATCATCATCGCGTCCGTCGGCAAACAAGGTGACGACTTGGCGGCTGGACTCGAACCCATTGGCCACTCCTCCGGTTTCGTCTCCAAAGGTTGGGGTCGCAAACGAGAACGCCGAGCCAATTGCCGAGCGACCACGGAAGGGTCTTGTTGCCGCTCGGATAGCGGCTGAAAACTGAGAGGCCGAGTTGCTATCACTGATCTGCGTCCAAGAGATTCCCACTTGTTGCTGATCAGCCCCAGCGAAAAAGATGAGCGAAGTGGCAACTACTCCCGCTGCGCCCCGGGTGATTGAACTGACCACATTGCTGCTCTCGAAAGTCGCGGCCACACTTTCCATGGTATTGGCGAACTCGGCATTACTGACTGAGCGAGAGAGGTCTACCAAGATGATCAGCTCTGTATCAACCTCGACCGCAACGGCGGGAGAGGCGGCAAAAGTAGCGCCGAGCAGGCACGCGGACACAGCACGGCCTTCAAGGGAACAGAACAAAGACTTCATAAGCAAACGGGGAAGGTTTGCAAATTAGTTGATAAAACTTGATTTGTAAACAAATTTAAGCAAATATCTGAGAGCTACTTCTGTGTCGTACTGCGTCATCAGATACATCCATTACCCCAAATCCCAAGAAGCCATGTTCAAAAAGCCACTTCTCGCCTTCATTGATCCTGATCGGCTGAGCGCTCGCATCAGTTTTACCATTGCAGCCATCATTCCCTTGCTCGCTCTCGGGCTCACCCATCATTACACGGGAAAGAACACCTCGAGCGAAAGTGAGAGCAAAGTGACGGCCTCGGTTTCTGGTACTGACTCGCGGCTCATTGAGTTCTGCACCCAAAATGTTAAAAGCAACCGTGCCTTCGTACTCTTCAAACATGGCACTTGCGTGGTGATTGAAGACAAGACCGATACCTCTTCTATTAAAAAGGAGGCTATCAATACCTTACTCGAAGTAGCGGTCCCGGGTGCTCGCTTTGTCTGCACCCCCATCGACTCTAACGATATCCTTGTCAGTTATACCGAACCTGTCTTTCACCTTCGGTTCAATGAAGACATGAATCAGCACCGCGATGATATCGAGACTGACTTCCGCCGCTTTTTAACGGAGGAGGAACTCGCTGACATTTCTCCCAATTGGGAGCCCCCCTTCCATGCCAAAGTGGGCTTGCGCTCCCGGGCTCGTCTCCTCAAGGATGCCGCCGATCCCGTTGTTGCCAGCATCATCGCCCCCAAAGGCACAGAAAAGACTAGCGTCGGAGAGACCGCTTCGGTTTCCTTCTGACCCATGGTCGCACCCTCCATCCAGTTCAACTCCGTCATCGAAGCCTTTGGCCAGAATGGCTGGCACCACGACCTCGTCGAAGGACGCGAGGTCCTCCAAACACAGTTCGAGGCTCATCACACCCGCATCCACGTCCTGGCGCAGGCTTTTACCAATCTCAATGCCTTGGCCATCGTCGGGGAGACTCCCCTTGCCCCTCCCGAGAGCCACCTCAGTGCCTTTCTCGAACTCGTGATGCGGGCTAATAAGATGCTCACTCTGGGAGCATTCGAATACGACTTTGACCGCCAGCTATTGGTCTTTCGCATCACTAACTTGTTCGAGAAAGAAAAGTACGATGCCGACATTATCAGCTCCATGGTGCACGCCATCATCGCCGAACTGGATCGCCTCGTCCCTTTGGCCAATGTTTTGCTCAGCACCCAGGCCGACGTCCTCGAAGATTTGTCGATCGAGATGCTACTTCTCCGCGAAGATCTCCTCCCTCCTGTTCCTAACGAAGACGGCGATTGGGATGGCGAGGAAGAAGAACTCTAAGGCCTTGTTCGAGCGGAGAGCTTTTCCCACCCTTGCGAAACGGCAGCTCCACTCCTAGACTTCCCGCGAGTTGATTATCTCACTCTAGAATGCCTTTCGACCCACTCTCCATCCGCGACCAGTTTCCCGTCCTCCATACCGAGGTCCACGGCAAGCCTCTGGTCTATCTCGACAATGCCGCCACGGTCCAAAAGCCGAAAGCCGTGCTCGATGCGTCACGTGCCTACTACGAGGAGACCAATGCTAATATCCATCGCGGGACGCATCATCTTTCGCAAAAGGCAACTGCAGCCCACGAAGCCGCACGCGAGAGCATCGCCCAACACCTCAACGCCGCTTCCGCTGACGAAATCATTTTCACCTCTGGCACCACCGACGGCATTAATCTCGTCGCCAACATCCTCACCCCCTCGCTTTCCTCGGGAGACGAAATCATCATTTCCGCGCTTGAGCACCATTCGAACATCGTGCCGTGGCAAATGTTGGCCCAACGCACGGGAGCGACCCTCAAGGTCATCCCCGTCTTCGACGACGGCACTCTCGATCATGCGGCCTTTCTCGAGCTTCTCTCCGAGAGGAGTAAAGTCCTCGCGCTGACCCATGTCTCCAATGCCTTTGGCACTCCGGTTCCGGTCAAAGACTTCATCGGTCCCGCACGGGAAGCCGGTGCCCTTATTCTGTTGGACGCCGCCCAGTCGGTGGCCCACCAGCCCATCGACCTCCAGGACCTCGACCCCGATTTCCTCGTTTTTTCAGGTCACAAGATTTATGCGCCTACCGGCATTGGGATTCTTTACGGTAAATCTAGTAGTTTGCAAAACCTCCCTCCTTGGCGCGGTGGCGGCGAGATGATTAAGGAAGTCACCTACGAGAGTTCCACCTACAACGACCTCCCTTTTCGCTACGAGGCGGGCACTCCTAATATCGAAGGTGGGATTGCTCTCGCAGCGGCCTTCGATTGGCTACACGCGCTCGGCCTCTCTGCGGTGGCTGACCATGAGCAACGATTGATTGAAGGTGCGGCCTCCGCTCTTGCCGAAATCCCCGGCATTCATTTCTACGGTCCCGACAGTCGCCAAGGCTCTCTCTCTTTTAACATCAAAGGGATTCATCACTACGACTTGGGCACCCTCATCGACCAGATGGGAGTCGCGGTCCGCACTGGCCATCACTGTTGCCAACCTCTCATGGGACGCTTCGGAACGACCGGGACTGTGCGGGCCTCCTTTGCCGCTTATAATACGGCTGCCGAAGTCGAAAACTTGGCGGAAGCAGTTGCCAAAGCGGCCCGGATGCTCTCGTGAAAAGCCGTTGAAGTACGCGCTGGCTGGTGTTACTTCCCGCCAAGAGATGACCATTGCCGAAAAACAACAGCAACTCCTCGACGAACTTGACCTCTTCCAAGACTGGACCGAGCGGTATCAATACGTCATCGACCTCGGCAAGAAACTTTCGCCCATGGCCGAAGAGCTTCAAACTCCGGATCGGCTCATCAAGGGATGCCAGTCGCAGGTCTGGCTCGACTCGACCTTTGAAGGGGGGTCGGTGTCCTTCACCGCCGACTCCGACAGCCTGATCACCAAGGGCATGATTGCTCTCTTCGTGCGCGTTCTCGACGGCCAATCTCCCGACGACATTCTCCAAGCGGACATGTCCTTCATCGACCAAACTGGGCTCAAGGAACACCTCGCCCCAACCCGGGCAAACGCGCTCACCCTGATGGCGGCCCAGATGAAAAAGCACGCCATTGGCTACAGCGTGGGATAGCGGGGGCCTCTCCTTATCGCCGCGAGAAAAAGGCCAAAATCATGGCCAGCAAACCGCCTTTGCCTTGGCGACCGACTTGACCCGCTAGAACCATGCCCGCGATGTCGTCCAAAATCTTTCCATCTCCGTCTCGATCCAGAATCGCGCCCATTCCCGTCTTCCGATCCGGCGTCCCGCTATCCTGCTTTCCCTTTCGCATGAGGTAAGCCATCACCAAAGGGATCAGCATGGGCAAAATCTTGCGCGCGACATCGGTCCCGATTCCGGTCTTCTTCGCGATGGCATCCGCTGCTTGTTCCCCTTTTTCCAGACCCAGCACACCGCCCGCGCCCAGATCGACATCTTGCGGTCCATCGAAAAATCCGCCCGGATTGTCCAGCTTCTCTTCTTTGGCCCCGAGACCGTTGAGCAAGTCTTCCAAATCAACCCCCTGCTCCTTCTTCCGCTTTAAGCCGCCTAGAATGACGGGTGCTAGTCCTTCGAGAATGCCTTTTGATTGAGCTTCGTTCAATCCCTCGCGTTTCCCTAGTTGCTCAGCAACCGGCCCGCCCATCTCCTTTATCAAATCATCAAGAAAGTTCATCCCTCCCAAAATCTGATTTCTCGGCTAAAAAGCCATCTTTTTCCGAGTGCTGAGGCCCCGAATCATCGAAAAACGACAGCCGGATTCACTTTCCCCCTTCAAAAACCTTGACCCCGTCCGATGGAGTCCCTAAACCCTGCGCCCTTCAACTTTTCTCACCATGGCCACCACAGAAGTCATTCTCCGCACAAAAATCACCAATCTCGGTGCCGAAGCCGACGTTGTTAAAGTCAAATCTGGCTTCGCTCGCAACTTTCTCGTGCCACAGGGCAAGGCCTATGAGGCCACCGAAGAAAACAAAAAGCACCTCGAAGAACTCTCCGCAGCTCGTGCCAAGCGCGAGACCGAAGAGCTCAATGAAGCTGAAAAAGTTTCCGCTCGCATCAAGAAGTTGAAGCCTGTCTTCACTCTTGAGACTGGCGCTACTGGCAAGTCTTTCGGTTCCGTCACCAACATGGACATCCACAAGAAGCTCGAAGAAGCTGGCATCGATATTGATCGTCACGCTATCAAGCTGGACAAGCCCATCAAAAGCACTGGCACTCACGAGGTAGACATCAAGCTTCATTCCGAGGTGAGCTGCTTCCTTCGTCTCGAGGTCAAAGGCACCAACGAAGACGAGGCCTAGCCTCTCTTTTGTTTCAGATTTTTAAAAAGCCGCAGGAGAAATCCGGCGGCTTTTTTGTTTTGATTGGAAAAGTGATTCCTCTTCGGGACTTCGCCTCAATAGCAGTTAGGGACGCGAATGCGCGCGCTCGACAGCCTCCGCGACTTTCATGCCATCCAAGGCTGCAGAGACAATGCCACCTGCATAGCCAGCTCCTTCCCCACAGGGATAAAGATGGGCCACTTCGGGGTGTTGCAGCGATTCATCGTCGCGCGGCACTCGGACGGGACAACTTGTTCGGGTTTCGAATCCGATCATCAAAGCGTCCTTCGTGAGATAGCCATCCATTCGACGACCAAACTTTTTCAGGCCCACCTTCATGCGCCGCACGATGAAAGAGGGCAGAATCTCGTCCAGACGCGCGCTCTTCAACCCCGGGAAGTAACTTGTCTTTGGCAAATCCTTGGACAGTCGCCCCTCCAAAAAGTCTATCAATCGCTGGGCCGGTGCCACCTGCCCCAGCTTGTCTTCCCCATTTCCCGCGCGCTTGGCAGCTTGTTCCAGCTCCTTTTGAAAACGGAGCCCGCGCAGTACCTCATCACCGGGAATATCCTCCGGCTCCACCCCCACGACCATGCCCGTATTTGCAAAAGGTGAGTCCCGCCGTGCCAGGCTCATACCGTTGACGACCACCTCATCATTTTCCGTTGCCGCTGGAACGATGAAACCTCCTGGGCACATGCAAAAGGAATGCACCCCACGACCATCGACCTCGCAGGCGAGAGCATATCGTGCGGCAGGAAGTTCACGCGGTCGCTCCTGCCCTTGGGAATAGTGATACTGAATCCTATCAATGAGCGGCTGCGGGTGCTCGATTCGCACTCCCACCGCAAACGCCTTTGCCTCCAACGCTATGTTCTCTCTTTCCAACAAGTCCAAAACATCGCGCGCAGAATGACCGGTGGCGAGGACGACTGCGCTCCCCCGCAACTCCTCTCCGTCAGCACTGATAACTCCCTCCAAGCGTCCTTCCTCTCCTCGCAACAACCCTGTCACCTTCCAGCCAAAACGCACCTCTCCTCCCCGCTCGCGAATACTCTCACGCATCGCCATCACCACCTTTGGCAAAAGATTGGAGCCAATGTGAGGGTGAGCATCTACTAGAATTTCAGTAGGTGCACCATGGGCTACCAGAGTTTCATAGACCCTGCGAACGGGGCCCCGCTTGGTAGCCCGGGTATAGAGCTTCCCATCCGAGTAAGTTCCCGCCCCTCCTTCACCAAAGCAGTAGTTCGAATCCTCGATAACAGTTCCCTTGCGTAACAAGGGCGCCAAATCGAAACGTCGTGCCGAGGCATCCTTGCCGCGCTCCAGCACGACGGGCTTCAGGCCCAGCTCCAAGCAACGCAAAGCCGCAAACATCCCCGCCGGGCCACAACCCACAATCAAAACCACGGGAGCGTCGGGCGAGACTTCGGGAGCGGTAAAAACTGGGGTCTCCTCAGCAGGCAAATCCTCATCCACTCCCACCATCACTCGGAGTTGGAATTTGACCGGATTTTTTCGAGCATCAATCGACTCCTTCACCAATCGCATCTCGCGAATTTGCTTGGGATGGCAACGCAACTTACGAGCTGCGGGCCGCAACCAGGCCTTGCGATCCTCTCGCTTCTCTACCGCCACGACAATGTCCACGGTCTCAATCATGAGTCATCCCCCTTCGTCAAAACCTGCTTCTCTCCCTCTTTGTTCACATTCACAAAACTCACCTTCGTCGAAAAAATGACCAGACCTTCCGAGTCCCGCCCTTGCCGGACCTTGACCTCGTAAACGACCGAGGTTTTTCCTTCCTTCACGCGATTGGACTCGATTTCGAGGATGGTCCCCTCCCGCACCGAGTGCTTGAAGCTGACGGCCTCCATCCCGATAGTGACAAACTGGCACCGAGGGTAGTCGAGGCTGGCGGCAATCCAAGACGCCTCATCGACCCAACTCAGTAATCGGCCTCCGAATAAAAAGCCGAATTGATTCAAGTCTTCCGGCAAGACCAAGCGATGAGTTTTCATACCTTCTCCTCCCCGCGCTGATTCCAAAGGACCAGCTCGCGATAGCCCACCCCACGGCCTCCAAAAATATCCAAAGCACTTCCCACCGTCACGTCCACCCGGCCTTGGCTGCGTTCATGAACCAACTCCAAGTCTGCCATAGCCCCTACCCCGCCCGCATAAGTCATGGCCCGACCTTGCCAGCCACCCAAGAGCTCCACCAGCTCCACATCCACTCCCCCGCACTTGCCTTCCACATCGGCGGCATGAATGAGAAACTCCCCGCAAAATTCTGCCAGCTCGTCCAAGACTTCGTGCCGCACCGCTAAATCCGTGAGCGTCTGCCAACGATTCATCGCCACCTGCCAGCCATCTTTGAGGCGCCGGCAGCTCAGGTCTACCACTAGCTTTTCCGGTCCCACCTCCGCTGCCAACTCCTTGAGCTGTCTCCGCAAAAACCTCCCGTCGGCATCGAACAAAGTCGAAGTCACGATCACAGCCGAGGCTCCGGCCTGCAACCATTGCGCCGCATTCGCCACCGTGACTCCTCCGCCAAGCTGCAAGCCACCGGGCCAAGCGGCCAAAGCCTCTTGGGCCGCTTCACCATTTCCCGGTCCCAACTGGATGACATGGCCTCCCTCCAACTCGTCCTTACGAAAGAGCGTCGCAAAGTGCGCGGCACCCTCCTGAGCGACAAAATTCTCCACCACACCTTCATCGGTGAGACTTCCCCCCACAATTTGCTTCACCTTGCCCTCATGCAAATCAATGCAGGGACGAAACTTCGTTATCGCCATCGCCGTAAGAATAAGCACGATTCAAAAAAACAAAAGATCGGTCTCTTCGGTCGCTTCACAAATATCGGTATGATTTCTTCTCCCCACCAGCTCCTCGCCGCCGCTTTTTTCGCAAGCTTCCTTTCTCTCTCTGCAGAACAGGAGGAAGGAAAGGCCACCGATCTGAAAGCTCCCGAAGGAATGGTTCTCATACCCGGCGGCACCTTTACCCGTGGTGAGGACCGAAGCCTTGGCGGGACCGCGCGCTACCCCGAGGAACAACCGGTGCACGAAGTCACCGTTTCATCCTTCTTCATCGACGAGACTGAGGTCACTAACGCCCAGTTCGCGGAGTTCGTCGAAGCCACCGGATACAGGACTCAAGCTGAACGCGGTTTCACGAAAGAAGACTTTCCCAATGCTCCCGCCGAGCAGTTGAAGGCTGGGGCTCTCGTCTTCAAGTCCCCCACGAAAGAAGTTGAAAAATGGCAACCTGGCGCGGAGTGGCAGTGGTGGCATTTCATGCCCGGCGCGGACTGGCGACATCCCACCGGCCCGGAGAGTTCGATTGAAGAAAAGATGGATCACCCGGTGGTCTGCGTCACTAAGGAAGATGCCGAAGCCTACTGCCAATGGGCCGGGAAGCGTCTGCCCACGGAAGCGGAGTGGGAGCGCGCTGCACGGGGCAAGCTCGACCACGCTCTCTTTATTTGGGGCGACAAACCTAAGCCTTCACCAGACAGCTGGCCTGCTAACACCTTCCAAGGAGACTTTCCCCACAACAACACCGCCCTCGACGGCCACAGTGGCTCAGCCGCCGTCAAGAGCTACCCCGCCAACGACTATGGGCTCTATGATATGGCGGGCAATGTCTGGGAAGTTTGCTCCGATCTTTATCGCCCCGATTACTACCAAAAATTGAGCAACAACCCCGTCGAAGACCCGCAGGGGCCACCCCTTGCAAACGCCATCACCCAGATGGAAAGCAGCCGCTTTCTACAAGGTGAGGCGCTGCCCGACCAAGTCGAGGTCTTCCACCCTTTGGCTCGGCTTTGGGTGACCAAAGGGGGTTCCTTCCTTTGCCACCACACCTACTGTCTCCGTTATCGCCCTGCGGCCCGGCATTATGCGGAGTCCCTCTCGCCGACCAACCACACGGGTTTCCGCTGCGCGAAAGACTTGCCCTAAGCTTGCGTGAGCTCAGCCGAACGAGGGAACCTTCTCAATCCACGATTTGGAAAGGTCGCTTTTCGAGAAAACCCCTACCCGAGAAGGCCCTTACGGTTCTCAAACTCTACAGGCGTTTCGGGCTTTTCGGGCTCTTCCTGAGAAAAGCCGTCAGCGGCAGGAGATTCTTCCCGGTTTATTCGAGGGTGTAAGCAGTCTCTCCGTGCTCTTCCTGATCGAGGCCGTTTTGCTCGGTTTCTTCGCTGACTCGTAGTCCGGTCACCGCCTTCACGATGAGCACAATGATGACCGTGGCCACAATCGACCACGCGATGGTGATGGCCAAGGACTGGAGCTGAATCACAAACTGGCTTCCCATATTGAAGTCGCCTCCCACACCTCCGAGGCTCTGATGACCGAGGAAGGCCGCAAGCAAGGTCCCAAGGATACCGCCTACTCCGTGCACGGCGAAAACGTCCAGTGAATCATCAATTTTCAAGAGATGACGCACCACGCCACACATGAAGTAGCAGATGACTCCGGCGAGGAAGCCTAACAATATCGCCCCCATAGGTCCGACTACTCCCGAGGCGGGTGTGATCGTGGCCAAACCGGCAACCATTCCGGTGACGATTCCCACGAGACCGGACTTTCCTGTCTTTAACTTTTCCACAAAGGCCCAGGTCAAGGAAGCGGTTGCTGCCGAGAGGTGAGTGACCAGCATGGTCATCCCTGCCGAACCATTGGCGGCCAGTTGGCTACCGGCATTGAATCCGAACCAACCCACCCAGAGCATCGAGGCCCCGATCATGACCATTCCCGGATTGTGAGGAGGCTGTAACTTGCTGGGGAACCCCTTCCGGGCGCCCAACATTTTCGCCAAAACAAGGGCAGAGACACCGGCGGTGGCGTGGACAACGATTCCACCTGCCAAGTCGATGGCTCCCCAACCGAACATGATCCCATTACCGGCCCAGACCCAGTGAACGGCAGGAGCATAAACGATGACCAGCCAGAGGGCAGAGAAGAGCATCACGGCCGAAAACTTCATTCGCTCCACGAAGGCACCGACGATGAGACCCGGGGTGATGATCGCGAAGGGCATCTGGAACATGAC
>CAZGXV010000090.1:0-10456 GCA_964529725.1 uncultured Roseibacillus sp.
GTAGACAACAACATGAAGCAGAATGGTAAGTCTGCTTCTGACCTCACTGACAAGCACTGGCCCTACGAGCACGCCATCGCGATGTATGCGATTTCCGAATCCTACACCTTCTGTAAGCAACTGAACATCGAGCACGTTGTCCCTCAGATGGGAGAAGCCGTTGAAGCTGGAACGATGTGGATCATCGATAACCAAACCAGTAAGGGCGGTTGGGATTACTCATACAACATCGACCAGCGCCCAGGAGATTCCTCCATTGTGGCTTGGCATTTGCAGGCGCTAAAAGCAGCCAAAGCAACTGGCATTAAGTTTTCCAAAATGCGGGGAACCATCGCCAACGGATTGGACTTTCTCGAACTTTGCCAAGCTGACCACGGAGGCTTCGGCTATGGTCTCAACAAGACGCCGGTTGGAAGTGATGGCCACTTCACCCTCACCGGAGCGGGCGCCCTCTGCTTCCAACAGCACAAAGGAACTTCCAATTCCAACGCCCGCAAAGGTGTCAAATACATTGAAGAGAATGCATTCTTCAACTTTGCGGATAAGAGGGCTAACCTCTACGAACATTACTACAACTCTCAAGCCATGATCAATCATGGTGGCAATGCTTGGAAAAACTACAACAAACTCTTCCGCGATGAACTCCTGAAAAGCCAACGAAAAGATGGCAGCTGGCCCAATCCCGGAGGCACCGGTAGCAATGGTGACCCCATCTACACGGTCTCCCTTGCTACTCTCATGTTAGAAGTTTACTACCGTTTCCTCCCAGGAACCGGCACCGCAAACTAGGCAGAGATAACGGTAATCACAGAACAAAAGAGACTCCTTCGGGAGTCTTTTTTTTTGCAAAAGGATTCTAAAAATCACGTCGCGAGAACATCCAGCCAGCCCATGCTAGGCAGATGATTTGGAAAAGAGCCGAAGGCACCAAGACCTCGGCCACGGACATTCTGTTTTGCGCTTTCGCTTGCGCTGCCTGCCCCAATCCTTCCTCGGGAATTCCCATCGCCAGCCCCATGAGGCTCTTCCCTGCGAGCGGCCCGAGCTCATCGGTGAACACCAAGAGCTTCTCCAGCAACAAAGTCGATTTGCGGGGCTTCGGCACAATCAAAGTGGCTTTTCGGTAACCTTGGTAAACCTTGGCAACCCCTTCATCAGGCTCCCGTTCTTCTCCGGTTTCAGTCACTTCTCCCGAACGGGCATCAATCTTGAGACCAGCTTGGGCAGGTAAGATTCCGAGGTTATAAATCATCACTTCACCGCTGTGGATGAGAAAGCAAAGCCCCCACAACAGCATCGTCGAAAGCAGTGCAAATAGAGTCGATTTGGTCCAGACTCCAATCAGGACCGCAAAGGAATAGAGGATGCTGAACACGAAGGTCAGCAAGGGCACGGCCCAAAAGATTTCCGGCTTCCAGACCCCGACACGCAAGCCCATCGCGACGAAGACGATTGTGCAGAACATCGCCAAAGGCAGCGCCATGAACCCGAGCATGCCCAGATATTTGACGTAGAAGATTTTCCAGCGCGAAACAGGTTTCGACACAACCGTCTCGATCGAGCCTTCTTTCATCAGCTCAGGAAAGACGGAACAACTCGTTACCAACGCCAGCAAAACCGCGATAAATCCAAGCCAATGCGACACGATGAAGTTGGTGAAGAGCAAGAGATAGAACATCTGCGCTCCCCCAGAGCCTTTCGCGATGAGAGGATTCTCGAATTTTTTAAGCCCAAAGCCAAAGGATACCCCTTCGTCATTAAATCCGATGGAGGCATAAATGAGTCCCACAAAAAGCGAGATTCCCACCACGATCCAAAAAAGTTTGCGCGCGCGCAACAGCTTGGTGGAGTCCCACAGTATTGTCAGTGTTTCTCTCATTTCAGAGCTGGCGGGGTGGAATTTTTGGCAGCGTTTTGCGAAACGGCCCCGGGAGCGTCGGTTCCAACTGTTTCCATAAAGAGATCTTCTAAGCTAATGGCCTTGCGAGTGAGGTCTTCGATGACGACGCCGTTTGCGCGTAACTCATCCAGATAGGGCATCGCTTCCTCGGCAAGAGCTGTCGCGATCACCAACTGTCCGCCTTCCCAACGTGCTCCTTTTTCCTTGAGTGATTCTTGAAGCTTGGGTTCCAGCTTGCCGCAAGCGATGCGATACTCGACTTTTTTGCTCGTCAGCTCTTTGAGCGGACCTTCCAGTTTGATTTCGCCTTTGGAAAGAATAGCCACCCGGTCGCAAACCATTTCCAGCTCACCTAACAAGTGGCTGTTGACAAAGACGGTTTTGCCTTCCTCGCGAAGCTCTTCTAGGAGTAAGCGGATGTCACGACGGCCAGCAGGGTCCACTCCGTCTGTGGGTTCATCTAGGAAGATCACCTCAGGGTCATTGATGAGGGCCTGTGCGATCCCCACCCTCTGCTTCATCCCCTTCGAAAATCCGCCCACCTTCTTCCCTTTCCAATCCGAAAGTCCAACCCTATCCAGTAATTCGGCAGAACGGGTTCGGGTGATTTCGGGGCTCATTCCGCAAAGCCCTGCCGCCATACGAATGACCTCATTCGCGGTGAGGTATTCGGGGAAGCGGGCATGCTCCGGCAAGTAGCCCACCTTGCTCAAGGTGCCCTTGTGACCCACGGGATGACCCAAGAAGTGGCCCTCACAGCTGGTGGGACGAATGATGGTGGTGAGAATCTTAACCAAGGTGCTTTTTCCAGCTCCATTGGGACCTAGCAGACCAAAGACAGACCCCTTGGGAACTTGCAAATCCACCCCACGGAGAGCTTGGACGCCTCCGCGGTAAGTTTTGCGCACGCCTTTGAGATCCAATACCAAACTCACAGGACCATCTATGAAGAAAGAATGACGTTCCGTCAATTCGTGAACCAGAGCCAGAAGATCGGGAGGGGTAGCAAGAGGGCAACATCAGCTAGAACCCGTAACAGGCGCGCAGAGAATCGAATCCTAAAGTGGTCTAGCATGAGCAAGCCTGCCGAGGCCACCAGCATCGAGTAATAGAAGGGCTTCTGGTATTCATGCCAGAAGGTGGCGGCCAGCAATGAAATGAAACCGATGACCAGCAGCGGAAGGGTCAGAATAAAATCGCGCACCGGCAAGTCCTCTCCTGCCTTCTCTTCTCGTTCCCATAGGTCGATGGCATTGAGGTTCATCAAACAGAGAAAGGCGAAACCGAGGGCCTCAAAAGAGGCCACCATTCCCAACACCCCTTCCGAGGTGTAGAAGTGAGCGCCCATCGCGGTACCAAAGGAAAAGGTGAGCGCCGCGAGGAGATTTTTGAAAAGCACCGAATCCATCCCGGGCCCTTGCCGATGACCGACCACGAAAAAGCAGGCTGCTAAGAACAGCACTAGAAAACCGTGGGTGAAAACAGCACTAGAGACACCTACCAGACCAAAGGGAAAGCCGTAGGGCCAGTCCCAGAGCATCGCGACTGGCACCCCGAGGAGAAAACCAATCGTACAGGCAATCACTGTTAGAACTGCCAGGGAAAGAAATATCCGTTTGTGACGCCAGAGGAACAAATGTCTTTCCCTAAGCTCAGCATCCTCATTCTCCGCGTCCCGAATACGATCCAAAACGTAAATGGCCCAGACCATGCCTCCCAGAAGCCAGTAGACTGCCGGGTCTTGATACTTCACATAATAAAGCCGGGAAAACATCCAGAGCCATGCCACCGCGACCAGCGGAGCATCCAGGCTCAGCAGGTTGGGCCACTGCCACCAAGGTGTCCGGCTTTTCTCCACAAAAAGGAAATGTATCAGATGGGAAACAAACTCAAGCGCGGAGTCTGACTGGAACCTGAGAGTAAGCCCCCGGACATCGTCTCTCGACCAGGGTTAACCCGTTTGCCATCAGCCTTCCAGTTTGGTCCAAGCGGCATTCTTGGAACTAGAAGTCACCACCGCTTCGATGAAGGCCATGCCACGGATCCCGTCGTCGATGCGGGGATAATCGAGCATGATGTCATCGACCTCGACACCGTCTTCCACCGCACGGATATGATTGGCAAAATTGCGATAAACGTTGGCAAAGGCTTCTAGGTAACCTTCGGGATGGCCCGCTGGGGTACGCGTGTTTGCGGTCGCCGCCGCCCCGAGATAACCTTGGCCCGCACGCCAAATCTCTGTCGGCTTATCGAGGCGATGGACCAACAAGGTATTGGGCTCGGTCTGATGCCACTCCACTCCCCCGCTCTCACCATAGACACGGATATGCAGATTATTCTCGCAGCCCACCGAAATCTGAGAGGCATGAAGCACTCCCTTCGCTCCATTATCGAAGCGGAGCAACACATTGCCATCATCATCTAACAAACGCCCGTCCACGAAGCTCGTTAGGTCCGCAGCGAGTTCGGAAATCGCGAGGCCAGTTATATACTCGGCCAAATTCTCGGCATGAGTTCCGATATCGCCCATACAGCCCGCAGCCCCCGAGCGCTTGGGGTCGGTGCGCCACTCCGCTTGTTTGGCTCCATCGGCCTCGAGACGGGTCGCCAGCCATCCCTGAGGATACTCGACAACGATTTTACGTACTTTACCAAACTCTCCCCCTTGCACCATCTCACGGGCCTGCTTGACCATTGGGTATCCCGGGTAGTTATGGGTAAGACAGTAGAGCTTTCCACTGGACTCAATGATGTTTTTCAATTCTTTGGCTTGAGCCAAATCCAAGGTAGCCGGCTTGTCGGACAGAACGTGGAAGCCACCTTCCAAGGCTGCCTTTGCGGCCGGAAAGTGCATGTGGTTGGGAGTTACGATAGCTACGAAATCCATGCGCTCGCCTGCGGGCAAGGTCGCCTCCTTGGCAATCATCTCTTCGAAAGTGCCATAGCAGCGGTCCTCGGGCAGCAGAAAGTCTTTCCCGGATGCAATCGACTTCTCAGGCGTCGAGCTGAAGGCTCCGCAAACCAATTCTACTTGTTGGTCAATCGCAGCTGCGATGCGATGCACTCCTCCGATGAAGGCATCACGCCCTCCTCCAATCATACCCATCCGGACTTTCCGTTCACTTACAGACATCTCGCAAATCTACTACTGGTTATCTTGGTCAAAGGCGGAATCAAAAACAACATCACTACGAGGAAAGTCCAACGAGCGGGTGTAATCACAACTTTCGGCCGCGCCATGGAATCGGTCCATGCGACCATCTTCCCACTCCACCGACAGTGGACCGGCGTAGCCAATGTCATTGAGCGCCACGATGATTTCCTCAAAATCGGTATCCCCCCGCCCCACGCTCCGGAAGTCCCAATAACGGGAGGGGTGCATGAAGTCGGTGTGGCCACCAAAGACGCCGACAGTGCCATCCCCATGACCCCACCAAGCATCTTTCATATGGACATGGAAGATACGGTCCGAGAACTGACGAATGAAGCGCACGTAGTCCACCCCTTGATAACCGAGATGGCTAGGATCGTAGTTGAAGCCGAAGCGTTCATGGTGGTCGAGCGCCTGCAACGCCCGCGCCGCCGACTGGATGTCAAAGGCGATCTCGGTGGGGTGAACCTCCAGCGCGAAGTAGACATCGGCCTCCTTGTAGGCATCCAAAATGGGGGTCCACCGCTTCGCAAAGTCCTGAAATCCTTTTTCCAAATAAGCCTGGTCTGTCGGCGGAAAGGCGTAAAGCGCGTGCCAGATACTGGAGCCTGTGAAGCCATTGACTACTACGTTTCCCGTACCAGCAGGTTTGTCGGCCATGTAGCTCTTACCTGCATCTATGAACTTGCGGGCAGCCTTGCCGGTATCGATCATCTCTTGGGCCGCCCGTTGTCGCACTCCTTCAGGGTCCCCATCACCCCAGATCGCTGGCGAGAGAATTGCTTTGTGCCTCTCATCGATCAGGTCGCAAACCGCCTGCCCAACGAGGTGATTGGAGATGGCGTAAGCGGCCAAGTCGTTCTTTTTCAGTAATACCCAAACACCCTCGACATAGCCGTCTTCATTGAGGGCGCGCTGGACATCGAAGTGGTCTCCCCAACAAGCAAGTTCGACTCCGTCGTAGCCCATTTCTCGGACTTTCGGAAGCAGGTCGGCAATCGGCAAGTCGGCCCATTGGCCGGTGAAAAGAGTGACAGGTCTTGGCATGGTTTTTTGTTAGATTGAAGGTGAAGATTCTCGTAACTGACTAAGGAAGATTGAAGTGGTTCTTGAGCGCTTCGGCAAAGACTTTTTCCAGCGCTCGATAAGTTTGCGAGCGAGAGGGATCGGGCTCGATATCGCGACCCGCGACCGGAGCGGAGAAGGAAGCCTCCAATTGGGTAAGGTCATGACCGAGCGCCACTGCCGCGCGCATGGCAGCTCCCAGTGCCGCCGAACTAGCAATCGACAAGCGACGCACTTTGCGACCAAAGATATCGGCGACGATTTGCGCGATGCCATCGTTCTCGGAGGCCCCACCTGTCAAGAGAACCTCTTCGGTCTCAACGCCCAACCAGTCGGAATGCCGTTTCATGTTCAAAAACTGTCCTTCCAATACACCCCTCACCCACTCGTCGGAGGTAGGCTCACCTTCGAAACCCACCGCCACAAAATCTGTCGAATCTACGCGGGGAGTGATTTCATCTCCCACGAACGGCAGCACCACAGACTGGCCCGTACCATCATTGCCGCTCTTACCGGGTTTGCTTCGAGCCAGCCCTGCGACATCAAAGTCCTCCCACGTAAGCCCAAAACGATCCTTCACCGCCTCGCGAGCCAAGGAACCATTGCGAAAACAAATCAGGCTCATGAAGCCACCCACCGGATTACCGAAGACATGCCCGAAACCCCTTGGGTCCGTCACCGGTTCCGGCATCGCTGCGAAAAGGGTATCGCTGGTGCCGAGACTGATCACCACTTTGCCCGGTTGCGCGGCTCCCATCCCAACCAAGCTGCAAGGATTATCACCTGACCATAAAGTGGCTTCACATTCGGGATTGAGACCGTATTTCCCCACAAAGTACGAACTCACCTTCCCGACAAGAGTAGAGGCAGGGGCAACTGGCGGTAACTTAGTCGCCAAATCAGGGGCGGTGGCCGCCACCAACTCAGGATCCCAATCACCTGTCGCCAGATTCATCAAATTCATCCCCGCTCCATCACCAGTATCAATAGCAACGCTCTTCCCGGCCAAGACACTGGCTAAGAAAGAACTGACGAGATGAATCGAATCCGTTTCCTCGTAGGCCGCTGGTTCGGTTTGGAAAAACTTTCGAATTTGCGAGCCAGTGAAACGCTCGATGGCAATAGAACCACTACGGAGGCAAACTTGCTCCGGACCGCCCAAGGCCTCGGTCACTTCCGCGCATTGAGACGAAGTAGAATTGTCCATCCAGATCGGGGAAATCTGACGAGAAAGCGTCTCCTTCAAGGAATCGGAGAGCGAGGAACCGTCATCCAACGATGAGAGCGCATCCTCGAAGTTTGCTTTCAGATAAACACTCCCATGCTGCTGCCCGGAGCCGGAAATCGCGGCAATACTTCCTAGGGGAGCCCCGCCGTCCTTCAACTTGGAAAAGACCAAGTCAAGGGCATCGAGCCACATCAAAGGGTTGGAATGAACCTCGCTTCCATCCGCACTTGCCTTGAAGCCCGCCTCCATACCGTAGGAAGGGAGGTCGGTTCCAAAATGAACGGACTGCTCGGCGACGATTTCGCCAGATTCGCTATCAATCACCAAAGCAGAGAGACTTTGGGTAGAAGAGTCTAGACCTAAAAATAAAGACATTTTAAATACTTTGTGTTTACACTTTTACTTAAGATTTCTAAATGACTTAATTTCTCGTCGTTTTCGGAAGTTTTTTTCCTTTTTTGCTAAAAAAAGTCCGCTTTGTAACGTTTACTTGGCATGAGCGATGCTATCTAACGATGCCGTGTTGCTTGAATGGCATGGAGGTCAAAAGTGGTTTCATGGGTTTTTCCACCTCGATCTCCATGCCTCTTTTTTTGCCTAGAGGTAATCGTTGAGAAGATTTTCGAGGCGTTCCTGGCGTCCGCTCTCTAGCTTCGGTGGTTCTATTCCCTGCGCATAGGCATCCAGCGAATCCAAGGTAGCTGTTCCCGATTCGATTTCGGCGCCCACCCCGCTATCAAAGCTACTATACCGCGCTTTGATGAAGTCGGTAAATTTGCCGTCCTCCTGCATCTTGGCGGCAACCTTCAGCCCGCGAGCAAAGGCATCCATTCCGCCAATGTGTGCATAGAAGAGATCGTCTGGTTCATGAGACTCCCGGCGACGCTTGGCATCGAAATTGAGACCACCTTTGGTGAAGCCGCCCATCTTCAACACCTCCACCATAATCTTAGTAGCAAGATAGTAGTCAGTTGGGAACTGGTCAGTATCCCAGCCCAGAAGCTCGTCGCCTCGGTTGGCATCAATGGAGCCCAACGCTCCCGCGCCTGCCGCTACCTGCAGCTCGTGCTCCATGGTGTGACCGGCCAGAGTGGCGTGGTTGGTCTCGATATTGAGCTGGAAGTGCTCAAGAAGATCATACTCCCGAAGGAAGTTCAAGCAGGCTGCGGAATCGGAATCGTATTGATGCGTGGAAGGTTCGCGTGGCTTTGGCTCGATGAAAAACTGACCCTCGAAACCAATCTTTTTGGCATGATCGACAGCCATGTGAAGGAAGCGGGCCAAGTGATCCACCTCCCGCTTCATATCGGTATTGATGAGAGAACCGTAACCTTCGCGACCACCCCAAAAGACATAGCCAGTGCCACCTAAGCGATGTGTGGCCTCCAAAGCATGCTTCACTTGACTCGCTCCATAAGCAAAGACATCGGCTTGCGGAGAAGTGGAAGCTCCCTGCGCATAGCGGGGATGGGCAAACAAACAGGCAGTTCCCCAGAGCAGTTTTTTACCGGTCGCCTGCTGATGCTTTTCCAACTCATCGACCACTTTTCCGAAGTGGCTATGAGTCTCTGCCAAAGTAGCTCCCTCGGGCGCGACATCGCGGTCATGAAAGCAGTAAAGATCGATATCAATCTTCTCGAGAAACTCGAAAAAGACCGGAACGCGTGCCAGGGCATTATCCAAAGAATCGGAGCCATCGTCCCAGGGCATCAGCGCGGTACCCGCACCGAAGGGATCGGAAAGCTCGTTCCGCATCACGTGCCAGTAAGCGGCCGCAAACTTGAGGTGCTCACGCATTGACTTGCCTGCTACCAGCTCATCCGGATTGTAGTGACGGAAGGCAAAAGGATTGTCAGTTGAGGGGCCTTCGTAGACCACTTTAGGGACATTTGGAAAGAAATCAGCCATTTCTGTATTTGTTATTTCTCGTCACGCCATCAAGGCCTGACTTGAAATTAAGCTAGCGAACAGGGAAGCGATAGACTACGAAAAAAACTCGGCTTATACTTTGCAAAAATCAGCAGCTTGCCAAAAATCAGCCACAACAACAGTTTACTGGTGCAACTGCCAGGTTCGCGTAGCCAAAAGCTTATTTTATGAATTCACAGCCATCAAAAACGGAAACCCAAGACTGGAATGCCTTCTCTGATTTCGTCAAAGAGATGCAACCCGGTCAGATTGCACTCGGTCTTTTCCAAGCTCTTCCCGACGTCATTTTCTGGATCAAGGATCGTTCCCACCGCTTACTTTTCGTCAATCAAGCCTACGGCGAGCTCTGGGGTCACCCTCCCGACTGGTTCGTGGGCAAGACCGATGCTGACATCAATGCCGACGAACTCGCCCGCGTTTACGTGCAAGATGATGAAACGGTGGCCAAAAGCGGCGAACCAATGCACAACAAGATGGAGCTTGTGACCCGACGCGCAGGCGGGGTCGAGTGGCGGATGACCTCCAAGATTCCGCTTTATGGCAAGAACGGCGATCTGATTGGCACAGCTGGCGTCTCTCGCCGACTCGATCAGCGTGAGGGCCATCCCTTGCCCGCACCTTATCGCGCGATGTCAAAGCTGGTTGATTACGTGCACGAACATGTCTCCGAGCCCCTCGCAGTGGACCAGCTTGCCAAATTGGCCGGGATGTCGGTTTCAACTCTGGAGCGACGCTTTCGTTCTCACTTGGGCACTTCTCCCAAACGCTTTATTCTTCATTCCAAGGTCGCCGCAGCCTGCGAGCGATTGCTCTCGACCCCGATGACGATTAGCGAAATCTCAGAATCGCTGGGTTACAATGAACACGCCTCTTTCACGCGAGCGTTCACTTCCGTCATGCACATGTCTCCAACTGCCTATCGCAAATATTACAAGGCGACCGGAGGCTGAAACCGTAGCCCGGATGAAGAGTTGAGGAAAAAGAGTCGCTTAACCAATCACACTTTGGTCGGTCTTCTCGAAGACGACTTCTTGCTCACCCATCAAGTGGTCATCGGTGAGCTTTCTGTCGGCAATCTCGCTCGGGACCAGGTTTCTCTCTTTAGCCCATTCTTGGACCAAGAGGGATAGGATAGATTGGATTTTTTGATGGAAAACCCTGAGCCGCCAACTTTTGAAGGGAA
>CAZGXV010000091.1:0-10021 GCA_964529725.1 uncultured Roseibacillus sp.
CCTTAGGTTAATCGACTCGTTCGTTAAACTGATTTTAAAAGCGGCTCTTCGAAAGAAGGGTCGCTTTTTTTTGACGACGACATCTCTCTATTATCGACAGCTCGATAGAGGTAAGGACAACGCTTTTTCCAACGGCCTCAACGACTCTTCCAATCAGTAGATAACGTAAAGAGCCTCGCTTCAGAGAGGCATATTAGTTGCCGTTGTTCTGAGTGTAGGTCTCCATCACGCTTGGTCGCATGAGGACAATGATGGTGAAGACGCCGAGAGTCGTTCCCAACGGCATGTTGAGGCAATTTAGCGCCGCCATGACAAAGGTGAAAATCCTGTTCTTCCTTTGTTTGAGAAAGCGGGCCACGAAGAAATTGGCGACAGCCAAAGCGATCAGGAGCACACCGGCGAGAACATAGAAGGCTCGAAAATATCCCATTATTTCCTCAGGCATCTCATCGTTTCCTTGTTGAGCCTCCATCTCCATAACCGTTGTCATGAGAAAGTAGTGCCCGAAAACGAAAATGAGAGAAAAGAGCAGCAGGCCTGCATAAACGTAGTGACAAATAGCCAGAATACGCAGATGGGCACCGTCCTTGTTTGGCGTTGCGGGAAGAGGAGATTCTGATTGTTGCATGATGAAGTTGAACTACTCGATGACCTGATTTGCAGAAAATCCCAACTCTTGGCAAGAGAATGACTCATGAACGGCGAAGACATCGTGGGTCACGGTGTGTGAGAACCCACTATCGCTAAGGACTAACTGAGGACGAAAGAGGTTTCGGGGTATGCGGTAGAAACGATAACCGAGTCTGGCGAGGCGCTGCCCGACTTCGCTGTCTGATATGTTGGTCGCCTCGCGGAACTCGAAGATGATTGCGGGGGGAGGAGTTTTGCGCCAGACCTCTTCGGCACCGCCGACCACTTCTGCCTCCCAGTCCTCCACGTCGAGTTTGACAAGACGACAGCTTTCAAATTGGTGTTGCTTGAGAATTTCTTTGAGAGTTCGAACGGGCACCCGAAAGGTCTCCGTTTTCTCGCCCGGTAGTGCAGTAAAGGAGGCGGAGCCCAAATTGCCGGAGGGGACATGAAGAGTTAATTCGCCTGATTGCTCTCCAACTCCGCATTTTTCAAAAACGACATTTGAGGTTTGATTGCGTTCGAGAGCGTTTTCCAAACAGACTACGACTTTTGGTTGGGGATCGATAGCAAGCACACGGCCAGTCTCTCCCACTAATTGAGAACCTAAAAATGTAAGAAGTCCGATGTTGGCCCCAACATCGATAAATTGGTCACCAGGCCGGAGGACGGTCTGGAGAATCCAGCTGAGTTTGGGATCGAGATCGCCGAAATAGTAGACCGACTGTCCCACATAGTCGTCGAGATAGCATTGCACCCAAGAGCCCCATCGGCATTTGACCCAAACCGGACCGGGTGAGGAGAGTAGGGCTTGAAGTTGAGGTTTGGTAGCAATTTTGCCGCAACCAGCATAGAGCGGAACAAGACGGAAGAGCCGGGCAAGCAGTTCTGACAGTCTGGTGGTGGCTCTAGGCGAAGAGGTCACAGTTTAATTAGTTATGTTGGTTGGTTAGAACTTCGACGGGAACGAGTTCTTTCCACTCTGGGCGTCCTTCTTCCTTCATGATTTGCAAGTCGCGGGGAGTCCAGTCGAGAAGGCGGTCATCGCCACAAGAAAGGTTGAAAATATAGCCGTTGGCGCAGAGGAACTGGTAGAAGGCCTCAAATTTGGCTGGAGGCCGAAAGTTATCGGCCGTTACGAGTTCTCCAGTCTTGCGATTTTTCCAAGGAGAAACCAGGAGGTAAACCTGATCCTTGAAAAGGCGCCCGAAGGATTCCAGGATTCCGCCGTCAAGGTGTTCAGACCATTTCTCCTTAAAGAGCTCATTCAAAAGTCCGATAGACAGGATGACTCCGACCGGTTCGCAGGTGTAACGTCGCAGGACTGCCACGATGCGATAGAATTCCGCGCAGCGAGAGATAACTACGGTCTTGCCAAGCGCTTGCAAGGCGTCGACCCGGTCGAGGAAATCAAGATAGTCAATTTCTTCGCCTCGTAAGAGGTTATTCATCGAAATCTCGCAAATCTCGATGGCGTTCTTACCGGTCTCGGGAAGCTTTTCCGCTTGCTCTAGCATATCGAGATGAAGCTTGGTGACGGGATTGAAGGAGCCGCGTAGCAGTAGCACCGGACGCTTGTAGAGGATTTCTGCGGGCTGGACGACTTCGCCATCAGGAAGAAACATCGCAGTTTTGGTAAGCCCCCCGGTCACGAGTTGGAGCGCGCAGATACGGTTGTCGATATACTGAAAGGGTTCGTCGAGAAATTTGAGCATATCAATTTCGACTCGTCCCGGAGTGAGGTTGTCGATCAGTCTGGCCACAAAGTCATCGAGAGAATCCATGTGATGAAAGGCGGCGTGAATGAGATTGAGGCCTACAATGCCGAGAGCTTCCATTTGGTCGAGGTTCTCCTCATCGAGAAGGCGAACATGAAGCAGGATATCGCCGGAAGGGCCTCCGGGCCTCGTTTGCATGCGCAATCCCATCCAGCCATGACATTCGGCGGTGTCCTGATAGCCACGGGCGCGGACGGTGTTGCAGTAGGAGAAAAAGGTGGAGGAGTCACCCCGTTGAGGTGTCAGCCGCTCGGTGAGAGTGCGATACTCGTGATTGAGCATGGCCTTGACCCGTTCCCGGGAGACGTATCTATTAGATTTCCCGTAGATGGCATCACTCATCGTCATATCATAGGCCGAGATGGATTTTGCGACCGTGCCGGCCGAGGCTGAAGCGCGAAAGAACCAGTTGGCTACCTCTTGGCCCGCTCCAATCTCAGCAAAGACGCCATAGATACTGGGGTTGAGGTTGAGTTGGAGTGCTTTTTCCAGAGAAGTCATGGGGTAAGAAGAGAAGGGGTGCGATTAAAGGCCTTTGACCCAGCCTGAGCCAACGTAGTCGGTGATGATGACTTGGTTGTCTTTCACTGTCGGCTCGGGGAAGCGGATTCTGAGACGGGTGGTCGCTTCGGGGTCGCCCGGCCCTGGTAATCGATTTACAATTGGAGAGACCCGGCTGACGTAGCCATAGATAACTGGTTCGTCAGGAGTCCGAGAGAGGCGATAGCAGGCCCACTGAGAGTCGTCCCGAAAACTAAAATTATAGTAGGTGGCGTGGCTGACTGTCACTCGCACCAAGGTTTCCGTTTTTACTTGATTCGCAATCAACGATTTCCAAGGGATTTCGCAATGAGAGACCCAGCTCTCCCAGTCGATTAGCGGTCCCTTTTCAGTGAGTTCAACTGCGATAGGACGGGAGCTGTAGTCTTCGAGAACGACTTCGAAGCTGGTAAATTGCTTGGCGACGTGGGCGACGCCACTTCCATCAACTGAGAGTGGTGCCTGCGGGTTGAAGGGAAACTTTGCATAGTATTCCCGCATGAGAGGGACGACCCGTTCGGGCTCACGGATAAGAGGAGCCATCTCTTCGATGGTTTGGCATTGCAAGAATTTGGCCGTGGCCTCGCGGGCGATTTCCAAGTCCTTTGTCTCCAGTTCGACGAGAGGGTCTGTTTTGGAAAAGCTCGGCGAGAAGCGACTACTCGATGATGCTGAACCGGGAACTCGGAAGCTGGCTTCCTTTTCTGAGGAGTCAGTCGAGGATTCGACGGTTTTTTCTCTTGCCTCACGAGCGTTGAAGATTGAATAGGCGGCGACTGCGAGTCCGACAGAGAGGATGAAAAGAGTGGCCCAGATAAGTCCGGAGTTGTTAGGCTTGTTCTGTTCCTGCGGAGATTGTTTGTCCCAAGAGTGACGGTCCGTTACGGGTTTCGATTGCCGCCTTCGGCGAACGGGGACGTTGGGAGAGAGGTCTTCTTCCTGCTCGGGAGGCTGGGAGGATGTGGGGAGCTCGATCTCGTGGTCGCAGAGCGGGCAATGGGCCGCGCTCTTCGCGGAAAGCGGTGCACGAAAGAGCCCCCGGCAGTTGGGGCACATGAATGGGGCCCACGTTCCTTTGCTGGCGAGTGGTTCGCGTTCAGAGTCATTCATGATTCGTCAGAGATGGGAATACGCGGGGGTGGACGAAGCTTAATCGTGGCTTCCCGCTCACCTTTGCGCGTCTCTTTGGCGACGAAACTGGCCTTTTTGCTGACCGGGGAGTCGTTCTGATCATCTTTGTCTTCGGCAGTTTCTTCTTCGACCTTAGCGGGAGTAGGAGTTTTGGCGCCGTAGGGGTCATCACCGAGTAAAGCGGTGGCGAGGACTTGGATAGGAGTGACCGAAAGGCGACGTTGACGAAGCTCTTCGGTGCTCGGACCGAATTCATCTGAGGGCGTCACCCCGCCTGTGCCATGGACGGGACAGAGGCCAACTTCGGCTTTGCCGACACGGAGGTATTCAGGATAGGAGGTGGATGCGAGGCTGACTCCGAGTTCGGCATCGAAGACACTATCATAGCAGTAGCGGGTGACTTTACGGCCCGAGCTTTCGCAGAGTGCAACCGCGCTCAGGGTGGGGGGCATCTTGAGCCTTTGCCCCGGGAAGTGGTTGGCTGCCACATTCATCGTATTGGCCCAGATCGGGAAGGCGACTGTTCTCGCAAAGGCGAAATCATGGATGGGCTTGCGACCTTCTAAGAAACCGACCCAAACCCCGCAGGTCACATCTCCGTTGTATCCTAGGCTCCAAGAATCGGAGAAATTATGGGTGGTGCCAGTCTTGCAGACGGCGAGATCGTGTTCGACCAGCACGCCACTCTCGTCGCGCAAGTTGCCGTGATGAGTGGTGTCAGCCAAGATGGAGTGCAGCTGGAAGGCGGAAGCCGAGGAGCAAAGTTCGACCGTTTCGGATTTCGAACGGGGGGCCCGATAGACTTCCTCGCCATCAATGTTTTTAATACTTTCAATGTAATAGAGGTTCTTCGGAGCCTGGCCGTTGCGGGCGAATGAGGAATACATGCGGGAGACCTGCCAAAGGGAATTTTGCTCCCAACCTAACAGAAGCCGAGCTAGCATTTCGCCAGACTCGAGGGGCAGGCCAAACTTCTTAGCTTGGTCAGCCACTGTGGCGATTCCAACATCGACTCCTAGTCTCACGGTGGCCGCGATTTTGGAATCGCGAAGGGCCTTGCGAGCGGTGACTTCGCCTTCGTAGACCGGGTCTAAAATTTCATTTCCCCATTCTCCGAGGATGCCCTCCGAACCACCAAGGGCGACCTCGCGGGCGTCGATGGGGAGGTCGTCGACAAGCGTAGCAGGCGAGCGACCTTTCTCGAAGGCGGCGGCATACACGACCGGTAGAAAAGCGGTCCCAATGGGACGGCGGCCGGACTCGATGAAGTCGTATTGGGAGTGAAGGAACTCCCGTCCACCAACATGAGCAATGACTGCTCCCGTGGTAGTGTCGGTCACCAACACGGCACCCTGTAGATAGACCGGAGCTTTTAGGCTCTCGCGATTATGCTCCGAGAGCAGTGGGTGTTTGTATCCTTCGGTTTGTTCGATTTCGAGGAGTTGTTCCCGCAGGCTTTGGTTCGCAGCTTCCTGCACGTCCTTATCGACCGTGGTGTAGATGGAGAAGCCACCACGGGACATGGCATCGTCTCCTACGATGTCTCTGGTGAGGGCCACCACCTTATCATAGAGGTGCGAAGTTCCGCGCCGGAGCGGCCGGGGATTGGTAACGACCGGGGCCGCGGTGAGCCGCTCATATTCTTCGCGAGTGGGGATGGTGCCCTCCGCGAACATCCGAGTGAAAACATGATTTCGGTCCTTTTGATTACGTTCCGGATTGCGAACGGGATTAATGAAGAAAGGGTTTTTGATGCAAGCTACGAGAGAGGCACTCTCCGAGATAGAAAGGTCTTCCGGTTCTTTTCCAAAGAAGCCAAGCGCGGCAGCGCGAATGCCGTAGTAGCCTTTGCCGAAGTGAACCCGGTTGAGATACATCTCTAGGAGCTTCCTTTTGTTAGTGAGGCGCTTTTCGGTATCAACTTTGCCCACGTAGTGCTTCTCGATCTCAAGTGCGACGAAGGATTCCACGATCTTTCGTTCGATACCCGACTCCCCACGCTCATCGGCTTCTTTTTGAAGGTCGAAGGCGTTTCGAGCCAGCTGCATGGTGATGGTGCTGGCTCCCTGGGTCGTTTCGCCAGCTTTCAGGTTGAGATAAACAGCTCGCAAAACACCAACCCAGTCCACGCCATTGTGCTCCCAAAAGCGCTGATCTTCCTGCGCGAGGAGGGCGTTGATAAAGACAGAGGGGATCTTATCAATGGTGACTAGGGAGCGGTTCTCGTCATAGGAACGGCCGATTAAGGCGCCGTTTCGGTCAAAAATCTGGCTCGGGATTTCGACGTCATCGACTTTGTCGTAGTCGTAGTTGGTCAGTGCGCGATCGCGGAATTCCTTGAGGTAAAGTTGGTCGAAGAGAAGGATGGCAAGGATGCCAAGGAGAAAGCAGACCAGGAAGAAAAGATAGATGCCTCTCCTTTTGTAAAAGGGCTTCTTGGTCTTGCGTTTGTTTCGCTTCTTGTTCATGGGGTAGAAATGCAGCCCGCAAGCGAGCTTTCTGGTGGAGAGTCTTACCTAGGAGAGGGGGCGGGGGCAACTGCGCGTTTAAGAGAGATAGTCATGGCCGAGATCGAAGCCGGAGGGCCGATTTCGTTCCGAAAATTCTTTGATACGGTGTTGTATCATCCGGAGTGGGGTTACTATGCGCGGCCGAAGAAGGCTCGCACGGGCCAAGAGGGAGATTTTTTCACCGCAGTTTCGGTCGGACCGCTCTTTGGCTCGATTTTAGCGGATTACGCCGCCGCCGTCTGGGAGCGGAAGGGCAGGCCAACGCAATTCCGTATTGTGGAATGGGGTGCCGAGCAGGGTGACTTGGCGCGGGATGTTTTAGCAAGGAGCAAGGAACTCGCAGGCGAGTTCGCGGAGGCTTTGCAATATGCGATTGTCGAGCCACTTCCTTTGAAAAGAAAAGCACTGCAGGATACTTTGCCTCAGGCTCAGGTCGTCGCGCAGGCCAGTGAGTTGCCAGCTGAGCCCGGCCTCGTGCTGGGAAACGAACTCATTGATGCGCTCTCGTTTTGGCTGGTGCGTATGGAGAACGGGCGTTGGCGGGAAAAAAGAGTGGGGGGCGGCGCCTCTGGCTCCCAATCTGCTAACCAAGCTTCCTTCGCCTTCGAGCTCGCAGAGCCGAATTCCGAGCTTCGTGAGCGTCTCAAGCTTCTTCCCACGAATTTGCCAGAAGGATATGAAACCGAGATTCGACCCGCGTTGACTGACTTGCTTACCGAAATGAAGTCCGTTCTCACGATGGGCGAAGTGCTTCTCTTCGATTATGGTTTCGAGCGCAGCGACCTTTATCATCCCTCCCGAACCACCGGAACCCTTCGTACTTATGGTCGTCATCAGGCGGACGAGGACCCGCTGATTCATCTTGGGCAACTTGATATCACCGCGCACGTTGATTTTACAGCATTGGAGGAAGAGGCCAAAGAGGTCGGTCTTCTGCCCGAGCGCCTCGAGAGCCAAGGGGGCTTTCTCACCAAGGCTGCCACCCAGTTGTTGACGAATAGGGAAGGGCAAGTAGACGGTGCCTTCATGCGACAGTTCCAAACGCTCACCCATCCCGGGCACCTCGGTACAAAGTTCTCCGTCTTTCGAGCTTCCATCTGAGAGCTGGATGCGAGATTTGACTCCCCGTTTTTCCTTCTGGGCGATACCTTGATAACGAACGGCTTTAAAATGGGGAATGGTGATATTTTCAGGGTTTTTGGCAGCGATGAGGTCCGTTTTTAGGAGCTGAGAGGGCTTACCTGAGAGAGGTGGAACTTCGGATGACAAAGCCTTTCGATATTTTCGCAGAAAATTACCAACTTTACCCTTGTCAGGTGACGGATAATTCCTAAAGTCCGCGCCCCGCAAGTCGCGTGGAGGGTTTGAAAAAACCTGAATCGCTTCATTTTGTAAGAACCTATCGGGTAGCCTCCGGACAAGTCAGCTGATGCGAGTGAGATTCTCGCACGTTGTTTGGTCGCGTCTACTCAGGGTTTTTGAGAGGTGAATTTGGCGGGGGAGAATCAGTTTTCTCTCAAAATTTAACCATAGCTCTTAAAAAGCAGACATTATGCCGACTATTAACCAACTCGTGCGAAAGGGACGGAAGAAACAGACCGTCGCTTCCAAGTCACGCGCACTGACCAATTGCCCGCAGCGTCGTGGCGTGTGTTTGCAGGTTTATACCCGCACACCCAAGAAGCCGAACTCCGCTCTTCGTAAGGTTGCCAAAGTTCGTCTTACCAATGGCCACGAAATCATCGCCTACATCGGTGGTGAAGGACACAACCTCCAAGAGCACTCCATCGTTCTCGTTCGTGGTGGCCGGGTGAAAGACCTTCCAGGTGTGCGCTACCACATCGTTCGTGGTGCTCTTGATACCCTCGGTGTCGATAAGCGGATGCAGTCTCGCTCCAAGTATGGTGCTAAGCGCCCGAAGAAGTAATCCTAACATTTTTTGAATCATGGCTCGCAGATCACGCAAGTATAAGAAGGACCCCGTCCACGACTCCAAGTTCGACAGTCCTCTCGTCGGCAAGTTCATCAGTATGGTGATGAAAGAAGGCAAGCGCTCTCTCTCGGAGCGTATTGTTTACGCCGCAATCGATAAGGCTAACGACGGCACCGACACTGTTGACCCTCTCGAGGTTGTTAACCGTGCCATTGAGAACTCCAAGCCCCGCGTCGAGGTGAAAAGCCGTCGCGTCGGTGGTGCGACTTATCAGGTGCCTCTCGAAGTAGATGCTGACCGTTCTGAAGCTCTCGCGATGCGTTGGATCGTTGGTTACGCCCGTGGCCGCAAGGGAACTCCCATGCACCTCGCGCTCGCTAACGAAATCAAGGACGCTGCTAACAACACAGGTAGCTCTGTCCGTAAGCGTGACGATGTTCACAAGATGGCTCAGGCGAACCGCGCCTTTGCTCACTTCCGTTTCTAATTCTTTCCCGCTGATTTTATCACTCTCGCCGTCCAGTCATCAAAGGCTCGAAGCTCCGCTTCTGCAAAGACTGTGTCACTGACGGCTCTAGAAAAAAACTCGCATCCCTCGATGTCTGCTAACCCTAACAGTCCTGACCGAGCATTCCCGTTGCAGCGCACGCGCAACATCGGGATCACGGCTCATATTGACGCGGGGAAGACGACGCTGACGGAGCGCATTCTTTTCTACACGGGGATGATTCATCGTCTCGGCGAAGTTCATGATGGTGCGGCGACCACCGACCACATGGAGCAAGAGCGCGAGCGGGGGATTACCATCCAGTCTGCTGCGGTCACTTGTTCTTGGGAGCAAAAGGCTGAGGACGGGGTGATTAAACTTTTCCAAGGCGACGAGCAGCGCGTCAATATCATCGATACTCCGGGTCATGTGGATTTCACCGCTGAGGTGGAGCGTTCTCTCCGGGTTCTTGATGGTGCCATTGTTGTCTTTTGTGGCGTTGCTGGCGTTCAACCTCAGACCGAGACCGTTTGGCGCCAGGCCAACAAATACTCCGTCCCACGAATTATCTTCGTGAACAAGATGGACCGAGTCGGGGCCGATTTTAATGCTGTGGTGGAGGAAGTCCGCGAGAAGTTGGGAGCGAATGCGCTCCCAATTTTGCTCCCACTCGGCTCAGAGGATTCTCTTCGCGGTCAGTTGGACGTCATTAATCAAAAGGCGGTCATTTACACCGAAGACGATCTTCTGGGTTCGACCTACACTGTTCGTGACCTCGAGGGTGACGAAATCGAACTCGGCAAGCTTGCCTACGCCGAATTGTTAGAGGCGGTAGCCGGTGGCAATGATGAGTTGGGCGAGAAGTTTCTCATGGAGGAGGAAATCACTCCTGCCGAATTGAAAGCGGCTCTGCGCGAAGCGACCATCAAGAACGAGATTGTTCCGGTTGCGGGCGGCTCTGCTTTCAAGAATAAAGGGGTGCAATACCTTCTCGACGCGGTGGCAGATTACT
>CAZGXV010000092.1:0-9728 GCA_964529725.1 uncultured Roseibacillus sp.
CCACACCCGCATTCCACACCCGTATTCCGCACCCGCACCCTGCACCCTGCACCCCACACCCAGCATCGACAGCCCCTTGACCCGACTTCCCGACTTCTCCACCTTCAAAAACGAACTTTCTCCAAAGAACACAGAGCGACCAAGCTAGGGACCAAGTTTTTTCTTGAGCTTATTCTTGGACCAAGATGGATAGGATAGATTAGAATTTTTAATGAAAAGACAAGAGCCGTAAAATTTTGAAGGAAATGGCACTTCAAGGTTCGGCTCAGAACAATCAATTTGAACTCTTAAATCTAATTCATCCAGTCCATCCTGCCCTCATTTCACCGAATTTTTCCCTAGCTTGATCGCCCTGCCAAAGAACACCCCCTCGATAACCTCGCTTCCAATTTCTCTATTTTAGTCTTCGATGCTACACCGCTTCCCCTTGCAGGTTTCTCCGTCTGCTACAACAAACCTCTCTCTATCTTTTACCTAATCTCTCCGACCTACCTCTCGAAAGCGGTGATTCTCACCGCACTCCAAAGTAACGAATTATGAATCAACTGAAAGGATGTCTCGTTGGCGCTGGTTATTTCGCGCGTTTCCAATATCAATCGTGGCACGAAATTCCCGAAGTCACGATTGTCGCCAACTGCAATCGTACTCTCGCGAAGGCCGAGGCCATGGCCTCCGAATACGGGATACCTAGTAGCTACTCCGCCGAGGATTTCGAGAAGATGCTGCTGGAGGTCAAACCGGACTTTGTGGACATCATCACTCCCCCCGAAACTCACCTGCAGTTCTGTCGTCTCGCTTTTCAGCATGGAGTGCACATGATTTGCCAGAAACCTCTCGCCCCGACTTGGGAGGAAACTCTCGAACTCATCGAACTTACCCGAGAGCACCCCGAAGTCCGCTTTATGGTGCACGAGAACTGGCGCTGGCAACCATGGTATCGCGAAATTAAGAGCATTCTTAATACCGGCATCCTAGGCGAATTCCATTCTCTCAACTTTCAATGTCGTCTTGGTGATGGTTGGGGTGAGGACGCTTACCTCGCCCGCCAACCTTTCTTTCGAGACTATGAACGGCTCTTCATCTTCGAAACCGGGGTTCACTTCCTCGACACCTTCCGCTATCTGTTTGGGGAAGTCTCTTCTCTTTACGCCACGACCGCCCGCCGTAATCCCGTTATCAAAGGTGAGGACTCAGCCCTGCTTGTTTGCCACTTTGAGAACGGGGGCACCGCCGTCCTTGATGCGAATCGTTACGGCGAGGCCGACTCCGCTATCGAGAATCCACGCTACACCTTTGGTCGCCTTCGTCTCGACGGCTCCAAGGGTCATCTCACGCTCAACGAGGAGGGTGAAATCGAGATCCAGCTTCTCGGCGAGGAGCGCTACGGTCACGCTTATCAACCTTCGCGTGAGGGATTCGCGGGCAATTGTGTCCATGCGACCCAAGAGCATTTTGTGAAACAGTTTCTCGCCAAAGCTCCTTTCGAATCAGAAGCTGACGATTACCTCCGTTCGGTTCGACTGGTCGAGCTCGCCTATCAATCCGCCCAAACTCACAACTCCGTTTCCGTCTCATGAAAACTCGCCACAAGTTTGTTGTCGCTACCTTCATCCTGTCACTCATTCTTTATATCGACCGCGCCTGCATCTCGGCGGCCAAGGGCGATATTACGGGTGAGTTCAATCTCGATGATAAGCAATTTGGCTGGGTGCTTTCCATCTTCGCAATTGGTTATGCCATTGCACAGACGCCAGCGGGGGCGCTTTCCGACCGTATGGGACCTCGGAAAATTCTGACCGCAGTGGTTTCTTTCTGGTCTCTTTTTACCGCGCTTACCGGAGCTACCTTTAACCTTATTTCTCTGCTCATCTGCCGCTTCTTGTTCGGCATTGGCGAGGCTGGGGCTTTTCCCGGAATGGCACGCGCCACCTTTTCTTGGATTCCGATCAAGGAACGAGGATTGGTCACTGGAATTAACTTTTCTGCTTCCCGACTGGGAGGAGCGGCGGCGATGTTTGCGATGCCCGCGCTTATCGCGTGGATGGGATGGCGAATGACTTTTGTAGTCTTTGGCTTGTTAGGGTTCGTATGGGCCTTTGTGTGGTTTGCTTGGTTCCGGGATGAGCCTTCCGATCACAAATCAATTTCACCCGAAGAGAAAGATCACATTCTTGCCAACCGCCAGCAACCCTCCACCTCCACGACCCCCCTTTCCGCAAATCTGGTGCTGGGGTCCAAGAACATGTGGCTCACCATGGCGCAGTATTTCTGCAGCAACTTCACTTTCTTTTTCGCGCTCACTTGGCTCTACCCTTATGTCAAAGAGACTTACGGGCTCACGCCCGAAAAAGCGGGCTTTGCAGCAGCCATTCCTCTACTGGGTGGCTTTCTAGGGAACCTCGTGTCGGGGTCGCTTGTGGACCGACTGTTCCGCAATGGCAACATTCAGCTATCTCGACGTATCCCCGCGATGATTGGTTTTTCGCTGGCTGCCATTGGTCTTTTAGCCAGTCTTCATATGGACAATGTCGTGGGGGCGGTGGCCTTTCTCACCCTCGCTGTCTTTGGTGCTGATATGACCCTTTCGCCCTCGTGGTCCTTTTGTGTCGATATCGGGGGCAAGCATGCCGGCACGGTATCAGGAACGATGAATATGGCCGGGAATGTGGGTTCGGTGATCACCTCGCTGGCCTTTCCCTACTTAACCGCTTGGTTTGCGGCCTCGGCCTTGGTCGGTGAGAACGCCCTTTTTGCTCGCGAGACCGAGCCCTTCTTCTACCTCGCAGCCCTTCTCAATCTAGTCGCAATCGTTCTGTGGATGCTGATGGATCCGCGAAAGCCTTTGATTGAAGAAAGTTAGTGCGCCGCTAGTTCAAGGCCTTTAGGAGATCGCCCACGGAGTGATGGGACTCGAGGGGATGGCGAAGCTGAAAAGTCCTATCGATGCTATAGAGATTGCGGCGACCTTCCTTGGTGCGCTGCACCACTCCACCCTCTTCCAGTTCAGCTAAGATTCGCTGCACCGAGCGTTCGGTGATGCCAATTTGGAGCGCTAAACTGCGAACTGTTAGTCCTGAGTCCCGCGACAAGCAGACAATGACGTGAGTGTGGTTGGTTAAAAAAGTCCATCCCGAAAATTTTTCCCCAAGAACATTGGGTTTCGGAATTGGCTTATTGTTAGTGTTTTGGTCTGGGGATTCACTCATACTCAATAAAAACCTGATATTTTTTTCACGCTTTTTGTTGCGTCCTTTTAATTTCGTGACAAATTTTACGAGACTATGAGTGGGATGCCAATCAAAATAGAAGAACGTAATCCGGCAGGGTGGCCAAGCTAGGGACCAGGCTTCTCTCTTTAGCTCATTCTTGGACCAAGATGGATTGGATAGATTGGATTTTTTGATGGAAAACCATGAGCCGCGAACTTTTGAAGGGAATGGCACTTCAAAACTCGGCTCAGAACGATGAGTTTGAATTTATAAATCTGATTCATCCAATCCATCCTGGTCTCATTTCACCGAATTTTCCCCTAGCTTGATCGCCCTGCGTCGTCCGGGCGGTTACCACTATTGACAAAAAGCAACCCAGGTTGACTTCCACCGGGTTGCCCTAAGCAGTATCGGCAGTACGCCGGATAACAATGCCATGTAACAAACGACCAAGAAGGTCGGCACCAGTAATGATGCGTTTGCTTTTATCCCCCCAATAGAGAACAACCTCACGGTCCAAGACTCGGTCCCCATGATGCTCGGACTCGACATCGAGCTGCGGCAAAATGCGGTCCAAAGTCAGTTCTGGATCGGTGGTGACGATCGGTTTTTGGCAATGCTCGGAAAGAGCGACCCCAGCCTTACCGTCATAGAGGTCACGCAGGTAGTCGTCCATATCTAGAGATTGCACCGGATAGTCGTTCTCATTGACGAACACGACCCACTTTCGAGAAGTCGCAGTTACGACTTTGGTGAGCTCGGCCTCTTCCTCGGTCCCCCTCTCGGGCACGTAGGCTATGCCATCCTTCAGTGGGAGCGGGATGATGGTTTCGGGGTCCAAGGGAGAGCCTTCGCCGGAGACTCGCAGGTCATCCAAGCGCAAAAAGTTCAAGGCGCCTCTGCCCTCGGCGTAGGAAATATCTGAGGAAGGCTCGCGGATGTGTTGGTCGAGCATCACCTCGAACTCGTCTTCTTTGAAAAAGCGGGTGCCTTCGGGGCCAATCCACCGATCCAAGAGCATTGCGCTCGGCTTGGCGACGGGGAAGAGCAAGATGCGATACATGCGAATCAAAGGCGATAGGCGGGCTCCCATCCGCAGGGCATGCCGGGAGAAGTAAGCCTGGGGCATAATTTCGCCCACGATGGTGATGCCAACGGTTGAGAACAAGAAGGCGGAAACCCCGGTGATCACCGAGTTACTAAGAATGGTAAGCAGAACATTAACCGAAACATTTCCCCACAGAATGGTGCAGAGCAGCAGGTTGGCATCGCCGCGCAGACGGGCGATCTCTACCGCTCCCGGGCTGCCCTTTTTGACCTCTGTTTCTAGCTGAAGCTTCGAGAGCGAAAAAAGGGCGAGATTGAGCCCGGAAAACATCGCAGATTGCGACAGGCAGAGCACGATGAGCACCCAAGTGAAGAGTTCTTGCATGGAGGACCTCCAAGAAAGCCTTAAGAGTCGGCAAACTCAAGAAACTCCGCAATCGTATGATGATTTTCTAGCGGATGGCCCAATAGCCTACTTTTGGCAATCAGGTACTGGTTACAACGCCCGACTTTCTCACGCGCCAAGATGCCCTCCTTTTCCAAGTCACTGACGATGCGTTGCACCGCCCGTTCTGTCATCTGAAGCTCCATCGCTACCTGACGGAGAGTGACTTCTGGGCTTCGAGTAAGGCAAGCGAGAACGTGGGCATGATTGGTAAAGAACGCCGTTCGCATTTCGCCGTTTGCGCCAGAATCATTCCCTTGCGGTGGTGGTTGAGAGGAAGGCATTGACGAAAAGAAGTTGCGGTTAAGGTTGCTTGGGAGAAGCCTGAGGGGCTTTTGGCATAGAACATTCTTACCGCAGACTGAACTTTCTTCAAATTTTTTTCGCGATTTAGTTTACACGACATGTTTTTCGCGTATTTGTATTCGCAACTTAAAACTAACTCCATGAAGCGCTTTCAGAAAATTCTCGCCGTTCTCCCTCAGGATCATGATGCCACTGCCCTGTTGGAATGGACCAAGCTACTAGCCCACGCCTCTGGTGCGCAGGGCATTGATTTTATTCAGTGTCTACCGGCACCACTCGAAGTCTTTCCAGCCGAGGAAAACAACGAAGATATTGAGAATTATGAAAAGGCTTTCAAGCAGCAGGCGACTGCAACTCTAGAGGACCTCTCCTTCCAAGTTGATGCCAGCAACGAGCCCCCTCTCGGTCCTATCCTCCATCGGCTGGCAGGAGGAGATTACGACTTAGTCGTGGTCGCAGCTCAGGACTTCGATGGCCGCGCACTGTCCGAGCGTCTAGCCCGCAAAAGCCCGGTGGGCGTGCTGATGATTCCCTGCCAACTCGCGGTGCCTCCCCGTCGCGTGCTGGCTGCGGTCGATTTTTCGGAACTCTCGAAGCTGGTGGTCGATTGGTCGCAGGCTTTTGCAACACTAGAGCCGGCTGGCGACTGTCAAGTGGAGGCGATTCACCTCACCAAAGTTCCCTCCAGCGCCCGCGCCACGATGGCGATTAGTCCCGATGCTCTCAAAAAGCTTATTCTCGATACCGAAGCCGATAATTTGGAAAAATTTGTCCGCGAACATGCCAAAGAACCCAATCGTTGGAAACGCACTTTGGTGACTGGTTATTCCTTTGGGAAAGAAATCGCTGAACTTGGGAGGTCCAATGAAGGTGATCTTCTCGTGATAGGTTGCCAAGGCCGCAATGCGCTTTCGGTGGCCGTGCTTGGAAGCCAGGCCGCCGAGATAGTTCGCAACTCAGAATGCCCCGTGCTAGTTGTGAAGCAGAAGAATGCTTCCCTTGGTTTTCTGCGCCAGCTATTAGGGCTCCGCTAATGAGGCCTCCTCATCCGGACCCACGCACCCACCTCCATGTCCTCCCCTCTTATCCTGCTCGCCCTTCCCATACTCTGCTTGCTGCTTTTTGCAGTGGGTAGTCGGCTGCCGAAAAAGCTGCAGAACAGCGTCGGCATTGTCACTGCCCTCCTTTTCGGATTGGGCGCGTGCTGGCTGCTGGCTTTTGATTTCAGGGGCGAAAGTCTTCTCCTCTCCCTACCCTGGGCACCTGAGCTGGGTATTGACTGGGCCTTGCGGCTGACTCCCTTCACGGCATGGTTTGGCGCCCTTATCTTAGGCCTTGGAGCCTGCATCCAGCTTTACGCTTCGTATTACTTCGCCCGCAAGCCGGGGCGCTTTACGCTGATGAGCTATCTCGCTATTTTCACCTCCGCTATGCTGGGGGTGATCTGGGCGGATAACTTTTATCTGCTCTTTCTGTTCTGGGAAGCAACCTCCCTCTTTTCATTTCTGCTCGTTGGCTTCCACCATCAGCACGAAGCCACCCGCGAAAAGGCCTCGCAGGCCATGCTCATCACCCTCGGGGGTGGCGCTGCCCTGCTGGCTGGTTTCGTGCTTTTGCAACAGGGATTCGGAACTGCAAAAATCTCGGAATTACTGGCTACCGAAACTCTGCCTCAAGGCGGGATTGTGACGGCTGGAATGCTTCTGGTCATGGTGGGTGCACTGACCAAATCCGCCCAGTGGCCTTTCCACTTTTGGCTGCCCAACGCGATGGTGGGGCCCACTCCGGTCTCCGCATTCCTCCACTCGGCAACCATGGTCAAAGCAGGAGTTTTCCTCCTCGCAACCTTGGCACCGGTGATGAGTCAGCACCCGCTTTGGACCCCTCTTCTAGCCGTTTCCGGTATTCTTACCATTGGAACCGCCGTGGCCCGAGCGATGCGAGAAGACGACCTGAAGTCCATCCTCGCCTCGACCACGCTGGCAGCGCTAGGGTTCCTCACCATTCTGGCCGCGATAGGGACTCCGGCAGCTCAGCTGGGATTCGTCATTTTCCTGACCGCGCATGCTCTTTATAAAGCGCCGCTTTTCTTGGCGGCGGGCAATCTCGAGATTCGCTTTGGCACCCGCCAACTCTCAGAACTCCGGGGCGCCTTTCACTCGGCCAAGCTCACTGGATTGGTGATCGTTGTTTCGGTCGCTTCTCTGTTAGGGGTCGCTCCGCTGCCCGGCTTTTTGGGGAAAGAGTATCTTCTCAAGGCGACTTGGTATCACTCGCCCTTGCTTGCAATCGCGGTGGCTATTGCTGCAGCCGGAGTTCTCGGACTTGGCTTGCGGGTGGTCCTTCCTTTGCTTTCGCGAAAGCATCGCGTCGAGCCTAAGCGCGAGTTGCCGTTGCCACTTGCTTTTGCGATGACGGCCCCGGCGTTGGGTGCACTGTTGCTGACATTCTCTCTTCCTTTGTCCAGTCACAGCTTTCTCGGGCCCGCTGCCTCCGCATTGGGAGCGGAACCGGATGCGTCCTACAAGCTTTGGCATGGGTGGACTCCTGCGCTGGGACTTGGCATCAGTGCCCTTCTGTTGTCGCTTGTGGTCGCCAAGGTGCTTTCGCGACCCAACCTCCCCCCATTGCCCAATCTCTTTAGACCACTTTTTGAAAACCTCTTTAATCTGGCGGTCGAGGCCCTGCGCTCGACTGCCAAGTCGGTTGGTCAGCTTCTAGAGAAAGACTCTCTTCAGAAGCACCTTTCGCTGATGCTAATCGCAATTGGGGCGCTGGTCTTTCTTTCCTTACAGCCGCAGACATGGCCCCGAATCGAACTCACCGCCGATAGCAACGCGATTGCCTTCCTGTGTTTGGCTCCCATGATTGCTTGCGCCGCCATCGTGGCCGCCCGTTCCAAGGAGACTCTTCCACTTTTGGTCTCGCTTGGATTCGTCGGCTTGTTAGTCGCCTTCCTGTTCCTATGGTTCAGTGCTTTGGACCTCGCTTTGACCCAGCTCTTGGCTGAGACCCTGACTCTCTTCTTGCTTGCGATTGCCTTAATCAAAGCAGGCACCAATCCCAAGGAACGCCAGCCCGTGGAGACAGTCTCCAAGGGGTTTCGCGTTGCGATCGCAGCGTCCTCCGGCATCCTAGTCACGGCGCTCATTCTAAAGGCCATTGCGCTTGATTGGGACCACCCAATCTCGGACTACCACCTCTCGCAAAGTAAGCCTGCGGCCTATGGAGCCAACGTGGTCAACGTTATCCTCGTCGATTTCCGGGCCCTCGACACCTTTGGGGAAATTACTGTTCTCGTTATCGCGGCCTTGGGAGCCAACGCCGCCTTGGGGGCTGCTCGGGCGCGTGCGCGCATCCCCGGACATTCTACGCCCTGGATCGGCACTGGCCTGACCGCTATCATTGCCATTCTGGTGGTGACCGCTGGCTGGCTTTTTTGGCGAGGCCACAACCATTCGGGCGGAGGTTTCGTCGCGGCTCTCATCTTGGCTTCTGCTTTCGGGCTCGCGATTCTCTTCCAGCGGGGAAGGCTGTCTCCTCCAAGATTACGTAGGCTCTCACGGAACCTCTTGGTGGCGGGTCTCTTTGTCTCCTGCTTCTCAGCACTCCTTCCGCTCCTCTCGGGCCAGACTTTCTTTAAGGGACTCTGGTATCATCGAGGTGATTTCCATCTCGGCACCCCCCTTCTCTTTGACCTTGGTGTCTTGCTCGCTGTCTTGGGCTTCGCGCTCAATTTTCTTCGCCACTTTTACATTCCCCGTCCTCGTTAACTATGGAAATCCTCGTCGCCATCACCATCGGAGTGCTCATCGCCGCCGGAATTTACCGCCTCTTGGGTGGCAGCAAAACTGACGCTATCATCGGCCTCATTCTGCTCAGCCAAGGTGCCAATCTCATCATCTTCGCCTCGGGAGGACTCAAGCACAACGCCGCTGCCTTCGTGGGCAAAGGCCCGATTAACGCCGCTGACTACGCCGACCCTCTTCCACAGGCACTGGTGCTGACTGCCATCGTGATCGGCTTCGGCATCCTCGCATTTCTTCTGACCCTTCTGATTCGTAGCTCCTCTAAATGACTCCTGAAAATCTCATTGTTGTTGCTCTGCTTGCACCCCTCATCGGTGCGGTCTTGAGCTACTTTTTCCAGACCAGACACACAGTCTCGGCCGCCTGCGCCTTGGTGGCTGCCTCCTTAGGCTTGTTCGCTTCTATCGGTCTTTTGCAAGCCACCGCAGATGGTTCGGTGCACGCCCTCGCAATGGGTGATTGGGAAGCGCCGTTCGGCATTGTGATGGTGGCCGATACCTTCGCCAGTCTCATGATGGTGATTTGCCAGCTCGTGGTCTTGGCCTCGCTCATTTTCTCCGTCAAAATGCTGCCTGTTCACTACCGTCGGCGTTCGGTTTATGCTCTGACCCTCACTCTAAGTTTAGGCACTACGGGTGCTTTTCTCACTGGCGACCTCTTCAATCTCTATGTCTGGTTCGAGGTTCTTTTGCTCTCCTCCTTCGCGCTCATGGCCATTGTTCCGGGCAAGACGGCACGGGCGGGCACTTGGCGCTATGTGGTCATCAATCTCGTTTCTTCGCTTCTGTTTCTTGCAGCGGCTGGACTCATCTACGGCAAGACGGGCACACTCAATTTCGCTGACCTACACCTGCGCCTGCAGGAGGCACCCAAGTCTTTTCTACTCGATAGCTCTACGGCTCTGCTAGTAGG
>CAZGXV010000093.1:0-8994 GCA_964529725.1 uncultured Roseibacillus sp.
TCTTGCGGCAGAACTCTCGCGGACCATTTATCAAATGGTCCCTACCGGCACGAACAACTCACTAAACCCAATTCTCTCTAGCTGGGCTTCTTTCATTTATTCGGCTGCTAGGTCCCGAGCTCTCTCCACCGATTCCGCGCTCAATTTATCAGCGGTCGCGCGAATGGTCTTTCCGCTTGCGGTTTCGAAGACGAAGACTGAGTCGTCTTCGACCGCTACCAATTTGGCTTCGATTGCGGTTCCGGCTGCGCTTTGCCAAGTCTCGACCTGTGAGTTTTCGATGTTCACCACTTTCCCCGCAGGGGCAAAAGAACCTTCGCTCACCGCGGTCTGGACTCCCGCTTTTGCGGCTTTGAAGATATCCTTCCAATTCTTTTCCTTAAGCTCGCCATGGTTGAAGCCGCCATAGCTTTTGGTGAGGCCGGGATTCATCACAAAAACCTTGGGGGTGACGCCCGCCTTTGTCTTCACGATATCGCGCGCCTCGCTGGGGAGCGCCAGCACCTCGGAAGGATCGACGGCCACCGGGTGGGACCAAGCAAGAACTTCTTTACTCACCAACGAACTGATGGTGCCAGGGCAGGTGTCTCACGTTTCGGGTTGGGTCTTGATCGCCACGACCAGAACCACGGGCTTTCCGGAGGCCTTCGACATCTGTTGCGCCTTTTCCAACTCTCCGATCCCTATCACTCCCTTGGGAATCTCGTAAGCCCCGCACACAAGGGCAAAGAACAACAGGAGCAGCGTTACTAACTTTGACATTTCTCAATCTAGCCCACCAACACGCTCGCGCCAATCTGAAATCTAGATTCTGGACTCTCCACCCTTGCTTCCCCCCGCTTGCGTGCCCAAACTCCCTCCCACATGACGACCTCCGAGGCCACGAAGACCCTCCATCAAATCGAAGCCGCCATTGCAACCGTCATCCGGGGCCAAGAAACTGCGGTCCGCCAAGTGCTGGCTTGTCTCGTCAGTGGTGGCCACCTCCTCCTTGAAGACTATCCCGGAACGGGAAAAACGACCTTGGCCAAAGCTTTGGCTGCAGCGGTTGGCGGCATGGACTTCAAGCGCCTTCAATTCACCCCCGACCTTCTGCCCTCCGATGTGTTAGGGGTCTCCGTGTTCGATCCTTCCAAGTCAGAATTTCGTTTTCACAAAGGTCCCATCTTCACCGACCTTTTGCTCGCCGACGAAATCAACCGAGCCTCACCCCGCACCCAGTCCGCACTGTTAGAAGCGATGGCCGAGGGCCAAACCACTATCGAGGGCCGTCATTATGACCTGGGAGAATTGTTCTTTGTGGTCGCGACCCAGAACCCTGTTGAATTCCGCGGAACTTATCCGCTCCCCGAGGCGCAGATGGATCGCTTCGCGATGTTGTGCGACCTCGGCTACTTGCCGGTCGAACAAGAGGTAGCGCTGCTCACCGAACAACAGAACGGACATCCTCTCGACGACCTCACCTCGGTCTGTAGCCGCGAGGACCTCCTTTCCATCCGTAAGCTCGCCCGTTCGGTGACCATCACGGACGAAGTCCGGCACTACATCGTTAGCTTGGTCAATGCCACCCGGACTGCGGATAAGGTCAAGCTGGCCGCCTCCCCACGGGCATCGCTTGCCCTGATGCACACGGCGCAAGCGATGGCACTTTTGAGCGGTCGCGATTTTGTCACTCCCGAGATGATTCAAGAGCTGGCCATTCCCGTGATTGCCCACCGCCTGGTCCTCGAGCCCGACGCCAAGTTCGCCGGGCTCAATAACGCAAGCATTGTGGAGCAAATTCTCCTCGATACCCCGGTGCCTCTCTAGTTCCAAAATGAGAGTGACTTTCCATTTTCCAAAAAAGCGATCCCGGTGAAGACTGTGCGCTAACGCAATACGATTATGTTCGCTCGCCTCCTTCTCCTCTTCATCATTGTTCCCGTTATCGAGCTCGCTCTCTTCATGCTGCTCGGGAAACATTTGGGCCTCCCACCCACGCTTATCATCATTGTGGTTACGGCCTTCATTGGAGCTGCGCTGACCAAGTCGCAGGGAGGAAGAGCCTATGCCAACTTCCAGAATGCTCTCGCGATGGGCAAGATGCCCCACAAGGAAATGGTCGATGGCTTATTAATTCTCATTGCGGGCGCGGTGCTACTGACTCCGGGTTTTCTCACTGATACGGTCGGTTTTCTACTTCTCCTTCCTCCGGCCCGTGCCGTCATTCGAGGACTCCTGACCGAGCAACTCGCCAAGAAGGTCAACGTCTCGGTGGGCGGCAACCCGCTTGATCCGAATTTTGAACCTCAAACCGAAGACGAAGCGTCTCGAGCTAAGCAGGTTTCTGGAAAAGTGATCGACGTTTAAGCACGCTAGCCTTCCCGCAAGCTCCCCAGATAGTCGATCAACGAATTGAACTGCTCAACCGTCAGCGAAGAGCCCAAACCCGCGGGCATCATGGACTGCTCCTGCTCGACCCTGCTGGCGACGTCATCAGCGGCGAGAGTCACTACCAATCCCCCAATATTCCGGACGTCGATTTGACCGTCTTCCTCGCGGGTCACAAAGCCGAGGTAGACAGCACCATCCTTCATCGTGATGAGCTGGGTCCGGAAGCCCTGCGCGACTGTGGCACCTGGTGCGAGTATCGACTCAATGAGATAGTCACGCGTAAACTTACTACCCGCCGAACCTAAATAGGGGCCTTTCTGAACTTCGTCTAAACTCACCGCATGGCAGCTTGCGCAAGCTTGTTGAGTGTAGAGCTTTTTGCCCAGTTCAATATCCCCAGTCCCCACTTTAGACATTACTTCGGCAGTCACTTTCGCGGCATCCAAGGTGGCAATGAGTGCTCCTTGGCTCTCATTTGCCGCACCTGCAATTGCCTTTTGAGCGGCTGTCGCTGCTTCAATCAAGGCGGTGTTGTCGCCCTTCATGGCATTCCCAATTGGCCCCTCGAAGCCTGATAATTTCATCTCAGCCAAAGCATGAAAGTAACCGAGTGCGCGCGGATTATCCAAAGCGATATTCCGAGCTGCCTCTCGCTGAGCGACCTTGACGATGGGACTGCGTGAGAAGGAGAGAATGGCCTTCCAAGCAATCTTGCTGAGAGCTGGTTCTTCCTTTTGACCCAACTTCTTCAAATCCGAGAGTCGAAGAATCAAAGCAGGAGAGTTGATGAACTCGCTCACCTCACGTTCAGCGATTTCTTGCAAACCGTCTTCCTGGGACCAACCTGCGAGAACCGCCAACTGCTCGCGCAGAGCCGCTTCATTCTCTGATCGTGAAATCGAGCGATAAGCAGCCAACCTTTGCTCCCAATCCCGCTTTGGGTCCAAGGATGCTTGCGCGAGAGTCTGGAGCTGTTCCCGACTAGCCGATTCCGCGCCCAAGGCCATCAGCACAGGATCGAGTGGGCCCAAATTCATCTTGGTAGCATCGAGACGATTGACCGCTAAGAGGGCTAAACCCTTCTCAACATCGCTCCCCTTGAGTTCGGCGAATCCCTTCTCGAGGGCTTGCAAGCAGCGTGCGCTATCCACCCATTTTGCCAGTGCAAAGTAGGGACCGCGATCGTCGGGACGGGTGCCCCACCAGGCCTTCTCATCCCATTCTGCCTCGCGGTGGACGAGCCGAGCCAAAACCTCCATCACCTGTAATCGCAATTCGGCATCGTCGCCCGCTTTCGTGAGAATTTGTTCCAAGCCTGTGACCGCAGTCGAGTTCGGCATCTTCTTGAGGGCTGCCAAAGCTATTCCTCGCGTTTCTTCATGGCCGACTGCCTGCAGGCAAGCCTCGGTAGCTTCGAGAAAAGCAAGAGCCTCCACCACTGTGTGAGGAAATCGATAATCCTGATTGCCCTCAAGGGTCTTCAGTTGATTGAAGCTTTGCGCACCTGCTCGCAAAAGAAGGGGAGCCAAGTCACTACGCCTTCCACGCTCGGCAGCAATGGCAGCTTGCAATCGCACCCGTGGGTTCTCGTCAAACAAGAGACTCTCGAATCGCTCGCTAGAAAGAGCGGCAACTTGATCGCGATTATCTCCCAGCGCTCGAATTGCAAACTCGCGCACCTCCTCATCATCAAGCAGCTCGAGTAAAGCTTGCTCCCCTGCTTTTCCAAAAATCTGCTTGTAGGCGAAGATGGCCGCCACCTTGCCGTAAAGCGGGCTCCTTCCTTTGACCAAGCTCAGAAGTGCCTCACCAAGCTCGCTGTCCTGACCACGGCGAACCAAGATTTGCTGGGCCTCGAGACGACGGACCGCACTTCGATGGGCGAGCTGAGCTACTAGATTCTCAGTAGCCATCGCATTGAGGTCCGGCCATTTTTCTGCCTGATAACCTTTCGGAACCACTCGGTGTATGAGCCCCACCTTGACCCCTTCACCCGCATACGTGAAGCGCCCGTTCCGCCAATCGGCAGTGTAGAGTCGTGACTCGCCATCGACATCAATATCAGTGGCTCGCGTCAGGTCCATCCATTCTTCCTGCTTCATTTCGAAGGTTGCTTCGAAGGGCGACAATTCATGGTGATAGATTTTACCCGTCGTCCAATCGCACGTGAACAAGCGGTCGCCGAAACCAGCCGGGAAACCAGGTTCGTGCAGATAGAGAGCACCTGTGCCGCTGCCCCCGCCGAGGTCGAGAAGCGGCTTAACAGCCTCATCCGTGAAGTTCTTGTAAAGTCGCGGATAGCCGTGGTTGGCGAGGTTGGTGTGATGGTGGAGACGAGTATTCCACCCCTTGCCATCGTTGGTATTGTCTCGCACAAACTGGTCGAGATAGGGACTGATTGCGACGTCACACTGATTGCGCGTATAGTAGGAATAGACCTCCAACCCTGTGCCGTCGGGACGAACGCGCGCCACCCCACCACCGTGTAAAGTCACCTCGCGACCATCAGTCCCAGTGGAAGAACTCATCCCGAAATCTCCCACCGCAATGTAGAGCCACCCGTCGATGCCCATCCGCACTGCGTTGGTGGTGTGGTCGCCACCCCGTGTTTCCTGCACACTGGCACCTAAACCATCGACGAGCTGTTGTGACTTCTCTGCCACCCCATCGCCATCCTCGTCCCAATAAACGCTCAGGTAGGGCGGATGGATGATATAAAATTTGCCATCGACCATTTGCCCACCCCGGGGCGACTCAATCTCGGGAATGTAATCCCAAAATTTCTCCGCCTGGCCATCGCCATCTTCATCGCGGCAGGCGACCACTCGACCTGTGTAGTCCTTGCCCAAAGAGCCATCAGGATCCACCGAGACATAGACGGTGCCATCAGGCCCGGCGGCTAGCGCGGCAGGATATTCTGCCTCGAAGGGCTCTGCAAAAACGGTGAGTTCGAAGCCCTCGGCCAGCACCTTGGCGGCGTTGGCTGCAGCGGCCTTATTGGCTGCAGCGGCCTCCAATGACGCCATCGCGAAGAACGAAAGACAGGACCAAACAGACTTCGTGAGAAAGGGAGCTTTTTTCATCAAAGAGGAATCCCCAATACGGACGGTGGCAAACCTGTCTATCAAACCCCTTTTCACACTCATCCCGACCCTTCACCCTCTTTCCCGATGAAGAAAGCATTCCTCCTCGGCGCCGGGCTCGGAACCCGTCTCCAGCCCCTGACAAATACCGTCCCCAAACCACTGGTGCCTGTCTTCCATCGACCCATGGCTACCCATGCCCTCGACCATCTCTTGGCGGCGGGAATTGAGGAGGTCGCGGTCAATACCCACCATCTGCATGAGGAGTGGGCGAGCACTTTCCCGGAAGGAAGTTATCGCGGAATCCAGCTTCACTTTTTTCATGAACAGGAACTCCTCGAAACCGGGGGCGGCATCAAGAACATCGCCTCTTTCATCGGGACCGATCCCATCCTTGTCTACAATGGTGATATTCTCACCAATCTCCCAATCGACAAACTGATTGCCGCCCACCACAGCTCGCATAACGCAGCGACTCTGGCGGTGCGTAGCGAAGGGCCGGCCCAACACCTTGCCGTTGCCGAAAATCAAGTGACCGATATCCACAACAAACTCGGTGTTGCTAACGGCACTCATCAATTTACCGGCATCTATTGCATCGATGCCTCGATTCTGGAACTGGTTCCGCCTCAGGAAAAAGTCTCCATCATCCCCGCCTTTCTGGAATTAGCCTCACAAGGGAAACTGGGAGCGTTCCTTGCCGATGAAGGCCACTGGCTCGACCTGGGAACTCGGGAAGCCTACCTCGCCACCCACGGCATCGGCGAAGAGCTCGTGACCGGCCACGATGTCCCCCGCATTCACGAAAGCGCGCGGGTCGATGCCACCGCCACCATCACCAACTCGTGGGTAGGGCCCCACTGTCGCGTCGGTTCCCACGCCGTCCTCACCGACACCATTCTCTGGCCGAACACATCGGTAGACCCAGATACAAGCCTGACCAACTGTATCGTTCATTCTTCTACCACTGTCGTCGGTGCCCACGAAGGTGCAGACTTGTAGGCGAGCGTGCGGTTTCCTTGTTAAGATGGAGGGTAGACTCAGTAGCGAAAGCCTTGGCAAGGCAACCCTAACAGCTTTTCCTAGCAGTTCACAAACTTGAAGACATCGTAAAGAACAAGACGCACCCATGAAGACCCATTGGAAAAACAGGTCTCCTGGAGATCGTATTGAAAAAAATCCAGAGAGACAGGAGTGCCCCTCAACCTTGTTCCTGCTTTTGATAGCTCCGGACCGCTTGAATCGATTTCACTGCCGACTCTAAAAACAGTTCCGGCAAAGCGGGGTGAATATGCATCGTCTCCGCGAGTTCGCGGACGTCGTTCTTCACCTTCATAAGAGGAAGGAGTTCGTGAATCACCGTAGCTGCCTCGGGCCCGACCAAGTGGCAACCCAAGATACGATAGTCCTTGGGACTCACCAACATTTTGGTGCGAGGGTAATCGAGACGTGTCGCCATCGCCCGCGCGCTTGCCAGCCAATCGGTGACCACCTTGACGTAGGGAGTGCCCGCTTCCTCAAGTTCTTTCTCAGTTGCTCCTACCGCCGCCACTTCAGGATCGGTAAAGACCGCATGCGGAACCATTCCATAGTCAATTTCGCTTGTTTCACCTTTCAAGAGGCACTGGCGAAGGTAATGAATATCAAAGCTTGCGACATGCTGCAGCTGGTAGTTCCCCGCCACGTCTCCGGCGGCGTAAACTCCCTCGACGTTGGTTCGCAAATTGCCGTCCACGGTGAGAAACCCTCTCTCATCGAGGATGAGGTCCGTGTTCTCAATCCCCAGATTGTCAGTGTTTGGAATGCGACCAATGGCAAACAATACTTGCTCCGAAGAATGGGTCTCGGAAGAGCCGTCGGACTTCTTCAGTTCCATCTCGAAACCATCCTTCTTTTTCTCGAGGCTGGTAATCGAAGTCCCGAAATCAGTTGGCACATTCTTGGTAAACTCCTGCTGGAAAATCTCGCCAATCTCTGCGTCTTCGAGTGGGAGCAATCGTTCTCCACGCACTAGGAGACGAGTTTCGACACCCACAGCCTCAAAGAAGTTGGCTAATTCGCAAGCGATGAAGCCGCCTCCTACAATCGTGATTGATTGAGGCACCTTGCCCTGCAACGGAAAGAGACTTTCATTAGTCCAGACATCCTCGAAAGGAACCGGTCGCGGCTTTGCTCCTACCGCCACCACGATGGTTTCTCCTTCGAGCTGCTCACCGTTGACCTCTACGACCTTGTTGGAAACAAAACGGCCATGACCTCGGTAAAGAGAAACCCCATCAAGACGTCCCTCATAACGAGGATCCACCCCTTGCACCCAATCGCCGACCTCTCGGAAGATACGCTCGACATCGATTGACTGGATCGAAGCCTGAATGAAATGCCGATCAGCCTCGCGGACGCGCCGTGCGGTCTCGGCATAACCGATCAAGAGTTTGGACGGCACGCATCCGGTATTGGGGCACGTTCCTCCCAAGCGGTCACGCTCGATGAGGGCCACGGACTTTCCTTCTTTCGCAGCCGCAATTGCCAAACCCGAGGCCCGCCCGCCCCCCAGCACTATCAAATCAAATTTTTTCATTTCTAAGTCTTTTCAAAGCAACGCGCTTACTCATCAAAAGGCTAACCTGAGACAGCCTTCGAAGGACACTCCGGAGTTGTAGTCTTTTTACGGAAACGGCTTGCTTCCGGACACAAACTCTCGCGTGGGACAAAGGAGTTGTTCTGTAAGCCTCAACGAAAAACCAAGGAGTGGCTCCTAAGGCGAATTTCTGAGAATCAAGCGGAGCACTTCCGCCCGCGAGGAAGCATTTTCGCGGAACAATCCCCGCATCGACGAGGTCACGGTGCGGCTGCCTGGCTTTTTGATTCCACGCATCGACATGCACATGTGTTCGGCTTCTACCACTACCGCTACTCCTTGCGGATCCAATTTCTTCTCGATGGCATCGGCAATTTGTCCGGTGAGGCGCTCCTGAACCTGCGGACGCTTGGCGTAGCCATCGACAAGACGAGCGAGCTTGGAGAGCCCGGTGATGCGGCCATCCTTCTTGGGCAAGTAGCCGACGTGAGCTTTTCCGAAAAAGGGAACGAGATGATGCTCGCAGATGGAATAGAAGGTGATGTCGCGCACCACAATGACTTCATCGTGATCGACCTCGAAGGTCTTGTTAAGATGCTCGGCAGGGTCTTCACGCAGTCCTTCGCTGACTTCCGCGAAGTAGCGGGCCACCCGATTGGGGGTCTCGAGCAAGCCATCGCGCCCGGGGTCTTCTCCGATCGCGGCGAGGATTTCTTTCACCGCTTTCGCGATACGTTCTTGGTCAACTTCAGTGCTCATGCTGGTCAGGAGAGATTCTTTTACAGGGAATTGGAACATCTGGCCATCCCGAGCTCAGGAAAAGTCGATAGGACCGCTAACGTTTGCTTGCCCTTTTGGGAAGCTTTGACAGGTTTCGAAACAACTCCAACGCTTGAAAATGCCGCTTACCGCGCCCACCAACCATGGCTAAACGCCTCCGGATTCCGCCTCTCACTACTG
>CAZGXV010000094.1:0-8798 GCA_964529725.1 uncultured Roseibacillus sp.
TCGAAGAAAAGGGGCCAGACCTTGCGGAAGAGAGAATTTTTTCCCCCTCGCGAAAGCTGTTCTGCGACCAGGTCCACCTTTTCGTCCGGATCCGAGGGCGTCACCTGTTTGACGACATGGCCCGGAGAATTCAACTCGAGGGCCAAATGAGAATCGTTCGCCTTGCGGGCTACGGAAACGGTAGTAGTTCCGTCACTGATGGCGACCAACCCCAGGGGTGCGCCATCATCATCCGCTGTCCACTGGACATCGATTTTCGAACCATTCTCACGTGCAAAGGTAAACTGGTCATCACTCTTTCCCAGTAAGCTCCACTCAGCTTGCGTCGCGAGCCAAGCTATCATCATCCAAGCACTGACCCAATGGTCTTTCTGACCCGCAATACGGATGGTAGCAGCCTTGCCCAGCATCTCCTGAGCGACCGGGTCATCGAACAAGCCTGCAATACCTAATCGAAAGTGATAAGTCCGCGTCCAAGCTAAGTCCTGCACCGCCATCTGGCACCGAGAATCGGTGACCGCATCACGAAGGCGGACAAAGCCAGCGGACACGTCCGACCAGTCGGAAGCATCGACGATGAAGCGGTCGGTCAATCGATAGAGCCGTTCTTCGAATAAATCCGAAAGCTCGCCCTGCCACCAAAAGACGAGAGGCAAGTCGCTGTTGAGGTTCGCGAACAAGGTGTTTCTCATGCGGCCGAGGGCTTTCCCTTTGAGTAAGAAAGAAAGCTGCTCGCAACAGACCGTTTTCCGCCCGTGGGCAAGATGACAATGGGCGGTTACCCAAGCGTTGATAGAAGGTTCGGGTGCCGTGCGCTGGAGTTCGACCAAAATTGCACGGCAAGAGTGCTCGCGCGTGAGCGAGACGATGGCCTCCGAGTTTTCTTCCAGAATCCCTTCCTTCTCGGAATAGATGACGAAATTCATCAGAGACGCGTTGGTGGCCGCCTCGTCGGCTTCCCAAAGCTTCTTTAGCTCGAGACCGATTGACCCGATCTCCACTGGTTGACCTAAAACTGCATTCATTACAATCTCCTCCACTCTCGGCCTTCCTGACCTAACATCTCGTCGGCTTCCTTAGGCCCCCAGCTTCCGGCTGTGAACTCGGTCATGGGAGGCTTATTATCGCTCTCATGCCAAGCGCGCTCGATATGGTCGACGAAGCGCCAAGCTTCCTCCACCTCATCGCGACGCGCGAACAGGGTGGCATCTCCCGCCATAGCATCTAACAAAAGCCGCTCATAGGCTTCGGGACTGCTTTTCCCGAAACTAGACGAGTAGTGAAAGTCCATTTTCACTGGCTCCATGCGAACGGCGGCACCGGGCAACTTGGAATTCATTCTCAGCGAGATGCCTTCATCGGGTTGGATCCGAATCACGAGCACGTTCGCACCCGGCACTCCCCCTGGCACGGCATTGAACAAGACTCCCGGCACGTCTTTGAAGTGGATCGAAATCTCGGTCGCCTTCTTCGGCAAGCGCTTGCCCATGCGGACATAGAAAGGAACTCCACTCCAGCGCCAAGTATCAATCATCACCTTGACCGCTACGTAAGCTTCGGTCTCGCTCTCGGGATCGACTCGGTCTTCTTCGCGATAGCCAGGGACTTCCTCGCCATTAATAAACCCTTTCACATACTGACCACGAACCACGTTCTCGGCCACTTTCTCTGGCGTATCCCATTGGCGAAGCGAACGAAAGACCTTCACCTTCTCATCCCGCACGCCGTCCGCAGACAGGTCGGTCGGTGTCTCCATGGCCACGAGGCTCAGGAGTTGCAAAAGATGGTTTTGCACCATGTCACGGAGCGCACCCGACTTGTCATAATAGCCGCCGCGTCCTCCTTCCATTCCGAAGTGCTCGGCACATGTGATCTGAACATGGTCGACATACTTCGAGTTCCAGAGGGGCTCGAAGATGGCATTCGCAAAGCGCAGCACCATGATGTTTTGCGCAGTCTCCTTGCCGAGGTAGTGATCGATGCGATAGGTGTCTTTCTCTTCGAAAGTCCGGTTCACGACCTCATTGAGATGTTGCGCAGTCGCGAGGTCGGTTCCGAATGGCTTTTCCACGATCACCCGCGACCAGCCTCCTTCTTTTTCCTCATTGAGCCCGGCCCCCTTTAAATGTTCGAGGATGTCATCAAAGAACGAAGGCGCGCTGGCAATGTAGAAGAGACGATTGCCTTTCCCTCCCCGCTCGGCATCGATGCCATCCATACGCTTGGCCAGCGCTTGGTAGCCCTCCTCATCGGTGAATTCACTACAATGATACTCGATGGATTCCGCAAACTTGCTCCACACCTCTTCGTCGTGGCCGCTTCGGGAGACCTCTTTGTTGATTTTTTCTAAGCTCTCGCGGAAAAATTCGTTCGACCAATCGCGACGCGCGAACCCAACGATCCGGACCCCGGGTGGCAGCTCGCCATCGACAGCCAAGTTATAAAGCGCGGGCACCAGCTTGCGATGGGTCAAATCACCGGTCGCCCCAAAAATCACCACCGTGCAGGCATCTGCACGCAGTCTCGCTACCAAGTCATCTCGAAAGGGATTACTCACGCCTCTGTTCTTTCAATAAATTCCCTCGCAAGCAAAACCCAAATCCAGCAATTGAGCCCTCGCGGTCTATAAATTTGATTCATCTTCTTCGTCTTTCATGAAAAAACCGCCTCATTCACCATCCAAGGTGGCGAAGAGGCGGCTTCTCTGGCAGGCGGGCAGATATTCTGGCTCAGACCTTAGAGCTTTCCGGCTCCCCAGAGCTTCGAGAACCTTTGACAGTGAATGACCACGCTTTTGTACTTCGAGAGGTCAATCCCCGCAGGCAAAGTGTAAGATTGGTCACCTTTGGTGGTCTTCAGCTTTGCCACCAAGACCGAGCCCTTAGTCGCGTTCTTGGAGGAGACCTCCGAAGTCGACTTGGGAGAAAGGAAAATTTTCAAATCTGGCGCCGAAGCAGTCTTAAAGCCTTTGAGGGAAATGACTTTTTTGTCTCCGCTTTCGGTAATCGACCAAGAGCCGTTAATGGTGTTCTCCTTCTTAGTCCAAGTTCCAGACTGGCCGAAAGCGATGCCGACGCTGAAGAGCAAGCTGAGAAAAATCAGGGCGATTGATGTGTTGTTTGTCGTTTTCATGGTTGTTCATTTATTTAACACCCATAAGAGCCCACCCATTCAGTCCTATTCCCTCTTTTTTCAATTTCTTCACCGCCTCCCTCTAAGAACTGCCCGCAAAGGAGCCGGATATCCTTCAACAGTTTTCGAACTATCCGATGGATTTAAAAAGTCCGGCAGTGAATTAAAAGTCATCCATTCCGTACTCCGTTGTTCTTCTACGGTCGTTCTAGTAACATCGAGAACTGTTACTTCTCGGAAACCCACTCGTTCCATCATGCGAACCAGGAGCTCGACACTGGGCAAGAACCAAACATTCCTCATCTGGGCATAGCGACCCTTCGGGATGAGAACAGTATTCTCGCCGCCCTCCACGACGAGCGTCTCCAACACGAGCTCACCCTCCGCGCGCAAGGTCTCCCGCAAGGCTTCCAAATGCTCGATAGGCGACCTCCGATGATAGAGAACTCCCATTGAAAAAGTGGTATCAAAGCAGCCCAGATTCTTCGGAACACCCTCGATGCCCAACGGCAGCACCGCAATCGGTAGCTCTTCACCTGCAAAATGTCGTGCCGCCAGAAACTGGCAACCGAACAAGAGAGAGGGGTCGATACCCAAGGCCAGTCGCGCGCCCTCATCAAGCATACGCCAAAGATGATAACCATTGCCGCAGCCCACATCGAGAATCCGTCGTCCCGCTACTGGAGTAATCTGATCCTTTAGACGCTCCCATTTCCAATCCGAACGCCACTCGGTATCGACAAAAACCTTTCCAAAATAAAAGGGCCCCTTGCGCCAAGGCGAAAGCTTGCGCAGTGAGCTTTCCAGCTGTTGCTCGGAAGCAACTTGGAACCGAAGTGCTCCTTCGACAACCTCGAAGCCCGAGCCTTGGCAGCCTTCCAAATCCGCCAGAGCGGCCATCCAACGTGGTAGGTCTCCGTGTCCATCCCCGCCATACTGCTTGGCGACCCGCAGGCGAAGCTCTTCCACCCAGGCCTCTTGCCCCAGATTTTTCAGTTCCTGATAGACGCCCGCGTAATCGGGACCGGGGTCTGGCGCAATGAGGGTGCAGCTCAAGCCCGGACTTTGGCCCAATTGGTAGTCAAACTGGAGCCGCGTGCCCGGGACCGACAAGTCGCCCGAGACATCCAGAGCACGAGGGGAACTTAAGCCCGAGTCGTAGTCACTGAGAACGTGACCCTCGAACACCTCAACCCTCGTAAAGAGGAATGGGGCTTTTCCACGCACATCTTCACTCGGAATCGAAAGGACCTCACCCGGAAGTGCCAATCCCTCGTTCCCTGCCCACTGCGCCATCGTCTCCCGACTGAGAACAAAAGCCTGACCAACTTCCACCCGATCGCGCTTTTGCGGCTTTCCTGCTTCGGAGAGTTCGCGGCTGAAATCGACATACTTGAGTTCGACCGCAATCTTCTCCGGAACAAAAAGAGCCGCGGGCGCCTGTTGGTAGAAGTGTCGGAAAATCGCTACCTGCGACTCAGCCTGTAAACAAGCCTGCATCGTTTCCGAAAGAATAATATCGGGAGCACAACTACTATCCACCTGGTAACTCAGGGCATTCCCTTCCCAAAAATCGGAGACATAACTCTCAAAACCAAGACCCGCGATCACCTGCCTCGCGCAAGCCAAGGCCTCACCATGAATCTCCAGCAAGGTAAACTGAACACGCTGCGCATCCCTAAGCGACATCAAGGGCACTGCCAAGGTGGCGAACGGACCACAGCCCGCGTAGAGCACTCTGACCGGGCCTCCTTGGCGGGAATTCTCTACCTTCCGAATCGCACGATCAAGCCCTCTGAGGAACACCGTCGTGCGAGCAAAGTCTTCCACGCACATCACTGCCATTGCGGGTGAAACCGCCAAGCCATCGGCCGTATCGGATTCTCCTTTCGACAAATCTTGCCGGTAATCAGCCTCCAACTTTGCCAAGTCCATGAACACCTTCCCAAGCTCGCGGACAGGCTCGCGCAGGGTGCCCACCGGATGAGCATCATCCAAGATGAAGGACGTTAACTCTTTTACTTTTATCCGAAGGCTTTCGTTCATGAAGGATTCTCCGCGACAGAAAACCAAATCATTTCCCAACCGACAATCATCTTGAGTCCCTTCTGATATTCGCTAAGCTCCGCATTATGAACCGTGGACATTTTCTGAGCCTTTCATTGCTGACTGGACTTGGCGCTTCCCTGCCCCTTTCCGCAGCGCAAAGCCTTGTGCCCCACAATCTGAGAAGTTGGGTGAAAACCCATAAGGTCGTGGTTCAAAAAACTCCAGAATCACTGTCGATGACGGCCAACATCCCGTTGCGCCAACTCTCCGATTGCCTGCAAGACCTCTCCCAACTGTGCGAAGGGCACCTGCAGGCGGCCGGGAACAACATCCGTGGCCGCTGCAATGGCCAAGCCTTCTCGCTGGTTCTCAGTTAACGGTGACCACCATGCGTTCCGAGCTTTCGGGAACGGCGAAAAGGACAGCAGCAAATTCGCCCTGACGAAGGACATAGCTTCCTTGGGCGACCGCTTTTCCGCTACCAGACTCAAAGAATAAAGTGAAGGACTCGAGGTCGGCAAACGGATGGCCCTCGGGTTTGACGATTGGCTCTACTGAAGAGAGCAACCAGCTACCCACTGGCTGTCCCTCACTCGTCGTGACCTCAAACTCAGACTGCACACGAGTCTGAAAATCTGACAGCTGTGGGCGTTCGTTTTCTTCTAACATCGAGCCCTACTCTGCGATTGAAACCGCTACCCGCGCAAAAATCTTGTCGCCGGTGGAAAAGCCTTCCGCAAGCGCATCCACTCGAAAGGTCCAAGTATCATAGAGCAATCCGCCATCGGCAACTACGGGAAGGGTCGTGGCATCCTGCCACCTGGTCAGATCCTGTGAGAGTCTTAGTCGGTAATCGAAATCACTTTTCTTCAAAGCCAAATGCTCGACCTCGAAAGAACCATCGTCGCCCACGGTCACTTCTACTCCATTCCCATCAGTGCCGCTTGTGAAGTCTCCGCCCAAAGCCGCCTCCAAGCCATCGCTGAAAGCATCGCCATCATGATTCGTTGTAAATCCTAGCGTTCTCGCCAATGACGGAGAATCTTGCGCAGCCTCCCAGTCATCGGGAAGAAAGTTACCGTTGAAATCACAATCGGCATAGAGCAAGACATCGCGGCCCCCGGCGGCGAGCGAAAATGTGATGTCCTCGTCGGACTCTAGCAATCTAGCTTGGCCAACACCACTCTCGACGCAATAGAGATTGCCACGACGGTCGTATCCGAGGCCACGAGGACCAGATAGCTCAGACTCAACGAGGGTAGGAAGCGCACTCTCATCAGTCGGGTTCCATCGCCAGACTTCTCCCCGGTCATGACTGGAGTAGATGACGTCGCCATTCGCCGGATCTACGGTCACTCCCCACACTCCCTCGGTGGAAGCATCATTTAATTCGTAGAGAAGACCTTGGCCTGGAGAGTAGATGCGCAAAAGGTCCAAGCCCGAATCGCTTACAATCAACCATTGCCTCTCCCGGTCAAAATGGATTTCGTTTGGCCTTTGTAATTCCACTCCACCCACAGCTCCGAAGTAGCTCCCAAAGGTCGTGGAATAGACCTCGATGGCGTCGTCGGCAGAATCGAGGACATAGAGGAGGTTATTGACTTCATCAACAGCCAGACCATGAAACACTGAGCCTGATTCTTCGACGAACACTTCCAAGGTGGGAGGTTCATCATTCAAGTTACCGCGATAGATGCGATTGTCGGTGGGCACCGAGAGATAGACATCACCCGTCGCTCCGTCCAAGGCTGCCGACCAGTAGTTCTCGGTCAAAGGCTGTCCCTCGAAAGTGAAAGGCACGGTGACCAGTCCAGGCAAGTCAGCCTCTCCTGCCACCAGTTCGAAGGCGCGTGGGGCGGTTACCAGCAGCCGTTCTTTTCGCTCGGGCGGAATCGCAAAAGCCACTTCGCCTAACCCCACTCGATCACCTCCATTCAAGCCTTCTCCTTGGAAAAAATTATCATCAATTGTCATCTCAACATAACGAGCGGAAAGAGTGCGACCAAACGCAAAGCTCTGCCGGAGCACTTCATTGACAAATGGAGACCGAAAGGTGGGCTGAAACGAGATGCTGTGTCCAAAGCCGTTAGGACCATCTTGCTCGGTTGCAAACCGGAGGGTGAAGTCCTTGCCACTATTGTCCACGAAGTAGCTCCAGATACTGATTTCAGAGAGTTCACGATCTCGGCCCAAATCAATCGTCAGAACCGGAGCTGCGAAAGACTCGTAATAATCACAGGGATAACCACATGCCTCGGTGACCCAAAAAGTACTGCCGGATCCATCATCGTTATTATGGGGCTCATCTGCCCCGAATCCAACACCCGGACCTTCGATCAGATTCTCGACCGGAAAGAAATTTTCCTGAGTCAAAGATTCGATTGAAGAAATAGGATAGAACTCATCTCCCGACAGCTTCGCTAATATCCCAAAAAAAAGGACTGCTATAATCATTCTTGCGTTGGTTCCCATTCCTTCAGTATCGTAGCGAAGGGTAAGATATTGACGAGAATATTCGATAGCCCGGAACAACACTCACAACACTATGGCAGAACCTTTTATTGGCGAAATTCGCATGTTCGGATTCAACTTCCCGCCCCGGGGCTGGGCAAAATGCGACGGACAATTACTAAATATCTCCACGAACACAGCCCTCTTCTCTCTTATCGGGACAACTTATGGTGGTGACGGACGGACCACTTTGGGACTTCCTGAACTCAGAGGGCGCCTACCCATGCACGCGGGAAATGGTCCGGGCCTTACCAACCGTCAGATAGGGCTAAGAAGTGGCAGCGAATCAACGACTCTCACTTCCTCGAATTTACCTGCACATAGCCACTCAGTGCAAGTTTCACCCGATGTCGGGGACCAGACCTCACCCGTCGGCAACATCCCTGCCGTTCCCAATGACGGGGAAAGTAACTTTGTCGATCCAGATCCCGTCAACAGCTCGCCGCCCTCTATTACCACTAATTCTACCGGCTCCACGGGTGCTAACCAGTCGTTCAGTCACATGCCTCCCTATCTTGCGGTGAATTTCTGTATCGCTCTCACGGGCCTGTTTCCTTCCCGTAGTTAGCGTTCAGGATGTGGAGTTGGGCCAACATCTCGCTGCGACCGCAGCAGGAGGCTGATGACCGCTTCGTGGAAGAATTGGTGCTTGCTACCCGGGAGAAGGAAGTTGGCTATCGAGAATTGTCCCCCGCTGATCGTAATCGTCTTCTGACGGAGCAGAGCCGGCTCCAACAGGAACATTACCGACAGGTTTTTCCCCAATGCCATTTTCTGATTGTGGAAGCCGACGGCAAACCGATTGGTCGTTTCTACCTCGACCACAGGCCAACTACTATCCACGCAGTAGAGCTCTCCCTTCTTCCTTCCTTGCAAGGAAACGGCATTGGCAGCCAACTCATCAAGACGGTGCAGGCGGAAGCGACTCGCCAGAGTATCACCGTCACCCTCTCGGTCGTGGTTGGAAGCCCCGCCATTCAATTCTACCGGAGACTCGGCTTCCAGATAACCGGAACCAGCGAAACCCATCATCAAATGCGTTGGTGCCCTCCTCGTCAGTAAACTGTCGCCAGGGAATCCGTCGCTAAGGAATCCAAGAGCACTTA
>CAZGXV010000095.1:0-8771 GCA_964529725.1 uncultured Roseibacillus sp.
ATCCAATCTATCCTATCCATCTTGGTCCAAGAATTGGCTAAAGAGAGAAACTAGGGCCCTAGCTTAGTCGACCTGGGACGGCGGTGCTGTGGACCAATGCTATGGACCAAAAGTGCAACTTTCGGCTACTTTGCTTTGGTGGCCTTGCGTCCTTAAAGGGGACAGACGCTTTTTACGTCACTCTTCTTTGGGCGGGCTTTAGTTCTCCAAGGCCAAATTGGCAGCTCCAATCATTCCCGCTTCATTGCCAAACTGGGCGGGGAGAATCTGGAGATGTTCTTGGAAGGGTTTGCCGATTTGAGAGAAAAGTTTTTCCTGAAGTGGTTGGAAGAGAAGGTCGCCAGCCTTGGATACCCCGCCTCCAATAATGATGGCTTCGGGGTTCAGCAAAAAGACAGTCGAGGTCAAGGCGCAAGCCAGCTTTTCCGCAATACCATCCCAGACCTGCAGTGCTACGGGGTCTCCTTTTTGCGCGGATTCAGCCAAAGTTTTGGGCGAGCAGTCGTCGAGAGAAAGTCGATGTCCCGCTTCGCGGTAGAGCTCGCGCGCACGGGCGACGATCTCATGATTGCCGATATATTCTTCGAGGCCACCGTGGTTCCCGTAAGGTCCGGTCCGACCTTTGTAGTTGATAGAGACGTGACCCAGTTCGGAACCAACCGAGTTGGCGCCGCGTGCGAGCTTGCCATCGATGATGAGACCACCGCCCACTCCCGTTCCCAAAGTCAGGGCCACGAGATGATTCATCCCTTGCCCGGCCCCCACCTTCCATTCTGCATAGGCCATGGCATTGGCGTCGTTATCGACAACGGCAGGCATCTCAAGGCGGTCTTCTAGTTCCTTCTTCAGGAAAATATCGACCCACCCTTCGACGTTGGTGAGTCGGTGAACACGCCCCGTCGGAAAGTCGACAAAGCCAGGCATGCCCGCGCCTGCTGCGGCGATTTCTGGAAAGCCTTTTTGCATCAACTTCACCGTGCGGGCAATGTCGTCGATGAGAGAGGTGGCATCCGGATAATCCTGAGTCGCGATGGGAGGGGCCTTGTCGAGAACCTGCGAACCCTCCACCACGCCAATCTTGACGGTGGTGCCTCCAAAATCAATGCCGACAGCTTGCTTCACAGCGCGACTTTAGCCCTGTTGTCGGGAAGAGGGAGGAATTTTTTGGCAATCTCTGTCTCTAGGACGACCAATGTGATGGTCATTACAGCCACGCTTTTTTGCGTTCGCGCTGGTCATTACTGATTTCTTAATGATAAGCCTATCCTAAGAACTCAATCAGTCACCACAATGATTCCATTTGAAAGAGACCGCCAGCAGACAATTCCCGCATCATCCCTCAAAGTGATTGGCCTCGGTGGTGCCGGCGCTAATATGTTGGACCGTGCCGCCCTCGACGGCATGGAGGGCGCGGAACTTCTGGCTCTCAATACCGACATGCGCACCCTCGCGCAATCGGTGGCAGGCGAGAAGGTCCAGCTGGGACCGAACTTGACGAAAGGTCTGGGCGCGGGTGGCGACCCAGAGTTGGGCAAGCAAGCGGTCTTGGAGGTCGAGTCCGAGGTTCGCGAAGCTCTGCGGGGACGGAGCATTGTTTTTCTTTGTGTGGGATTAGGTGGAGGGACTGGTTCGGGGGCCGCTCCGATTGTGACCCGACTGGCTCGGGAAGAGGGTGCCTTTGTGGTGGTCTTTGCGACCATGCCGTTCTCCTTCGAGGGGCAGCGTCGTCGTGACCAAGCGGAGACCGCGCTCAATGAACTCGCGGTTCTCTCCAATGCCCTCGTCACCTTTGACAATGGTCGCATGGGCGAGCTGGTGCTGGCCAAGCAGGGGATTCATGAAGCGTTTTCGGCTGCAGACCGGATGATTTCCGAGAGTATCAAGGCTGTCACTCGCTTGGTGGTGAAGCCTGGTTTGGTCAATGTGGGGCTCGATGATTTGATGACCGCCTTAAAGACTAACCGCTCGCGCTGTCTCTTTGGCTCTGGGATAGCGAAAGGCAAAAACCGCGCCCAGACCGCGCTCAAGAATGCTCTTTCCAGTCCTTTGTTGGATCGGGGAAGCCTGTTGCAGGATGCCGAGTCGGTATTGGTACACGTCAGTGGGGGCGCGGAGATGACTCTCTATGAGGTGGAACTCCTTATGCAAGGGCTGACCAAGCACGTGCCAGAATCGGCGCACATTCTTTTCGGGGCGGCTATTGATGAAGCGATGGGGGATTCTCTCAGTGTCACCGTGATTAGCGCCTTACCGGAGAACAAGCTCACTGCTACGATGCCGGGAAAGTCTGAAACGACGGAGGCTGTTTTTGAGACGGTGACCGAAGATGAAGTCGAAGACAACGAGGAGGTGGAGTCAGGAGGAACTTTCGTGCCAGCGGTCGCTTTTAACAAGAAGGCTGATGGATCCAAAAAGTCGGAAGCCCCCGCTCCAGAAAAGAAAAAGCGAGAGTTCAAGCCCATCGCTAAGAAGGAACCAGAGCCAGAACCAGAGCCGGTCATCGAAGGGTTTGAAGAAGAGGAGTGGGAAGACGAAGCGCTTCCAGTGAGAGGGAAGGTAGAAAGTCCTTTCCTCGATAACGAGGATGTCGAAGAGGAAGAGACGATCGTCTCCGAGGTTTCCGCAGAAGTGAACGCCGAGGAAGAGGAAGAAAACGAGGACGAAATTTTCGACATCGCGGGCGAGGATGATGAGGAAGCTGCGGCCGAGCAGGAAGACGACGATGAGTCGATTAAGGCAGAGACCGAAGAAGAGGTGGAGGCGGAGATTGTGCGCCTGGAAACTGTGGTCAAGAACGCCAAGGCCGAAGCCAAAGAACCATCAGAAAAGAAGGCTAAGGACAAAGACTCCGGTAGCGAAACCTCTTCCAAGCAGAACAAGTCAGAAGAACCCAAGGAGGCAAAAGAGGATGAGTTGAGTGAACTGGATGATGCCGATTGGGCAGAGGTTCACCAGCCCAAGGATTATCGCAAGAAGAGCAAGGTCTCTGAGAAGAAGCGGCCAATGCCTGGACAAGGGGAGTTGGAACTTGATGGTGGACCCCGTGGACGTTTCGAAGGGGAGAGCCCCAATTTGAATGATGGTGAGGACTTGGATGTGCCACCGTATCTGCGTAAGCGGGCAAAGTAGGCAATCCGTTTGTGTTAAGACTTAGTAAAGGTCAGCCTTTCCTGTTGTCAGGAAGGGCAGCGGGGTGGGAGACTCGCGGTTGATGAGCGACCCCGACCGCACCGCAAAACGAATTCTGGTGATTGATGATGACCAGAAGTTGTGTGGGCTGATTGCGGATTATCTCTCGCCTTTGGGCTATTGCGTTGCGATGCGGCACACCGGACCCGAGGGGTTGGAGGCCGCTCAGGAAGATAAGTGGGAGGCTTTGATTCTTGATGTCATGATGCCCGGGATGGATGGGTTCGAGGTTTTGCGGGAACTTCGCAAGACGTCTCAAGTGCCAGTGCTGATGTTAACCGCAATGGGAGAGGAGGCAGACCGGATTGTGGGTCTCGAGCTGGGGGCGGATGATTATTTGCCCAAGACTTTCTCCACTCGAGAGCTTTTGGCTAGGTTGCGAGCTGTTACTCGTCGAGCTAAGGTGGCAGCTCCTGTTGAAGACATGACTACGGTGGACCTAGTAGCTGACGGCTTGGTCGTCAATGAGGCGGTGCACACGGTTGTTCTCGATGATGAGCCGCTAGACCTGACCGCTTTGGAGTTTGCGATTCTAGTCACTCTCATGCGTGGCAAAGGAAGGGTGAAATCGCGCGAACAGCTCATCGAGGAGGTGAGCGAGCGGAAGTTTGATATCTTCGACCGCTCCATTGATGTCCACATTTCAGCATTGCGCAAAAAGCTCGGCGAGGATGCACGCGAACCCCGGTTCATCAAGACTGTGCGGGCGGTGGGCTATCAGTTTGTTGCCAAGTGAAGTCATGAGCGAAGAAAAGCTGATCTTAAAAATGCCTCGCTGGGGACTGCCTCTTTACGGGCAAGTCCTATGTTGGTTCTTTATCAATGTCGCGCTTGTGTTGGTCGCCCTGTGGCTGGTGCTGCGGTTCCAGTTCGGGGTCGGCGTAGAGGATATTTTTGCGGAGCAACTTCGCGGGCGGGTCGAGCCCCGGGCCGAGCTGGTGGCGTCAGCGTTGCGAGAGAGTTCGCGGGATGAGTGGAATGTGATTTTGGCAAGGAAAGGGAAAGAACTCGGAGTTAGATTGTCGGTTCTGACGGGAGATGGACAGTGGGAGGAAGGGACGGCGTTGCCCCTCGCGTTGAAGGAGCAAGCCGGGCGTTCGCTAGCTGAGTCCTCGCGAGGACGGAGAAGGCCTCCGCTGGAAAGCCCTCCCCGTGGGAGAGGGCCGCGTGGACAAGGTCCACCGCGTGAGAGAGACCGACCTGGGCCGCTAGATGGTGAACGTTTTCGTTCCTTACCGAGACACTTGCAGCAGCCCGCACGCTTTTTATTCTCAGGCAAAGGCCAGGGGGACAGTCACTGGGCCGGTGCTGAAATCTATTTGGGAGGCGAAGAGTTTCGCCATCCTCCACTGGGAATTCTGACTTTTTATACAGGGGGCGAACAGAAGAACGAAATTTTCGTCGACTGGCGTCCGCTTGCGTTCGTTGGAGTGGGCGTTCTTTTGCTGTCGGGCTTAGTATGGTTTCCATTTGTGCACCGGGTCACCAAACGTCTGCGATTAATGACAGAGGGTGCGGAGCGGATTTCGGAAGGGGATTTCCAAGTAAATGTTGCCTCTAAGCGGGGCGACGAAATCGGGCGTTTGAGTCGCGTGATTCAGCGGATGTCGAGTCGCTTGGCTGTCTTGGTAGATGGTCAGAAGCGATTTCTGGGAGACACCGCGCATGAGCTTTGTTCTCCTCTGGTGCGAATACGCATGGGTCTAGGAGTGCTCGAACAGCGATTGGAGGGAGCAGATCGCGAGCGTTTGCAGGCCGTGGAAGAGGAGGTGGGCGAGTTGGCAAGATTGGTTGATGAACTCTTGGCTTTTTCCAAGGCTTCGCTGGCAAAGGGTGAGGTGGCCATGGAATTGGTGAATTTACATGAACTCTGTGAAGAGGTGAGCGAGCGAGAGGCTTTGGGCAACGAATACGAGGTGGTGGGCGATGAGAGCTTCGAGGTTGCCACCAATGCCGACCTCTTGAAGCGAGCTTTGGGAAATCTAGTTCGGAATTCCGCTCGCTATGGTGAAGGAAAGCCGCTGGAAGTAAAAATTGAGAGCCACGGACGTGAAGTCTGGATTGGTGTTTTGGACCGTGGCCCGGGTCTGCCCGAGGGTTGGTCCGAGCGTGTTTTCGAGCCCTTTGCTCGCCCCGAAGCAGCCCGCACTCGCGAAGGCGGTGGCGCCGGACTGGGGCTTGCGATTGCCAAAACCTGCGCGGAGTCCCTCGGGGGCCGAGTATTCTGCCGAAATCGAGAAACCGGTGGCTTGGAGGTTGTCTTAGTAATTCCCAATCCCGAAGCCGAAGGTGGTTGAGAGAATTTTGTTTGGAAAGTCTGACCTCTTTAAAGAATCGACTTTTTATAAAAATACACTAAATTCGTCCGCATGTGGTGGTTGTTCCTACTGCTGTTCCTTGTCGCAGTTCCGCTCATTCCTATGGTTTGGGCCATAGTTAGGGTCTCAAAGCTGAGATTCGCAGACGCTCGTGGAGAGGTTGTGTCTCCGGAGCAAGTGCCAGAAGCGGTGCTTTTGAATCTGAAGAATCAGGTGGAACCTTTGGTTGGAACGGGTTTCGAATACTTAGGGATGCGGTGCGAGAGCCGAAGTGACGGCAATTTTTGGCAGGCCTTTCTCTCTTCGGCAGGGGGAATGGTGTGGGCCGTTGCCGAGGAATCTGACGAGGGAGATGGGAAGCGTCGCGTCAGCCTCATGAGCTTCGGGAGTGACGGCTCGGTAGCCATCACCCGGGATGGCGAGGAAGGTTTTGGCGAGGACGACCCTGGCGTGATTTTACGACGGGATTCCTACGCCTCCGCGCTAGAGCAAGCGGAGAATCATGCCGCGCTCCTGACGGAAGAGCGGGTGCCGATAGTCGTTGTGGAGCCGGAAGCATTTCTAGCTCGCTACGAGCGAATGATGGCTCAAAGGTTGGATCGATTTTTTGAACTGGGATGGCTGGAAGAAAAATCAAGCCAAGGCCTTCACATCCCTCTCACAAAGCTTCCCCAAGTGGCCTTCGCTTGGCTGCAGTATCAACTGAAGACTCGGAAGCGTGAAAAAGAAGGGTCCTCCTGGTTGTTAGGAACGAATTTTGGTTCGCCTGCGATTTTTGAAGAAGCCGTTGTCAAAAGCGAAACCGCGTTGTCAGAGGAAGAACCGGAGGTCGAGACCTTGGGACAGATTCCGGCTGCGGATGAGATGGTATCCGAAAAAGTTGCCGAGACGAATTTGGGTGAAGCCGATGAGCTCGAAGAAATTCTCGAAGCGGCGGAGACTGCGGAAGCTGACGAACTTGCGCAGGTTGAAAAAGCTCTTCAAGTTGCGGCTACTTCGCAGGTGGCAGCAATGCCAGTGGGACCCATCGACGAACCTGTGCGAGCGTCAGCCGATGAGCTTGACGAGCCAATCGCCGAGGCGAGCATGGCCGGCAAAGAGGAGAGCGCCTTCCAGGATACTGTTCCAGAAGAACCGGAAATCGTGATTCCCGAAGAGGATGGGCTTCCTCGTGACTGGGCTCTCTACCAGCAACAAGCGTCCCGAAAGAGCTGGGGGTATTGGTTGGGCGGCTTCGGTGGCCGGGCCTTTCTTTTTCTTAGTTTATTAATTTTCTCTCTCTGGATGGCCACTGCGGGCGGTTGGGGGCTCCGCGTTGTTCTTCTTGGGTTGGTCGCTTTGTTAGTTCATGAGCTTGGTCATGCCGCCGTGATGTGTGTCCGACGTTCTTGGGATTGGTCGCAGTTTCTGATACCCATCCCTCGAGCGATGACTGCCAAGCAATGGCCTATCCAAGGAGGATGGTGGGAGCTTTTGACGGTTCTCGCCGGACCTCTGCCCGGATTGATTGTTGGTTGGGCCATCTTTGCGAATGCCTATTTGGGCAATGTTTCCAGTGATTTCTTGTTGGACGCAGCTTTGGCCGCAGTGGTGGTGAACTCGGTGACGTTGTTGCCCTTCTTGCCTTTGGACGGAGGCCGTCTTTTGGATTTGGCTTTTTTACGCCGGATGCCGCAATTACGGATTTTTGGCCTCATTCTCGCGGGGTTGCTCCTAGTCGTTTTGGCTTTTTGGGGTAGGGGGATTCCAGCAGCAATTTTTGCGCTCCTGTTGTGGGCTGGTATTCCTGCTGCTCGCCGTCGAAGCAAATTGCTGCCGTGGCTTCGCGCCAATGCCAAGGAAGATGATGATCAACAGGTAGTCACCGCCTTCAACATTTCGCGCGAGCGTTCGCAACGGAAGGCCTTCCAAGGGCCATTTGGTATCGCACGATTGGATGAGTTGATGGGGTTGGGAAAGGCTCAATCTCTCGGACTTCTCGGAGGGGTTCTGGTGCTTGGTATTCTCGCTCTCACATGGGCTTCTCCTCTCTTCCTCCCCGCCTATAGCTTGGCGAGTAATGGCATGCAGTGGTTCGAAGAGCAGGAAAAGATGCAAGCCAAGTCGAAGGAATACTTGGGCGCGTTGCGTCCGCTGACCGTCACGAGTTCGAATGGCCAAAAGCAAGAGGAACTCGCTCATGAAGACGCCAAAGCCGATTTGGAAAGCTGGCAGGAACGTCTAGCCAAGAATCCATCTCAGCCCGAAAAGGTGTTTGCCCAGTCTATCGACTTGAATGCGGCTCGGACAATGAAGTGGCGTTTCGCAGCTCATTGGGTCGCTGAAAAACCTCAGAGCCGGCAAGTCGTCGCTCGCGAAGCGGTGCGAGCCTTGCGCCGTGAGGCCATTCGCGGAGCTGATAATGGAAACGGGATGCAGGCTTTCCGTGACTTGAGCATGGCGCTGCGTGTGATCATCGAGTGTGAGCCCAGGCATTCCCTCGAGGAATGGGTGGCATGGCTGGAGTTAGAGCGTGAGGTTTTGAAAGAGGTCGAGGACGTGAGTTCCCGCTATCAACTCGATGACACCTTTGTGAAGTGGTATGAGGGAGCTCTCGCGCAATGTCCGCAGCCGACTCCACGCAAAGTTGCTGGCCTGATACTCGCGGAGTCGAAAGGCTTTCAGACGTTGATGAGTCAGCTCAACCTTCGCGGTATCGTTCCTGATACAAATGAGGGTGGACCTGGGCGCAAAGTCCTAACCGCCCTTGCTGGCGTCGGAGAGCTGGTGTCTGTCGAGGCTCTGCAAGAGCGTGAGCGGTTAGCAAAGTCCTTCGCAGAATCTCCTTCTCTCGCCGAAGCAGGTGACTTGTTAGAAGTGGAGGAGTCTCTCCAACGCATCGAGAGCATCTATTCCTTCCGTCGCATCGCGATGAGTGCCCTTAAGGTGAAGCGGGTCGGCATCAGAGGAGCTGCTCAAGAATTGGCTCAGCTCAGAGAAGAGCACGGCTACACCGCTCGCCTCGACGAAACCAATGAGCGCAGATCGCTAAGGTTCAGTCGTCCTTCTCCGAGTGGGGAAGTGGTCGAGATGGAGTGGCTTCTGAAGCAATAGAGCCCTTTGAAGGCCTGGTTAAGGTGTTCAGTTTAGGCCGTGGAACACGCTGCAATTCCTGTTCCTTACAGCAGTTACAAGAAAGTCAAAAAAGTGAGCCGAAAGTGATTGACGCATCGCATTGGTCTGACTAGGTTCCCGCCCCGCCGCGAGATGTGGCCCACGAGAAAC
>CAZGXV010000096.1:0-8714 GCA_964529725.1 uncultured Roseibacillus sp.
ACTCAGTCGGGCTCTTTTTTTGCCCACAAATTCACAAGAGTCCACAACGGAGCGGCCGCCTTTCCTTTCGCTCTTTCCCTTCGCCTTTCGCCTTTCGCCTTTCGCCTTTCGCCTTTTGCCTTTTGCCTTTTGCCAACGCCGAAGGCTAAAGCTCATGCTACTTCATGCACTTGCAGGGAGATTTCGAAACACGCTCTCATTCAAGGTCGAGGTAGCGACGGTGAGCACGATGGAGCCGGGTTTCGATTTCGGATCTTTGTGTGGAATCGAGTCCTGCAGTCTCGACAGCTTCTAAGAGAGATTGGTAGCGGAGCTTGAGGTCTGGGAGAATACCAAAATTTTCTGGGGTTGGGAAGTTGTCCTCGGTTTGAAGGGACAAAGTTCTGGAACTCGCTTCGGTGAGGACCTGATAGCGGAGTTCTGCTGTTGGCAGGTTCCTAAGCACGTCGGGAGCGAGGCTAGGATTGGTCCTGACCAGTGCGCTGGCTACGCGTAGCTGATTCTCGGGCTCAAGTTGAGGAAGGTTAAGGATAGATGCCTGTGGATTGCGGCGCACCCATTCGTCCCGACGAAACTGCTCGTCTAGTTCCTGCGTGCCAGTCTCTTGAATCCACTCTTCGGCACGATTGAGATCGTCACGAGCGAGGGCGAGCGTCGCTTCCCTGCGGATACCTTGGCTCATTTCATCGTAGGGAAATCGTCTAACAGGACTCTCCTTCAATTGGGTTTCTGAGTTGGGACTACTGCTTGTGTCTTCGGGGAACCAAGAGGGCTTCCACATCTGGATGAGGGATTCGGTATCCTCAAGGTTTTGGCTGCCACGGAAGAGTCCGACGAGAGCTCTTTGACGCGGTGTATAGTTGAAGCTCAAAACATCTTTTTCTTCCGGAGGAAGAGAATCCCAAGCATCTTCGGGAGAATAATCCCCCAAGTTGGCGAAGACGGTAGTGATGGCGAAGCTTTTCCAATAGCGGCCTGCTGGGGTGAGGTTGGAGAGGACCTCTATGGTCGCCATGTGCTGGGGGACTGAATCGGGATTGACTCCCTCTCGCTCCAGTTGACCGCGAATGAGGGCAAAGCAGGCTTGGCCAAGCCCAACCCGATAGGTATGGGGGAGGTTTCTCCGTGCGTCCTCGGGAGTCGGGTTCAAGGTAGGCTCTCTTTCAAAAAAGTCGTCTGTAAGTTGATCCAAAAGTGCTTCAAACTTTGAGATCGCTTGCGGGTCGCGGCGTGACCATTCCGCAAACAATGCACTGCGGATCCAGCCCTCAAGGCCTGTGCCTTGGGTCGGATGCTTGCAAGTGATACCGACTTCATGAATGAGTTCTTCAAGCTGCTGATCGGTGAGTCGACCGGCGAGCTGCTGGAGCCGATTGAAGTCGATGTCAAGCGGTGCTCCGTGAGTGAGGAAGTCTGCTAGCTTTTGATGGGCATTTTCGTAAGAAAGATTTGGGCTTCGACTTGAACTCTTGGAGGGAAGAAATGCTTCTTGGGGCGGGGAGACTTTTGGGCGGAATGCTGAATGAATGATGAAGCCCATCCCGAGAAAGAGGAGGCTGAGGAGAGTGATGGTCCGGCCTTTTTTCATGTGATTTTCAGTCGGTTGGAAAAAACTTCAGCAAACTTTTCGCCTAGCCTCTCTAGAAGATTGATCGGAAAATCTTCGGGGAGGGGAGAATTATCATCCATAAGCCGACGGAAGTCATGATAGTTTTGCTGAGGATCCCGTCAGGAATTGCATTCTTCCCAATGCAGAAGAGACAAACCACCAAGGTTCTAGCAAGAATCTGAGCCCTTAAAAAGTCCATTGACGACTGAAACAAGGGCCAGCGGTCTCGTCTGCCAGAAAGTCGTCAGTATTTTTGCAGTGGCTGACGTTCGGGGATACCAGCTACTAGGGAGTTCGAGTTCATGAGATTCTTTCTTAGCTGGAAGGTTGAGTGGGTGCGGGAGAAAAAGCCTCACAACGGGAAAGTCACCCAAACCATCAAACCACGATCGCCTCAGCGACATATCTTTACCGCTCCCGAACCCTAATATTACCCTCGAGGTGCAGCGCATTCACCGAAATACTGGTGGCAGAAATCCTTTTCGGATATACCCGCTCACGGAATGGCAAAAGTAATTTGGATTACGGGATGTTCGCGAGGACTGGGAAAAGTGATGGTCGAAGGCTTCCAGTCCAAAGGTTGGCAGGTTGCAGGCTGTGCGCGAACTTTAGAAGATAGGGGTCCGGGATTTTTTCGCAAAGTGGACGTCTGTGATGCAAAGGCTGTCGCTCAATTTTGCGAGCAGGCCGCCCAAGAAATGGGTGCACCAGATCTACTCGTCAATAATGCCGCTCTCATCAACACACCGGGTCCGCTTTGGGAAGTATCGGAAGAAGACTTTAGCGATGTCATTGATGTGAACATTAAGGGCGTCGCCAACATGATTCGAGCCGCTGTTCCTCTCATGATTGCGCGGGGGACCGGAGTGGTGGTCAATTTTTCGAGCGGTTGGGGCCGAAGTGTTTCGCCTGATGTCGCACCCTATTGTGCAACAAAGTGGGCTATGGAAGGTTTGAGCAAGGCTTTAGCAGAAGAATTACCATCGGGCTTGGCGTCAGTCGCTCTCAACCCCGGGGTTATCGATACCGAGATGCTGCGCAAGACTTGGGGTGATGGCGCAGGAGGATTTCCCACTGCTCAGGAGTGGGGCCAGACGGCAGTTCCATTCTTGGAAAAGCTGTCGGCGCAGGATAATGGAGCAAGCTTGACGGTGGCATGAATCTTGAAGAACTCAGCCTCCTTGGAGGGCAGTTTTGCGGCGGTGCAATGGGGGCCTGGCAGGGCTTTACCCAAATGGGAATCAGTGGTGCCATCGGCGGAGTCCTTATTGGCTCGTTCGTGGGTTGGACGATGTCATTTCTGCCTCTTTTGGCGGCAGCTGCCTCTGAGGAAAAAAAGAGAATCAAGCCCACTCATTTCTTTCTAACAATTGGTTTTTTGGCCCCGCTTACAGCACCCTTGGTGATGTGGTGGGTGGCATCGATGATTTTCTAATGATTCGTGTGCCACCGCTCTTAATTGAGGGAAACCGGGCAGAAAAAGAGCAAGTTTCCCTGCATTGAACTGAGCTCCTTCTTTTGTCAGCATCCGATGATGAAGGATGAAGTGGTGCTAGCCTTGGATCAGGGAACGACGAGTTCCAGGACCTTGGCTTTTGACCGAAACGGGAAAGTAGTGGCGTCAGCACAGCGCGAATTTACCCAGCATTACCCGCAACCGGGTTGGGTGGAGCATGATGGTGAGGAGATTTGGGAAAGCCAGCTCGCAACCTTAAGACAGGTCCTTGACGAGTTGTCGGAATCAGGTCGCAAGCCCATTGCCATGGGCATCACTAATCAACGGGAAACGACATTGGTTTGGGAGCGTGCAACCGGGAAGCTGATTCACCGCGCCATCGTGTGGCAGGACAGGCGCACGGCCGCATTTTGCGAGACCTTGAAGGAGGACGGGAGAGAACCCTCCTTCCGGGTGCGGACTGGCTTGCGATTGGACCCCTATTTCTCAGGAACCAAAGTGAAGTGGATTCTCGACCATGTGGAGGGCGCCCGGGGCCGCGCGCAAAAAGGTGAGTTGTGCTTTGGAACTGTCGATAGTTGGTTGCTTTGGAATCTGACGGGAGGAGAGGTTCACGCCACTGACCTCACCAATGCATCTCGGACGCTACTGCTTGATATTCGCAACCAGCAGTGGGACGAAGAACTTTGTGAGCTTCTCGATGTGCCGAGGCAGATGTTGCCAAAAGTCCTTGGGTGCTCGAGATTGTTCGGGGAGTGGGAGGGTATTCCGATTACTGGCATAGCAGGCGACCAGCATGCGGCCTTATTCGGGCAAGAGTGCTTCGAAGTCGGGATGGCGAAGAGCACATACGGGACAGGTTGTTTTCTATTGATGAATACTGGCCGCGACGTCGTGCATTCGCAAAATGGGCTTCTCTCGACGGTGGCTTGGACCCTGAACGGCGAGACCTGCTACGCCTTGGAGGGTTCGGTCTTTATGGCGGGGGCAATCCTGAACTGGTTGCGGGATGGGCTTGGTCTCATTGCTGATGCCGCAGAGGTAGAACCCTTGGCAAGGGAGTGTGACGATACCGGAGGTGTGGTGTTGGTGCCAGCCTTCACCGGCTTGGGCGCACCCCATTGGGACGCGTTGGCGCGAGCTGCCCTCTTGGGGATGAGCCGAGGGACGGGAAAAGCAGAAATCTGTCGCGCTGCCTTGGAGAGCATTGCCTTTCAATGCGGGGAAGTGCTGACCGCAATGGAAAAAGATAGTGGGGTGCAGCTCACTCAATTGCGCGTGGATGGCGGCGCTGCCAAAGGCAACTTGCTGATGGAGCTACAGGCCAACCTAGTAGGTAAGACCGTAGCGAGACCGAGTTGTCTGGAAACGACAGCCTTGGGAGTGGCTTGCTTTGCGGGACTGGCGGTCGGCTATTGGGACGGGCTCGAAGAACTGGCGGGACTCCTGACGGTAGAAAAAGAGTTTCTACCGGAGGAAAAAGGGAGCGACCACGACTGGGAGCGTTGGCGAAGGGCCGTGGCTGCGGTTAGACATCTGGCGGAAGACGGAGACCTTTAACGGTCTCTTGCCAGTCTCGCAAAAGTCCGTCCTTTCACGCTACTCTTCAGGCTTACTCTTGCCGAGGTGGCTCACTCCGGCGCCGACCGCTTTTCCGGTGACATCGATAGCGGCACTGGCGGCACTGCCGGCGACCTTAAGCGGGGTTGTGACCAGAGCGCAGGAGGAGAGGGAACAAGTCAAGAGAGCTAAGAGGAGAGGTTTCATGGGGGTTAGTTGGTTTCGCCAGCACGGTGTTGGGCAACGGCCTCAAGTGCGTGGTCAATGTGTTTCTGGGGAGTGACGGTGTAATCGACCCAAATGAGTTGCTGGTCGTGGAAGAGAAAGCTGATGCGAGCGGGGCGATTGTTGGGACGGGGGACTTCGAACTTGTCACACATTGAGCCATCAATGTCGCAGAGTAAGGGGAAGGTGAGATTGTATTTGTCTGCGAAAGCACGCTGTTTGGAAATGGAATCCATGGAGACACCCAGAGCACGAACTTTGGCGGCGGCGAGTTTTTGCGCTGAAGACTCCAGCGCTTTGCATTGCTTGATTCATCCCGGGGTATCGGCTTCGGGGTAGAAGAAGACAAGAAGGTAATCCTTGGCCCCATAGCTGCGCAGACCTACTAGACGGTTATATTGGTCGCGCTCGTAAAGATCGGGGAGACGACTCTGTTTTTCCTCGGGCACAAATTTGCCGGTATTCATAGCGCATGAGCTCAACAAGAGCAGCGCTGCCAAAGGGAGAAGAAGCATCAATTTCACGCAGGGAGACTAGCAACAGAGACGACCGTAGAAAGCAGATTTCTCCCTATTTTGAACGCAGGGCGACCACGCTAGATATGAAGTTTTCTTCTTTAGCTTATTCTTGGACCAAGATGGATAGGATAGATTGGATTTTTTGATGGAAAAACCTGAGCCACGAACTTTTGAAGGGAATGGCACTTCAGAACTCGGTTTAGAACGACGAGTTTAAATTCTCAAATCGGATTCATCGAATCCATCCTGTTTTCATTTCACCGAATTTTTCCCTAGCTTGATTGCCCTGTATTCTGAACGCCATCGGGATGGCAGAGGGACGGGAGTTTCGGTTTGAGTCAAAAGGACAGCGGAGTCACTGTTATCCGGGAGGCGGCAGAGACTTCGTTTTTGAGATGAATTTTGAGCTATCGGAAAAGTCCCTCATGGAGATGGCGGGGTGGAAGGTGATGAAAGAGGCACGGGGAACTTGGCGTGCCGGGGTGGTGAAGGAGCCGACATTTCAGAATGGGGTTTTGGAGGGTCGCGTGCCGGGAGCTGGTAAGTCGGGGAAGGCGCGTTTAGTCATTCGTTCTGGCAGTGATGTCGATAACGAGTGTGGCTGCTATGCTGCTCGTAAGATGGGGGTGGTGTGCGCGCACGTGGTCGCAGTAGGTTTGGAGGTTCTCGACCCACAGGCCCAACCGAAGGAGGAGCAGCAAGCCCCTGCTGTAACACCTGAAATCTCGGACCGATGGCCGCAGTGGACCATTGAGGAGGTCGAAGGGGCGAGACCAGTCCGGCTACGGGTCATGTTACCATTGAACCTTGAGAAGAGCTGGCAATCCGGGCAATTGATGGTGGGGGTCTCGGTGGAGAATTTGGATTCGGGGGATGAGGTCATGCTGAGCGCACTAACTGGTTCGGAAGTCTTGTTCGTAGGAGAAGCTGACGCCGCAGTGTTAGAGGTTTTGCAAGCTCTCATGCCTCAGGATGTGCCGGGGGTGGGTTTCCTAGGGCGAAATGAATTTCTAGGTCTTTTGGATGGTTTAGGAGGTCATGGACGGGTGGCTTTTGGTAAAAAACAGCAAGTGAGGGTGGAGGTCAGAGGACGACGACTCCCCTTGGTCGTCAAGCAAGACCGGGTGAAGGTCGATTTTTCCCAAGGGGCTGCTTTTGTCGAAAACGAGAAGGCCTGGTGGTTGGCGGATGGACGGCTTTGGCCAATTGGTGTCGGTTTGCCGGAAGGTTTAGAGAGGGTTTGGGCTGCGGGTTTAACCTTGGAGGGAGCGGCTAGGAGTCGCGATGAGCTAGCCGCTTGTTTCGACCTCTCCGATATCGAGGCAGGCTTGCCGCAAGTGCAAGCTCCGAGAGTGGTGCTGACCTTGGAAGGCTCGTTGAGTCACTTGGAGGCGGAACTTGAGTTTATCTACGAAGAATCTAGTAGAAGCTATCTCAAGGACGAAGAAGCAGAAGCGGAGGCCCGTCGCTTCCTTCGAGAGTGGGGGTTCGAGAAAGGACGCGGAACCTTCGTGCTGCGTGAGAAGGGTGCGATTGCGCGCTTTCATGCTTATGGCCGCCCCAAGGTCCCTTCCCACTGGCAGGTGCGCGAAGGAGAGCGGTTTCGGCATGCAGCTTCGCAGGTGGTAGAAGTAACGCCGGAAGTGGAATTCACCAGTAGCGGCGAAGACTGGTTCGGAGTGAGCGTCGGCTATCGTTCCAGCAACGGAAATGCCCTCGCTGCCGCGGAAGTGCGACGGATTTTCCAAGGTGGTAACGGCGGGCAACGCACTTTACCCGATGGGCGTGTGGTGGTGATGGAGGAGGAAGTTGCGCGCGAGGTCGAGGAGCTGCAGCGCGATTTGGATGGTCAACAAACGGGTGGAGGCAAAATGCGGGTCAGTGCTGCGCAGGCTGGCTATCTGCAGGAAGCGGTGCGCGATGGTGTGCTCAAAGCGGTAGGCGAAGAGCCTTGGAGCCGCGATGAATACGAGTGGGATTTGGGGCCGGGAGAGAAAATTCTGCGGGACTACCAGCGAGTGGGGGTGGATTGGATGCTGAAGCTAGCGAGCTTGGGGATGGGCGGTATTTTGGCAGATGATATGGGACTGGGGAAGACGCTTCAGACCCTCACCTTTTTATATGCGACGGGTGGTCAGTCTTTGGTGGTTTGTCCGTCTTCGCTAGTTTCGAACTGGGTGGAAGAAGCGGCGAAGTTTTTCCCGCAAATGAAGGCTTTGGCCATCGAGGGGCCGAAGCGGAAAAAGATTTTGCAAGAGCAAGGCGAGAAAGCGGACATCCTCGTGACGAGCTACGCCTTGCTCCGGCAGGATAGCGGAGTTTGGAGAAACTGGGGCTTTACTTCGGTGATTCTCGACGAAGCCCAAACCATTAAAAATCCCGAGGCTCAAGTATCGAAAGCAGCCTTCGCCTTGAGTGGTGAGAATCGCTTTGCGCTCACGGGAACCCCGGTAGAGAACTCGGTGAAGGACCTATGGAGTATCATGAATTTTGTGCAGCCAGGTTACTTGGGTCAGCGAGCTGATTTCGCGGAGCGATATGAGAAGCCTTTGGCAAAGGGAGATGAGCCCGCGCTACGGGCCCGGCTATCGCGGCGTTTGCGCCCGATGCTTTTGAGGCGTTTGAAGTCGGAGGTCGCCACTGAGTTGCCGGAGAAAATTGAACAAGTTCGCTACGTGGAATTGGGTAAGCGTCAGCGCGAGGTCTACGAGGCGATTCTGCGTGATAGTCGCCAAAGGGTTTCGGACGCGGAAGGTGGAGCGAAGCGGATGATTGCGTTGACTGCTCTCTTGCGACTGCGCCAAGCGTGTTGCGACTTGCGCTTGACCGGGCTGCAAGAGGAAGAAGCGGGGGCCAAATTAGGTCTGTTAGAAGAACTCTTGGCGGAAGCAGTGGCAGGTGGTCATCGCGTTTTGGTCTTTTCGCAATTCGTGCAATTACTGCAAGCGATGGTCCCGATGTTGGCCGAGCGGGGATGGCGGTCGTGCTATTTGGATGGCTCAACCAAGAATCGTGGTGAAGTCGTGAAGCGCTTCCAAGAGAATGAAGACATTCCCGTCTTTTTAATTTCTCTCAAAGCGGGAGGTGTGGGGCTGAATCTTACTGCGGCCGATACCGTTATCCACGTCGATCCTTGGTGGAACCCTGCCGTGGAGGCGCAGGCTACTGACCGCGCCTACCGCATCGGGCAAGAGCGAGTGGTCACCAGTTACAAGCTCATTGCGCGAGGAACGGTAGAGGAAAAAATCCTGAGCTTGCAGGAGAAAAAGCGCGGCCTGATCGAGTCGCTGGTTGATGGCGAAGTTGGTTCGGCGGGAGTCAGTGAGAGTGAAGTGATGGAGATTTT
>CAZGXV010000097.1:0-8689 GCA_964529725.1 uncultured Roseibacillus sp.
CAGAGTGCCGGAATTCACTGAATTTGAAAAGCTTCCAATTTGTCCACCCGGCCTAAACCTTCGCTTTAAAAGTGTGAAGATTTTATTAGCTGTCGCCACATTATCGTTAATTGGCTTTGCCACTACCGTACTGGTTTGAGTTTTCGAAAGAGTGATTCTAATCTTTAGAGTCTTTCACTCGTTGAAGTTTGTCTAAAGGAGCTTCCCTTTGAGTCGTTCGTCATGCGGAGGGGGCGAGTAGTCGATGTTTCAGGTATTCTTTAGAGAACGTAAACATTGGTGAATTGAGCTGTGCTCCGGTGATTTTTGTGATTACTTTATCAATCCATGGTGAAAAGGTGGTTATTGGTCTTATTTTCGTCGTTCTTATTGCTACCACGGGTTTGGTCAGCGGCTGACAGCGTCGTTGTTTTTAATGAAGTGAATTACAACCCTGGGCCTAGTGCTGCGGAGACAGAGTGGATTGAATTGAAGAACCTCATGGGGGTCGATGTGGACCTTTCGGGATGGCAAATTGATCGAGGGGTTACTTTTGAGTTTGCCGAAGGAGTTGTCATTCCAGGTCACGGCTTTTTGCTGGTTGCTGCCGAACCAGGGGCGACCAGTTTGAACGGGAAAAATGCGCTGGGGCCGTTCGCTGGAGGGATATCAAACGGCGGCGAGCGTCTTCGGCTGGTGAATAACAATGGGCGGGTCATGGATGAATTGACTTACCAAGATGATGGAGATTGGCCAGTGGGCCCTGACGGTGGTGGCGTAACTTTGTCGAAGCGCCGGGAAGCCTCCGCGAATTCCTCCTCAGACAATTGGGTCGCAAGTCCGGAGGTGGGCGGCACTCCGGGAGGAACCAATTTTGCAAATGTGAATCAGCAACTCACCCAGACCGTGCTTATTGCGTTGGACGATTTCTGGCGATACTACGAGGATGCGGCGACTCCTTCCAGTGATTGGAATGAAGCACCCTTTGAGGATTCTTCTTGGTTAGAGGCGGGGGCAGGATTTTTCGTGGGAGAGGAAGTGAGCGATGGTGCCGGTGAGGGGCTCTTGGGGTATTGGCCGCTCGATGAGAGTTCTGGCTCCTTGGCTCCCAATGAAGTGGCATCTGGTTCCGATGCTCAGCTTTTCAATGGGGCGGCTTGGCTGACTGATGCTGAAAGGGGGCAAGTGCTGAATCTCAATGGAGATGATGCTTATGCCAATGCTGGAGTTCTGCCCTTGCTTGATTTGGACTCTGAATTTACCTGGTCTTTTTGGGCTTACAATGTCTCGGAGAATTTGGGTGATAGTGTGATTTTGGGAAACCGGCGAAATTCGGGTGGACAAGATTTCAGTCCTCGAGAGTTTATCAAATTCACTCCTAATCGATTCGAATGGCATGAGAATGCCAACCCGGTGGGTGATATCGATTACGCGCCGATTCCAGCCAATACATGGGTTCACCATGCTCTGGTGAAGGACGGTCCTCAGCTCAGTTATTACCGCAACGGAATAGCTGGGGCTACAAGTTCGATTAATTCGGGAGTCAATCATGGCCAACCTTTTTACTTCGGAGGAGACCAAACGATCGAAAACTGGGACGGGCGTTTGGATGAAATTGCAATCTGGGACCGCGCCTTGCCCGCGATGTCCGTGCAAGGTTTGGCCGACGAATCCTTGACCCCTGCGACTGCCCCTACTTTAGCCGGAACTGTGGGTTTGGTCACCGGGCTAGGAGCCGATAGTTCGACCTACTACTTTCGTCGTACTTTTGATTACGATGGGGCATTGGATCGAACTAGTCTCTCGCTGCAACTGCAGGTCGATGACGGAGCGGTTGTCTACTTGAATGGTGAGGAAGTTTATCGCGAGAACATGCCCACAGGTGTCGTTGGACACAGCACCTTTGCTACTAATGAGGTTGAGACCCCGGTGCTGTCATCCGAGATATTGATTCCAGTGAGCGCCTTAGTGACGGGCTCCAATACGCTGGCTGTATCAGTGCACCAGTCAGCGCAAAATTCGACCGATATGGTTTTTCGGGCTTCGTTAGTCGCTAACGAATTCCCCCCCCAATTGGAAGAACTCGACGGTGAATTAGCTTTTAGTGAGATTCAGGCTTTTGATGCCACCCAATTTCAAATCGAGCTCGTTAACAAAATGGCTGCGACACTTCCGGTGGGCGGTTATGTGATTCGTTCTTCCGGAGGTTCCAGCTATACTCTCTCAGGCACCGAGTTGTCTCCTGGAGCCCGCTTAGTCCTTTCGGCAGCGGACTTGGGTTTCGCGCCTGATGACAACGAGCGGCTATTCTTGTTCCGGGCAGGGGAGGCTGAGTTCGTTGATTCCCGCTCGGTTACGGGCCGCTTGCGTGGGCTTGATTCCCAAGGCCGCTGGGCCTATCCGACGAGTGCGAGCTTTGGCAGCGAGAATGTCTTTCAGGTAGAGACCGATATTGTGATCAACGAGATTATGTATCATCCCCGACCGCTGCGTCAGCCTGCCAGCCGCAGCGAGGTCTTACTTCTCGATTGGGATGCAGTGTGGCGTTACAATGATTCCGGGAATGATGCTGGAAACGATTGGGAACTGACAAGCCACCCGGTAGGCAATGAGTGGCAGGCCGGAGCCGGCCCGCTGGGCTTCGAAGATGAGCCTCTTTTAATCCCAATTGTCACTTCGACCGCGGCTCCGGTCGGCCGGGCCATGTATTTCGAAACCGACTTCACCTTGTCTGCTGCGGAGTTGGATGGGCTCAATGAGATCGAACTCAATTACCTCATTGATGACGGTGCTATCTTCTATCTCAACGGAATAGAAATTTCCCGTTACCGTATGAATCCAGAGCCGACTACGGCTACCACTCTGGCCACTGGTGGAGGGGAGGCCGTCTTGGTTCAAGGCGTGACAATCCCCAAGTCAGCCTTTCAGGCTGGGAGTAATCGGCTCTCGGTCGAAGTGCATCAGGGGTCGATAGGTAGCAGTGATATTGTCTTTGGTTTGCAGTTGAAGTCCGTCTTGGAGACTCCCGCGTCCATCGAATCCGATACCCAATGGATTGAGCTTTATAACCGAGGTTCTGCAACCATCGAACTCAGTGACTGGTCTTTTACTGATGGAATCGATTTTACGTTTGCGACGGGAACAACTTTGGAGGCGGGTGGATATCTCGTGATAGCTCGCGATGCCGCAACTCTGTCCGCCGAGTTACCAGAGGTGACGGTTTTGGGCGACTGGGAAGGTTCGCTTTCCCGGTCCGGTGAAAGGCTGGCTTTGGAAGACGAGTTCGGCAATGTAGTCGATGAACTTCGCTACTACGATGATGGTAGCTGGCCCGCAGAGGCTGATGGAGGGGGGGCAAGCCTAGAACTCGTAGACGTGCAGGCTAACAATGAAAATGCCATGAGTTGGCTAGCTAGTAATGAGGCGGAACGGAGTGAGTGGCGGAGCTACTCGTACCGGGCTTCAGGTAGCAATCATCGCAACGATCCGACGCTCTATAACGAGTTCATCTTCGGTCTCTTAGATAATGGAGAACTCTTGATTGACGATATCAGTGTCGTTGAGGATCCCGATGGTAGTGCGAGAGAGTTGATTCAAAATGGGGGCTTTACTTCGGGCTCCACGCAATTTTGGCGATTGATCGGAACTCATCGCTTTGGCGAGGTTATCGACGATCCTTTTTCTCCTGGGAACAAGGTGCTTCACCTTCACGCAACCGGCTCGGTCGAGCACATGCATAATCAAGCGAGCACTACTCTCAAAAATGGAGGGAACTTCGTGACCATCAACGGCAACTTGGATTACGAAATCTCTTTTAGGGCAAGGTGGTTGTCGGGTTCTAATCAATTTCATTCGCGCTTGTATTTCAACCGGGCCGCTCGAACGACTTTGCTATCGGTTCCCGATGGGGGCGGGACCCCGGGAGCGGTCAACTCGCGTGCAGTGAGCAATGCTGGCCCCCTCTTTTCCCAGTTGATGCATGCGCCAGTTGTTCCGGAGGCTGGTGAGTCGTGTTTGGTCTCGGTGCAAGCGGAAGATCCTGATGGGGTGCTGGGGCTTACGCTCTTTTATTCGGTTGATGGAGAAGCCTTCGAAAGTGTCGCTATGACCGAGCAAGGAGAAGGGAGTTGGAGCGGGGTCGTGCCTGGACAGAGTGCCGCCAGCAAGGTGCAGTTCTACTGCGAGGCCGAAGACCAACAAGGCATGATTTCGCAATTTCCGCCGGGAGGACCAGCTTCGAGGGCGATCATTCCAATTGATGATGGGCAGGCCAATCTCGATTATGGAGACTGTCAGCCTAACAATTTCCGTATCGTGATGACTGATGCGGATCGGGAGTTCTTACATGAAATCACAAATGTGATGAGCAATGACCGTTTGGGCTGCACCGTCATCTGGCAAGAGCAAGAAGTCTATTACGGTTGCAAACTGCGTTTGAAAGGAAGCCAGCGGGGGAGAACTCAGGATTCGCGGATTGGTTTCAATATTCGCTTTCCAGCAGACCAGCTGTTTCTGGGTGCTCACGAAACGGTGGCGGTGGATCGCTCCGGTGGAAACCAGTTTTCTCAGCAAGAGATTTTGGTGAAACATGTCATCAATCATGCCGGAGGCGGAATCCCTGGAATGAATGATGATCTCATCCGAGTGATCGCGCCGAGAAGTCAACAAACTGGTTCGGCCATGCTCTTGAAGTCTCGCTATGATGGCGAGTTTCTCAATCATATGTATGAAAACGGCGGCGACGGCACGGCGTGGGAATATGAGCTGATTTACTACCCCACCTCCACCGTCGGCGGTGACCCAGAGGGATTAAAGATTCCCAACCCCGACGTCACTGCAGCGGCTCCTTTTGCCTCGCTCGGCAGCGACCTTGAGCTCTATCGCTGGCATTGGTTGATTAAGAATAACCGCGACGATGACAACTACAGTCCCTTAGTGGAAATGGTCAGCGAGTATGGCATGCCAGCGAGCGAGCAGTATCACTCCGATATGAGGAGATTGATTGATGTCGATCAGTTTTTGCGAGCTTTTGCCGTGCAGAATTTAGCTGGAGTCACTGACAACTACTCCACTGGCGGTGCCCACAACGCTTTCTTCTATCAGAGACCCCAGGACGGGCGCTTCCTCTATTTGCCTTGGGATATGGACTGGCCATTTATTCTGGGGGCCACTTCCTCTTTGACGCCGAGTGGGGACCTTAGGAAGTTGCTTACCTCGGAAGCGAACCGTCGAGCTTACTACGGACACATTCATGATATCGTCACGACCTCGTACAATACCAGTTACCTCGCACCCTGGGCGGCACACTATGATTGTTTTCTCACGGGTTCACAGAACCTCAGCGGTTTTATGAACTACGTTAGCCAGCGTGGTTCCTACGCCTTGGGTCAAGTGAATAGCCAAATTGAGCCTCTTGACTTCTCCCTCACCACCACCAACAGCTCTACTAGCGACTCAGTCTTTGTGGTCGAAGGAGAAGGCTGGGTTAACGTGAGAGAGATTCGATTGGCTGGTTCTAACAGTCTTTTGTCGGTGGTGTGGATAGATGAGGATTCCTTCCGCGTGCAAATTCCCGTTTCTCCCGGGACTCATACCTACATCTTCGAGGCATACGATTTTGCAGGGCAACTTTTGGCCACAGACAGTATTGAGATTACTGGTCAAGGCGATGTGATTCCAGCCACCTTCGGCAACCTCGCTGTCTCCGAATTGATGTTCAATCCCTCTGCATCCGCTGGAGAAGATGCGGATGATTACGAGTTTGTGGAACTCTTGAATACGAGTGCGAGTGCTTCTCTCGATTTGACAGGAGTAGAGTTCCGCGATGGCATCGCTTTCGTCTTCCCTTCCCTCATTTTGGCACCTGGTGGACGTGTTGTCGTTCCGCGAAATCTATCAGCCTTTCAGAGTCGCTATGGAGGCGCAGCGCTGGTCACCGAGCAATACATGGCGGTGGATGGGTCAAACAAGCTCTCGAATGGAGGAGAGCGCATTGAGTTGGTGGATGCTTTGGGGAACACGATTCAGGACTTTACCTATGATGATAGTATGCCTTGGCCAACGAGCGCTGACGGTGATGGTTACTCCCTTGAGTTGATTAATCCTCATGTGAGTGGGACAGATCCAACAGGAGCAATAAGCTGGCGGAGTAGCCGCACGCAACAAGGTAACCCTGGAACTTCTGATAGTGAGTTGTTGGAAGACTGGGCCGAGGATAACAATATTAGCGACCTAGGAGAGGATCCGGATCGAGATGGTCAAAGTCACCTCTTGGAATTCCTCTTTGGGACTGACCCATTTGTGGCAGATAACCCGACCATAGCATGTCGTCTAGAAGATGGTTGGTTCGTCATGGAGGTCGTCGTCCGCAACGGAGGTGATGGCTTGCTTTTTGTTGGTGGTAAAAGCTCGAACTTAGTCGATTGGGAAGAGGCCGAGTATCTGGGCCGCCTCAATAACGAAGACGAAGAAACGAGCACCCTTGGTTTCGGGAGTGAAATTTTTCCCGATGACTCTCACTTGTTCCTGCACTTAGAAGCGGAGGAGATTCCGTAATCAAAAGGAAGTGCCCTTTTATCGGCTGACTAGCTTTCGTTGTCGTGGGGTGAGGTAGGTTTTGGCTTTGGTGGGATTGGTGCGGGCGTAGGCGTTGAGCTTTGTCTTCTGGAAGGCGGTGAGGCTCTTAATCTTATCAAAGCGCGTGCCTTGCAGTTGGCGTTTTTGGTCGGACTCTCGGGCAGGGCGGTAGCCCTTGAGATCGGCACCTCGGAACACATCGTTGGCACAGGATTGGGCTTTGGCTTGCTGGACGATTTGGTCTTCGCTGATGGCCTCTTTATCAAAGTAAACGAGAGTGACTTCCTTGCCCTTGAGCCAGCCAGCCTCCGTTTTGACGACTCCTTCAATGCCGCCAATGGCAAGCTCACCAGTCCAGAAGCAATGTTGGGAAAGAGCAATGAGCGAGGGCCGGACAGTCTCGGGTTGGATGAGGGGGAGAATATCCGATTGCGCTCCGGCCTGTGCAAGAGCTTTGTTCATGCGAGGAAGAAGCTGGCTGATCTGGTATTGTCGGTCTCGGCGAGGAAGGATATCTTGTCCTTTGCCATTGAGGAAACGAACTACTGGAAAATTCCAAGAAGGTTCGTTGTATTTTTCTAACAATTTCGCCTCTCGTCCGGGTTTATTATTGCGGATCAGTAGGGGAATGAAGTCGCTTTCGATAGATTCGACAAGGAGAGGATGGCTGAGGACTTCGGACCCGAAGTCTTTGCAGGGGCCTCATCCCGGGACTTCTTGAAAAAGAAGAAAGACGGGTTTGCCGGATTTGGCGGAGAGGGCAAGGGCCTTATCGTGGTCGGTTTGCCAAGAGACAGTTCCAAGCTCGGGAGGGGTGTATTCTTGAGAACTGCAGGCCATAAGCGGAAGGAAGAGAAAAGGGAGAAGAAGTTTCATGTTACTGGTGATGGGACGAACAAAAGGCGGACTCTATTCCCCGGAGATATTCTCTTGTTTTCTCGCCCTGCTTCGGGTGCGAAAATGGTGTTTCGGTTGGTTATTTTTTTGTGGGACGACGAAGGGTGCGTGGGTCGGTGTGGTGATGGTCGTCTTCGACACGGGTGAAGAGATGGGGGAGGTCCGGCTTTTCTTTGGACCGTACTGCGACGGAGGGAAAGTGGGCCTGAGGCATGGTGCCGCCACCGGTCGCGCCTGTCGTGGACACGATTTCGGATTTTTCGCCAACAAGTTGCTGGAGTTCGCTGGCTTTTTCCTGCAAATCGTCGGGCGTTTGCTGGAGCATTTCGAGAACGGGCACGAGGCTCAGTTGAGAAGGATCGTCCTTGATCGTGAGGTAATCAACGACCACTTCCTGAAGGGCGGTGAGAATGAGTTTGTCGGGGCGGACCGCGCGGTAAAAGGGCTCCTTCTTGATTTTTTCGACGAGGTCAGCACGTCCAGCGATGATGCCGGCTTGGGGGCCACCGAGCAGCTTGTCGCCAGAGAATAGGACAAGCTCGATTCCGCGCCCGAGTTGTTCCTGCGGGCGAGGCTCGTGTTCGATGGGTGCCAGATGGTCAGTGTGCATGAGGGAGCCAGACCCCAAGTCCTCCACGAGAGGAACTTTGTGGTCCTTGGCTAGTTGGAAGAGGTCTTCTAGTTCCGGTTCTCCCGTGAAGCCCCCGAGGTAGAAGTTGGAGCGATGGACCTTGAGAATAAGGGCGGTGCGGTCGTTGATTGCTTTTTCATAATCGTGCAGGTGGGTCTTGTTGGTGGCACCCACTTCGACCAGCTTGGCACCCGAGGTTTCGAGGATGTCCGGGATGCGAAATCCTCCTCCGATTTCGACCAGTTCACCGCGCGAGACAATGACTTCGTTTTTTCCTTCCGCAATCAGCGCTCGGAGGGTCAGGACCAGCGAGGCTGCGCAGTTGTTGACCACCGTAGCGGCTTCGGCCTCCACTAAAATTGCAAGAGCCTCTTCGAGAAAGGCCCCCCGTTTGCCGCGTTTGCCCGTAGTGAGATCAATCTCGAGGTTGCAGTAGTTGGTGGCGACGTCGTAGACTGCTTGTGCGGCGCGGTGCCCCAAAGGAGAGCGCCCGAGATTGGTGTGGATGAGAATGCCAGTGCCATTGAGGACGGGCTGTAGGCGAGAGCTTTCGAAGGTCGTGAGGGCGTCGGTGATGCCGGTAGTGATGTCTTCACGGGTGAGCTC
>CAZGXV010000098.1:0-8567 GCA_964529725.1 uncultured Roseibacillus sp.
CTCGTCAGTAAACTGTCGCCAGGGAATCCGTCGCTAAGGAATCCAAGAGCACTTAAACACGGTGGTAGCCCGCCTGAATCACGGCGCGATTTCGCTCATTTACTCGAGAACAGGAACCGCTCTTCGTCCACCTCCCAATCTTCAGGCCACGACAGACCCGGCAACAACCTGCCGACGCTGCCTTTTTTCCACCCCGCCTGAAACGTGGAGAGTGGAGAATTCTTTTCATCAGGATGGGGCATCGACCAGGTCATGATGCCCTCCTTGTGAGCGAGCGAAGGATAAATGCCTTCTTGCGACAATGCGACCTCATCTCCCTGCCAGTCAGCTATTAGCTGCACGATATTGTTTTCTTTTCTCAAGCTGGCCAACATGCCTGCCGAAAGCTCTTTCCGTTGCAAGACGACCCGGTCAATGCGCTCGGTCCGACTCACTCGCAAAATTTCCTCTTCGGTGGCCTCTTTTTGCACTAAGGCGACTTTGACTCCTGCAATTCTCGGTAAAAGTAACCCTAAGACCCGTGAGACAGCATCCCCCGGCTGCCACTCTAACAAGACACGCTCTCCGCGTTGCCAAAAGGCCACCGCGTTGAGTTCCTGAACCTGTCGCACCAGCTTCGCGAACTCACCCTCATTCATTTCGCCCACCTCGTGGACCTCTTGCCACCAACTGGCGGGCTCCTCAGTAAGAAAGCGTCCCGGGTCAGCAAAGGTTCTTTGGTCCAAGGTTTCGGCATCGAAAGACTCACTCGCCATCTTGCGCCAAGCGGCCTCCACGGCAGCTGCTGATGCCTCGCGCGGAGCAAGTGGTTCGCTAAAGCTCACCGTCAGACCCGACCCTAGGCGACGGGGCCATTTCCTGAAATACCGTCCTCCGGCAAAGCTAGTGAAGGTTCCCCAAAGCCCATGCATATAAGCCGCCACGACGGGGCACTTGGATTTCCGCGCTATCATCTCGAAGCCACGCTTCACTTCGCAAGTCGCCCCGGACCGACTGAGCTGGCCCTCCGGAAAAATACAGACGACATTGCCCGCTGCCACTTCCTCAGCCGCAATGCGAATCGCCTCTTTGGCTCGCTCCGGCGACACGGGAACCGCGTTGAACATCTGGGCAAAGCGTCCTACCCACTTGTGACGGTAGCACTTTTCCGCAATGAGAAAGCGAACTGGCCGCGGACTGGCTGCTGAAATCACGAGAGAATCGACAAAGGTCATGTGGTTGGGACAAAGGATCACTCCTCCCTCTTGCGGCATGTTTTCGGCATCACGCACCCGGATGCGATAGAGCGAGCGAATCAAACTCAGCCCCACGAAATACCAGAATTGACGTGGCAAAAGCTTCATCACATACCAACTCGCCAAGCCTGCGAAGAGGGCTACCACCGCCATTTGGAAAGCAACCGGCAGTGCGACCAAGGTAAAGACGAGCTGCAAAACAATAGCCAGCGCGCCCGCGAGATTGTTCATGAGGTTGGAGACGCTGAGCACTTTTCCCCGCTCATCGCTCGGGCTCAAATCGATGAGGTTCGCCTTGAGAGGAACTAGAAAAATAGCGGCCCCGGCTCCCGCGACAAAGAGTCCCGCCGAAAAAAGAAGACCTGCTGGGGCAAGCGCCAACCAGATCGCACCCGCCGTCATGACGAGCCCCCCCACCGGCACCAGCCCTAGCTCAGTGCCGCGACGGCTGAGGAATCCGGCCGCGATACTTCCCAGAGCAATTCCGATACTGGCGGTGGCCATCATGAGCGAATTAGCGGTCCCCGTTCCTGCTCCTCCACCATACATCTCGCTCGCCACCTGATAGACTGCCAACAGCATAAAGGTGGCGAAGCCCCAGAAGAAGGCCACTCCTAGCGCACTTAACTTGAGCGAACGGTTGGTCCAAACTACTTGAAAGTCCCGGACATGGCGAAAGGCAACCTTGGGCGTCAAGGGACCGACCTCATGCGCGGCGGTACGCTCAATCAAGCGGGAAAGAACGACAGCCACGAGACAGCCAGCAAAGACCACCATCATGGGGGGCAAAGCTGCGGACCAACCCTCGTTGGTTTCCACCAGCCGACGGTCGAAGAGAATCCCCGCTACAATCTGACCAATGAGCACCGAAAGAATAGTCACCCCTTCAGCTAGTCCGCTACCAAATGCTAACTTCTTGCGACCTAACAACTCTTTTAAAATACCTGCCTTAGCTGGAGAAAGGAGGGCCGATTGCAGCGCGAGAATAAAAAAAGCGAGCACTGCCAACGGCAATGACCGCTGCCACATGGCGAAGCACATAAAGCCCAAAGCCGCCAACTGCATCCACGCCGCCCAACGCACGACGACATTTTTCGGAAACCGGTCTGCCAGCCACCCCGAACTGGGCGCGAAGAGAATATAGGGCAGCACCATGAGAATGCCGAGGACATGCTCAATATTGAAGCCCACCCCCTGCGCCACTAACCAGCCGCCGAGAGGCAGCAGCATAAAGCGGGCGAAATTGTCGTTGAAGGCATTGAGCCCCGTCATCACCGTCATCGCGGAATACGACAACCAGTTGCGGCGGGAAGGCTCGTGGGCTTCGAGGTCGGTGGACATGCCTACGTGATAGCAGGCGGGAGGCTTTGGGGGAAATTGATAGTAAAAGGCGAACTATCGATTCAAATGATAGTTGCTGAAATCTCCTCCGACTGCGACCAAAGAACCTTGCTAGCTCTCCTTCACTGGACCCATGGTCCCTTCGGACGTGCCTTCTGCCGTTGAGTCAACAGCATTAGATTCTGCGCTACCGGATTTCTCGAGTTCGATTCCTTCCGCTGCCGCAAATTCTGCCAAAGCCATTTCCGCGAGGGCATTCTGCTCGGCGGCTTTGTCGTTGATGTCACCCAAGTCGAGGGCATCCTTCGCGACTCGAGCCCGGCCAGCAGCCTTGGTGCGCTCTTCCTCCACGATTCCCTCGAGGCGGTTGAGAGTGTCGCCCGCACCTCCAATTTCGGTCACCATTCCTGCGGCCATCTCGTTGAGCTCGGCGGTGGCTTTCTGCAGCTTCATATCGTCGATATCGCGGGCCAATTTTTCAATTTTATCCTTGGCTTCTTTCACGGTGACATCGCGGGCCTTCAAAAGCTCCTGATAACGGGTTTCCGCTGCTTCCAATTGGTCCTTCACCTCATCGTGCTCCTTCTCGGATTCCTTGAGTTTGAGCGCATATTCAGCGGCTGCAGAGCGGTTGCCTGCTTTTAAATTAGCAGAGGTCTTGGCGCGCAGCTCTTCTTCTTCGCGGCCCAACTTCTTAGCCTGGGTGATCAATCGCTCCACCAGCCCGGCGTGATTGGCGAGGCCTTTATTGAACTCGGAGATTTGCTTACGCAGATTCTCTTTCTCGACTTCGAGAAGTGCCTCGGGATTTTTCTTTTCCAAATCACCCACGAAGAGCCCGAAAAAGCCTTTGATTAAATTTCCTAGTCTCTTGAACATTGCAATTTTCTTTTGTTAACAGAGCTACAATGACGTTTGATAGTCACATTGGGCAAGGATAAGAAACGCGACAATTTGGAATAGCCTTCCGATCTCTGTCAGACTTCTTTCGTGCCCCCTCCCCGAATCATCGTTAAAAGCTCTCTCTCGATGAAGTTCGCCATTTGCAATGAGACCTTTCAGGACCGTCCCTTCGTGCAACAATGCGAAACGGCGGCGGCCCTTGGTTATACTGGTCTCGAGATCGCGCCCTTCACCATTGCGCCCAATCACGACGCCACTCGGCTCGACCCTTCCTATGGCGAATACTTGTTGGAAACCGCGCAATTCCATGGTCTCGAAATCGTGGGCTTGCATTGGCTCTTGGCAAAAACTGACCATCTCAATGAAGGCAAAGGCTTCCACCTCACCAGCCCTGATGACGAGCTGCGAGCGGCTACGCTGAAATACACCAAACATCTCGTCGATCTTTGCTATGCCATGGAGGGCTCGGTGATGGTTTGGGGTTCGCCTCAACAGCGCAGCCTAGAGGAGAGTTGGTCGATTGACGATTCCGCCCATCGAGCCGCTGATCTCCTGCGCGAGGTTGCGGAGTATTGCGAGCCCTTGGGCATCACCCTCGCGATGGAACCATTGGGCCACCCAGAAACAAATTTTCTCACCTCGGCTCGCGAGACAGCAATCCTTCTCAATCTCGTTGATCACCCCAACTGCCAACTGCATCTCGATGTCAAAGCGATGTCCTATGAGCTGGATCGCGAGACTCCGGGCTCACCCACTCCCGAAGGACTAGTTCCAACCCGTGAGCAAATCGATGGTTATATGGGCGAGCTGGTGCGCCATCACAAACATCGCCTCGCGCACTTCCACGCCAATGACCCCAATCTGTTAGGTCCCGGCATGGGGGCGGTGGACCACACTGCAGCGGCCGCGGCCTTGCGCGAGATCGGCTATCAAGGTTGGGTCTCGGTAGAGGTCTTCAAGTATGAGCCCTCACCCAACGAGATTGCTGGTCAGTCGATGGATTACTTGCGGAAAGTCTACAAGTAAGAAGCTCTTCGCCCGGCCACAAAAGCGCTATTTGACGGGAACTTCTATGACCTTGCCGCCGGACTCTACGACGGTGAACTTGCCGCCGGTACGCTTGGCAATTTCCTTCATCGCTTCGTGAGCCTTCGGTTCCATGAGAGCGACGCAATTGATGGTGATACCACGGCTTTTGCCACGACGGCCCACCTTTTCAGCCACTTCCATTGCTTCGTTACCAGTAGCTCCGTCAGTCATGAAGTAGATCACCTGAGGGGTGGGTTCCATCTTGAGCGCCATCTCCAAGGCATACTTCCAACGCGTTCCCCAGACCAAGCCTGTCTCATCGACCAGCTTCTTGCTTTTCTTGAGGATATCTTTCCCGTCCGCCTTGGCCTGCCTCTTTTGGGCACCTAGCATATCATCTAAGCTGGGCACTTTCAGCCACTCCGCTTTTTGCATTTTTCCCTTGGGCTCGAAGCTGGAAGCGTTGCCCACCTTAGTAGCGACCCATTTATAAGTCTTCCCATCCGGTGCCTTCACCTCGTTGCGAGCCTTGGCTTCCTCGCCGCCGACGAGAATCTCGCTCCCGGCCACCCAGACTGGTCCGGCAAAGAAAATCATCTGATACATCGTCCCTGGGGTCAGTTGGTCCAAAGACTTTTTGAGTTCCTCACGCATCAGGGTCACTCGCTCTCCGCCCATGGAGCCCGAATAGTCGATCACGAATGCAATGCGCTCGGCATTACTTTTTTGGCCGAAAAAGGTGGTACCGCCCCCGCCTTTGGAGCCATCTCCACTTCCCCAGCCAGCTCCAAAGTCGTCACCGTCGCCAAAATCAACAGATTCCACCGAGACCACGGTATCCGGAACCGGGATGGCAGTGGGAGAGACAGTGTTGGCGGCTATCACCTTCGCCATTGAGCTCGAAGGGGCAGAGGGCTTTCGTTGCACGGTGGGGCTAATCTCCGTTCTCTCAATCTGATCTTCCTCCAAGGAAGTGGACTTGTAGACCACAACATCGGGCTGGGTCAGATCAATGCTTCGGATGGCGAGAAAAAAGAGAATCAGGGCCACTAAAACCACCGAAAGAATGGAGATTAGGAGGCTGGAAATCGTCGCGTTCGCCTTCTGACGCTTGAGAGCCTGTTCTACCTCCGGATTGACTACACTGTTTGGACTCATACTCTTAAAGTTATTGCTCAAACGAACGACCTGCAAATACTTTAGAAAAATCCTCTTCTATTCTAATAAATCCTTCAAAAAGCCTCCCGCTTTCTTCTTGAGCCGATCGACCTCATCTTCGAGCGACTCTTCCAAATCCTCAATGAGACTTTTGGCTTCGGGAATTTGACTGAAAAACTCGAATTCGGGGTCATCTAGGTCCCCGCTCGATTGCACGCGCCAAAGCACCTGCTCTTCATCGATAAACCGATTTTGGGCCAAGCTCTGGGCCTCGCTAGGGAGCGAAGTCAGCCAGCCACCTAGGGTCTCGCTCATTCTCTTTCCCGCTAAAAATTCCACTCCGATGCCATGCTGACCACTCCCGGTCGCAATCCAGGATTCGCGCGCCAACCCGACCTCCCATTTACCAGCGCTCAGAGAAAGCGGCTCCGTCAACGTCACCTGGTCATCGCGATAAGTGCCCACGATGCGACGACTGCGCCCGAAGGCAATCTGATCGGGCAAGCCACCCAGCGAGATCCCCCACTTTTCCACTTGGTCAAGATAGCTCCAGACCCGTTTCACGATTTTCACTCGGGGGTTGAGATACGAGCTTTTGGCCAGAGCGAGATCGAGAAGGACATCCGCCTCAAAATCACCTGTCCGCTCATCAAAAAGCTTACCTCTGGCACCCCCCGAAAAGTCCAGATTAACGAGCAAGATTTCCTCCGAATCAGAGAGCCTCGCCCCCCCGGCAAGGGTCATCCGAACGGTGTTGAGGGTAGCTAGGTCTTCCGGGTCAAACTGCAGGTCCGTGATCGCGAGATGGAGGCCCTCGACTCTCAGCTGCAGTTTCTCTTTTTCAAAAAGCATCTCCAGTCGACCATTCTCGAGGCGGGCCTCGTCCAACTTGGCCAACCAACGGTTCTCTTCTGCTGCCAGAACACCGCCGTCTTTGCCTTGATTCACCTTGGTTTTTTTCTGATTTTTGGAGTCTTTCTTTTCGGGATTCCGAAAAATCTCGGCGAGGGACAAGTCGCCCTCTTTATCTAAGGTCATCCGGATGACTGGCTCCGAAATCACAAAGCTGCTGATTTCCAGACGGCGCGCGAACAGAGGCCAAGTCTTCACTCCCAAGCGCACCTCTTGGATCGCGACACTGGTGCTGGTCACCCGTGGATCCTTGGGAAATAACGTGAGATTGCTCAAGACTACCTCGCCGGCAATCAGGTTGACTTGGGTGCTCCCAACTGTGGCCTCGACGGAGAGATTTTCCTCCAAAAAATCTTGGAGGTAATCGGGCGAGAACAAACGTCCCACCATCACTTGGGCTGCAATTACCAAGGCCACTGCCAGCACCACGACGATGAAGAGCCCTCGCAGAACCGCCCGCAAACGATGGGAAGAGGCAGCCATGGCGGTTGCCTATACCGTCATCACTTCCGCTTCTTTCTCGGAAGCAGCGGTGTCGATGGCCTTGACGGCAACATCTGTCAGCTCTTGCACTTGGCCCTCAAAATCCTTCTGGCTGTCTTCGGTCAACACGTTGTCACCCTTCATTTTCTTACCCGCGTCCATCCCGGTTTTGCGGGCATTGCGAACTCGCACGCGGGCGTCTTCGGCCATGGTTTTGACGCGCTTGACCATCTCAATACGGCGCTCCTCGGTGAGTTCGGGAATGACCAAACGAATGTTAGTGCCATCTACCGCAGGGTTGAGTCCTAAGTTGGCCTCGCGAATGGCCTTCTCAATGTCGTTAGTGGTAGTGGGATCGAAGGGTGCGACCATCAACATCCGGGGCTCAGGCACAGAAATCACGGCCAGGCCTTTCAACTTCATGACGCTGCCATAGCTCGGCACATTGACATCAACATTGTCCACCAACGAGGGTGAGGCCTTGCCGGTCCGCACGCCGCCAAATTCTTGTTCGAGGTATTCAATGGACTTGTCCATCGCATCCTTCACTTCAGCCAAAGTTTCTTCCGGGGTCATCTTTTCGGGTAAATCGTTAGAGTTAAGAGAGTGATAGCACTCTTAGGCTTCCTTGCAAACATAAGTCCCCATGTCTTCGCCGCTGAGGGCCCGGGTGATGTTCCCCTTGACTCCAACATCGAAGATGACGATGGGCATGTTATTTTCCAGACACAGGCTAAAGGCAGTAGCATCCATGACCTTGAGCTGCTTGGTGAGGCAGTCAATAAAGCTCACGCGCTCGAAACGCACCGCGTCGTCATACTTGTTCGGGTCTTTATCATAGACTCCGTCCACTTGGGTGGCCTTGAAAATGACGTCCGCTTCCATCTCGTTGGCACGCAGGGCCGAGGTGGTGTCGGTGGAGAAAAAAGGACTACCCGTGCCCGCTGCAAAAATGACCACCCGCCCCTGTCGAAGGTGTCGCTCGGCTTTGCGCCGGATGTAGGGCTCGGCCACGTTCTTCATTTCAATAGCACTTTGGACAACACACTCAATGCCCTCCTCCTCGAGAGCGCTTTGCAAGGCCAGCGAGTTCATGACGGTGGCCATCATGCCCACATAGTCGGCCGTGGCCCGATCCATCCCGCGGGCACTGGCACTGGCACCGCGCCAGAAGTTGCCACCTCCGACCACCACTGCCAACTCGACTCCTGTCCCTTTGACGGCATCCCGAATTTCGCGTGCCATACGCTCCACGATTTCCGGAGAAATGTTGTCCTTGCTTCCTTCCTCTCGCAGCGCTTCGCCACTTAGCTTCAGAACTGCGCGGGAAAATTTCCGCTCCGACTTGGATTCTTGTTTCTCATCGCTCACGGAGCCCAGACTCCCTCATCCCAGCTCCGCGTCCAAGTTTAAAGAGTGCCTTGGACCTCGATTTTGCTAGCTCTCGTCAAGGTGTTGAGCATCAGACGCCCGGCTTACGGTCCCGTCACCGTGCGCTCAACTTGA
>CAZGXV010000099.1:0-8410 GCA_964529725.1 uncultured Roseibacillus sp.
CTGTTACTCTTCTGCGCGAAGTGATGGAGAAATTTCCAAATACCCGCCACTTTGCGAATGCAATGCACAAGTTGCACGAAATGGGCGAATCGTGATTCAACCTTCTGTCCTCCCCCCTCTGGGACGCTGGCCATTGCTCTTCCCTGTTGTGGGAGCTGTCTCGGGTATCCTCGCTGCCCAGACCGAGCTTTGGCCACTACTGATTCTCGCCATTGTCGTTAGCCTCTACCTCGGCCTTCTTCAAAGAAAACCACCCTGGGTCGCGGGCGCCTTGATCGCACTCGCGATGGCCGCGTGGCACAACGAGCGACTCCAAATCCAACGGGAGTTGGCCTCCCAGTTGGGCGAAGACAAGGAGCTGGTTCTCTCAGGCACAATCACGGAAACGAACTCAGCTGGGCTGGTGCGCAGGCTCTTTCGAACTGACTCCGGAGCCAAAGTTGTACTGGTCAAACTGCCGCCTCAGTTCCGAACTGGCCAGCGGCTCACTCTCATCGCCAACCCCATCAACCCTATGCCCCAACGTAATCCCGCAGGCTGGGACCCGGCGGAGACTCTCTGGAAGCGAGGAATCTCCGGTTCGGTCGAAGTGATCTCCGCCCGGCAAACAGGTTGGTCACGTGGCTTCCCTATCCTGCGAGGTTGGTCCGAAGACATCCGACAAAGCCTTGCCCTACAGGTAACCTCGGGGATCACCGACACCGAATCCGCCGACATCGTGCAAGCAGTGGTGCTTGGCGAAAAAGCATCAGGCAGCCGCGCCTTCGAAGGGTTTCGAAAAACTGGCACCATGCACATCTTCGCGGTGAGCGGGCTCCATGTCGGTCTCGTCGCGCTCATCGTTTTGGGTGTCGGGAGGCTCCTTTGTCTTCCTCCTCGGATGCTTTTGTGGACCGTTGTTCTTGCCATGCTGGGCTATGCCTTCATCACCGGACTGCGCCCGCCAGCCCTGCGCGCATCCCTCATGGGCACCCTCGTTATCGGTCGCTTTCTCCTCCTTCGTCGCCCATCGGTGGTCAACAATCTCTTTGCGGCCGCCCTCGTTGTTCTTGCCATCGACAGCTTCCAACTCTGGCAAGCAGGCTTTCAACTCAGCTTCCTCGTCGTCGGAGTCATTCTCCTTTTAGAGCCCCACTTTTGGAAACGGATCGGGCCTCTTTTGGACCATGATCCTTTTCTCCCGAAACCCGTTTGGACCAGATGGCAAAGGCTCACCCATTGGACGCGAAACAAATGCGGCAAACTGTTCACCGTTTCCTTCGCCGCATGGTTAGGCTCCGCGCCCTTGAGCCTTCTCTACTTTGGCTGGTTCACCCCGATTGCCGCCTTCGCCAGTGTGCTTATGGTCATGGTGGCCTTCCTCATTCTAGCCACCGCTTTTCTTGGCGTCATCGGCGGAAGTTTTTTGCCAGCGGCAGGCCACACTCTCAATCGAGCCAATGGTTTTCTTGCTAAAAACGCCCAACATGCTGCCGCTCAAATGAGTGAACTCCCAGGTGCATGGGCTCGTTTCCAAAGCCCCGCCGAATGGACCGATGGACTCTGCGTCTTTGACATCAAGTATGGAGGGGCAGCCATCCACCTCGATGCTGGCGGCGGTGTTCTCATCGATTCCGGAAGCGAGTTTAGCTTCTGGTGGCAAGTCCAACCTGCGCTCGAAGCTCATGACTGCCCTCTCGACTCCCTCATCGCCACTCACAACGACGCCCTCCATATTGGCGGCTTGGAATCGGCAGTGCGGAGCTTTGCCATCAAACAAGTGCTCATTCCCAATGAGGTGAGCAAACATAGTCTCGCCAAACTCGCCGAAGCCAGCGAGGAACGAACTATCCCTCTCCACCTCGCTCAAGCTGGCCAACTGCTTCCCATTGATGACGATACTTATCTCGAAGTCCTCCACCCAGGCCTCCCTGAAATGGGTCGGGCTGATGACCGAGGACTGGTTCTTCTTCTCCATCAGAATGGTTGGAAAATTCTTCTTACCAGCGACACTGGTTACGAGACAGAACGCGCCCTGTTAGAGAGCGGGCGAGACCTCCAAGCCGACGTCTGGATTTGTGGACGCAACCTGAAGGACAGCATGGGCCAAGACGCCTTCGTCAACGCCATCTCGCCACGAGTCGTGATTGCCAGCGAACAAGCCTATCCCACCTCGGAACAAATCCCAAGCTCCTGGCGCCGATGGCTCGAAAGCAAAGGGGTCGCCTTCTACAGTCAACGAGAACATGGAGCGGTTTTCGTGGTGCCCTCGCATGGGAAGCTCGCCATCAAAGGCTTTCTCAGTGGCCGGACAACCACCCTCAAACGCTAACACAATGGAGTACTTGCAAGCTCTTTCCTTCCGCTTCCCATTGAAGTTGGAAGTCTGATTTGGGGTCGAAGGCGTCTTCTGGAAAGGGTGTGACCTCTAGCTTAGGATACTTGGCCAACTCCTCTTCTGCCCACTCGAAGTAGTCCTCATGGTCAGTCTTGAAGATGAAGACCCCACCCGGGATGAGAAGCTGATGCACCGTTTCTAGGAATTCCTGCTGAATCATGCGACGGCGATGATGCTTAGCCTTGGGCCAGGGATCGGGACAGACCAGATGCAACCGCGAAACGGAATGACGAGGCAAGAGCCATTCCGCCGTGTAGGCGGACTCCAGGCGCAAGACCTTCAGATTACCCAAACCGCGCTCTTTGGCTCCCCGGCATGTTTTCTGAACCCGACCCAAAAGACGCTCCACGGCCAAGAAATTTCGCTCAGGAAAATGCTCTGCCAACGACAACGTGTAAGAACCATCGCCTGAACCTAAATCAACTTCCAATGGCGCATCGTTTTCAAAAATCTCCTCAGGCTGGATCCGTGAGTAGTAATCCTCAGGAACAAATTCATGAGAAAAGGGAGGGCGATAACGGGGTTCGTTCACAGGCCACCACCGAAGACCGACAAGGCACGTTTGAAAAGACTATTCTCCTCCTGCATTGTAGACCATTCCTCCGGAATCCCGGTAGAGCTCCAGCACTGCGCGCGCCTCATCCCGCAGCAAATCACGGGTAACCTCCACCGAGGGCAAAGGCTCAGGACGATTTTCTAACAATCCCGGCCACCCGTCGGGTAAGGGACCTTCGTGAAAGCCCACAATCGACTCCACATCCTCTGCACGCGCGCCGATTACCAAGCCTCTCACTCCCGACCACCAAGTATTGCCAAAGCATTGGATACAAGGTTGCGCCGAAGCGACCAACTCCATCGCGGGGAGTCCGGGCGCCGCCAAGTCATGATTTTTCAATTTCTGCTGGGCCAACGCGAGAGCCACCGTCTCGGCATGTGCAATAGAGGTGTGGCAGGGCACGACCCGGTTCACCGCCGCCGCCACCAGACGCCCGGACTCCCTCTCAAAGATAGCGGCCCCAAAAGGCCCCCCGGTTTCCGCCTCGATATTGCGACGGGCGAGAGAAAGAACCCACTCCATCCGCTCTCGCCCAGCTTCCCAACTTTTCTGGGAGGAAAAAGAAGCGACATCCTTTTGCAACCATTCCGGGAGAGAGATTTCGATATTCATAAACTCAAACAGACAAAGAACACTGCAGGAATCCAGCCAAATCATGTGATTTGCTGCTTGGAAACCAGAAACACTAACCGAGAATTTTCCCACCGCCTAAAAAGATCAGAAATTTCCTGTAAGAAGACCACCCTACTTTCCTGTTATCAAAGCACCAACGATTCTCTCTCCAGAACCCTGATGAAACTCCTCACCTTCAGCTTGTTTGCTCTCCTAAATCTCTCCGCTCATGGCCAAGAAGCCAACACGGCAGCTCCCGACTGGGAAAACGAGCAAGTCTTCCGCATCAACAAGGAAGCACCCCGCGCCACCAAGATGCCCTTCGCCAGCGCGGCGGAAGCACTCAAAAAGCACCGCCTCGCATCGCCCTTCTGCCAAATGCTGAATGGCACCTGGAAGTTCCACCACGTTGGTCATCCCGACCAGAGACCAAAGGAATTTTACAAACCCGAGTTCGATGTCTCTGACTGGGACGACATCAAGGTCCCCTCCAACTGGCAAATCGAAGGCTACGGCACCCTTATCTACTCCAACGCCACCTATCCCTTTGCGAAGGAACCACCCTTCGTGATGAAGACCCCTCCCGGCAACTTTCTTACCTACCCCGAAGAGAACCGTAACCAGGTCGGTTCCTACCGCCGTGCCTTCACCATTCCCGCCGAGTGGAAAGACCGCCAAACCTTCATCAATTTCGAGGGTGTCGATTCCGCCTTCTATCTCTGGGTCAACGGAAAGAAAGTGGGCTACTCGCAAGACTCTCGCACCACCGCCGAATTCCGGATTACTGATTTTCTAGTAACTGGCGAAAACACCCTCGCGGTGGAGGTCTATCAATATTGCGATGGTTCCTACTTGGAAGACCAGGACATGTGGCGCCTCTCGGGAATCTTTCGCGACGTCTATCTCCACTCGGCGGCCCAAGTTGATTTGCAGGACTATGAAGTGAATGCCTCCGTGGCCGATGATTATCAAACAGGATTACTCAGCCCCAAGCTCACTTTTCGCAACTACACCGCCAAACCGATTTTTGCCAAATATGCCATCTGGCTCAATAAAAAGAGGAGCTTTGTCACTCAGGTCAAGGTCCCCGCGAACGGTTCTTCTTCCGCATACCACCAGAAAGCACTCTCCCTCCCGCAAATTCCTCTCTGGACCGCAGAAACTCCCAAGCTCCACGACTTCACCATTCAAATCAAAGTCGAGGGGCAGGCTCCCATTTTTTACAACCAGAAAATCGGATTCAAGCGCCAAGAAGTCAAAGATGGCCAATTTCTCGTCAACGGTAAGCCTGTTCTTTTCAAAGGAGTCAATCGGCACGACCACGACCCGATTACCGGCCACTACGTCACCGAGGAATCGATGCGCAACGACATTCTGGTCATGAAGAGCCTCAATATGAACGCGGTCCGGTGCTCTCACTACCCGAATGACCCACGCTTTTACGAACTCTGCGACGAGCTCGGTCTCTACGTCATCGACGAGGCCAATCTGGAAGCACACGGAACGGGTTGGGGGCACTGGGCTAAGGATTCACTCGCTAAGGTTCCCTCTTGGAAGGAAGCACATCTCGACCGCATGAAGAATATGCTAGAGCGTGACAAAAACTTTGCCTCCATTGTGATGTGGTCCATCGGCAACGAGTCCGGAGACGGGGTGAACACTATTGCCTGCGCGGAGTACTTTCGCGAGCGCGACCCCTCACGTCCTGTCCACTATGAACAAGCGGCCGAGTTTAGCCACGTTGACTTGATCACCCCGATGTATAAACCCATTCCTAGTCTCGAAGCTTGGTGTCGCAACGAAGAGCAGAAGCCTCTCAACGAGCAGCGGCCAATGATTCAGTGCGAATACTCCCACGCGATGGGCAACTCCTCTGGCAACCTTGCCGACTACTGGGACATCTGGCGCAAAGAGCGGCTCCTGCAGGGTGGCTTCATCTGGGATTTCATCGACCAAGGCATCACCACCAAGAAGCAGGCCATCGATGTTTGTGGCCCTGACACTCGTCTCCTAGGTGTCCTGACCGAGCCACAAGGCCTGCCCGCAGGTGGTGTTGTGATTACGAACAAGCCCGAACACACACCCAAGAACTCCCTCAAACTAGCGGCTGTGGTGCGCGGCAATAAGCCCCCACAAGTCGGGACCGAGAATAACAATCGTAACGAATCCGATGGTTACCCCATCATCACCAAGGGAGACACCGCCTATTCTCTCAAAATCGGAGCTTCCAATAAGAACGTCGAATTCTTCGTCTACACGGACACTTGGCAGACCTTACAGGCTCCCCTCCCCGAGAACTGGCAAAGTCAGTTTCATATCCTAGTGGGAGAATATGATGGTCAGAACATCTCGCTTTCCATCAACGGCAAGGAAGTCGCTAGCAGGCCTGTCACCGGGACCATCAATACCAATGAGCACGACCTCGCCATCGGTCTTAACACCGAGAGGCCATCCCGGCGATTCGATGGCTCCATCCAACGTGCCCGAGTCAGCCTCGACGGTAAAACCGTCTTCGATTGTGACTTCACCGAACTTGCCAAACAAGAGCCCACTCGGGAGTTCCAAGCTTATGGTGGTGACCATGGTGACCAACCCAACGACCGCAGCTTTTGCCTCAATGGCGTTGTTCGTCCAGACCGGAGTTGGAGCCCTCAGGCGCATGAGGTTCACAAGGTCCATGAGCCTGTGCACGTCTTCTCCGAGGGAGATGCTTCCAGCCTTAACTTTACCCTTTATAACGAATACGACTTCATCGACTTGAGCCACCTTACCGCGAAGTATGAGATTCGTGAAAACGGGAAGCTCCTCTCTACTACTGATTGGCAAATCCCCTCCTGTCCACCCGGTGAGACCGTTGCTATCAAGCTACCAAAGCCAGAGATGAACATGACCGCCGAGAATGAGTATCATCTGCGTTTCCTCTTCCACGACGGAAATCGTCGAGTGGCTTTCTCAGAATTCCCTCTTCAAAAGGCAGAACCACAGGCTCGCCTCCAACCGCTAGCCCAAAACATGAAGTGGGAAGAAAGCGGACAAATTGTGGTGGCCTCGGCAGGGAACATCAATGCCATCTTTGAAAAATCTAACGGCTCTCTCCTCTCTTATCAAATCGACGGCGAGGAGCAGTTAGCGGGGCCACTCGAACTCAACTTTTGGCGGCCTCCGATCAACAATGACGAAGGAGCCAAACTTCCCTTTAAACTCACTCCGTGGTATGATGTTGCCAGTAAATCGAAGTTGAAGAAGGTCGAGTTCAAGGACAACCACCTGCATTTCGATCTCCGCTTGGGGGTGGGCAAGAGCGATGCCACCCTTGACTACTTTTTCCAAGAAGACGGGCAGCTCGAAGTGCAAGCTCAAGTCTGGCCGCGCGAAGCACCCATGATGCCGCGCTTCGGGATGCAGACCCAATTGCCCGCTGCTCAAAATCAGTGGCAATGGTTCGGTCTTGGCCCGCACGAAAACTATGTTGATCGTCGTCGCTCGGCTTGGACCGGGATTCACTCCGGCAAGGTGAGCGAGTTATTCGACCACTACCTCGATCCTCAGGAATCAGGTAATCGGACCGAAGTCCGCTGGGCTTCCTTCTCTGGCGATGGAAAGAGCCTTCAGGTGACGGCAGTAGACGATCGCTTGCTCGAAGTGTCCGCTTACCCCTACTCCCCGCTCGATATCGAGCTCGCTCGCCATCCCAGCGACCTTCCGGCTGGCGGAAATCAGTTTCTCAACATTGACTATGGCCAGATGGGATTGGGTGGAACCAACTCTTGGGGCCAGCTGCCATTGGAGAAATATCGCCTAAATGGCAAAGGCCCTTTTCAATACGCCTTCCGACTGAAACCGACTGCCGCCCCATGACTTTACAACCAAACGAACCCCTCTCCAACCTCCTCGCCGAAGCCTCCTCCAAGCTCAAACTTTCCTTCGACAGCGAGAAGACGATGGCAGCAGCGGCCCCTGGACGAGTCAATCTGATTGGCGAGCACATCGACTACTGTGATGGTTTTGTGCTGCCCTTAGCTATCGAGCGTTACATCGTAGTAGCCGCTTGTCCCAATGGACGCAATGAGGTCCGCTTGTGCTCCGAAGGGCAACCAGAAGCCGTTATCTCTCTGGGAGAAAAGATGACTCTCTCCGAACCCAAGTGGACCAACTACGTGCGCGGGGTGATCCACGGCTTCCAAGAACTCGGGCACACCATTCCCGGCTTCGACGCCTTCTTTGTGTCGAGTGTCCCTTCCGGTGGAGGGCTCTCTTCTTCTGCTGCTCTCGAGTGTGCAGTGGCAACGCTTCTGGAGGGTCTGTTAGACATTACTCTCGATACCAAAGAAAAAGCACTTCTCGCCCAAAAAGCGGAACATGACTTTGCCGGTGTTCCCTGTGGTATCATGGATCAGTTTGCCTCTGCCTTTGGCAAGAAGGACCAACTCATTCTCATTGATTGCCAGAGTGGCGAGCCCGAGCTTGTCCCTTTCAACAATCCCGATCTTGAAATCATTGTCGCCAATACCTGTGTCTCCCACGACCTGTCCGATGGTGGTTATGCCGCCCGCCGGAAAGACACCGAGGATGGACTCGCTGCCATTGGCAAGAAAAGTTGGCGCGACGCCAACATGGCAGATGTCGAGGCTGCCAAGGAAGCGATGGGGGATCGCGTTTATCGACGCTCCCGCCATGTCGTTGGCGAGATCGCCCGCACCATCGCCGCTGCCAAGTGCTTTAAGAACGGCGATTACGCGGATATTGGCCAGCTCATGAAGGCCTCCCATGATTCCCTGCGCGACGACTTCGAAGTCTCCTGCCCCGAGCTCGATCTAATGGTTTCTCTGGCGGAAGACATTGGGCTCGATGGCGGTGTCCTAGGT
>CAZGXV010000100.1:0-8298 GCA_964529725.1 uncultured Roseibacillus sp.
GACTAAGAGGACAAAGCCAATTTTACCGGCCAAGGCCTCGAAAACGTCTTGCGCGTTGAGAACTGCTTGACCGACTTTAAGGTAGAGTGCCACGAAGCCGATGTTGACCAAGTAGAACCCAACCACGAGGAGGTGATTGACGCTATCTGCCATCTCTTCGTCGTCTCGAAAGCACTTCACGAGGAAAATACGCCCGTTTTTATGCAGTGTCTTCGCGACCCAAATAGTGAGCGGAATGGCGATGAGGAGATAGAGAGTATACGTGATAAGGAGTGGATTCATTGTTTCGTTTTCTAGTTTCTGTTCAGGATAAACGTTTTTCCGTTCATCTGTTTCAGTAATTACTGAAAATTAAGAACGAGCGCAACCCTGTTTTTCTAGAAAATATCCGAGTAAAATCTACGGGGCCAAAGTGAATCGCTCCTCGGACCCAATCCAAGTCAACGAATGCTTAGGATCGGCCTGTTGAACACCGCGATGTTCAAATCAGTTTTGGCCGGCAGTCCGAAAGCGCAGCCAATACGCTCCGTCGTTGAGCGGGCCGGCGGCCTTTCCTCCCACTGTGATCCAGCCGGGGTCGGCAAGAATGAAGTAGGTGGTGTTGGGCTTGAGTTGGGGCAGGTCGGTAAAGGTGATTGTCTTTTTCCCAACCGCAGGATGGTTAGGCTCGGGGTCGGCTTGCCAAATGGGCTGTTCAATATCTGCTACCGAGTAGAGGCGGATGGTCTTAGCTTTCGACTTTGAAAAGCTGATAGGTTTACTAAAAGTAAAAGAGAGGTCGGTATCCAAGGGAACATCAAGCTGGGCGTTGTGGGGGATGTTAGATTGATAATGAGGGAGAACCATCCGGACGCGATGGAAACCCCAGCCCTCCTGATAGTTCTTGAGAGGCGCTCGCCAATCGGGGGGCATGGCAGTTTCGTTTTGAGCGAAATCGAACCAAGCATCGGAAAGTTTTTTCAGCTTTTCCGGATGACTGGCAGCGAGGTTGTTGCTTTCGGCAGGGTCTATCGCGATATTAAAGAGCATCCAAGGACCGTCACTGATGCTTGATACTTTCCAGTTTCCCTTCGTCAGTCCCTTACCTGTCTGATTGAAAGCCCAGAACATCTCGTCATGAATAGCAAGAGGAGGAAGGTCGGGGTCGTCGAAAAGGGGAAGGAGTGACTGGCCGTAGAGAGGTGCTAGTTTACGTGCTCCCTTTTGTTCGGGAAAGGCTTTTCCAGCAAGTTCAAGGAAAGTAGGATAGAGGTCGGTGACGTGCAGGCGTTGGGTGCGGATTTTACCAGCTTGTTTCGCCAGTTTGGCAGGCCAACGAACAATCAAAGGACTCGAGACCCCGCCCTCCATGGCGCAGGACTTGTGCCAGCGAAAGGGAGTGTTTTTCAGATAAGACCACCCGTTGGATGCATAAGGGCTGGTGCCTGCCTGCCATGGGGTTTGCTGGTCGTAGGTGCGAATGTTTCCATTACTATAGTCACCGCCGTTATCGGAAAAGAAGAGAACGAGGGTGTCTTCCGCGAGTCCCGCGCCATCGAGGTGCTCTAGCAGACGACCAATATTCCAATCCATCCGATCAACCATTCCCGCATAGGCAGCCATGCGGTGGCTCTCCTGTTGTTGCACCTCGGGTGAAAGTTCGTTCCAACGCCGGACCTCGCCCGTAGGTTCACTCATTTGGTAGCGGTCATCCAAGAGGCCCATTTCGCGCATGCGATGAAAACGCTTCTGCCGCAGTTTTTCCCAGCCTTCGAGATAACGCTCAGGGTATTTTTCGACATTTTCTCGAGGGGCATGCAGGGGACTGTGTGGCGCGTTGTAAGCAAGATAAGTGAAGAATGGTTTCTCGGCCTTTTGCGCAGCCTTGATTTGAGCGATAGCATCATCGGTGAAGGCATCGGAGGCATACCATCCTGCGGCAACTTCGTGAGGAACTTCCCGGTTGCGTTGAATGGTAGGCCCACCTCGCTGATGACCATTCCAGCTGTCAATTTGTCCCTGTAAGAAGCCATAGAAAGAGTGAAAACCTTGGTCGAGAGGGTTGGCGGGTTGGTGCCATTTCCCGGAAAGCGAGGTGTGGTAGCCTGCTTCGGCCAGAAGTTTGGGAATGGGAAGAGAGCGGCGATAGTGATCGGACTGGGAGTGGGTGTGCCCGGTCATCAGACTGGTGCGGGTGACTACGCACATTGGATTGACGTGATACTCGGTGAAGCGCAGGCCTTCACTCGCTAAGTGGTCCAGAGCAGGAGTATCAATCTCGCCGCCATAGCAGCCAAGGTCTGAAAATCCAAGATCGTCGGCGACAATGAGGAGGATATTGGGACGAGGGGGTTCGTTAGCGGAAAGCGAAAGAATACTGACGAAAAGAAGGGTGAAAAGACGGGCGAAAGTACGGTGCATTGGAGGAAGGAGTTCTGATTCTTAAGCTGTTTTGCTGGGATGAGCCCGGGTGGTCGCAGTGAAGGATGGTGTTCTCTCTTTCACTTCAAGGAACGAAGGTAGGCGAGAAGGTGCTCAAGGTCTTGCGGAGGGATGACCCCGGAAAAAGACGGCATGGCAGGTTCGTAACCGGGGGTGATTTCGGCAGCGGGCTCTAGGATTGATTCGCGCAGCTTCTTCGCATTGAGGCGTCTGGCCACTCCGTTGAGGGCTGGTCCAGTCAACTTTTCTCCCGTGAGTGAGTGGCAACCACTACAAGCGAATTTGACAAAGAGAGGTTCGCCTAACTCGGCTTTTCCCGGCAGGAGTTTGGGTTTCTCTTTCTCGGCTTGAGCCAACTTCCGGAGGTCGCTCTCGCTGGCGGGGGCGAGATGGTGGGGGCGCGTGTATAGGTGGAGGGGGAAGGTCGTGACGGCGTTGCTCAGATTCAGTTGAAGGTCGAAGAGGTCGGACTGGCGCAAGTTGTCAAAAACGAGCTGAAAGGTTCGACGGTCGGGCGAAAGTTGGAAGCTTTTGGGGGCAAGGTGATGTTCGCCAGGTTTGCCATTGCTCAGGAAGTGACCGGATCCGTATTTGGGGCTTCGCTTGATGTTGAAGAGACGGAGCGTGGGGTCGCCGGGAGTCACGGATTCGGTTGCCGCGAGAGGACGATTGAAGGTGATGGTGACCGAGTTCTTGGCGACCTCAAGGGTTTCTGGAGCGGGAAAAGTTTCTGTCTGCGCGATGGCAGCGAGACCGACGAGATTGGGAGTAGTGGGTTTGTAGCCAGAGATGCCCAGTCCCGTCACATAAAGGCAACCAGTCTGAGGGTGGATGGCACCGTTGAGAGCGGGGAAATCCAATTGCAGGGGCAGTTTCCAGGAGAAGGGCTGACCTTTCGTTGGAGTCTCAATGGCAAAGAGGCGGCCGTTCCACGAGACTTGCAAAAAGGATTCGGGAAGGTCGGGAAAGGCTGTTTGTGAGGTCGAGCAAAAGGCCGCTCCTGAGCGATTCGCTTGATAGGGATACCAGAGGAGAGGCTCGGTGATTGTTTTACTCTTTTGGAGATTGGTCGGCTCATGGCCGAGAAATGGTTTCTTGTTCGAAATGAGATGGAGCGGGGTGCTGGGGATAAAGTTGCCCTGTTGGTCGGAGGCAAACACGGTGCCATCATCGCGCAGCCCGAGGAACGGGAGTCGGAGGCCGTCCGCAAGTACTTCGGCTTGTTCCCCGCCTGGAGAAATACGCAACACCGTCCCGCGATGGGCTGAGAGCTCGTTTTCGATTCCTTTGCCGCCTTCGCTAAAAATCCCTCCTTTGGCCACGTAGAAAGAACCGTCCTTTCCGATCGCAAGGGAGGTGGCGTAGTCGCGAGTGTGGAGGGTTTGCAGAAAGGCATCTGAAGCATTCCGAAACTGGTCGATGTGGCCGTCGCCATTGCGGTCAACCAGTTCGGTGATCTGATCGCGTCCCAAGGTGTAGAGTCGGTCTTGAGAATCAACTTCGATGGCCATGGGCTCGAAGAGTCCAGTGGCAATGCGTGTCCATTGCGAGACCGCTTGGGCGATGTCTTTAATTTGCCAGATGTCGCCATCCAGAGTGCAGAGAAAAGCAGTGCCGTCGCTTCTGAAAGCGAGGTCAATGGCTCGGACCGAGCGCGTTCCTTGCGGTAAGGACAAGTTACGAATGGTAAAAGGCGGCTCCTGGCTTGCGGGGCTATTTTTGGTAGAAATTGACTGAGGAAAAACCGGAGCACTCGGGGTGACTTCTACTTCAGCTGGCTCTGCCACCAATCGGGCCACGAGACGTCCTTGCAGCCGTTCATGTCGGAGGCACTCGGTGTTGTTCGCTTGGGAGATGCTATTAGTTTTGGTGCGGGTGCGCTGAAAAACGTAATCAGGAGAGCTGCTCACCGTTTCGCGCAATCGAGTGGTCGCCGAGGTGAGATACTCAATCACGACCCCATCTTTGGTCAGGTAGAGGCCTCGCCAAGTTCCTGTCTGAGAACCTCGGGAGGCCTTCCAGGGGTCGAACTCGTTCTGGTGAATCAATATCTTGCCGACGAGGCGTGGGGCACGGGTCGCCTTGGCCTTTCGGTCCGGGTAGGAAACACCCGCCATGGAATCATAAGTGATGGGGGCCTTGCCCACCGGGGTCTCCCAAGCAACAATCCACCGCAAGGTATCGGGGTCGAAGCAGGCCCAACGGTTCTTGTAATGCAGAGGCACGATCACTCCGCGTCGCACGACTTGCTCCTGACCTTCATGCTCGAAGACCAGCGCGGAACGAAGAAAAGGCGTTTCCGGCTCAATGAAGCCGTCTTTCGGAAGACCAGCGGCTGTGTTTTTAGGCTGGCTCCCGCGTACAAGTTCGAACCAATCGAGGCGAATGCAGTCTTTGCTTCGATTGGAATTGATGGGTGCCGCGAAACCAATGGCATCTATGGATTTGAAATTAGGTTGAGAGATTTGTTTCCCAAAAGTGACCTTATTGGGATTGAGCAGAAACCAAGGGCTGACGTGAACGCCGAGGGTTTGCTCATTCCAATCATCGGCGGTTGCCACCGACTGTTTCTGAGCAAACCACTGCCCGCCGCTTCGAAAAGCGAGGTGCAAGGTAGACTTGCCGAAATTCTTGGTATGAAGCAGACAGCTCCAATCTGGCGCAGAGAGGTCGAGGGCTTTTTGGAAAGGAAAGGCTATGAGGATGGGCCCGTCGCATTTCCCATTCCAGAGGTAGTGGGGGTCATTGGGTATTTCGGGATGATGGGAGAGCTTTAGTTGGTCAGCTCCGGGACCGAGACGCTCAAGGGTGAGAAAGTCGGAGGTGAGGTCCTCAGCTGTCGCGGGGATGTGAGCCGGAACTTCCTTAAAATCTTCCCGAAAAGCCACTCGGCCATTCTCGGCAAAGGCGCAGAGAGAGAAAAGGAGGAACAGAACAAGGTGTTTCATCAGGTGTTATCGTCGGAGAATCTTAGTTTGGGGAGAAAGTTCAAGGGTGGGCGTGAGGCCTTCTTGCGGGATAATAATACGGGTGAGTTCGTCGGTTCCTTCCACAGTCAACTGCATTTCCGGCGGCACGGTGACGACAGTGCGGACATTCAATTCGGTGAAGAAGCCTTGGCGCTTGAAGTCAACGGTAACGGTAGGCGGGTTCTGCGTGAAAGTGCTCGAAGGACGAAGCCGACTTTTCGGCGCGCGATGCCCGTCGGTGAAGCAGGTGATGGTGAAGGCTTCGCCGGGAACGATTTCGATAATGTCCTCGCCGTTGAAATCGAGAAGCAGAGTCTCGAGCGTCAGTTCTTCTGGCAGATTTTGGGGCGTAGCCCGCAGCTCCTTATCGTAGGGCCAAATTGTGCCTGCGAGGCCAACTAATAAGATGACGAGAGGGGCTGACACCCAAGGCACCCAGCGAGGAGTAGCCTTCGCGCCGGGACGGGGGTGCCACCAGAGCGATTGATCCAGTTTGAAGAGTTTGTAAAAAGCCAAGGAGGTGAACCACATCACCGCAGCGGCCCAGATCACATCAGAGGTGAAGTGTCCTCCTTGAGTGATGCGGGCAATGCCGATGAGGGTTCCGAAAAGCAGCGAGAAAATCAGAAGCCACCAACGACGGCGTCCAGTCAGGATCGGGACGAAGGCGAGGAAGAAGAAGCCGACGGTGGCGTGACCGCAAGGAAAGGATTTTCCCGTGGATTCGGGCTCGTAATGAAGGAGGCGCTCGAACTTCTCAGTGCCGTCAAAGGCCGTGATCTGCTTGGGTCGAGGACGCCCCCATTGGTCCTTGAGGATAGCGTTGGTTATTAGCCCTGAACCAATTAATAATACGAAGAAAAAGTAAGCGCTCACTCGTCGGTATTTGGCGAGTTTGGGATTTCCGATTCCCAGCAACAGAGTAAAGATGGAGGCCACTCCCAGCAAGATGGCCGGGATGGGACCGACGGTGTAAAAAAAGCGCCAAATCGGTGCCTCGCCGCTGGGCCAACTGTTGGTAGCCGCATCGTAGAATGGCTTGTGCAGGGTAAGGTCGAGATCACTGACGATGAAAGGAAAGGAGAGCACCGCAAGAAGGGCGAGAGGAAGGAAAACAGCGATGCGCACGAAGGGAGTCTGGCGGCTGGAGGGACCTTTGTCAGCTTTTGGCTGGGTCAAGTTTGGTGTCACTTTGCAGGCTGGTGCTGGCTAGTGCGCTCGGTTGGAGTGGGGAGGTGTCCGGATTGGTTGCTGATTGGAAAACGGTTTGGGCCCACTTTGCCGAACGATGGAAGTCTGGGGCCAAGCGGGGCTTCCTTGCGCTGCTCGGTGGCGTGGCAGTGACTTGGCTCATCTTTGGCTGGTTCGACGAGCCACTCCTGCTTTGGCTGCAGGGCCGCAGTGGGGCCGACCTGAACGTAAGACGGGTGGTGACACCAGAGCAGGAAGGCTGGGTCAGATTTTGCAAAGAACTTCATGATTACACCAAGTTCGAGTGGTTGAACCTGCTCGGGGCATTGCTTCTCATTGCTATCGGCTTTGTGAGGAAAAATGCGCACTGGAGACAAACAGGGCTGGCCCTGCTGCTTGCTGGTGGGATGGCGGGCCTGGCAGTGCAAATTTTGAAGACGACAAATGGTCGTCCTCGTCCCTCGACGGTGGCCAAGAAAGAGGACGCTCGCTCCGCCTATGACTTCCGAGGCGTGACCTTCAAGGGAGGTTGGCGAGGTTATCCCAGCGGACACTCGGCGTCAGTTTGGGCCAGTTGTCTGGCCTTGGGTTTGCGGTTCCGAAGGTGGCTCTGGCCGTTGGCAGTGTTTGCGGGAGTGGTGGCATGGTCGCGGGTCTACGGCAACTACCACTGGCCCACCGATGCCATCCATGGGTCGATGTTCGGGGCCTTGATCGGCTGGTTCTTTGGCGGACCTTTGCGGAGGAAAGAGTGATTGCTGTGAGCTCAGAACGAGAACTAACAGACTACCTGCATCCTCATATTCCTTTGAGTGAGACCATGGGCGTGGAGGTGATGGCAGCTTCTCCATAGCACGCCAAGTTGGCGACTCGGTTTGCCCCGAACGTGAATCATCAATGCACGGTCTTCGGAGGGAGTGCTTCCGCAGTTGCCATTTTGGCAGCATGGACAATGGTGCACGTGCGATGGAGAGATGTCGGTCTCGTTTTGATTGAGTAATTCAGCGGAACTCAATGGAATATCTGGAACCCTTTGCGAAAGACTTCACCGCGGAGGCTCGTTACCACGATGAGAACGAGTGGTAACGATTTGAACGTCTATTCCATCGGCGAGGTTTTTTCTAAGAGAAGCAGTGAGATGCCCGTTGGGTAGGTATGAGTCGAAAGAGAGCGCGTCAAAGCGATGCCAATTCAGTCGCAGTTGATATGAGTTCGCTAGTGGATTTGAGCTTTCTGTTATTGGTTTTTTTCCTAGTGACTACCAACTTGTTAGCTAAGGAGCAGGATTTACCAATGACAATGCCTGCTGCTGGAATGCCAGGAGAGGGACGCCCAGTGAGGATTCGGGTGGAAGCGGATAACCAGGTCGTGCTTCATCCGGGGCAAAGCTTTCAGGAAGTGGTTGCAGGAGTAGAGAATGAGCGAGAGCTGCCAATACTCAAGGAGCGGTTGTCATTATTGAAAGCGGGCAGGGCAGGAGTGCAGCTCGACGTGAGGGATGGAGCAAGTTACCAACGCTTCATGGATGTGCTCAACTGTCTGCAGGGAGCGGGTTGGGATGAGGTTGCAATCACACAGTTATAGCAATCTGGCACATGGCTTTTTAGGCAGCTTGCAAAGACCGCACTCCCGTTTTTTCCCCTCAATACTCCTCCACGTGCGGCAGGGCGATCAAGCTAGGGAAAAATTCGGTGAAATGAGACCAGGATGGATTGGA
>CAZGXV010000101.1:0-7759 GCA_964529725.1 uncultured Roseibacillus sp.
CTATTGAGATGCCTGGAACTACCGAGGAAGAAGCAGACGAAATTGTCACGATTCTTCAAACGCAAGCTGTCTTAAACTTCCGAGCTGTTCACAAAAACAATCGCAGCTTGGCTCAACAGGTTGACGCAGGCGCAGTGACGCGCCCTCCAGGCTACCAACTACTTCGTGAACCAAGACGAAACGAAGACGGTGAACCTGAATTCGACGAAAACGGTGAACCGGTCACCGATCCTATTTTGGTCGCGCGCCGAATAGAGGTGAGAGGTTCTCAAATCGAAGATGCGCGCCCAGACTATTCGCGCGCGGGAGTTATGGTTATTCGACTCACCCGCGATGGTGGTGAGGCCATGCGTAAATACACTGAAGACATCACTCCAGGCGTGGACCGTATGGCTCACGTTTTAGATGGAGAAGTTCTGAGTGCTCCAGGCTTCCAAAGCAAAAATCTTGGCCGCGACTTCATCATTACAGGCATCTCTGGAGGAACCGCTGTGGTTGAAAGGTTGTCCAAGCAGCTCCGGAATCCTCTTGAAAACCCGTTAATCATTGAAGAGCAGCGTCAGGTCTCGGCTCGTCTCGGTGCGGCAACCATTAAGCAAGGTATCTATGCTGGTATCGCAGGGCTCGCGCTCACTCTGGTTTTCGTCACTCTCTATTATCGTTTCGCTGGTATTATCGCCTTGTTAGGATTGAGCGTGAACATTCTGATCCTCTTTGGGTCTATGGCCATGTTCGGCTTCACTTTCACTCTTCCGGGAATTGCGGGCATCATTCTCACTATCGGGGTTGCGGTCGATGCCAACGTCCTCATCTTCGAGCGCCTGCGGGAAGAGCTCGGGAATGGCAAGTCAGTCGGGGCAGCCATCAGGTCTGCTTACGAGAAAGCCTTTTCCGCCATTTTTGATGCCAACATCACCACCCTCATCACAGCCTTGATTCTCTTCTGGCGAGCTTCGGGCACCGTGAAAGGCTTCGCCATCACCCTCACTATTGGAATCCTCGCTTCCATGTTCGCGGCCTTGCTCGTGACTCGGATTCTCTTTTGGTGGTTCCAGGATGCCGGAGCGATCAAGAAGCTCACCTTCCTCAACCTCCTTCCTAAGCGCACCATCGACTTTCTTTCGAAAGGAAAAATTGCCTTCGTGATTTCCAGCGTGCTCCTCATCGGAGCCCTCGTCACCGGTGGCGTTAAGCAGCAGGGTGCTCTTGGTATCGACTTTGTCGGAGGAGCCTTGACCCGCTTCGAGCTTGGTGATCAGGAAATCCCCGTGCCCGACGTGCAGGCTTCTGTTGCCAAAATTGACAACCTTCTCAAAGAAGCCCAAGTGCAAGAAGAGCAGTCCGCTTCTGGATTCTCCCTCGTGGTGCGCACCTCCAACGAAAAGGATGACCAAGGCGTCACCGACGTGACTAAGGTTGTAGAGCAACTGCGCGCCGACTTCCCACAGCTGAGCGAAATCGAATATTCTACCGAGAATGTTTCTTCTGCCTTGGGTGGCGACTTCCTGAATAACTCTCTCATCGCTCTCGGCATCGGTTTGGTCGGTATTCTTATCTACATCACCGTTCGTTTCGAGTTCTCGTTCGCCATCGGAGCCTTTGTCGCCCTCGCCCACGATGTCATCATCTGCCTAGGTATCCTCATGTTGTTAGGAACTGAATTCTCTCTGATTCACGTGGGAGCGATTCTAACAATTGCGGGTTACTCCATCAACGACACCATTGTTGTCTTCGACCGAATCCGTGAGCAGCTCACTTTGCGCAGCGGCGATATCAAGGACATCATGAACGAGGCCATCAACGCGACTCTCTCGCGAACTATTCTTACCTCGGTGACCACGTTTGTTGCCGTTCTGGTCCTCTTCATCTTCGGTGGTGCTGCGATGCGCGACTTTGCCCTCGCGATGATGATTGGTGTAATTATCGGAACCTACTCTTCGATCTTCGTTGCCGCGCCAGTGGTTGCGTGGTGGTCCAAGAAGCGCGGCACCAACCTACGCGCCGAAGTGATCGATGCTCAGCTCGAAGCACAGGTCATGCCTGGCAAAGGCTAGTCCGTCGCTAGCGGGAAGGACTGGACTGGAAGTCCAGTTCACGTCCAGTTCACGAACACGAGAGACTGGGGGCCTCGGCAACGAGGCTTTCCAAAACCATCGCTGGAGAGCGGGCGATGATAGAGTAGTGGCCCTCTCCCGGGAAGGAGTGCATCTCTGCGGTCGGGATCCACGAAGCATATTCCTTCACCATCGAATACGGGATATTCTTATCCTCTTCGCCATGCCAAAAGCTGATCGGGACCTCAATTTTTCCAAAATCGAGGCCCCACTCCGAGGTGTAAACGTCGCCATCAGTCTGCACGCCCTTCGTGCCAGCAGAAATACCTTCACGGAAACTTCGAGTCACCAACTCAAAATCACTTTCGCCCAAAGCCTCGCGGTCGGCGTCGGCAGTCCACTTCATCACCCACGACATCGGTGGTTCATCGACGGGATACTCAGAAATCCAGTGCGACATTTTCAAAATGCCCGGTATTAAAAACGGAGCATGCGGGCGAATCCGTAAAAGCGCGCGGTAGGGCCACATCATCTCCGAGCGATCCGGAAAGCGGGCCAACGGAGGTGCCCCGCAAACCACCGCTGCCTGCTCAACATTGTCCGGTAAAGCAGCCGCCGCAGCCACCGCATACGGCCCTCCGCCGGACACCCCCATCACTGCAAACCGATCCCATCCTACATGCTGGGCCAACTCAGCCACTACCGGCGGCCAATCCATGAGGTTGCGCCCAGGCTGCAAATCTGACTTCCCCACCCCCGGTCGGTCGGGAGCTATCAAGTGAACGCCCTTTTCCAAACAGAGCTCGTGCAGGACAAACCCTTGCAACCGCGATGACGGCCATCCGTGAAAATACATCACCGGCTGCCCATTGGGGTCGCCATAGTCGCCGTAACAGAGCTGGCGCCCGCTCTTCAATGTCAGAAAATTGGTCTCGTTCACTGAAAACACCCTAGCTGACGCCAACGGTTCCTGCAAAATTGAACCCCTCGATGCTACTATCGGTTCAGCCGATGAATCCGGAACGAAAGGGGCCAAAACCTGCCTAGCGACAACTTTTTGAATGATTTCTCTCCCAACCGCCGTTTTCCTAGCACATTCTTGTGAACAAATGGGCCCCACCCGCCGTCCACAAGCAGGCGAAGAAAACCGCCTTGCGACACCAAATTGAATTCCCCTTATGAAACATCTCCTCTGCACCCTTCTCCTCACTGCGACGACCGCGCTTGCGGGCCCTATTCTCAATATTGACCGCTTGGGCGAACAGCTCGGTGGCTGGGAGGTGAAGGGTCATCGCGCTGCCGAGTATGAACGCTCTGGCTCGAAGTATCGCACTTGGAAACCCGAGGTCACTCCCATGCTCGATGGCGGCCTCTTCATCTCCATGCGCATCGACCATCTGCGTGGTCTTTTCGCATCCGACGACCATGCTTCGCTGCAGGTCACCCTCGACAAAAATGGCAACATTGTGGCCGCTCAGTCATCGATGGCTTTCCAAGGCCGCAAAATCACCTCCGACGCCATTCGCCTCGGTGCCTCCGCTGGCACGAAAGCCGCAGGCGTGGAGCAAATTGCGAAAGTAGGCACCGAGCTTCTCGCCGATTTGTCCTCGAAGCTCCTTCGCGAAAATGTCGCCGAACCTGGACGAGTGACCTTTCCCGCCGTCATTCATCACAATTATAATCTCCTCTGCCTCGCCACCGGCATCATCACCGAGCCAAGCCCGCAGATACCCGCGACAGAACCGCAACCTTCGCAAGCAGCTGAAAAGCCAGCCGAACAAAAGCCTGCCCAACAGCCGCTCAAAGTCGACCGCGATAAGGAGACACTCCGAAAGACCGGACATCCCACTCCTCTACCAACCCGTCCTTGAATTTCCAGTGATTGGACCTCAGACTTGCTTCGAATTCGTTTTATGCGAATAATCTAGCATTAAGCAGCGTCGAACATCCGCAGATATGAAGAACCTCAATTTTCTTAAAAATCTCTCCGTCCTAGCTGGGAGCTTCGTTCTCTTGGGAGCGATTTCTTGCACACCCTACCAACAACAAGGGGCTGCTATTGGAGCTCTGGGCGGAGCAGGACTGGGAGCCATCGCTGGCGATGACGGTGGCGATGTCGTCACTGGAGCAGCCCTCGGTGCGGCAGCGGGCGCAGGTGTTTCCGCCTATCGCGAGGAGCAGCAACGACGTAATAATCAGAGCTACAACAGCACCCGGACCTACACCCCACCCAGCCAGCGTCCCACCTACCAACCCCCACCCAAACAAATCCCTTCCACCCTTCCCAGCCAGCCTGCGCAGACCAGTAGCGGTAAATACCCGATGGCGACTCCTAGCATCAAGGCTAATACCGTCATCTCGCCCTATGCGCCCTACAACGTCATCGACGTCACTGGTTTCAAATCCGGGGACAAACTGTGCGACCCTTCCACAATCCCCAACGACCCTGCGACTGGAAAGCCTTACATCAATCCCACCAACGGTCTTCCCGACGTGAAGCGAGGCAAGTATTTCATCGTGCCGTAGGGCATCGAAAACGCTTACCAAGCCGGAAGGAACGCGAGTCTTTAGCTCGCCCCACTGGTTCGTCATTCTGAGGTCTCAGGTGAGAAAGGCAGCCTTCTCTCTCGAGTCAGTCAAGCTACGGAGAAGTTGAGAGGGATTAGACCAAGATAGATTGGATTTTTTGATGGAAAAACAAAGGCCGCAAACTTTTGAAGGAAACGGCATTTCAAAACTGGGCTCAGAACAATCAATTTGAATTCTTAAACCCTATTCATCCAATCCTTCCTGGTCTCATTTCACCAAATGTTCCCCGCACTTGACCGCCCTGATCCGTTCCATACGTCTTCGTATAGGGGTTGATTGAATGAAGCAATTTTCTACTTAGCTTGGACTCCCTGATTTCCGTTCCTCAATTGAGAACGGAGAACGCGTAAACTCTCAGAGTTTTCAAACTCCGCTGCTTCACAAAAACGAACCTCACCCCTGTTCTTCGACTCGTGATCGGGCAGCGGGGCGAGCTAAAGACTCGCGTTCCGAAGCCTATCAAAAAGCAGACCCCGACCTGAGGATTTCTCCTGAATATCGTGGACTCGGCGAAGAAGATTGCGGTCTTCTTTTCAAATGACCTCGCTTCCAGCCTCCGCCGTCATTTCGGGTTTTTCGCCAGTTTCGCGTTCTCATCTTCGTACGAAACGAATCACCAATCCCCTCGCTCTTCCTTGTCGAGTTCTACTCGATCTTCCCAGTTCCTAGCCTTGATTCTCTTGTCACGTTTCGCCCACCGCTCGGTGGCCATCTGACGCTTTTTCTGGCGGGCTCGGAGCTCTGCGATTTCGATTTCGAGGTTGAGGAAGCTCTCGTAGCGAGCAGGATCGAGGTCTCCTTCCTCCACGGCCGCCACAATGGCGCAACCCGCATCCTTCTCATGCTTGCAATCCGAGAAACGGCAACTCGCCACTAGCTCTTCGATATCGGTGAAGCTTTCGCGCAGCGTTTGCTCGTCGGTCCACATCTGCACTTCCCGGATCCCAGGGTTATCGATGAGCATTCCTCCCTCTGGCAAAAGCACCAACTCCCGCCAACTGGTGGTGTGTCGTCCCTTCCCCGTCACCTCGTTGACATCCCCTGTCAGCAAGTCTTCGCGGTCCAATAATTGATTCACCAGCGTTGATTTGCCAACCCCGCTGGACCCCACCAATGCCAAAGTCGTGCCCCTCGTGAGATAGCTTTTGAGCACCTCGAGACCGGTCCCTTCCAGCGCACTAACCCCGTGAATCTCGACCGTAGGGTCCAGCTCTTTGACCTCGGCCACCAGCTCACCCATTTCCTCTTCACTCACAAGGTCCGCCTTGTTCACCAACAGGACACCTTTGGCACCGCTTTTCCCGGTGAGAATGAGATATCTCTCCAGACGTCGGACATTGAAATCAGCGACAGCATCGGTCACCACCACCACCACATCGACATTGGCTGCAATGACTTGTTCCTCCGAGGAGTTGCCGGGCTTTTTGCGAGAAAAAGTTGTTCTCCGATCCAAGCGGGCACGGATAATGTGTTCGTCGTCTTCTCCCTGCACTTCCACCGCTACCCAATCGCCTACCGCTGGCAACTCCGCATCACATTGCGCGCCATGCCACACCTTCCCTCCCGTCACCACCTCCAGCTCCTCGCCTTCCTCAAGCCAAGCTCGGAAATTAATCTTCGTCTCTTCCACCAAACGAGCTGGCACCCACCCCTTCTTTCGAAAAGGCTCAAATTGCTCCTCAAAAAATGCGCTCCAACCAATTTCCTCCAAAGTCACTGCCGCGACCCTAGCAAATTCACGCCACACTCAAAACTCTGGATTCTGGATTCTGGATTCTGGATTCTCCGAAAAATATAGACCCTTCCCCCGCCCCTCCTCCAAACTCGACTCGTGACCCTTGATCTTCCACCCGGACCCGTCCAACTGCTCCCCGATCACTCGCTTCTCCTCTCGGAATCCCGCACCCTTGTTCTCGCCGATACTCATTTTGGCAAATCGGCAGCCTTCCGGGCACGAGGCCTCCCCGTTCCGGAAGGAGACACTCTCGCCGATCTCGCTCGTATTGATCGGCTTATCAAAACCACCAGCGCACACCACCTCATCATCGCTGGTGACCTTCTGCATGCCAAGGTCGGCTGCACAGCCGAGGTCCTCGACGTTCTTCTTCCTTGGCTTGCCCAGTGCCCGATCCCCCTCACCCTCGTGGAAGGGAACCATGATTCCGCCTGCGGCAAAAACCCATTAGGGCAAGACTTCCCTCTCACAAGCGATTGCACCCAAGACAGCTTTCACATCCTTCATAATCCTGACGAAGAACTCGCAAACCCAGATGGCTTTCACTTGGGTGGTCATCTCCATCCGGCTGTCCGCATCAAGGATGGCACCGGTACGGGATTTCGCAGTCCCGTCTTTTGGCTGCGTGGGAACCAACTCGTGCTCCCTGCTTTTGGCAGCTTCACGGGTGCAAAAATCTACCCCTTCAACAAGCAACACGACCGCCTCTTCACCCCCCTCAACGGTCGCGTCGTCGAGCTGCCCTCTCAGCTTTGGAAGTGAGCGAGAGCCCGGAGTGATCCCCTTCCTTCTCACCCTGCAACCTCGCGGCGTAGGCATCGATTGCGTGTAGGTGGGGAAAACGGAGAAGAAAGAGAATCCAACCGGATATCGGCACGAGAGCGATGCCGCTCCAGAGGCTTCGTTTTCGGAGCGAAAGGGACTTTGATTTTTTCCAAGCCTTTCCACTCAGGAAGAGGGAAACGACTCCCATGAGGAGAAGGAGAGTTTGTGACGGAATTTTTGAAGCGAGGTAAAGACCTCCCAATGCTGCAGCAACGACCCAAATCAAAGTCGAGATCCGATTCCGTTCCAGATCAGCATTCTCTTCATAGTGACGAAAAATCAGCACGAAGAGTGCGATGATTGCTATCACGACCAGACCAAGAGTGAGGAAACCTTCCTCATTAATAGCACCAGAGCCTCATCCCAAAATAAAATAACCCATCCGTTAGTTTAGAATCAAAATCAGTCACAAAACAACCCTGAAAAGATGAGCTGAGTCATTTTCGAGCATTCCTGACATCGGTTGCTGATTGCCAATCCGCTCTCTCCGGCTCTAGCTTTGCGAGTGCGTTTGCTTCTGATTCTCACTGCCTTGCTTCTTTGCTGTTGCGCTTCT
>CAZGXV010000102.1:0-7638 GCA_964529725.1 uncultured Roseibacillus sp.
AACGATGAGTTTGAATTCTTAAATCTGATTCATCCAATCCATCTTGGTCTCATTTTACCAAAGTTTTTCCCTCGCTTGATCGCCCTAAGCGACATCCCGCAAAGAAATTCTTTAACCTTTCCTAAATATCCGTAAACTTCCCCACCATGGCACGCGGGAGAACGTCCAAGAAAAAAATTGCCCTCAAGACTCCGCGAAAACGGAGCCGCCGGGCTCGAAAGACCCCGCTCAGCAAACGACCCACCTTGCGGGAAGCCTTTCGCACTGCCGACCAAGTCGCGAGAGCCCGGTCCAATCGTCGCGCCCACTCCCGTAAAGGGCTGCGCACCATTCGGGCGTCACTTGATATCCCGTTGCCCGAAATTGGCACCATCGATTTCGATGAACCGGAACCCCATGCCTTGTCGTTACAGACTCGCATCATCCGCTTTTTGATCGGCCTCCTTCTCTTCGTTCCTTGCGCGGTCACCACCATCACTCTTTTTCAGCGCGTTTCACAAACTCAGGAACAGAATGATCAGAGCTTCATCAGCGAGTTTTGGTACACTTCGGAGTTTTTCTACTTTGCGATCGGGACCGGAATCTGCGCCACTTGGCTCCTGAGTGGAATCGCGCGACAAGTGTGGCTCTACCTCTATGTCCTCGGTCACGAATTGACCCACGTGCTGTTTATTTACCTCTCCTTTGGCAAAGTCTCAGGCTTCTCGGTTGGCCTCGACGGCGGCTATGTGGTGACCAACAAATCGAACATCCTCATCGCTCTCTCGCCTTACTTCGTGCCCTTCTGGTCGCTTGTTGCCCTTCTGATACTGGCACCTCTCAACTATCTTCTTCCTGACTTTCCTTACTATCGAGAGGTGCTCTTCGCGGTCATCGGTGCCACGTGGACCTTCCACCTCCTCTTCACCTGCTGGATGATTCCCCGTGACCAACCAGATTTGAAAGAAAACGAAACCTTCTTCTCCCTGATGCTGATCATTCTTGCCAACATCGTCTTGCTTTCCGCTCTGCTCTGCTTCGCTTCTACAGACCTCGGCTGGCGGGACTTTGTCTACAATTGGTATAACAACTTCCTCGATCTCTTCGTGGAGCCCGTCAGCCTTCACTTTCTGGACTAAAGAGCGTCCGAGAGCCCACTCCATGAACTTTTGCAGCCCAAAAAGCCCTTCTTCCGGGCCCTCTGGTCTCTGGTCTCTGGTCTCTGGAAAACAGCGAAATGCTTGACTCAAGTCACCCCGCATGATTAATCCTCCCCTCCCGCGGCGTCGGTAACGTCGCAATCCACCTCGGACTCCCATGAAAAAAGACATTCATCCCGATTATCATCCGGTCGTTTTCCACGATATGACCACCGGCAAGCGTTTCTTCACCCGTTCGACTGTGAAGTCGGATAAGACCGAGGAGATTGACGGCGTCGAGCACTTCGTCATCTCCATGGGTATCACCTCTGACTCCCACCCCTTCTTCACGGGCGTGGCTCAGTTTGTCGATACCGAAGGCCGCATCGACAAGTTTCAAAAGCGTTTCGGCACTACCCGTCGGGCCAAGAAGCCCAAGCTCGCTGCCGCTCCCGCCGAAGAGTCAGCCCCGGCTGCAAGCGAAGAAGGATAGTTTCCTTCCCATTCACCTTCTTACGAAAGACGGAACTTCGGTTCCGTCTTTTTTTGTGCACTCATTGAGCATCAATCACGAACGAGCAAGAGAACCTAAAGCGAGGATGACATAACCAGCTCCGCTTCTGTCAGCCAAAAGACACTTTTCTCTTCCCTTCCAATCGAGAACTTCCATTTTCGTAGTTGTTGAAAGGGGAATTTCCAAAAACAGATATTACCGAACTCGTGGTCCAGCTGATGTCCGACGCTGAAGTGGAACTGGCGATGCGCGAGGCGAACAATCCGATGAAGCCAGTAGCTACCTCGGCCACCTCTTCAACCGACAAAGCCCCCGGAACCAGCCACCCGCGTTAGCCGCCGGCTACAAACTACGAGTTGAAAAAACAGAGCGTGGTCCGACGAGGATCAGCGCTCCTAAGTCGGCCAATTAATTTCTCCCTGGCTACCAAACCTTTTCGTCCCGTTCGTCGTAAGGCAACCACAGGAGCGAGACCGAGGTCACTTCGATATCTTTTTTATAGGGCTTCACTTGGAGGGTCTCGAACTTCATGCGCAATGGATCGAAGTCTTTCTCGAGCTCCGCTACCTCCTCTTTCAGCTCCGCCTCCAATTCCGCCATTTCCTCTTCGAGGCCCTCAACCTTACGCTCCGCAACCTTAACGTCGGCCCGTTGTTGGTATGCGCGCGAGGCCGAGCTCACCGTGCTCCCTCGTGACTTTCGTCCCCCCAAGAGCGCGCCTAAAATACCGCCGACAATCTTGGCACCGGTCTGCATGGTTGCCGAGTGAGCTTGCGCCTTTTCCTTATCCAGAGACAACTCCGCACGGTCCAATTGGCCTTCCTTCGTGCGCAGCTTTTTCTCATATTTGTCGCGCAAAGCATCAACCGCTTCGTCACGCACCTCGCGAGCCTTGAGCTGCAGCCGGGCACGGAAGTCGCCCTCTCCTTCGCCCATCTGCGAATACTCATCAAGCTCATCGCAGAAAAAGAGCTCCACCCGTTCATTGCGATAAAGCCAGTCCTCGAATTCATCCTCGACCGGCTTATAGTTCTCCGCATTCATCGCGAATCCTGGCAACTCCGCAAAGCCGACCTCTTTGCGGGGCTCGTCCTTGAGACTTTTAAGCGGAATGGTGCAGCCCAAGTCTTCCTCCCAATCAATCCCACGTTCGGTAATCGGGTTCACAAAGCGAATGAGGCGCGAACCCTCCATCTTGGCCTTGGTGGAAGAGAAATGAACTTCCGCTTCCCGAAGCAAGCCAGGGCGATACTCTACCCCGTCGCTCTCGCCCGCAAAGGGTGCGAAGTGCTCGGTCACCCCTTTTCCAACCAGAGGGCGCTCGCCCTTGGGGGAAGCTGGCTCGGCTTGGCTCATCGCCATGGGGTTAGCAGATGCTACTACCTGTTTAGTAGCTGAGCCCTCGAACAGCCCTCGCTTGGGGTCCATGAGGGTCTTGATTTGACGTCGAGTCAGCGGTCCCCGCAAATAACTCATCACCCAGCGCACATGAAAAACCGTAGGCGCTCCATCGTGCACGTTGTTCATCAGAAAGACCCTCCCCTTCAAGCCCGATAGTAGCTCGCCCACTTTGGAACGGTCGAAGTTGCCACCCCCTTCGTTCATTGCGCCCTCCAAGCCATCCAGCACGCGCATCTTGTCCCGCTCGGTTTGCAGACGACCCAGCCACCAGGTGCCAATATTCGACAGTGCCTTGTAATCGAGATCGACTGGGTTCTGCGTGGCTACCAGCACGCCCAAACCAAAGGCCCGCGCCTGCTTCAACATCGTCATCAACGGCTTTTTGCTGGGAGGATTGGAAACTGGTGGCAAGTAGCCATAGATTTCGTCAATATAGAGCATGGCCCGCAGACTGGTCGTTCCACTCTGCGCCCGCATCCAACCCAGCATCTGATTGAGGAGTAGCGAGACAAAGAACATGCGCTCCGTGTCACTCAAGTGAGCGATTGAAAAAATCGAGACCCGAGCCTTGCCCTCCGGAGTATACATCATGCGTTGAATATCCAGCGGAGGCCCCTCCAACCATGTCGAGAATCCCGGACTCGCTAACAAGTTGTTGAACTTAAGAGCCAACTTTTGCCGTTCCTTTTCGCCATAAAAACTTTCCACATCGATGACTCCCACTTTCCCGAACTGGGGCCGTTGGATATTCCGAATCAGCGACTCCAGCGAAAGGCTCTCCTCGTTGGCCCAGCAATGCTGGAAAATTGCGCCCAGCAAGACCGCCTCGGGACTCTGGATAGGATCGGCATCGACACCCACCAGTGACAATAGGGAAGAAACGGTACTCTCAATGCGTTCTCCCAACAACTCGCCATCATCCATGACCTCGAAGGGCGGCACGTCCAAGGAACTTAGAATCGAAACTGGGATGCCCGCCTTGCTACCCGGCGTGAAGACATTGATGTCCACCTTCTCTCGCATCTGCGCCACTCGCTCGCCGCTTTGTCCCCAATCAGCAATGCCATTCTTCCACATCTCTGCCACTCCGCTGGCAAACTCGGGAACTGTTTTCCCCTTTTTACGAGCATCGTCCTCATTGACCCAAGGCTCGTAATCTGAACCCTGAAAATTCGGGAAAGTGAGCATCAGGTTTGGGATATCTCCCTTCGGATCAATCACGATCGCCGGAATATTATCCATCGCCGCTTCCTCCAAGAGCCCAATACAGAGACCCGTCTTCCCCGATCCGGTCATGCCTAAGACCGCACCATGGGTCACCAGATCCTTGGAGTCATAGAGGGTGAGGTTGTCCTCCAACTCTCCCTTCGCAAGGTCATAGCCACGCCCGAGGTAAAATTTGCCCAACTTCTCGTAATCTGAAACTGCGATATCCATGCTGCAAAGCTGCCCTTTCCCATCGGAAAAGTAAAAATCGAAAATCGCGATCGACCCCAGGGCGACCAAGCTAGGGAGCAAGTTTCTCTCTTTAGCCCATTCTTGGACCAAGATGGATAGAATAGATTGAATTTTTTGACGGAAAACCTGAGCCACGAACTTTTGAAGGAAATGGCACTTCAAAACTCGGCTCAGAACGATGAGTTTGAATTCTTAAATCTGATTCATCCAATCCATCCTGGTCTCATTTTACCGAATTTTTCCTTAGTTCGATCGCCCTGCGATCGAACCCAGAGCGGGCCCTCCATCTCGCGCGAGGGACACTGCTGCCAAAAGGGAGAAGTGACACTCGAAAACCGTCTCGCTAAAGCGGTCGACAGAGCACGAAGGGAGAAATCACGAGTGCTTCAAAATCAGTCTTTCCATCTTCCCATTGGAAGGCGTGGAGAGCTTCGATTTTCACTAACTCCCCGGTCTTGATCCAGCCTTGCACTGCTTGGGAATCATCCTTCGCCATCGCCTCCCCGACTTCGGTCATCTCCAAGTCAGGATCCACGAAGTAGAGACAATCTCGTTCGAAGTGTGGCTTGAGATAAGTCCAATCCACCTCGCCTTTGAACTTGGCCAGCTTCTCGCTATCGCTTGAGCCATCCTCCCCGATTAGACCATACTTCATGCTCCCCTCCGACATCTCGCCAGGCTGTTCCTCATCCGAAATCATTTCGCAGGCACCCTAAGCAAGTGCTCCCAGAATCCGCAACTCACAATTCCCTTTCGCTAATTTTCCGCCTTTTAAAATACGGCAGCGCAAGCCTCCCTTACCGCGCAGAAATTCTTCCACGCCCGGTTTGCACGCTTGGTCCATCCAGTAGCAAGGTTTCGCTTCCTCACTGCCTGTGAACTCCAGATCACCGAGCGAAAAATGCTGTCCGATGAGCTCGTTCAAATCAACCCCGCTGACCACCACATTTCGCCGGAACGCACTGGCCGCCAGATTTGGCAAATCAAAGGTCTCTCTCACGTCCTCCCACACGGCCTCGTCGAAGAACGTGATTTGCCCTTTGAAGTTTTCCTTAAAATTAAAATAGCGGTCTCCCACAATGCCACTCCCAGCGACCAATTCGATCTCCTCCTCGTCGCGCACCTCGTTTGCCTCGCGCTCCTGCCCATGCCTTCCTTTGAAGTCGTGGGCCGGGGACACGTAGAGATGCTTCACTGCGAGATTCATGGTGACAAGAAAGCGCAAAACTGCGGAATTTGAACCCCTAATCTGTAGCAATCTTCCCCAGATTAAGAACTGACAAGCCTCCCTTCATCGTCGATAACGTTTCGAGATGTCGGCCATTCTCGTCCAAAATCTCTACCGCTACTTCGGTCAATTAAAAGCCGTAGACGGCATCTCCTTCGAAGTCCCCCACGGCTCGGTCTGCGGCTTTGTGGGTGCGAATGGTGCTGGCAAAACCACGACCATGCGCATCCTGGCCACCCTCGACTACCCCACCATGGGCACGGCTGAGGTTTGCGGAATCAATGTCGTCCACCATCCTGACAAGGTGCGTTCCCTGATTGGCTGGATGCCCGATCACTTTGGGAATTACGACAATATGACGGTGCTGGAGTATCTGGATTTCTACGCCCGCGCCCTGGGGTTCAAGAACGAAGAACGGCGCCACCGTATCCAAGAAGTGATGGAGTTCACCGACCTTGGGCCCCTCGCAGATCGCCTTTCCAATAAACTTTCCAAAGGGCAAACGCAGCGACTTGGACTGGGGCGTGCGCTTCTACACGATCCGCAGATCCTCATCATGGACGAACCCGCCGCCGGATTGGATCCCAAGGCTCGGGTGGAACTCAAGCACCTCATCCGGATTTTAGCCGAAGAAGGCAAAACTATTTTCATCTCCTCTCACATTCTAAGTGAGTTAGGCGAAATGTGCGACTCGCTACTCTTTGTCAATGGAGGGCGAATCGTCCATCACGGTGATGCGGAATCGCTCAAAATGGGCTCCGATGCCACCGGAGGGGTGTTTTACGACATCCAAGTCGCCGAACGGCCCGAAGCGGTCAACGACTGGGCCGTGCTCAACCCTGAAGTGGAATTCATCGAGTCGCGCAAGCGTGGCGGTCGCATTCGCATCACTTCTGCCGAGCCCGAAAAAGCTGCCGAAGTGCTCCGACGTATGATTAAGGACGGTCTTCCCATTATTGAATTTCACCGCGAAGAACGGAATTTGGAAGATGCCTTCATCGACATCCTCGCGCGTATCGATGAGGGAAAGACGGCAGTCGAACTGCCTGCTGACCAAAAATAGGGATTTTTTCCCAAGAAATCGCCTTCGCTCTCGTTACTCGGGAGACAGAAAAGGGGCTGACCGCGACCACTTGCAGCTTGTCAGATGCTCCCTTAAATCATTCCCTTCTAAAAATCGTCTATGAGTCTCCACGCCCAACTTACTCCGGAAGCCGCCGAACGCCTCCGAGCTCAGAAGAGAAACTCCACTCTAGCCAGTCTTCTCATCTCCATTTTGACCGTTGTTTTAGTCGGGCTTATTTTGGCTCTCTTGGCCTTAAAAGCCATCAATATTGAGCAGCCCGACATTGTCACCTACAAGGCCTCTTCGAACAATGACGAGTCTTTAGAAATTAAGGAGATCAATCCCACCATTCAGCGCAAACCTTCCGCTCCTTCCTCCGCGATGGCCAAAGTGATTGCGGCCAACACCGCGAGCCCGACTGCTATCCCGGTCCCCGACGTAGACGTGCCGGTGCCCTCCAGCGATTTCGGTGACGGTGATGATTTTGGCGCGGGTTGGGGCACAGGTGGCGACGGTGGCGGAGGTGGCTTCGGCAACATTCCAGCCGAAATGCGCAAACGCTGCTCCAAGGCTGACCGACTGCAACGTCTCGCAGAAAACGGGGGCAACGAAGCTTGCGAAGAAGCAGTCATGAAAGCTCTTCGCTGGTTGCAAAAGCAACAGCATGAAAACGGAAGCTTCGGCGGACAAAAGCCCGTCGCGATGACCGGTCTCGCGCTCCTCGCATACTTGGGACATTGCGAAACTCCCCTCTCGGAAGAGTTCGGCGACACGGTCACGAAAGCGATGGTCTATCTGGTAGACAACAACATGAAGCAGAATGGTAAGTCTGCTTCTGACCTCACTGACAAGC
>CAZGXV010000103.1:0-7567 GCA_964529725.1 uncultured Roseibacillus sp.
CAATCCGACCCACCTACTTTCGAAGACATCAGCAAGCACGTCTATTGGGAGACCGATAACAATACCGAGGCTTCCAAGATTGGCCGCCACTTCTTCAACGACTAATTAAATTCAGTCGAACAACCTTTTTTACCTAACCGATACTTTTACAATCTCATGCGCGAAATCGAATACCGCGACGCCCTCAACGAAGCCTTTGACGAAGAACTGGAACGCGATTCTAGCGTGGTTCTGATGGGGGAAGAAGTGGCGCAATACAATGGAGCCTACAAAGTCACGAAAGGACTTTGGGAAAAATGGGGCGACAAACGCGTCGTGGACACGCCCATCTCCGAGGCTGGTTTCATCGGCATGGGCATCGGCGCCTCCATGTTGGGCGTTCGCCCCGTGATGGAGCTCATGTTCTGGTCCTTTCACTCGGTGGCCTTCGACCAACTCGTGAACAATGCCGCTTGTGTGCGTTACATGTCGGGCGGCCTCATCAATTGCCCGATTGTGATGCGTGGACCTGCCAATGGTGGAACCAACGTGGGTGCCACCCACTCCCATTGCCCGGAAGGTCTCTTCGCAGCTTTCCCTGGTCTCAAGGTCGTTGTTCCGGCCACTCCCGCCGATGCCAAGGGTCTCATGAAGTCGGCTATCCGTGACAATGACCCTGTCTACGTGATGGAGAACACTCTCCTCTATGGCAACAAAGGCCATGTGCCCGATCCCTCTGAAGGCGACTTCACCATCCCTCTTGGAAAGGCTGATATCAAGCGCGAGGGAAGTGATATCTCACTCATCGCTCACGGTCGCAGCGTGCTGCATGCTTTGGAAGCTGCCGAAACTCTCCAGAACGAGCACAACATCAATGCTGAGGTCCTCGACTTGCGCAGCATTCGCCCTCTCGATCAGGATGCCATCATCCAGTCGGTGATGAAGACCAATCGCGCGGTTCTTGTCGATGAGTCTAAGCCCTTCAATGGGGTTTCCTCGCAAATTGCCACTCTCATTCAAGAGCACGCTTTTGATTATCTGGATGCTCCCATCAAGCGCGTTTGCACCATTGATGCCCCTGCCATCTATTCCAAGCACATCGAGAACGAGCAGCTTCCTAATCCTCGCCGCGTCGTCGAAAAGGTCTTGGAGATTGCTTAACGGGTCAGACTAGCATCGCTGCCGTTGGCCGTGCTTGCGCTTCATCCCGTTAAATCTTGCGGGGCTTTTGAGTGCCTGCTTAAGTGTAGGGATGAAATTGCCGAAAGATGGCTGGCCTGCGCTCACGGGTGCCGTCCTCGCTCTTTCTTTGGTAGTCTTGGCTATCGAACCGCTTCCGAATGCTGGTTTCCGATGGCTGGTTTGTGGCGTTGGCCTGTTATTGGTGATGCTCCTTGTTACGGGGTGGGGGAGACCTCGCCATCAGGAGCGTGACCTTCTCAAACGTTTGCGACGTGCCGAATCCCGGCGTGAAGAGACGGAACGATTCTTTGCGGCCCTGATGGAGTCGGTGCCATCGAACATCTATTTTAAGGATCTCGAATCCAAGTTTCTGCGCGTCAACCAATCGATGGCGAGCTGGGTCAAGGTCGGCCATCCACGTGATTTGGTGGGAAAATCAGATCACGATTTTTTTGGGGCCGAGCATGCCGCAAAAGCCCGTGGGGACGAGTTGCAGATCATCCAGACTGGGAAAGGATCCGAGGGCTATATTGAGAAGGAGATTTTCCCGGATGGAAGCGAGGGTTGGGTGTTGAGCGCCAAGCTGCCCTTTCGCGATCATAAGGGAATCATTGTGGGAACTCTTGGCATCTCAAGTGATGTCTCCGAGATGGTCCGCACTTCGCGCGCCTTGGAACGGGAGCGCAATACCCTGCGCTCGCTCATCGATAGTATCCCGGACAATGTCTACATCCGTGACTCGGAGGGGAAATACCTCGTTGGCAACCAAGCTCTCGCCAGCTTTGTCGGAGTAGAGAATCCAGAAGGGGTTTGTGGCAAAGGCCCTCATGACTTTTTTGGACCCGACCGCGCGCGGGACTTTTTGAGCGAAGACCAAGATGTGATGAAGTCTGGTGAGCCAATTCTCAATCGCAAGAGCAAGCTCAAGAACCGAAACGGGGAAGTGAGGGACTTGCTCATCTCGAAGGTGCCAGTGAGAGATGAGGAAGGAAAGGTCTTTGGCATTGTGGGTATGAACCGCGATATCACTGCCGAGGTCCGAGCTCGACGCAAGCTTAAGCAAGCCGAGCGACAAATGAAGGAGATCATGGACCACAGTCCGGCTCCGATTTACGTAAAATCTGTCACTGGGCGCTACCTTATGGTCAACGAACGTTTCGAACGACTCTTCAATCTCAAGGAGGAAGAGGTTCTCGGGAAAAACGATTTCGAAGTGATGACCGACGAGGATTCTGCTAGGACGGTGCGAGAGTTGGATCAGAAGGTTGTGGAAACTGAAAAGGCCATTCAGATGGACGAACAACTTCGCGTACCAGAAGGTAGCCGAACCTATGTTTCCTCAAAATTTCCCATGCGGGATGCTTCCGGAAAGGTCTATGCCATTGGCGGAATTTCCATCGACATCACAGAGCGAAAGGAGGCCGAAGAAGCCATTAGAAAAATCAATGGGGAACTGTTGCAAGCCAATGAGAACCTCACCAAGGCGCACGAGCAATTGATGATGGCCGAGAAGATGGAATCAGTGGGACGCCTCGCCGCGGGGGTGGCCCATGAGGTCAAGAACCCGCTCGCGATGATTGGCATGGGCTTGGAGCTGTTAGCGCGACGCTTGCCAGCAGACGACCAGAAGGCAGCGGACACCGTCGAACGTATGAAGAGGGGCATTGATCGTGCGAAGACTATCGTGAAGGGGCTGGTCGACTTTTCCTCGGATCGGTCGCTGGCCTTCCAGGCCCTTGATGCTCGACAAGTGATTAAGGCTTCCCACGACCTCGTGGACTACGAGTTGCAGAAAGCGCAGGTGACCGTCGAATATCACTTTGGCGAAAATCTGCCTGATGCTCTGGTCGATCAAGTCCGGGTCGAACAAGTGTTGGTGAACCTTATGATGAACGCTGCCCATGCTATCAATGGACCTGGGACACTGACTATTTCGACAGACTTAGTGACCTTGGAAGGGATGGTTTTCGACGCCGGTTCGCGGCTCCGCGAGCGGCCCAAGGATGGTGACTTGCGATTACGGATACTCGTGAGGGACACTGGTCCCGGCATCCCCGAGGAGCTGTTGGATAAAATTTTCGACCCCTTTTTCACCACCAAAGAAACAGGGAAGGGCACCGGCCTCGGTCTTGCGGTCTCGCACAAGATTGCCGAACTCCATGGCGGCAAACTCTCTCTTCGAAATCGTAAGGACGGCCCAGGCGCGGAAGCCGAATTGCTGTTTTGCGTCGCTCCCGACCCCCCAAACCGAAACTTCTCTCCAAACAACCGAAAGAACCTAAAAAATGAAAAGCCCCAAGATTCCTCCTCAAAAGATTCTCCTTATCGACGATGAGAACGATTTCACTGAATTGTTAGCTGCCAACCTCGAAGAGGCCGGGTACTTCCAAGTGACCCAAGTGAACGATCCCCGACAGGCACTGAAGACCGCACGTGAGCTCAAGCCCGACATCTGCATCATCGACCTCGTGATGCCCAAGATGGATGGAGGTGATGTCGTCAACGCGCTTAGAAACGAGCCGGAACTTTCGAGCATCCCGGTTATCATGCTGACCGCATTGGTGGAGGAAGATGCAGAAAATCCCGCGCAAGCTCAGATTCGGGGAGGGCTGCCTTTCGTCAGCAAGACCTCCGACCTTCAAGTCATCATCAACGCCATCAACGAGCGGGTGGCCTAGGAAAAAACGCAAACCGGTCCGAATCGGTTGAAAGTCTGGTTTAGGGTTGCCAGCCATCCGCGTGGGCCTCTTGCTTTGCGCCACTACGATGGATTCCCCCTCGCCGCAGCCAACGACTTCACGAACGGGGTCTTCGCCCAAGAATTCGGATCTTCCCGCTCAACGAAAAGGAGCACCACTTTCTTGGCCCTTCGCGCTGGGCATTTTTTGCGCTCTGCTAGTGCTGCCCCTGTGGGCCTTGATTGACTTGAGCGACCGCATCGATTGGCGAATCCTAGCAACTGCTTTCGTGATCGTCTCCAGCCTCACTTTCTACTTCTACTGGTCCGACAAGCGCAAGGCCCAGCACGACCAGTGGCGAATTCCTGAAGGAACTCTCCATCTCCTCGAAATCCTCGGAGGCTGGTTCGCGGGGCTTCTGGCACAACGCTTTCTCCGGCACAAAACTCAGAAAATGAGTTATCAGGCGGTTTTCTGGTTCATTGGGATCCTTCATCAGTTTGCCGCCTTCGAGTGGGTCTCCCACGGATGGCTTTCGCGCTCAGTCTGGCAGTTGCTCCAATAGCGGAACCTTGATCGTCAGGCACTGCTGACGGTTTCTCCCTTTCTTCCGTCATAATTTGTTTGCATCCCTTCACCACTTCTCATTATTCTCCCACCCACACCAATGAAACACCTTGCACTCCTCGTCACCTCGCTTGTCGCCGCGCTCGTTTTCACTTCTTGTTGCGGCTCTCCCTTCAGCATCTGCGGAAAAAACGTTGAGCTGAAGAACTGCAACGATTGCGGACAAAAGCAACACTTCCCTCACCAGGGTTGCGAGAACAAGCGTTACGTCGAAAAGCAAGTGACTGAGTATGTCGAAGAGCAAATCGTCATTGAGGGCAAAAGCGCCAAGGGCGGCAAAGGTGGCATGACTTCCGAGACCATCACTGTCCGTCGTCCAGTCGTTAAGACTGTCCGCGAGGAAGTTCCTTGTGGTGACTGTGGTTCCAAGTTCTGCGCCACTCCCGACTGCTGTGGCATCGTTCCTAAGTCTGTTTTGAGCCGTGCGACCGCCCAGGGTGGAACTGGTGAGCCTCACCTCGGAACTATCCCAACCATGAAAGTCCTCGTCGATGGTGCACGAGCCAACAGCGACCTCTAATCTGCTTTCACTTTGAAAACACTTTCCCAGGCCGGACCAAATTGGTCCGGCTTTTTCTTACTTCCGCTTCTCTGCCTTCTCGCCTTCACGAGCTGTCAAACCACGCCCGCTCCTAGCGAGGGACTTGAGACCCGAAAGCAAGCACGCACAGATGGACCGACTCGGTCCTATCTGGGTCTCTCCAAGAAAGAAGCCATTAGCAAAGCAAGACAGATGGGTCTTCGCAGCCGGGTCGTGCGTGATGACTTCGAACGCTTCCCCATCACCAAGGACCTGCGCCAAAACCGTATCAATTTTGAGATCGATAAAGGCCGGGTGACTTCTGCCAAAATTTTCTAGCGAAGGCGCAGGCTGGCAGTTTCCAGTCGCCGAAGCCTGGGCCAATCGACAAAGGTCACGGGCAGTCGCCTCGACAAGGGCCTCGTGCACAGGCACCCCAGCTCCCCACGCCCTCTCGTTCAATTTGCGAGCGAGTTTCCGACTTCGGCTGGAACGAGGATCGGGAATCCTAACGAAAGTTGCTGGCTGTTCTTGCTGAGAATACGCGAGTGGATCCGGGTGGAGGGCAAAACCTCACTAAAGAAAGTGGGATCGACACAAGCGGCGGTCGCCAGAGGGTCGGCCATCAAGCCATTGGGTGCCACCACCGTCGCTAATAGCGAGTCCGTCGTTCCCAAACCCGTTGCTGGGTCGATAATATGGGAATAACGCCGCCCCTCAATCTCAACAAATTGCTGCAAGTCACCCGAGGTGGAAACCGCACAATTGCTGATCGTCATCGTTACTGTCACCTCATCTTGGTAATCGTTCAACCCCACCGTCCAACCTGTTTCTCCCGGAGGAGCCTCCCCACAGCGGACGTCGCCTCCAATGGTGATCAAAGCAGATGAAATCTGATGGTTTTGCAACTCCTGCAGCATCATATCCACCGCATAGCCTTTCCCAAGCCCACCCAAATCCAGCCGGACTCCGGCCTTGAGCTTGCGCATCCTTCCTTCCTTGAGGTCGAGCTCAAGGAGCTTCCAGCCTGAGAGCTCCTGCACTTGATCCAAACTCTCGTGACTCGGCAGGCGGCCCGCTGCCTTGGTCTCTCGCCAGAGGTGGGTCATCGTCCCTAGCGTCGGGTCGTAGGCTCCGTCGGTGAGGTCCGCTAACTCCAAACCATAAGCCACCATCGTCAATAGATCGTCGGAAGCGGAGACCCAAACATTGGCATCGGAAGCGTTGAATCGGGAGAGCTCGCTATCAGGGAAATAGTCCGAGGCCACCTCGTTGATCTCCGCTGCCCGCGCAAAGGCAGCCGCGAATGCTAGCTTCGCCTTCGACGGCGACTCCGCGTAAACGATGAGCGAAGCCAACGTCCCCATCAACGGCTTCTCTTCCTGAAAGCGCTCCAAAACCACAGCCTTTTCGACGAGTCCATCCTTCGCATTCTTCTCTTTGAAAAACCAAGCCACGCCGCCCCCCGCAACAACCAGCAAGAGCAGAATTGAGAAGATTTTTGCTTTCTTCGGTTTCGAGGGTATTGATTTTGCCATGAAAAGTTCTCTCGCTGTCTGGTCCACCTTACTCGCAATGACCGGTTTCGTCCAAGCCGGAGAGCTGGCAGTGGGCGATCCCGTGCCAGCGGTCAAAGTTAAGAATCACCACGATCAGTTCGTAGACCTCTCCGCTACTGGTAAGGAAGGCTGGGTGCTCGTCTACTTTTACCCGAAAGCCGACACCCCTGGTTGCACCAAGCAGGCTTGCTCGTTGCGTGATGCCTACGCCCAACTCACTGACAAAGGTGTTAAGATTTTTGGCGTATCTACCGACAGTGTGGAAGATCAGAAGAAGTTTGCTGACAAATACGAACTTCCTTTTGACCTCTTGGCTGACAAGTCCAAGAAGGTCGTCTCGGCGTTCGGAGTTCCGGCAGGAATGGGTTTTGCAAAACGTCAGGCCTATCTTTTCGAAAACGGAAAGCTGGTGTGGCGCGACCTCAAGGCCTCCACCGCGCAGCAGGCAGCGGACGTGCTCGCCATTGTGGAGAAGTAAGAGCATCGGCTTGCCAAACCGCGAGTTCCTCCATTGACTCAAGGCATGGAGCACCATGTGTATTTTTGGTTAAAAGACGACAAGTTGAACCCAGAGGATCGCGCCTCTTTCGAAGGCGGTTTAAAGGCCCTCTTTAATATCGCCGAAGTCGCGGGAGGCTCATGGGGCACGCCCGCAGACACCGCCGTTCGCCCGGTTACCGAAAATACCTGGCACTACGCCCTCTCAATGAAGTTTGCCTCGCAGGCAGAGCATGATGTCTATCAGGACCATCCGGAGCACGATGTCTTTGTGGATACTTTCAAAGACTATTGGAGCAGAGTGCAAGTGATGGATCTGGAAGAGGGCGCGGCCTAGGTCTGGCCTCCTTCGCCAATATCTCTGGTCACACTCTACCCAAGGCGGGCCTTTTCGAGAGCGATGGCGGGAGCGCGCGGCAAAGGCTTTCAAAAAAAAACACTCCGCCGCGCAAGGAATCATCAGCCAGGTTGCTCTCTCGATTCCCATCGTGTCAGGCAGAGCCTCAAACCGCCCCTCTCAGCGC
>CAZGXV010000104.1:0-7360 GCA_964529725.1 uncultured Roseibacillus sp.
TTTCTTAACATTTCAGGGCGTCCCGGAATGGCCCTTAAAGTCAGAGTGACAGCACTTTTCCGGCGTTTTTATGGTCTCAGAAGAATTCAGAAAATGTCAGGGTATCCCGAAAAAAAGTGGGACAAAATGTGGGTACATTTTCAGCACTCTGTTGAGACTCTCCCCAATGTCATCTACCTTTTTTATGGTAGTAACATGAAATTGACAGATGCGAAAATTCGGGCCGCTCAGACCAGAGCAAAGTCCTACAAGCTCACCGATGGAGGTGGCTTGGTGCTGCTTGTTCATGCAAATGGCTCAAAGTATTGGCGATTCAACTATCGCTTTGGAGAAAAGAGCCGTTCTCTTTCGGTAGGGACGTATCCCCAAGTTACACTGGCAGAGGCACGAGCACAGCGGGAAGAGGCAAAGAGCTTGCTGAGAGAAAATTTGGATCCTTCAGCGCAGCGACGTCAGGATAAACTGCTTGCACAATATCGAGATCGGAATTCCTTTGAGTTGATAGCGGCAGAGTGGCGCGAGTGCAATCGGGCTCGCTGGACTCCTCGCCATGAAGATCGGACTTGGTCTCGGCTCTGCAATCACGTCTTCCCGCAGATGGGGAAGAGGTCGGTGGGTGATATTGAGCCATTGGAAGTGCTGGCTGTTATAAGGAAAATCGAAGGTCTTGGTTTTACCGATACAAGTCGGACCGTTCTTGGATTGATTAGATCTGTCTTCGCTTACGCCATCGCAACGGGACGAGCAGAGCGAAATCCAGCACTTCAATTAGCCGGCACTCTAATCCCTCACCGTGTCAAACACTACCCGACCATTCCTTTCTCGGAAGTTGGAGACTTTCTTCGTGCCTTGGATACGGTTGAGACAACTCAGCAAAACAAGATAGCGGTGAAAGTTCTGATGCATACGGCTCTGAGAACAGGGGAGCTTCGCCATGGTCGTTGGCAGGATCTTGATTTGGAAAACCAAATGTGGCGAGTTCCTTCGGAATTTACAAAGACTAGAAAAGAGCATTTAGTTCCATTGAGTAAGCAGGTTTGTGGTTTCTTCAAGGAACTAGATACTTTTACTGGTCAGAGTGAGTGGCTTTTTCCTAATCAACAGGGACGCGTGCAACCTGTAATGAGCGAAAACACAATCAACCATGTCATTCGTCGAATGGGTTATCACGGGCGATTAGTTGGTCACGGGTTCAGGTCGCTATTCTCAACGACGGCCAACGAGCATGGATTTAATTCAGACGCAATTGAACGTCAGCTCGCCCACACCGAAAGAAATCAAGTCCGAGCAGCCTACAATCGAGCCGAATATCTGCGTGAGCGCCGCGACATGATGCAATGGTGGTCAGATTACCTTGAACTCAAAGCTCAGGGTAGGAGCTAAGAGCATCAAGTATTAGAGTAGCTTTCACATCCTTCGGAGTCTCAACGCATTTAGAATCACAGAGACTGAACTGACACTCATGGCAGCTCCTGCGATCATGGGGCTGAGGAGAATCCCGAAGAAGGGGTAGAGGACGCCTGCTGCGATGGGGACTCCGAGGGAGTTGTAGATGAAGGCGAAGAAGAGGTTCTGCCTGATATTTTTCATCACGGAACGACTGATTGAGATGGCCTTGACGATACCGTCGAGGTCGCCGTTGACGAGGGTGATGGAGGCGCTCTCGATGGCGACATCGGTGCCGGTGCCCATTGCGATGCCAACTTGGGCTTCGGCAAGAGCTGGGGCGTCATTGATGCCATCGCCTGCCATGGCGACTACGGCGCCTTCGGCTTTGAGGCGCTGCACCAATTCGATTTTATCTTGAGGTGAGAGCCCGGCGTGGACTTCGTCGATGCCGAGCTTTTTGGCAACGGCCTGAGCGGTGGTCTCGTTGTCGCCGGTGGCCATGAGTACTTTGATGCCTGCTTCGTGCAATCTCTTGATGGCGGCGGGCGTGCTCTCTTTGATTGGGTCGGAGATGCCGAGCAGCCCAATCGCTTCTGTCTCTTTCGCCACCCACACTACGGTTTGCGCTTCGCTCTGGAACTGAGCGGATTTTGCCAAGAGGACTTCGGGGAAGGTGACCTTCTGGGAGCGTAGAAAGCTTTCTTGGCCGACGTGAATTCGGCTTCCTGACACCTCGCCGGAAACTCCGCCGCCAGTGGTGGAAGCGAAGTCAGAGGGCTCAGTAATTTCAGCTTGTCGAGATTTGGCCTCATCTACGATGGCGCGGGCGAGGGGATGCTCAGAACGGGTTTCCAAGGCTGCCGCAAATGAAAGGAGGTCTTTCTCGGAACTCCCTTCCCGGGTTGCGAGGGAGGTGACATGGGGCTTCCCAGCGGTGAGGGTGCCGGTCTTGTCAGTGATGAGAACGGTGACCTTTTCCGCAGTCTCGATGGCCTCTGCATTTTTGATGAGAATACCCGAGCTGGCGGCTCGCCCTATCCCGACCATGATGGACATCGGGGTGGCCAGTCCCAGTGCGCAGGGACATGCGATGATCAGGACCGCGACGGCATTGACGATGGCGTAGGCCATTGCAGGGGCTGGCCCCCAGATTGCCCAGACTCCAAATGTGAGAAGGGCGATAACGAGAACGATCGGGACGAAGTAACCGGCGACGGTGTCGGCGAGTTTTTGAATGGGGGCACGGCTTCGCTGGGCGTTGGCCACCATGTGGACGATTTGGGAAAGGAGAGTGTCGCTGCCAATTTTCTCCGCCCTCATCAGAAAGGAGCCGGTTTGGTTGACCGTGCCGCCAATGACGTCCTCGCCGATTCCTTTTTCGACTGGCATGGGTTCTCCAGTGATCATGGCTTCGTCGATGGTGCTTTTTCCTTCTGTGATGATGCCATCGATAGGAACTTTCTCACCCGGGCGTACCCGTAGGAGGTCGTCGATGTGGAGTTCTTCCACTGGTACTTCTTCTTCCTTTCCATCCACGACGCGGTGGGCTGTTTTTGCGGAAAGGTTGAGAAGTGCTCCAATCGCCTCACCAGTTCGCGAACGAGCCCGCGCTTCGAGATATTGTCCCAGCAATACGAGCACGGTGATAACGGCAGCGGCCTCAAAGTAGAGTCCGACCTCCCCGTTTTTGCGAAAGGAGTCAGGAAAGATTCCTGGCAATATAACCGCGACGAGGCTGAAGAGATAGGCTGCGCCGACCCCCAGCATGATGAGGGTGAACATATTGAGGCTGCGATTGCGTAACGAGCGCCAGCCACGTTGAAAGAACATTCCTCCACACCAGAAGACGACAGGAGTGGTGAGGATAAGTTCGACCCACTTAGACACTGATTTGGGAACCAGCTGCTCGAAGTTGAGCGCTGGAATCATTGCGCCCATTGCTAGCAAGAAGACGGGAATGGTGAGCACGAGTCCGATCCAAAATTTGCGAGCGAGATCGCGGATTTCCTTCTCGGCATGAGGGTCGCTCGAAGTCGGTGAGAGGGGTTCCAGAGCCATACCGCATTTCGGGCAATCACCCGGCTCGTCCTGCCGCACCTCGGGATGCATGGGACATGTGTAGATCGTCGTGCCGGGGGGAACGGGGACTTGCTCCAAGGCCATGCCGCATTTGGGACAGTCGCCCGCTTCATTGGCCACGACTTCTGGGTCCATAGGGCAGGTCCATTGACCTGGCTGGGCGCTGGTTTCGGAGGCTCGGACTTTGTCGTCGCCCTCTTGGGATGAACAGCAGTGAAGGTCGTGATTCATATTCGGTATGTTTTTAGGATTCTAAGAGGTCGTAAACCTGCTCTTTGGCAATGAGCTGGATTGCAGTTTACAAGACCAAGGAGAGAACAAGTTTTCCCATAAAATGTTAGAAGCTGTAGCTGAGTCCAAGAGACCAAAGTGGACCGACGGCAAGGGCTGTTTCGTTGACTCGGCGGTAGACTGGGATCGCGACGGAGGCGGACGCACTGAGGTTCTCATTGATGGAGTAAACGAGAGAAGGCGCGAGGCTCAGAGTCGTTGAACCAGTATCGCCGATTTCGTTTCCAAGGAACTCGTCACGTTCACCGTGAAAGAGATCGAGAGAAAGCTTGGCAGTGAGACTATCCGTGAAAGAGTGACCCATTCCGGCGCGAAAAAAGAATGTCTCAGCAGGTCGGAAATCCTTGGAGCTTTCGTAGAGAGGCAGAGTGAAATTAGCACTAGTGAAGTATGACCAGTCCTCATTGATTTCGCCAAAATAACTTGCTGAGAGGGTGAACTGCGTCGTGCCAGTCCCGAGCTGAAAGACACTCGGATTGACTCCGCCAATACGCGGGTTCTCTCGGGCCTCACCAGTGGGAAAAATGAATCCAGCACTGAAGCTGAGAGGGCTCCACGGAGAGTCATCACTGGCCCAAGGCGAGTAGATCGCAGTAATGCTGACATCACCGAGACCACTGATATTGGCGTCGGGCTGGCCACGCTCACTTCGAGTGGCATCAGTAAATGGAATACGTGCCGTGAAGAGCCAATTCTCATCCATTCGATAAGAACCGGAAAGAGAGAATTGATGAAACTCGGTAGCAACTTGATTTGGGTTCCCGATGCGAGAATCACCTCGGAAAATGTCATCGTTTTTCCGGTAGCGGTAGTCGAAGGCAAAGCTGAAAGCGGAACCGTCTGCAACAGAATCACCGCCAACTGGCGGTGCAGTGAGTTTTCATCCGTCTCATCCAAAGGCGGAAAGCGGAAGGAGAGGAATGCAGGCGAGGAGTAATTTTCTCTTCATTTTTTCAAGTAGTTGATGGTTTTGGTCATGCTAAGCTTCCTTCGAGGAGGCAACGATTTGCAGCCAGCGAGTGGGGTGGTTTTCTTCACCCGCTTTGGTTGGGCGGTCATTGCGCCAGACTTCTTGGAATCCTGATTCACTGAGAAGGGCAGAGTAGTTGTGGGAGAAAGCGAGTTCTCTTCCATAGGGAAAGGTCTCGGGTTCTTTGTCTAGCAAGTGGTCCGACGCGAGGGTCTCGGTGAGAGCAATCCACCTTGGTTGGGGTCGGTTGCGAACAAGGGTGAAGAGTCGCTCGAGTTGTTCTCGGGTGAAGTATTCCAGCACTCCGCCGTTGGTGAAAAAGACGAGTGCGGTATCGGTGTTCGCTTCCAACCAGTCGAAAATGTCTTCCGCCGTGAAGTCCATTTTTTTCTCATTGGGGTAGCGTTCTTGGCAGTTCGCAATTTCCTCCTTGCTGAGATCGAGTCCCGTGAAATGGTTCACCCGGGGAACATGTTCGGCGAGGTATTGGAGAACTTTACCGTCGCCGCAACCGACTTCGACAAGTTTGACTTCTTGGTCTTGCGGAAGAGCAGAGAGCTGCTCAGCGAGATTAGTCGCGATGTCTGTATGGAAGCGCAGAAAGAGTTCTTCGAAGCGATAAGTGAAGGTTGAAAAGAACTCTTGTGAGAAGGGTGAGTTCCAGTAGTCGATTAAGTACTTCTGGAGGGCTTCATGATCTCCTTTTGTGATGGCTCGATGTTGCAGCGAATTCCGGATGAGGCGCTCGTGTGGCTTCAGTTCTTGCGTGAAGGGATGTTTGTGGATTCTCGCTGTAGCAGCTGGATTGAGGGCGGCAAGGAGGTGCCCTGCGAGTGCCTTAAGTCTCTTTTCGGTAGGGAGGTCGCGGCTGGTTTTGTAGGCTTTCATAATGCTTCCTGTGGGGTTGCTTCTGGCTGTTTCTTTTTGGCTGCTACTTCGCGGTAGGCGCAATAGAGAGTGGGGACGACGAACATGGTGAGGAGCTCGATGAGCATGCCTCCGAAAATGGGGACTGCCATCGGGCCCATGATATCGCTGCCTCGTCCGGTGGAAGTGAGGACGGGGAGCAGAGCAAGAAGCGTGGTCGCAGTGGTCATCAGGCAGGGGCGAACCCGCCGCATTCCGGCTTCCACCACGGTGGCGCGAATATCTTCGCGGGTGGAGGGATTCTTTTCTTCGAAAAGCTGTTTGAGGTAGGTGGTAATGACGACTCCATCGTCGGTGGCGATGCCGAAGAGAGCCAAGAATCCGACCCAGACCGCCGCTGATAATGCAATGGGATGAACGTTGAGAAGATCTCCCAGATGGAGTCCAAAGATGTCGAACTCAAGGAACCCGGGCTGGCCATAGAGCCAGAGCAAGATGAATCCTCCCGACCAGGCGACCAGAATCCCGCTAAAGATAATCAAGGTGGTGATGCTGGATTTGAACTGCAAGTAGAGCAGAATGAAGATGGCAAAGAGGGAGATGGGAACGACGAGCTTGAGGGTGCGATCCAATTCGCGCTTCTGCTTGTAGGAGCCTGCAAATTCCCAGGTCACCCCGGCGGGAACGATGAGTTTTCCAGAGGACTTTTGCTCCGCGAGATAGACCTCTGCTTTCTCGACGACATCAACATCGGTGAAGCCTTCGTCATTGCCGAAGGTGATGTAGGAGGTAAGAAAGGTGTTTTCGCTCTTAATCATCTGCGGGCCGCGCACGTATTCGATGCTGGCGACTTGGGAGAGGGGGATCTGAGTTCCATTCGTGGCCGTTAGAAGGGTGTCTTCCATCGCTTCGATGGAGTCGCGAACCTCGCGCATGTAACGCACTCGGACCGCGAAGCGTTCTCTTCCTTCCACCGTGGTGGTGACCTGCATTCCTCCAATCGCGGCTTGAACCGTCCCGATGATATCGGCGATATTGAGGCCAAATCGTTGGGCGGCGACTCGGTCAGGAATGATTTCCAAGTAGGGTTTTCCGATGATGCGGTCGGCATTGATGGTCGCGATGCTGAGGCCTGGGATCGCGCTTTCCTTGAGCTGTTTTTCCAAAGCCAGCGTCGCGGTCTCCAAGGTCGCAAGATCAGGAGCACGAACCTTCAATCCCATTGGTGCCCGCATTCCGGTCTGGAGCATGACGAGACGAGTTTCAATGGGTTGGAGGAGAGGGGCTCCGGTGGTGCCGGTCACCTTGGCGACCTTTTCGATTTCGCTCCAGATATCGCGGGAGGTCTTGATGTGAGGCCGCCATTGGCGGTAAGGGCGTCCTTTCTTGTCGGGGATCAGTTCGCCGTGACGATCATAGTGATAGCGCTTGCTATCGGTATCGTAGCGGAAGCGCAGTGCTCGTCCACTCTCGTCACTACGATACTCTGGGTGGTAGTGAATCACAGTTTCGATCATGGAAACTGGAGCGGGATCGAGAGATGATTCTACGCGTCCAATTTTTCCGACGACGACCGAGACCTCTGGCACAGAGGAGATTGCGGCATCAAGTTCACGCAGGGCATCCATTGCTTCCCCAATGGAGGCATGAGGGCTGATTGTAGGCATGAAGAGGAAGGAACCTTCATCAAGTCGAGGACGAAATTCGGAGGAAAGTCCCGGGAAGTTTTTGTCGAAGTCTTGCCAAAGGGCCGTCTCTTGGGTG
>CAZGXV010000105.1:0-7299 GCA_964529725.1 uncultured Roseibacillus sp.
AAATGAGACCAAGATGGATTGGATGAATCAGATTTAAGAATTCAAACTCATCGTTCTGAGCGGAGCCTTGAAGTGCCATTCCCTTCAAAGCTTTGCGGCTCAGGTTTTTTCATCAAAAAAATCCAATCTATCCTATCCATTTTGGTCCCTAGCTTGGTTGCCTTGGGATGTTATTCCAGTTTTTGAAAAACGAGTTTTCGACCCAAGGTGACGAAAAAAGCGGAACCGGTTCACGGTTCCGCTTTCGGGGGGATGAGAAGCCTATGATAGTCTCTCAAAAATTTCTCTAGCGACGGCGACGCAGCAGGAAGCCGAGGCCAGCCAAACCACCGAGGAGGGCGCTGGAGGGTTCAGGAATCGCGGTCAATCCAATCAAGTCACCATTCAAGCTACCCAATGAGGTGGCAGAACCGTCGCTCAAGTTGATGGAATAGAGGTCCGAACCCGCTCCGTCTTGAAAGCCCAAGAAGGCTTCGCCGCTCAGTCCGTCGATATCAAAGCCGCCGAGTTCACCCGCATTGAAGGGGAGAGCGCCCACGGTCTCAAGCGTGCCCGCGTTGTTGGCGACAGTGACCAAAACATCCAGGGTGGTGTCGATACCGTATTGTTGGGTAGCGGTGGCTCCCAGAATGGAATTGGTGTAAGCAATGTGGTTGATATTGGGGTTTTCTCCGACATTGACGTCGCCAGCAGCGAAGAAAACATCAGTCTTCTCTACAGGTTCAAGGTAACTGCCATCCTCACCGCTGATAACGCGGTTGTCGTCGGAATCACTGATGATGCGTGCAAAGGTGCCGCTCATAAAAGCGGGGTTGAAGTCAAAGCCGAAAGTAGAACCTGGAACGGGAGAGCTAAAGGAGCCGATGTTAGTGGCGACTCCAGACAGGCTCATGGTGTAGACATTTCCCAAAGAACCAATGGCATAGACGTCACCAGTTGCAGGGCGGAAATCAAGACCGTTGAGGGACTCGCCAGCTGCCACGCCAGAGACGTTGGTGAGAGACACGTTGGTGGTGTCTGAGGAATCGAAGGCCCCCAACGAGTAAGAGCCATTACCGGTATCGAAGAGACCGAGAAGGCTGGCTGCCGAGGCGTGGGACGCGAGGGTGATGCCGGTCGCCAAGAGGGTGATTGTGTGTTTGGTTTTTAGTTTCATCGTTTTATGCATTTTTGAAGGCCTCGTTCCCGCAGGACGCGACCAGACGTTCATTGCAACGAACGCGCCAGAGATATGGATTCGTGAAATCAAGGAAAAGAAGCCTTTCCCGCAAAATGGAGCCCTCCCTATCTTGCAATCTGCCCTGCAATGAGCTTCCTCAGTTTGCAAAAAGACCGAAAATGAACCTTCCGGAAGTCAGATCGAGGTGACCGGGCTGCTCTGGACTCTTCGGGCGCCCATTAGGCATCGGCTGCGCCCTGTAAGTCCGCGCTCAGAGCACGCACCACTTCGGGAAAGCCATCTTGAAAGTCAACTTGCGGTTGCCAGCCAAACCACATCAGTGCTTTCTCGGTATCGAGCGCATAGCGTTCGTCATGTCCAAGGCGGTCAGTGACGTGTTCGATGAGGGTCTGGGGCTTGCGCAGGGCGTTGAGAACGGAGCGCGCCATGCCGATGTTGGTGCGCTCGCGGTGACCAGCGAAGTGGTAGACTTCGCCTGACTTTCCTCGTCGCCACGCCGCCAACATTCCCGCGCAATGGTCTTCGACATGGATCCAGTCGCGAATTTGAAGACCATTTCCATAGATGGGGAGTGGCTCGTCGCGCAGGGCTCGTTGAATGAGCAAGGGCACCAGTTTTTCAGGATGCTGGCGTGGCCCGTAATTGTTGGTGCAACGTGTGATGATGGTCTCCGTGCCATGGGTGCGGGTGGCCGCGAGGCAGAGGAGATCGGCTGCGGCCTTCGAAGCGGCATAGGGCGAGCTGGGAGAAAGAGGGGCATCTTCTTTTGCCTTCGCAGGAGAGGCGATGGAACCATAGACCTCGTCGGTGGAGCAGTGGAGCAGTGGAATCTGATACGTGCGTGCACCTTCCAAGAGAGTGGAAGTTCCCAAGACATTGGTTTTAATAAAATGGTCGGCGTCTTCGATGGAGCGATCCACGTGGGATTCCGCCGCGAGGTGAAAAATGCCAGTAATCTGATGTTCCTTCAGGAGCTGATCAACCAGTCCGGCATCACCGATGTCGCCTTGCACGAAATGGCAGCGAGGGTCTTGCTCGGGCAAGGTGAGGTTGGCCCGCTTTCCCGCGTAGGTCAGCTTGTCGAGAATGACGAGACGCTCCAGCCCCTCTTCCTTAAGAAGCTGCCTCGCGAGACTGGAACCAATAAAGCCGGCCCCGCCGGTTAGGAGAATGGATTGCAGGCTGCGCATAACGGTGCCCGAACGTTAGGTCTCCTCGAGAGCGGGAGATAGTGAGGAATGAAGAAACTGCGGCATGAGGGAAAAAGTGAAGGCTTGAGCTTGCGACGAGGCCTTCCTACTTTCAGTCGGATGAAAAGGCTCACAGCTCTCATTCTAGCCGGTGCCATCGCGTCCCTTGTCTCTTGCGGCTCCGGCTCTCTGCCAGTGACGAAGCTGTCGGGGCCAGAGCAAAACTTGCTGGCCACCATCAATAGCCACCGCCTGGCCCAGGGCCGTAAGGCACTCGTGCCGATAGCCAACCTGACCGATCTGGCGCGCAAGGATGCCACTCGGCGGCTGCTGAACAAAGGCGGTAATATCGATAATCGTCGGGAAACTGGCTACGAGCGCATGCTGACTTTGGCGGGGAAGGCCAAAGCGGGCGACCGGTTCGGCAACCAGCTCATGGGCTCTTGGCAAAAGCACCCCATCCAGCGCGAATGGTTGAATGGCAGCTACGCTGGCGTGGGCGTAGGAACCGCCGCCGCACCCTCGGGATTGCAAAGCGGAGTGCTCCTCTTGGGTGGATTTGGCGGAGCAGGACTTTAACTTGAAAAAAGCGCTCCTCATCTTTCCGTAAAAAAAGAACCAACTTCTGGCCCGGAACCCGCCATTTGTCTTGCATCATATCGGCAGTCCAGTCAGAAGAGCGGCGCTCCATACGGACGCGTTCTGACAAGCAGGCGACTCCCCGGATGGAGTGAACCTTAAAGCAGCCTTTTGCGGGCAATGGCAGAACATGGATAGTCTTTCAAATCGAGTGCAGGCGGTCACCCCATCGGTGACCTTGGCAGTGACCAATCAGGCGAAAGCGCTGATTGCACAAGGAGAAGAAGTTTACGGACTTGCCGGCGGTGAGCCCGAGATGGACACCCCGAATCATATCAAACAGGCGGCCATCACCGCCCTGCAGGAGGGGAAAACGAAATACACCCCCGCAGCCGGTATCCCCGAGTTGCGCGAGGGCATCGCCAAAAAGCTTTTGACCGAGAACAACATCGAGGTCGAGGCCAAGGGCGTTTGCGTGACTAGCGGTGGCAAGCAGGCTTGCTTCAACACCATCCTCGCGCTCGTGGAAGAGGGCGATGAGGTTATCATTCCTTCTCCCTACTGGGTGAGTTATCCCGAGATGGTACGCATCGCGGGCGGCATCCCAGTGATGATCGAGACCACGGCCGCGAATGGCTGGAAAATCACCGCTGAGCAATTCGAGGAGGCCATGACCCCGGCCACCAAGATGATTATTCTAAACTCTCCGGGTAATCCCACCGGTACCATCTATACCGAAGACGAACTTAAGGCCATCGGCGAGGTTGCTAGCTACGAGGACATCATCATCATGTCCGACGAGATTTACGAAAAGCTCATCTACGGCGACAAGAAGCACGTCAGCATCGCGTCCATCAGCGATGAATTGGCGCAGTTGAGCGTGGTCGTCAGCGGCTTCTCAAAAGCTTACTCCATGACTGGCTGGCGTCTCGGCTACACCGCCACTGCCAATGCCGCAATCGCCCAAGCCCTGTCCAAGATTCAGGGTCACACCACTTCCAACGCCACCACCTTCGCGCAATACGGTGCCTTGGCCGCCCTCGAGGGTCCCCAAGAGTTCATCGAAGATATGCGTCAGGAATATGATGTCCGACGTCAGTTCGTGGCTGGTCGCTTGAAGGCCATTCCCAACGTTTCCTTCGTCGAGCCCGAGGGCGCTTTCTACTTCTTCGTGGATTGCACTGACATGGGGCTCAAGTCCCAGAATCTCTGCGACAAGTTGCTCAACCGCTACAAGGTGGCTGCCGTCCCCGGCATCGCCTTCGGACACGATGCCGCCGTGCGTCTCAGCTACTGCACCACTCTCGATGTCTTGGCGGAAGGTCTCAGCCGCTTCGAAGAATTCTGCGAAAGCCACTAATTCGAAGCCACATGATTTCCTCTGCCTACGGGATTGATTTGTCAGCCCTCCTCGCCGCAACTAAGCAGGCGGGTGAGGTCATTCTCGAAGTCTACGCGCGAGACTTCGAAGTAGAATACAAGGGAGATGATTCTCCTTTGACCGAGGCCGACAAAGCCGGCAATGCGGTCTTGATGGAGTTCCTTCGCGGGAGTTACAGCGAGATTCCAATCATCTCGGAAGAGAACAAGCCGGCCGATTATTCCGAGCGCAAGGATTGGGACCGCTTTTGGCTAGTCGATCCTCTCGATGGCACCAAAGAGTTTATCAAAAAGAACGGCGAGTTTACCGTCAATGTCGCTCTCATCGAAAAGGGCGTGCCCGTTTTGGGTGTGGTCTATCGGCCCACTACCGGGACCTTCCACCTCGGGGTGGTCGGCGAAGGCGCTTGGCGGATAGAGGGCGATTCCGAGACTCTACTGGAGCCGCAACCTCACTATTCGACTTTGGAAAAAGTGAAGGTGGTGGCCAGTCGCTCCCACCTCACGCCTGAGGTCGAGCAGTTCGTAGCCGACCTCAAGTCTGCGGGCAAGGAAGTGGAGTTCCTCTCCGCTGGAAGTTCATTGAAGCTCTGCCTCGTGGCCGAGGGAGCTGCCGACGTCTACCCGCGCTTCGGTCCCACCATGGAGTGGGATACCGGTGCTGCCCACGCGGTTGCGCTCGCGGCAGGTCGTCAGGTCAACAACCACGAAACAGGCCAGGCGCTGCAGTACAACAAAGAGAATTTGCTCAATCCTTATTTCATCGTGGAATAGTTTCTGCAACAAGTCGGCCATGAACGTTCTCATCGCCTGCGACAAATTCAAAGGGTCACTCTCCGCGCGGGACGTGGCTCTTTCCATTGAGAGGGGACTCGGCGAAAACTTCCATTGTGAACTCTGCCCGATTGCCGATGGGGGAGAGGGCTTTGTCGAGGCCATGCTCGCTGCGTTGGGAGGTGAGCGAAAAACGTGTTTCGTCCAAGATGCCCTCGGTCGCGAAGTCAAAGCAAGCTACGGTATCTCTAGTAATACCGCCATTATCGAGATGGCCGACGCCTCCGGTCTATGGCGTATCGAAGAGGAGGCTCGGGATGTCTTGCAGGCCTCGACCTACGGAACCGGACAACTCATTCGCGATGCCATCACACAGGGAGCGGAGAAAATTCTACTCGGGGTGGGCGGCAGTGCCACCAATGATGGCGGGGCCGGGATGGCATCCGCACTTGGCTGGCAGTTCCGCAACGAGAGTGAAGAGGCTCTTGCAGTGACTCCTGCTGATTTGGCGGACTTAGCCACCCTCGATAGTCAGGCAGTAGTCTCGCTGCCAGTGATAGAAGTCGCTTGCGATGTCGAAAATCCTCTATTGGGTGAGCGTGGAGCTACCGAAATTTTTGGACCTCAAAAAGGAGCTGGGCCTGCCGAGCGCGAGTATCTTGAAACCTACCTAACCCATCTCATGACCGTGAGCGGAGGGGAAGACTTAGCCGAGATTCCTGGTGCCGGAGCAGCAGGAGGTTTAGCTTGGGGCTTGATGAAGTTCGCCAACGCTACCCTGCGCCCCGGGTTTGATATCGTGGCCGACGCAGTGTCCTTAGAGGCGCGTATCGCCAAAGCGGATCTAATCGTGACCGGCGAGGGTTCGCTCGATGCTCAGAGCCTAGAAGGCAAGGGGCCAATCGGTGTCGCTCGTCTCGCCAAGGCGCAAGGGAAGCCCGTCTTGGCTGTGGCCGGGCACGTATCTTCTGAGGTAATCGCATCTGGTTTAAGTGATTTCACTTGTTCGCTCAGTGACACCGGACATCCCCTTGAGTTCCTCATCGCAAACGCCTCTTCTCTCATCGAGCAAGTGGTGAGAGAACTGGTAGCAAGCGGAGCTTTGCACGAGGTGCCGACAGCCTAAGAAGCAAGGGCGCAAAAAAAGAGCCTCCGCAGAGGCTCTTGAAATTGCAAATTTTTTCTCCGAAGGCTACTCGCCACCCGTAGTCTCGCCACCTTGAGGACTCTTTTTTCCACGAGGCCCCTTAGCTCCTTTACCCTTACCCTTGCCTTTACCTTGGGGGCCATTTTTTCCAGAGCGACCTTCACCTCGAGCACCCCGATTGCCCCGACGCTCCATCATTTCTTTTTTCATGGTCGCCTTCTCGGCGTCGCTCAATGCCCCGTCGCCATCGCTATCAAAGCGGGCTAGCATCGCAGCCTTGCGTTCTTCTTTGCTGAGCTTGCCGTCGCCATCAGTATCGAATTTTGCCACCATTTCAGCGCGGCGTTTCTGCATCATTTCGCGACGTGCCTCGCCAGCTGCTTTGCGCTCTTCCTCATTGAGTTTGCCGTCACCATCGGTGTCGAACTTTTCGAGAATTTCAGCTGAGGGTGCCTTGCGCTCACCACGAGGGCCCTTGCCTTTCCCTTCGCTAGGCTCGGCTTGCAAAGTGAGAGGAGCGAGGAGGCCTGCGGCGATCAATAGTGTCTTTTTCATAATTTTATTTTGTTGGAGGTTCGAACAAATGGTGTTCAGGACATCAAACAACGAGACGCCGAAAGAGTTGCGCGGATTCATTCTTCTTTTTTAAAGAGGCCAAATTGTCAGTCACCGCTGAGCCACTATAGCTAGATTGTAGGGAAGGGTCGTTAGACGTTCGATGCGGACGTCGCCCAAGCCGCTACAATCAGAAAAGTGGATTTCAAACGGGTAGCGATTGCTCTAGGTCAAGAAGCACACAGCGGCCAGTAATCATTGGAACGCTGCGCGCTTGGAGATGGGACATCAGCGTTCAGCGAGCCGCTTGATAAGAAAAGGAAAGGAGAATTCGGATGCGATAAAAAATGAGTGGGAGGATTGCTAGAATATTACGGTGTGAGGACTTAACCCAAATAGCTGTCTACGGACCCAAGTGGCTATCTCAACTGCCTCGTTGGGGCCTGGTAACACAGGTTGGACCGACCGGAAATGCTCGTCTACATGCTAAATCC
>CAZGXV010000106.1:0-7225 GCA_964529725.1 uncultured Roseibacillus sp.
AGCGCATTCGCGAGCAATTCGTGCCTTTGGTGGAGCTTTGTAAAGAGAAGGGAAGGGCGATGCGGATCGGAACCAACCACGGCTCGCTCTCGGATCGAATCATGAACCGCTATGGCGACACTCCGCTGGGGATGGTGGAGAGCGCTCTCGAGTTCGCGCGCTTGGCCCGAGAGTTCGACTATCACAATTTTGTTTTCTCGATGAAGGCCTCCAATCCTAAGGTCATGATTGAAGCTTATCGTCTTTTGGTGGCGCGGCTTTATGAACTGGGGGCGGATTGGAACTATCCCTTGCACCTCGGTGTCACCGAAGCGGGCGATGGGGAGGACGGGCGCATTAAGTCAGCGATTGGGATAGGAAGCCTCTTGGCCGATGGAGTGGGGGACACCATTCGAGTCAGTCTCACTGAGGATGCGGTGCACGAAATCCCGGTAGCGCAGGCCCTAGTCCAGTCGATGGGAGCCACTCACCCGGACCGCGAGATGGAGCTCGCTGCGACGATGCCATGGAAAGAGGTGCCCGTTTCCTGGGATCCATTTAGTTACCAGCGGCGTCGCACCGCCATCGTCAACTGCGGTGATGTTGCGGTGGGTCGCACCGAGCTGATGCGCGTCTTTACCTCCCGCAAGAAATTCGAAGCAGTGAAGCATAAGCTCGCTGGCCTCGGCGATTTCCAACCCGAAGTCGTTTACGAGGATGCCAATGTGCTGGAGATTGACCCGCGCAATGATGAAGAAGTGGCGGCCGCTAATGCATTGTCTGACCGGCAACTCATCACAGTCCGTGATGGGCTGGAGATGGAGGTCATCCCCGCTTTCCGGCTACTAGCAGCCCGCATCCAGAAGCAGCACCCGATTTTGCTGAAGGACGTATTGACGGCCTCGTCCGATGCTCACAAGGACTTTGCAGACACCTTGCTAGAGGGAGCGAAAAATTTAGGTTCATTGATTTGTGATGGTATTGGCGATGCGATCCTCGTGCAGGGGGAAGTCGCTCCCGGGCAATCACTACGCTTGAGCTACAACATCCTGCAGGCGGCGGGAGCGCGCATTTTCAAGACTGACTATGTGGCCTGCCCCAGTTGCGGGCGTACTCTCTTTGACCTCCAGGACACCACACAGAGCATTCGTGCCGCGACCGGTCACTTGAAGGGGGTCCGCATTGCGATCATGGGCTGCATCGTCAACGGTCCTGGAGAAATGGCCGATGCCGACTTTGGCTATGTGGGAGGAGCTCCGGGGAAGATTAACCTCTATGTCGGCAAGCAACCGGTGAAGTTCAATATTCCCGAGACGGAAGCAGTGGACCGATTGGTGGATTTGATTAAAGAGCACGATCGGTGGGTAGAGGCACCTGAGCCAGTGGCAGAGGAAGTATGAAGGCGGTGACTGTGGATAAGCCGCGCACGCGTTCAAAGACGAAGTCGCGCGAGAAACTCGACCAGCCGTGGAAGGTGGTCGTCTACGACGATCCGGTGAACCTCATGGAGTATGTCACCAAGGTTTTTCAGAAAGTCTTTGGTTATTCGCGCGAAAAGGCGGAGAAGTTGATGCGCGAGGTTCACGAAGCCAAGCGGTCGGTGGTATGGACGGGAAATCGTGAAAAGGCGGAACATTACGTGCAGCAGTTGCATGGCTTCCAACTGCATGCGGGATTGGAAAAAGAGGAATGAGAATCGAACCAACGGTAGAAGAGGGACTACGGCTGGTGCTCACCCAAGAGCGCGAGTGGGAGATATTCGAGCTCTTGATTGTGGATGCCGAGGGCCGTGGCGAGGGTTGGTTGGCGAAGCGCCTGGGCGTATTGATGGACGACGAGGAGTGGGACGAACTGGTAGCTCCAGGTTTGACCGAGCGCTTCCAAGAAGACTTAAAAAAAGTGCGAGAGACCCTGCGACTCGCCTTCGATGACTCGTTGCAAATGTTGGCCAAACAGCGGGTGGAAGGGAAAGCGGATTCCAACTTGGAATTGCCCTTCGAAGATGATGAGGAAAAAGACTGCGGGGAGGTCTTGATCACGAAGGATGACAGCGCGATTTGGTACAGCGTTCTCAATCAAGCCCGGCTCGCTTTGGAAGGGAAATGGAAGCTGGCCGCCTTGGAAGAAGAGGAAGACTTTGGGACTTTGGAAAACATCGAGTCCGAACGTCTGGCAGCTTACTTACGGAGTCGATTTTACACTCGCATTCAGGGCATTCTGCTCGAGTTTTCGATGGAGCTTTAGCTCAGCAGGCGAGAACCTGCTCGACCGCTTCTGCAACCCGAGCTGGGGAAAGCTCCTGTAGGCAACGGTGGTCGAGAGGGCACTTGGCGAGGTGACAGGGCGAGCACTCGGCGTAGGTAGAGAGAACCTGATGAATTTTCCCGAGTGGACGGTGGGTGCGAGAACCCTGCGGGCCCATTAGGCAGACGGTGGGTAGCCCAAGGTGGGCAGCGAGATGAACGAGAGTTCCGTTCGGCGCAATCAAGGTCGAGAAGGTGGGAAGGACCTGCAGAAGGTGCTCCAAGTCATAGTCGGAACCGCCGTTTTTCTTACTCGGTTTATCGTCTGGTTTGGTTCCCATGGCAGCGGCCAGTTGGTCGGCAGCAGGACTTTTCCCGGGCATGGAAAGCAGGAAGAATTCAGGACTCATCCGCTCTTCCAAAGTCTTGGTGAGAGTCAGAAAGTGCGCACCGGGCCACTCGGCGGCAGGCCCTAGGTCGGAATCGGGAGCGAGAGCCAAGCGCGGTTTTTGCGGCCGCACCGGAAGCGGAGGCGGATTGAAATTGTCAGGATGATGAGGGTCGCAGCCAATTCGCTCGGCCAAACTCAGGTAGCGGGTTACGCGATGGGGCAGGGGACCGTTGGGATGGACGATCTTGACTGGGTCCGTGACCAGTTTTTGCAGCTCGGGGAGATCGAAACCCAGCCGCTGGTGCACGCCCAACCGGGAAAGGGCGCGAGCGGCGCGCGAGTCTTCTAGAAAAAGTGCGGAGTGAAAGGTGCCACTCGAAAAACGCTCGGCCAGTTTCTGAGGAGAAGAGCCCTCGTCGTAGGAGAGGATTTGTTGGAAGTGGATGGCCCAGAAGGGAACGGCAGATTTCGGGCAGAGAATAACAGGCGTGAGGTCGGGGCGAGCCCTGCGAATCGCTCGGAAAGCGGGGGTGGCGAGACAGGCCTCAGTCAGGTCGAGAGGGGCGACAAGAGCGAGAGAAGGTCCGGTGATTTCGAGGCGGTCGGGCACTGGGGCAAACCTTTGGCGAAAGCCTGCTCGGAATCAAGAGGGAACACTCTTGGGCAGTTCGAGAAAGTGTTCGGGTTGGTGGAAGTCTGGCTGTTTTCCGGGCAGCTGAGCGAGGGAGAGGAAAGATTGCTTCGGTGAATTGAGGACAAAGGTCATGTTGAAGCGAAGCGTGGCGACGGAAGCGAAGAGTGCCATTGGCAAGTGTATGGAGGCCTCCCAACGGTGCTCATTTGTGAGTCCATGAGCTTCAATTTTACTGAAATCAGGTTGCCTCTTTTGACGGACTCGTGCCCCGCTGTGCCAGCAAGCCCACCACGCTCCATTGGGGGCAAGATTAACTTCCAGATAACGCCCGCTTTCGGGTTCGAGAAAAAACACCTCGGCGACATCGTGTTGCCAAAGCCCTTCGAAAAATTGTCCCGGTTGAGAGTCCGGGTGAGAGTTTGCAGCCGCAGTCCGGGAGGCGGTGAAGGTGAGGGTGTCTCCTTGACTCAAAATTTGGCCTCTAACGGAGGGCAAAACCGGGTTTTGAAACCAGTCGCAATCAAGATTCTGCCAGCAAAGGAGAGCCATAAGTCCAAGAATGAGGCAAGATGACGAGAAATATGCCTCTTTTCATCAATAATGACAAAAAAAGGTTGGTGATTCGAAAGAAGGATCCGTAAGGTCCGTTAGCTAAAGAGTAGCAAACGTGAAACTTAAACCCATTGAGTATATCGGGCCTGCCCCGACTGTCAAAAAAACCAAGAATCCTGCGGGTGGTTGGCTTTTGATTGGTTTCGCTGCCCTTCTCGCTTTCTTCCTCGCGCGCCCATTCGTGCAGCTGGTTCAGGCTCAACAAAGCCAGCCCAACGCTACGACTTTAGAGCAGGCAGGCATCCAACTTGATAAAAGAGGTAACTTCGGAGCCAAGCTAGCAAAGGCAGCCTTGGCTCGCACCGAGGCGAATGTCGTTTACGACCTTTCTTACCGCGTCATTGACTTTCCAAACGGTGACATCCCAGCTGACCGGGGGAAGGCCGAAGACGTCGTGGTGCGCTCCTACCGCGCGCTGGGAACCGACCTCCAGATGCTGATCAACGATGATATGTCGGAGCACTTTCGCGAGTATCCCCGCTACTGGGGCCTGAGCGAGCCTGATCCCAATGTCGATCATCGCCGCACTCCTAATCTACAGCGTTTCTTTGTTCGTCACGGCGAGTCCCTCACAACCAGCAACTCTTCTGACGATTATGAGTTCGGCGACATTGTGGTCTGGCACCTCCCTGAGAATCAGCCCCAGCGCTCGTCGCACATCGGCATCATCGTTCCTGGCCCGGGTAAGCTGTCGGATGAAAAGTGGGTGGTCCATAATAACGGTTCCGGCCCCCGTTGGGAGAATGAGCTCTTTTCTTATCCCATCATCGGTCACTACCGCTTCGTTCCCGAGAACTTGTTGGTAGAGGTTGAGGCAGACGCTCTGGCACCCCTCTAGAGCGCGCGTCGTCTTTTCTGCAGGTTTCCGTAGCCTTCTGGAAAAATTTTTCCGAATTTCTAGGATGTTCAAATTCGCAGTTCCTTTGGGCTTGAGGCTCACAAGGACGGTCAATTCAGCGGTTCACTTGTTTTCTTAGATTCGTTGGATTGTTTGCTTCTGGTGAGCTCTGCCCTTTGTGTTTCAATGGTTAAAGGGTTCTATCAATTTCTAACAGTCTGAATCCCCTTTCTTTCGGGCTTTCTAGATTTAGCCGAAAACATGAAAAAACAGTGAAGGCAAGGAGAAATCCTTATGACACAAGACTTCGCGCAGGCCTACTTTAGCTTTGCCAAGCATCTCAAAAGTACTCAAAAAGGTCTCGCTATGAACAAAGCAGAACTTATCGAAGCAGTGCAGAAGGAATTGGGAGCGGACACTACAAAGCGCGCGGCCGAAGAGGCTCTCGCAGCTGTTCTTGATTCTATTGCCAAAGGCGTCAAGAAGGACAAAAAGGTGCAAATCATCGGTTTTGGAACTTTCGAGGTCAAGAAGCGTGCTGCCCGTATGGGTCGTAACCCCAAGACTGGCGAAGCAATGAAGATCAAGGCTTCCAAGTCCGTTGGCTTCAAGCCTTCCTCTACCCTCAAAGGCTCCCTCTAATTCGAGGCAGTTTTTACTTTCTGACCCCGACGAGGTTTTGTCCTCGGCGGGGTTTTTTTATTTGCGGGATGGCCCCGATGGGGACGAAGTAGAGGCCGTGCGTTTCTTTGCCCAAATCGGTGACCTTTTTTTTGGCCTGCTGCGTTACCTTGGCGAGCTGGCCCTGCTGGCGGGCGACGTCGGGGAGTCTCTTGTAAAAGGGAGCAAGCGTTGGCCGCAGTTCTTCCGGCAAATCGCGGAGATTGGTTATCGTTCCCAGCCAGTCGTCATCATTACCGGTGGTTTTACGGGTGCGGTCTTGGCAGCGCAGGCCTTGTTCCAATTTAAGTTGGTAGGAATGGAGACTCTCGCTGGTGGATTGGTTAGCGCCGCGATGTTACGGGAGCTTGGACCTACCATCACCGGGTTGATGTTGGCGGGTCGGGTCGGGTCATCGATGGCTGCCGAAATCGGGACCATGAAAGTGACCGAGCAAATCGATGCTTTGCGCTCAATGGCCGTGCACCCCATCGACTATTTGGTGACCCCACGGGTGCTGGCGATGGTGATCTCCATCCCTCTTCTTTTGGCCCAGTCGGTCGCTTGTGGTATTTTTGCCTCCTATGTAGTGGGGGTCCCGCTCTTCAATGTCGAGGAAGCCATTTGGTGGGAAAATGTGCGCAAGTATTCCTCTCTAGACGATATCAAGGTCGCGCTCATCAAAGGAAGTGTCTTCGGATTCCTCATCGTCATCATCGCCTGTCACCAAGGCTTGAAGGCATCGAACGGCGCGGTCGGGGTGGGGAGGGGGACGACCAATGCCATGGTTTACTCTTCTCTCGCGATTCTGATGGCAAATTTCCTGCTCTCAATGCTGATGCAAATTCTTTTCCCGATCGGTTTCGTCAATGTTTGATCGAGGACCCAGAATCCAGAATCCAGAACCCAGAACCCAGAACCCAAAATCCAAAATCCAAAATCCAGAATCCAGAATCCAGAATCCAGAATCCAAAATCCAAAATCCAAAATCCAAAATCCAGAATCCAGAATCCAAAATCCAAAATTCTGTCCATTTTGTTAATTCTGTCAAAAATTCAGGGCCAGCAATCCTGTCAAATCCTGTCAATCCTGTCCAAAAAAACAGCATCCTTCTCACCTCCACGCATCCGCCCAATCGTCACCATCGTTTGATTTTTCAGGGACGAGGGAATAGAATAGCCGACAACGCCTCTTATCCACTGAAATGACTACTCAAACACTCCTGACCTCTCTAGCCCTCGGATTAACCCTCGCTTTTGGCGGTCTTTTCTTGAGTCAGCAGGCTTGGGGTGACAAGAAACCAGTCATGGAGGTGGTGACTGAAAAGCCCACTGAACCCACTGAGAAAGTTGTGAAAAGCGAGGAAGAATGGAAAAAGGAGCTCACTCCAGAACAGTATCGAATTTTGCGTCAGGCAGGCACTGAAAGAGCCTTCGGTCAGGTTTATAAGGAATTTAAAAGCCAAGGAGAGGGCACCTACATCTGTGTGGGTTGTAATACCGAGCTCTTTAGTTCCAACGAGAAGTTCGATTCTCAATGTGGCTGGCCGTCCTTCTATGATCCGTCCAAGAATGAGAATGTGAAGACTGTCCCCGATGTCAGTGGCGGCATGATTCGGACGGAGGTGCTCTGCGCCAAGTGTGATGGCCATCTTGGTCACGTCTTCGAGGGAGAAGGATTCGATACGCCCACCGACCAACGCTATTGTATCAATGGATCGGTCCTTCGATTTGTTCCCAAGGAAGTCGCGGAAGACTCTGAAGCGACGACGGATGAGAGCGATTCCGAACCAGAGTTGGAAGAGAAGAAGTAGCTCCTGATCCGCAGCGAGAGAGTCTTTGTGAGCAGGTCTTAGATTTTTCCTTTTC
>CAZGXV010000107.1:0-7217 GCA_964529725.1 uncultured Roseibacillus sp.
AACTACGCCATGTGCCCCCACACCGCCGTGGGTTATCTCGCTGCCAAAGACCTCGCCACCGACGGCCACAAAATCATCCTCGCCACCGCCCATCCCTCCAAGTTTCTTCCTACTATGGAAGAAGAACTCGGGGCTGGCACAGTTCCCATCCCGGAACGCCTCGCCTGCCTAACCGACCAACCCAAAGTTGCCGAAAGCATGGAACCGGATGAAGAAACCTTCTTAACTTGGTTAGGATAGATAAAAAGAATTCTTGCGTCTCGCGTCTGGCGGTCTTGAGTCTTTGGCATGACCAAGAAAGACCGCGATTTCCTCTTCAAGCTTCTCGAAACCCCAAGCCCCACTGGTTGGGAAATGCCGGGCCAACGGGTTTGGGCTGACTACGTGAGGGACTTTGCGGGTGAGGTCGAGTGCGACACCTATGGCTCGACGTGGGCCACCGTCAAAGGCACCTCGAAGAACGTTCTGATGCTAGAGGCTCACGCGGATGAAATCGGCTTCATCATCAAGCACATTGAGAAGGACGGGTTCCTACGTCTTGACCGTGTCGGCGGTTCCGATGTCGCTACTGCACGTGGCCGTCGCCTTCAAATTTTGGGAGACAAAGGCGAGGTGCCAGGCATCATTGGGAATACCGCGATTCACTTGCGGCGTGATTCTCTTGCTGGCGAAAAGGCGCCGCAAACTCACGAACTCTGGGTCGATGTGGGAGCCTCTAACCCAGCGGAAGTAGCCGCCCTCGGCCTCCGTGTCGGACATCCCGCCGTCTACATTGATGGTCCCATGGAACTCGGCAAAGACCTCCTCGTCAGTCGCGCGCTTGATAATCGGATTGGTGGTTACATTATTGCTCAAGCCATGAAAATCGTGGCTGCCAGCAGCAAAAAGCCAGCTTGGACTCTTGTTTGCCTCAATGCCGTTCAAGAAGAGATCGGCGGCATGGGTGCTCGCATGGCGACCAACCGGATTCATCCCACCGCCTGCGTTTGCCTCGATGTTACGCACGCGACTGACACCCCCGGCCTCAGCGCTGCCAAAACAGGACACGTCGAACTAGGCGGCGGACCTGCGCTATCCCACGGTGGAGCCAACCATCCTTTAGTCGTGGAGCGATTGCAAAAGGTGGCCTCAAAGGTCAAAGTGCCTATCCAACATGAAGCTGTGGGTCGGTTTACCGGCACTGATACTGATAAGATTTACGACGTCCATCAGGGGATACCCTCCGCTCTCGTCTCATTGCCTCTCCGCTGCATGCACTCCGTGGTCGAGACTGCTCATCATAAGGATATCGAGCAGACGATTCAGCTCCTCGCCAATTTCCTGTTAGACCTCAAACCAAAAGACTCTTTCGCGCAAACCCTCTAAGAAATTTCCAACCACAGATTGCGCAGATTTTCACAGATTACAGAATAAGAGCAACAGCCACCGAACCGTCAAACTGTGAAAATTGGTTTCATCTGTGGTTCAAAAATCAACACCCCTTCGCCTCTACCGGATAAAGCTTTCCAATCTTACCTCTCAGTCCCTCACAAATTCACATCCCGAATCGGTAATCTGTGAAAATCTGCGCAATCTGTGGTTCCAAAATCAATCCAGCTTCGCCTCTTCCCAGAGCATTTCCTAACCCCAGAATTATCAGTTCCTCACGAATGGTCATACCGAACTGTCAATCTGTGAAAATCTGCGTAATCTGTGGTTCCGAAAAAATACTCCCCTAATTCCCTTTGCGATATGAACCAAAGAGACCCCCAAACCTTTGCCATTATAGGAGCAGCCATGGCCGTCCACACCGAACTCGGTCACGGCTTTCTCGAGAACGTTTATCAAGCAGCCCTTACCCGCGAATTTCGACTTCGCGACATCCTCGCAGAGAGAGAAGTAGACATTCAAGTAAACTACCGAGGAGAACCTTTGGAAGTGAGCTATCGTGCAGACTTTGTCTGCTTTGGAGACATCATCGTGGAACTCAAAGCAATCAAGGCTATCAGCGCAATCGAACAAGCCCAAGTCATCAACTACCTCAAGGCTACTGGCTTCAAGCGCGCTCTGCTGATCAACTTTGGTTCCCTCTCACTCGAATACAAACGCTTCGTTCTGTGAGAGTCAATCTGCTCGTTCGACCGCGGACTTACTCAAACCACAGATTGCGCAGATTTTCACAGATTACAGAATCAGAGCAATAGGCACCGAACCCACAATCTGTGAAATCGGATCCAACTGTGGTTCCTAAGGTCACGCCGCCTTCACTTCTAACCTCAGCTGTTCTTGCCTCGTTAGATTTCTCAGTTCGTCAGTGATTCATAGCCACGACCTACAACCTCGGGAGAGTCAATCTGCTCGTTCGACCGCGGACTTACTCAAACCACAGATTGCGCAGATTTTCACAGATTACAGAATCAGAGCAATAGGCACCGAACCCACAATCTGTGAAATCGAATCTAACTGTGGTTCCAAAATCAATGCAGCTTCGCCTCTTCCCAGAGCATTTTTTAACCCCAGAATTCTGATTTCCTCACGAATGGTTATACCGAATCGGTAATCTGTGAAAATCTGCGCAATCTGTGGTTCAAAAATCAACACCCCTTCGCCTCTTCCCAGAGCAAGTTCATTTCCTCAAGAGTCGCCTCATCAAGACTCGTTCCCCGCTCCTTGAGAATCTTCTCCAAATAGGCAAAACGCTTTTCAAATTTTACGTTTGTTCCTTCCAGTGCCACTTCAGGATCGATTTTCAGTTTTCGAGCTAAATTCACAGTAACGAAGAGTAAATCGCCGATTTCCTGCTCCAATTCTCGTCTAGCGTCTTCCCCTTTGTTCACCCGCGCGAGTTCCTCCTTCACTTCTCCGAGCTCTTCTTCGATCTTACGAACAATGCCCTCGGTATCAGCCCAGTCGAATCCGGTTTTGGCCGCTTTTTTCTGGAGTTTGTAACCGCGCAAGGTGGCAGGAAGTCCTTTACCCACTCCGTGGAGGTAGGGTTGGCCTTGGTTGCCTTTTTCCGCCCTTTTGATTTCTTCCCATTGCTTGAGGACCGCTCCACTGTCTCCAGCGGCGCTCTCGCCATAGACATGGGGATGCCGTCTGATGAGTTTTTCGGAAATTCCGCGCGCCACGTCATCGATATCGAAGGCCCCACCCTCGCTCGCAAGCTCGGAGTGAAAAACGACCTGTAGGAGCAAATCACCTAACTCTTCCTGCAGATTCTCCCCGTCACCGGAACGGATAGCGGCTACCACTTCATACGCTTCTTCTAGTAGATTGGATACCAGCGATTCGTGAGTCTGCTCCGCATCCCAAGGGCATCCCCCGGGGGCACGCAATCGATGCATGATCGCTCGCAAGCGTTCGACCTGCCGACCTTTTTCGTCGCAGCTCCTCATTTCCTCGTCGGTCATGAGGCAGTGATAGCCAAATTGAAGCCAACCGCAACGACAGCCTTACTTTTTACTCGCCTCTTGCAAGAGCTTACGCTCGTCCTCGGTCAGGGAATGCAGACCGTTTTCATTAATTTTATCAAGAATGCGATCAATGTCCTTATTCTTAGATGAGGGGACTTTTACACGGGGCTTGAGCTTCTTTTCGTAGACCCGTTTTTTCTGAGAACCTTTCCTTTTCTTCTTCTGACTACGAGGTGGACGCGGGCCGAGAACATCATCAACAACGCCCCACTGGCTCACGTGTCCCGCTTGCCTCATCCACCAAATAGAGAGGTAGACGACAGAAACAAGAGCGATGCAGGCTCCGTAATTGCGTGCCATCAAAAACTGAAAAAGAGCGATTGCCACGAAGGCAACTGCAAACCACTTGATCTGAAATCCGAAGAACGCAGATCGAGCATTGGGCATCATTGCAATAGCGGCCACAAAGACGGCGAGATGCGGGAGATGTGAACCTAACAATTCGCCTGGCACAGAAAGAAAATGCGCCAGCAACACAACCACGGGAGGTGTAAGAGTGACTGCTGCGAGAAGCCGAACATAGCTGGAACGGTCGAGAGCATTCTCAACCCGGCTCCCAAAGAGGTAGAAAAAGTAGAGCCCAAGGAGCAGCCAAATGGAGGGAGGCTCGAAAAAGGGATAGCTCACCGCCTGCCAGATTGCTCCACCGAGAAAGGCTGCGGGCTTGAAAAAGACCAGAGACTCCATCTTTGTTGGCAAGGCAACCACAACCAACATGCCGATGACTTCCAAAAGGATCACTAGACCAGTGACCGTGATGGGAACCTGCCCGATGCGAAAAAGGGGCGGTTTCCAATTTTCCCGAGAGGAACCTCATCCAAAGCCAAAACTCATGCCCGTAGATAGCACCGTCCACGCGCTCCCACAAGGGGAGAGCGTCGCGAGAAGCGCTTAGCGCAGAAGATTCCAAGCGCAGACCAGCGCTTTCACGCCCGCCATCTCGATCGAGGAATCTACTCCCGCGCCCCAGACGATTTCGCCCGAGTCTTTGCGCAGCTGAACATAAGCAGCCGCATCCGCACCCGAACCACCACGAATAGCATGGGAGCGGTAATCCGTGAGCACAAAGTCTTTCCAACCTTGCTCTTCCAAAGCATGCACGAAGGCATTGATGGGACCGTTGCCGATTCCCTTGAGTTCGTAAGCTTCCCCATCACGCGTCACTTTTGCCAGACAGCCGACGTCACCACGCTCACCGACGTGGTGGTCGAGCTCGTAATCAGCCAAAACCAATTCGGTCTCAACATTAAGAAACTCTTTTTCAAAAGCGGCTCCTACTTCATCGACAGTGAGCTCTCGGCCTTCCGCATCTGCCAAATCATAGATACGCTTGCCCACTTGGGGATGCATTGTCTTCGGCAAATCAAAGCCATGATCCTTGTCCAAAATGTAAGCGACGCCCCCTTTTCCGCTTTGGGAATTGATGCGCACAATAGACTCATAACTGCGTCCAATATCCATTGGGTCAATCGTCATGTAAGGCACTCCCCACTTGGCATCGGCCCCGTCCTTGGCTCGGCGGTCGAAGCCTTTTTTGATAGCATCCTGATGGCTACCAGAAAACGCGGTAAAAACTAACTCTCCCGCATACGGCTGGCGCTCGGGCACGACCATACGCGTCGTGCGTTCGTAGACTTCGCGCAACTGGGACAGGTTCGAAAAATCGAGCCCCGTGGCAATGCCATGACTATTCATATTCAGGGCCACGATTACGATATCGAGGTTGCCCGTCCGCTCTCCGTTACCAAAGAGCGTCCCTTCCACTCGGTCCGCACCAGCCATCAGACCTAATTCGGTCGCAGCCACACCTGTGCCACGATCATTATGCGTGTGCAGCGAAATGAGGGCGGATTCCCGATTCTTCAAATTGCGACAAATCCACTCGATCTGATCGGCATGAACATTCGGAGTCGACCACTCCACCGTGGCCGGCAGGTTGAGAATGATCGGATTTTCCCGAGTGGGCTCCCAAATCTCCATCACCCCCTCACAAACCTCCAAAGCAAAGTCCAACTCGGTGTCAGAGAATGATTCCGGCGAATACTGCAAACGCACCTCGGTCTCGGGAACGGTAGGAACCAGCTCTTTGACCCAATGCGTGCCATCCAACGCGATCTGCTTGATGGACTCTTGGCTGGCATCCGAAAACGTCACCCGCCGCTGCAAGGTGCTCGTCGAGTTATAGATATGCACGATCACATTCTTGGCGCCCTTGAAGGCCTCAAAAGTACGCTCGATGAGATGCTTCCGCGTCTGCACCAGGACCTGTAAGGTGACATCATCAGGCACCCGCTCCTCCTCAATCAAACGCCGCAAAAACTGGAACTCGGTTTCGCTCGCACTTGGAAAACCCACCTCGATCTCCTTGAAGCCAACCCCCACCAGCATATCGAACATTTCCAGTTTTTCCTCAACTGACATTGGGACTGGAAGCGATTGATTGCCATCACGGAGGTCCACCGAACACCAGAGCGGCGCGCTCGTGATTTCGCGGTCTGGCCACGTGCGGTCCGGCAGATCCACCTTGGGAAAGGCGCGATACTTGGCAATCGATTCAGTTTTCATGCTTGATTGTTAATGAGTCAGTTCTTGTAGAACCGATTCCCTTTGCCAAGTGCCAAAGCCGTCGTTTTCTTCGAAAAGAAGGAAGAAACGACCGTGACGCTGAACAAAAGAAATCTCAACTCCCGGCCACTAGGCTAGGAGGAGGAGCGAAAGGAGCTCGAGGTTCAACATCACAAGGAAAGCATCAGATATTTCATAGCATTGAGCAAGGAGATTTCTGTTTACCCCATGGGCGCCGCATCCGGTAGGTCGTTCGGTAGGTCGTGCTTCGATGAAGCCGACCCCCTCGATCCACCCCTTCACCCTTGCACACCGCCGAATTCAGCCCACCGCGTCGCTTCGAAAATTCAGGCGAACACAACATCATCGAGCCCATCCCAAACTCTCGCAAATCACAGAGAGCGGTTTCATCGAAACACGCCCTACCGTACACGAATTTGGAGCGTCGGCCTTTTCCAAAAATACGGCCACTCCGATGCATTTTCAGCCAATGACGCTCGCACGGGATTAAGCGCAATATATCGAGATTTCGCAGCGGCAGATTCAAAATCCCGCAATCGATGATCGAAAAAATCCCGTTGCCATTTCACATCTGTTTGAGAAGAAACCCATCGCTTCCATTGGGCAATCGCAGAGGCCATTCGAACTTTCCCATCAAAACTCACCAACATGTGAATGTGGTCAGGCATTGCTAGAAATAACGAGCAGTTCCAGGTTCCCCTTTTATTACGATTCAAAACTGATTCCATCAACGTTTGCCAAACATCCGGCTTGGCAAATTGGTTTTCACCTCGTTCTTGAGCACAAATAGTTATGAAAAAGACTTCGGATAGAGAGATGGTCGAAAATGTTTGAGGCGAGACGTGACAAAGCGTTTTCCTGCGTTGAATTTTATCGGCCATGTTGGGAAAATAGTTCAAACGAACACTTTGTCAATCATGTAGGTAAAGCCCTAATTCGGTAGGTCGTGCTTCGATGAAGCCGACCCCCTCGATCCACCCCTTCACCCTTGCACACCGCCGAATTCAGCCCACCGCGTCGCTTCGAAAATTCAGGCGAACACAACATCATCGAGCCCATCCCAAACTCTCGCAAATCACAGAGAGCGGTTTCATCGAAACCCGCCCTGCCGTTCCGGAGCATAGACCGTTTTCCAAATGAACTTGCCGAAAAAAGGCACAAATAAAGCTGTACTTT
>CAZGXV010000108.1:0-7154 GCA_964529725.1 uncultured Roseibacillus sp.
GCTAGGACAGACTAGTGGGGCGAGCTGAAGACTCGCGGTCCGTGAGGGCCTATTGTTGCTGCTGGGGCACGATGTGGATCTCAACGCGGCGGTTTTGCGCTTTGCCGGCGGCACTCCCATTAGAGGCAACGGGTTGTGTTTCGCCGTAGCCTCTTGTAATGAGGCGTTGAGGAGCAACACGACGGCTGGCGAGATAGTTGGAGACCCGCAGCGCGCGGCGTTCGGAGAGATTCTGGTTGTAGGAATTGCTGCCGTCGGAGTCGGTGTGGCCTTCGACTGTCACGAGCGTCTTGTCGTATTTGTTCAGCACCAAGGCCACCGAATTCAAGGTGTTAGCCATGTCGGATCGCAGGCTATCTTGCGCGACACCGAAGGTGATGTCTTGGGGCATATTGAGGATGATGTTGTTGCCCTCGCGGGTAACGCTGACCCCGGTGCCTTGCAGTTGCCTGCGGATGAGGGCCTCTTGTTGGTCCATGTATTGACCGATGCCTCCACCGGCCAGAAGACCTGCTCCGGCTCCGATAAGAGCACCCCGACCTGCATCGCCGTCTCCGGTATTGTTACCGATAATGGCACCGAGACCTGCTCCCACGAGCGTGCCAATCGCAGCTCCGCCCGCGGTTTTGGAAACTTGTTCTTCGCCAGTATAGGGATTGGTGGTGGTGCAGTTGGCGAGTGTAAGGGCTACCATGCTTCCCAAGGCAGTCGTTTTTAGGCTTCGTGTCAAAGAGGTCATTTGTTCGGTCATAGCTGGAATCTATCGTTAGCTGTTGAAACGTCAATGGGAGGGGGTGTATTCATGAAAAGTTGATTTCCCTTGTTGTTTGACAAAATGGTCTCGTAAGGGAGAGTTGGTGCCATGAAAATTCTCGCTTTTGGTGCATCTACTAGTTCGCAGTCCATCAATCGTCAGCTCGCTAACTTTGCTGCTTCTCTTGTAGAGGGTGCCGAGGTTACCGATTTGGATTTACGCTCCTTTGCTCACCCTCTTTTTTCCGTCGATGAGGAAGAAACCAGCGGTGTGCCCCCAGCGGCCAAGGATTTTCTTGCACTCATCGACGCCCACGACGCCCTGGTGATTTCACTCGCGGAGCACAATGGGAGCTATAGCGCCGCTTTCAAGAATCTCTACGATTGGGCCTCCCGAGAGCGTTACGAGGTCTGGGGTGGCAAGGCGATGATCCTGCTCTCGACATCACCCGGCGCGAGAGGAGGAGCGACTGTTTTGGCAGCGGCTGAGGCCACTTTTCCGCGAATGGGGGCCGACTTGAAAGGGACCTTCAGCCTCCCTTCTTTTGGAGACAATTTTTCTCAAGAAAACGGCATCTTGGACTCTGTGTCTGCTCAATCGCTGCGTGAAGTCATGAGCAAGTTGCTGTGAATAAGTGATTTGTAGGAGTGTCTCAAAAAACACGAAAAAAATGTCGCGAAAACAGTTGCGTGAAACTCTTTCCCTCTTAAAGTGACTTCAGCGGCCCGCAATTGAGCCGTCATTCCAAACCAAAACGAAACATACTGATGAAAAAACTACCTGTGTTAGCTCTTTGTGCTGCAGCCTTCACATTGCCTCTTCAGGCTGATACTGAGAATCTCGCGCCATCTGCGGATGTCCAGAAAACGCTCACTCCCGATGGTGTTCTCAAGGACTTGATGGAAGGCAACAAGCGTTTCATGTCTGGAAAGTTAACCGCAGCCAACATCGAGGCTCGTATCGATCAGACCTCCAAGGGGCAATATCCTAAGGCCTACATTCTTTCCTGCGTCGATTCCCGGGTGCCCGTCGAGCAAGTGTTCGACCAAGGCATTGGTGATATTTTCGTCGGTCGGGTCGCTGGCAATGTGGAAGGAGTGGACCAGCTTGGGTCCATGGAATTCGCGTCTGCTGCTGCCGGAGTGAAGCTGGTGATGGTTCTCGGACACGAGGCCTGCGGTGCCGTCAAAGGTGCCTGCGACCACGTCAAGCTTGGCAACCTCACCGAGCTTCTTGCAGAAATCACACCCGCGGTCGATGCCGTGGAAGGATTCGAAGAAGATGAGGAGAACTCCAAAAATCCCGAGTTTGTGGCAGCGGTCGTTGAGGAAAATGTCCGTCAGACAGTAGCCGACCTGCGCACCCGTTCGGAGACTCTCGCCAATTTGGAAAAAGAGGGAAAAATCAAAATCGTAGGTGGTCTCTATTCATTACATACCGGCGAGGTGACCTTGCTTGATGGACTCGAGCCCAGCTAAGAACAATCTGGAAATAACATAAGCAACAAGAAGCCCGTGCCTGAAGGCGCGGGCTTTTTTTGTGTTCGATGAGGAGACTGAATCGGAGTTTGTCGAACGTGAGCTCACCTTTCAGACTGGCTGCAGATGATACTGTTGGTCATTCGCAATGAGGCGGAAGCAAGCCAGATGTTTGCCTGGGCAAGTCGCTTTGCGGAAGGCAGTCGCTCCGAGCTTGAGATACTGGTTGCGATGGACGGCAAGAGCGAGGGGGCGATCACCAGAGAGCAACCGAAGGAGGCTTGGATGCTGCGGATGCGGGACTCGCTTCCCAGCTGGGCTCAGCTCTCGTGGTGTCGCTCCAATGATCGGAGTCGTCTCATCCTCGGCTACTTGGCTCGCCAGGAAGCCGAGCTCCTTATCGTGGGCAAGCATGAGTCCGGTAACCGCGAGGATCCAGATGTGATCCTTTCGCGCAACTTATTCGAATCGGCCCCTTGCCCGGTCTTAGTGATGAGAGTGGGAGAGGGCATGCCCGATAGTCGTGAGATACTCGTGCCCTGCTCCGGAGGGCGGCATTCTCGCAGGGCTCTCAAGCTTGCTCATGGCTTCGCCGCTGGACGGGTGACGGCACTCTTTATCACCGTCAATGCTGATGAGGTGTCCCACCTGGTAGGCGACAATTTGTTAAAGAAAGCCATCGAGAAGGCTGAGATCGCGGCCGATGGCGTGAATCGAAAGGTGATACTTAGCAGTTACGTGCGGGAGGGGATTCGGGAAGAAGTGGAAGCCGGGAGCTATGGTCTTGTGATCGTCGGAGCGGGTGGTGAGGGGAAGTTGCGGCGCAAACTCTTTGGCATTGTTCCGGATCGGCTTGTGGCCGCAGACAAGGGACTCGCAGTTGCAGTCCTTCGTTCGCCCAAACCTGCCAGTCATCGTTTTCGAGAATGGCTGGCAGCTCGCATCGCCCTAACTATTCCACAGTTGAAGCGTGAGGACCGCATTGCCCTAATGGAAGAAATTGAGGGCAAGGCGCGGTGGAATTTCGACTTCGCAGCCTTAATGTCGATGGCAACGATGATTGCCTCTTTGGGGTTGTTAGCTAATAGCGTCGCGGTGGTGATTGGAGCGATGCTGGTGGCTCCCTTGATGATGCCGCTGATTGGTAGTGGTCTTGCTCTCGTGCAGGGGAATTGGCCGCTCTGGTTGCGCAGCATCAAGGCGGTGGCCCTTGGGTTTTTAGCCGCTCTTCTGATCGGGTCGGTCTGTGGCTTTTTAGCTCGCTGGACAGGATTTACAATGACCAGCGAATTGCTCGCCCGTGGCAAGCCAACCTTGCTGGACTTGGGAATCGCCTTTGTCTCCGGCGTGGCTGCCTCCTATTGCTTAGCCAGGCCGAAGCTCAGTGGGGCCTTGGCGGGAGTGGCCATCGCAGCCGCCCTCGTGCCGCCAATTGCGACCGTGGGCATCTCCGCCGGATTGGGGAAGTATAGCAATGCAACAGGAGCTGCTCTCCTCTTCGGGACCAATGTCGTGACTGTTATTCTGGGGGCGGCCTTTAACTTCTGGCTGGCAGGACTTCGTGGTCGCGGAGAAGGAGGAGAGTGGAGGCGAAGGATCCTGATCGTATTGATGTTGACCTGCATCGGTTGTGCGGTCCCGCTGACAATCTATCTCTTAGAGAATTTGGGTTCCTGAAGATGGTCTCGAGCGACGCTTTAAGAAGAGTCCCGAAGCCAGCATTAGAAAAACTGAGAGCGAAGGCTCAGGGACCACTTCGGAGGGGCCGTCGTAGTTGATCACAATGTTATCAATGGCAAAGGACTCATCGTTTCCTCCTTGAAAACCTGCTCCGCTACCACCACTCGATGCCCAGAAGCGAAGCACGAGCGTGTCACTGCTGTGGGCTAAATTGTTGAACTCGAGTCGATAGGCGTCGTCGTTCCACCAAACTTGGCTGCCATTGTTGAACCCGAGCTGGACCCTATCTGCCTCGGTGGCCACCACACCTTGGCTGGGCGCGTTTCCACCTGAATAAGTCTCCGAAAGACCAACAAGGCTCGTACTGCCATCGGTGATCTCAAAGTTGAAGATGTCCGAACCATAGGTGCTATTTCCGCCATCCCAGCTGTCCATCATCGCCAACGAAAAGGCCACCGAGACGTTGGTGTGGGCAGCAATGTTCTCAATTCGCAGTTCGAAAATATCGTTTTCAGTGGTCACTCGCCAAAAATCTCCCCCGAAAGATGGGAGGGCGTCAAAGCCCTGTGAATCCGTGATTCCACCTGTCTGACCAGCAGTGGTTTGGTTACCCCCGGTGTAAACTGAGGAAATGCCAACGGCTTTAAAATCGTTATCATCGAAATCGTCCGAAAACAAAAGTTCGTCACCCTTCAACAGGGGAACGCTGGCGAGGAGGAGGGTAAAAGTAAAGTGCGACACGCTCTACAGACATTCTTATAGACAATAATGTCACATTAAATTAACTTTCTAGTTTTCCGTAGCTTCAAGAATGCGCAATACGCTGATTTTGAGTGGCTTTGAAATCAGCTTCGGGAGAAAGGCGCCAAGTTGTTTTCTGGAGAAATTTTCCAGATGGCAATGAAAGACCACACTTACGCTCGCATCAGCTTAGCTATGAAATCGAAGTCAAGAAACTGGCCACCAAACCAATCAAACCCCCGCACACTCCCCCCCAGACAACCAACCAGCCCAGGTGGGTGCGAATCATTTCTTGGATGATTTTTTTCACCATCTGAGGGGTCAGCTCATCAAGCCGTTTCTCCACGATCACTTGCACTCGCGTGAGAAGTTCCGAGTGGCCATTGTCGCCTGCTCCTCCTGCGAGAAGGTTGTGCAGCTCCTTTTGAAAATCTTCGGAAGAGACGATGCCTTTGACCGATTCTCTCATCTTTTCGAGAAAGTCGGGCTTGATCGGATCAAGGGCAGCCGCGCCACCGAACAGAGAGAGTGCTCCACCAAACTGGGACTCTAAGACCGCGCTTTTGAGGGCTTCGAAGGAGGGATCGAGGTCCACGGAATCGATGAGAGGCGAGAGCTCAATCCCACCAGCATCGTCTTTCGGAGAAGCTTCAAAAAATCGCGCGATATTTTCCTTCGTGAAGAATTGCTCCATCACAAGTTGGCGAATTCCTTCTCTAAACTCCTCGAAGCGGGCCGGGATGACTCCTGAGCCGTAAAAGCCGGGCACTTTCTCGAAGAGCATGTGGATCGCGAGCCAATTGGTGAGAGCGCCAGAGAAGGCAAACAGACCAATATTGAGAAGAGGCCCTCGCCAAGGCTCGCTCGAGAGAAGGCCGACTCCTATAAGGAGGGCAGCCAAGAAATTCGTGAAAAAGCTCTTATTCAAGAAAGGGGACGGGTGCTTGGAAGAAGGTTGCTGGGAGGTCACTGCAGTTGGGAACACCCTTAAGCCTATCTCGTCAGGCTGTCACGAGTTTCTCATTCGCTCCTCGCTTCGTTGCCGCTGGGCTTAGACGCTGGCGTTATCGATTGAGGAGCAATCAATCACGAAAAATTGGTCGTTAGCGGAGTCTGCTCGCAGTATCACCGCACTCGCAGATCGTAGGCATAGATCAGGAGTGTTCTTCCCCGCCTGGGAGCCAATGAAGAAGGGTTCTTGGCCAGCCTTCTGCTTCTCAGGAGCGAACTCTCTCCTTCGCAATAGAATTTGAAAATAGAGATATTTTGGGAAATCACTGATGAAATGAAGTGACTTTCCGGTCCCCTTCTTCTATCGAAAAAGCGAAGCAGGTAGCCTGACAAGACCCCCGTTTTTTCAAGCACTGTCCGTTCTTTTTCTCTTTCACCGACTCTTCCATGTCTCAAGACTCTCCTTCCGAAACGACAACCAGCCCCGAGACTACTCCTTTCAAAGAAGCTCCCGACGAGAGCGTTTCACCGTCACGAGACGCTGGTGCAGTGGAGGTTCTGCCTCTCGAGAACAAGAATCTGGAAGAAGAGGTGACGCTGCAAGTGAACAGTAAGAACTCGTGGTTGCCATGGAAACGCCCTAACCGGAGAGACCAGCAACTCCGTCATCTGCGGGAAGGGTATATCGAGCTGTTAGGTTTGGTTCGTTCCATTAGCCATCATTTGGACCGCCAGAAGGAAGAGAACTCGCAAGTGACCACTCTGGTGGAGTCTTTGCCGCCCGCGCTCAATAGCTTCGAAAAGCTTGCCTCCTCCCAGCAAGAGGTGACCGCCATTTTGGGAAATCTCAACAGTCACATGGAGAAAACCCATGAGAAGGACGAACAGTTGCTCGAGAATTTGTCCGGCGTTAATTCGACCCTGCAGGACGTTAGCTCGAGCCACGAAAAATCTCTCGGAGCTCTCGGCAAAGTTTCGGAAAGAATCGAGCATTCCGATGAGCAGATGAAGATGTTGTTCGAGCAAGCCAACCGAAACAACGAGGCCGCCGGTTCGCTCATGATTCGGTTAGAGAAACGAGTCTTTCTCTCCAACATGGCCTTGGTGGTTTTACTTTGCATGATTCTTTTCGTCGCCGTCTTTTGGCTCGCATTGAAGCAGGATGCCGCTCCCGTTACTGTGGTGACTGCGGCTCCAGTCCCTAGCATGCAGGCTGCGCCATCGCAGATGCAGGCACCAGCCCCCGCACGAGAGGTCTTTGAAGGCGCTCCGCTCTCTCCGGTAACGGAGGCTTCGTCGAGCAATTTTCCCGAGTTTGAAGCTGAATCCGAAGCGGCAAGCGACCCTGAAAGCGACTCTGAAAGCGAGACCGAAAGCTCGGCTGACTCTTCTGAGCCAGACCCCATTCTCGAAGGGTTAAACCTCTTCGAATACCCTTAGTGACTTAGTGAGCGGGAGGTCTTGAACAAGAGGACAAGAGCCTCGTGTGCCGTGCCTAGGGCGATCAAGCTAGGGAAAAATTCGGTGAAATGAGACCAGGATGGATTGGA
>CAZGXV010000109.1:0-7107 GCA_964529725.1 uncultured Roseibacillus sp.
TACCCATCATCGATCCCCTTCTCTCAATCGGAATCTCCTCCTTCATCATCTGGAACGTCTTTCGCAACCTCAAGCAAGTGACCAAAGTTTTCCTCCAAACCGTCCCCGAAAACTTCGATCTAAAGGAATTTGAAAACAAGGTCTGCAGAATCCCCAACGTCGCATCAACACATCACACCCATGTTTGGTCACTCGACGGAGAAGAACATGTCTTTTCCACCCACTTAGTTTTAACGAAGGATAGCAGCCACGAAGAGGAAATCGCTGCAAAAAGTAAGCTGAGGAAATTACTCGACAAAAGCCAGTTCACCCACGTTACGATCGAAGTGGAAAGAGGCGGCGAGGGATGTTGCTAAGAAATCTTGTCAGAGCAGGTCAGCCTCATGATTTAGCAAAATAGCGAAGGCCAGCAGCATGACAACTACTCAAAATTCTACTGGAATAAAGTGCTGGGGTTAGGTATCCTACACTCGTTGATGAATCTCATTCAGCAAAGCATCTCAATCCTTTTGGCCATCCTCATGGCCAATCCGGGATGTTGCTGCACCCTGAAGAAGGTTTTCAATTCAACCTCTTCGGAAGAGGTTCCCAGCTGTTGTTCGACCCCGCTTCCCGCTGACGATTCTGAGCCATCCGACTGTCCCAACTGTCCCTGCGAAAAAATCACTTCTACCCACGAGGTTGAAAGCACTTTTCACATCGGCTCTGACTATTCCTCTGAACTGGTCATTCCTGACCCTGAGCACCTCGTTGCGCATTTCCCTACTCCGCGTCCGCCGCAAAATGCTCCCCCGGAAAACGAATCTCCTCCCCCTGTTCTCTGGCTTCTCTTTGAGAGCTTTCTTCTTTGATTGTCCCTCGGCGGGTTTGATGCCCTGAACTCTTGGTTCTCTGAATACCAAGCTTGTTTCGCATCTTTGACTACCTGCCACCTGAAATGAGTCGAGTCCCTCTTTGGACTCACACTTCTGCACTTTCCGCAGACTGACACGTGCATTTTAGGTGCCGCCACGTGCTCTGTTTTTCACCTGGCACCACACAATCATTGAAGAAATTATGAAATCTACCAAACTCCTTCTTAGCAGCCTCGCTGCCTCCGCTGTCCTCCTCACTCTGTCTGCTTGTAAAGAAAACAGCACGTCTGCTGAGTCTGAGACATCCTCAAATCCCGTCGCTTCCAACTCTGAATATCCCTTGGATGTCTGTGTGGTCTCGGGCGAAAAACTCGGTTCAATGGGCGAACCCTTCGTCATTGATTATGAGGGAACCGAAGTCCGCTTTTGCTGCGACAACTGCTTGCCAAAGTTCAACGAGGACCCAGCTAAGTATGTCGCCATGGTGAAAACTGGCACCCCACCTTCCCATGAAGGAAACCACTAGGATCGCCTCGATTCTCTAACCTCAGGGGCGGCCTCTCGGGCCGCCTCCATCCCCCTTTCTGACTCCATGTCACGTATTCGATTAGTCGGCGCGGCTTCGATTGTCTTCGTGGTAGCTTCTTGCTCGAACTACCCGGAGGAATCCGCTCTCGCTCCATCATCACAAGCGGCCCAGTCCAGCTCCACGAGCGCCTCCAGGGCAAGCGAGGCAGCGCCCTCTGCCTACTCCCTGCCTTCGACCGCTGATGTCGAAGAAGTGGTGAGGCAGACTCTGGCCCATCACCCTTCTCTCAAGTCTCTTCGGGCCCAAGCGGAAGCTCTGGACGAAGCCTCACGTCAGGCTCGCTTCCTTCCTGATCCTTCCGCCGCAATCGGAGCAGGCAGGATGGCCGAAACAGCGGCCGGTCGTGTGAACGGCACCATCGGCGTTCAACAAAAAATTCCTTTTCCGGGCAAGCGAAGCGCACAAGCTGCCATCCTCCAGCATCAAGCCGAAGCCATCCGAGCACAGCTAAAATCGGACGAACTCATTCTTTCCGAGCAAGTACGGCACGCTTGGTGGAGCTACTATCTCGCGACTGAGACCAGTGGTATTTTGGCTGAAAACCGTGCACTGCTCAGCTCTCTCCAGACCACCATTGAGGCCAAGATTGCAACCAATAAAGCAACACAACAGGATTACCTCAAAGCTGAAAACGAAGTCACTAAAATTACGCAACGACTGGCTAGTTCTCGTGGGCAAGCCGACTCAGCCCGAGCCTCCCTGAACGCTCTTCTCTACCGCCCTCATCAGTCCTGGCTTCCTCGACCCTCCGTTCCTGTCTTTCGCTCCTTTGGACCGGTCTCTTCTCTCATAAGCACTGCCTCGTCACGCCACCCGGAGGTGTTGGTGGCCCAAGCGAAGATTGAAGCAGCGCAAAGCCTCGTCTCTCTCGCCAAGCTCAATGACCGTCCCGACTTTACGGCAGGGGCCTCATGGACTCCCGTTTCCGATGATGGGCTCGCTCCCTCAGCCAATGGGCAGGACCAGTTTATGGCAACAGTTGGGGTCACTCTCCCGCTTTGGGGTGAAAAAAACAAAGCTGGCCGCCGTCAAGCAGCCTCCACCCTCGCCGCCAGCCAGGAAAATTTAGCGACGACTCTTTCTCTCATCCAACAACGAATCGGAAGCGCACACGCCAGCTTCACTTCCGAGCGCGAGGCCCAAGCTCTCTACCCGACTCGCTTGATTCCCGATGCCAAGCAAGCCTTCGAACTCACCCTCACATCCTACCAAGCGGGGAACGCAACCTTCCTCGAAGTCATCGACTCTTGGCGTCAGCTCTTGAGCTACGAACTCCAAGCCATCGAAAGCCGCACCCGACTTGGTCAAGCCGAAGCGGCACTCATGAAAGCAGCCGGAATCCGATAATCCAAAACTCATCTCACCATCATGTCTTCACTCAAAAAAGTTCTCTCCAAGCTCCTTGGAATCCTCAGCAAGACAGGGAGCATTGTCTTTCCCCTGCTCATCCTTCTCGTCTTTCTAGCCGGGTGGTGGATTGGGCGGCCTCCCTCCCAGAACACCTCCGATACACGTAACACCTCAGGCGACTCGGGCACCATTTGGACCTGCTCCATGCACCCGACTGTTCGCCAACCGGGTCCAGGTTTGTGTCCCATTTGCGAGATGGACCTAATTGAGGTCTCGTCAGAAAGCTCCGGAGGACTGCGCGAGGTCAAGCTGACTGCCGACGCCATCGCCCGGCTCGATATCCGGGTCGCTCCCGTGGTGCGAGAACCCGCTACGAAACCACTCAACCTTTTAGGAAAAATCACCTCCGATGAAACGTCTCTCACCACCACGACCGCAAGAATGGATGGGCGTTTAGACAAGCTGCTCATTGACTTCACCGGAGCAACCGTTCTCAAGGAACAAGCCATCGCAGAAATTTATTCTCCCGACCTTTTGGTCGCGCAACAGGAATTAATTTCGGCCCGCCGCGAATTGAATCGTTACTCCGACCGAACCCGACAAGCCCTCTACCGTGCCGCCCGCGAAAAACTTCGACTGCTGGAACTCTCTAAAGAGCAGATCGACGAAATTGAGGCCAAGACCGAACCCTCAGATCGGATCACCCTGCGAGCCCCCTTCGACGGCGTCGTGATGGATCTGAAAAAGAGAGAAGGCGATTACGTCAAAACAGGTGATGCGCTCTACTCCCTCATGGACCTCTCCTCGGTCTGGGTTCAGCTAGAAGTATTCGAAAACGATCTTCCTTGGCTCGCACTCGACCAGACCGTCCAACTGAAAACAGGGGCTCTCCCAGGTGAGATCTTCTCCGGACAGGTATCGTTCATCGATCCCGTGCTGGATGACAAGCGGCGAATCACCCGGGTGCGAGTTGCGGTCTCCAATCCCCTGCGCAAGCTCAAGCCCGGGATGTTTGTCGAAGCAACCGTGCAAGCCAAACTCCCTCAAGCTGACGGAGCTGTCCCCTTGCAAATTCCCGCCTCCGCCGTTCTGCGTACCGGCGAACGAGCGATTGTCTATCGCCGCATCTCAACCGACGACAACATCCGTTTTGAGGGGCGCGAAATCGTGCTTGGCCCTCGCACAGATCATTACTTCATCGTCTACAGCGGAGTCAACGAAGGCGATCTGGTAGTAACCCGGGGGGCCTTCAAGTTGGACTCAGAACTCCAGATACAAGCGAAACCCGCCATGATGCTGGAAGGCCAAGCGATCGGAGAAGACTCGGCAATCGAAGCTCCAACCACCATTGCAGGAGCCTGGAAACCAGTTCTCCGTAGCCTCGCCCGAGCCGAGCAAGCAATGGCGGACCCTATGGAATTCAGACTCCAATTTCAACGGGCCAAAGCACTCGTCGAAGGCATCAATCCTAATTTCCTAACAGACGACTACAAGCCGCTTTGGAATGAGGCCAAGATGAAGTTGTCAAATCTCTTCACTCAAGTGACAGTCGAATCTGGAACGGCTTCGACTGAAGCCGCGTGGCAAACCCTTGTGCTCGAATTACCGAATCGTTCCGCCGTTGCGGGGCTTCCTTGGCAGCTCCCCACTTTGGAGAGCCTTTCGAAGGAGAGAATCACCCGAATAGAAGCAGCCCTCAACGCCTACCTCCCCATTTCGGACGCTCTCGCACACGACAAGCCGGAGGAGGCTCTCTCGAATAAAAGACAGCTCGCCGAAGCCTTGCGCCAACTCGATGTGAAATACGGGAAGCTTGCAGACCAAGTGTTGGCCGCCTCCGACGAGAAATCCCTTCAGGCTTCCCTGCGGAGGGTCACAATGACTCTTTCTGAACTCATCTCATCAGGAGCCAATGATCAACTGGGTAAACTCTATCTCGTCCATTGCCCGATGGCCTTTGGGAATGAGGGCGCAGATTGGTTTTCGCGAGAGCCAAAAGTGGAGAACCCCTACTTTGGCTCGCGCATGTTCTCATGCGGGGACGTCACGGAAGCACTCTCCATCCCGCTCAATCTTTCACCCGAGGCTCTCAAGCATCTCGCCCACCCCGAGAAGGAATCCTCCCCCGAACCTGACCATTCCGGCCACTAACCTTCCCTTGTATGAAATCATTTCTCAAATTTTGTCTCGAACAAAAGCTAGTGGTTCTCCTGCTCCTCGCCTTCTTTATCGGCTGGGGGGTCAAGGTTGCGCCCTTTGATTGGGATGTCTCATGGATGAATCGTGATCCCGTCGCGATTGATGCCATTCCTGACCTCGGTGAAAACCAACAAATCATCTTTACCGAATGGCCCGGTCGCTCGCCCCGTGATATCGAAGACCAAATTTCCTACCCCCTCACCGTCTCCCTGTTAGGTGTCCCCGGAGTCAAGGAAGTGCGGACCTATTCTTACTTTGGATTCTCCTCAATCTACCTCATTTTTGAAGAAGGGGTGGAGTTCTACTGGTCCCGTTCCCGTATCATCGAAAAGCTGAACTCTCTTTCATCAGAACTTCTCCCTGAGGGAGTTTCTCCGAAGCTAGGACCCGATGCGACCGCTCTCGGCCAAGTCTTTTGGTATACCCTGGAAGGTCGCGACCAAGATGGAAAACCAGCAGGCGGCTGGGACCTCGACGAGTTGCGGGCGGAACAGGACTTCAATGTCAAATACACCCTGATGACGGCTGAAGGCGTCGCTGAGGTGGCTTCCGTGGGTGGCTATGTCCGTGAATACCAAATCGACGTCGACCCCATTCTCCTCCGCGCCCACAACGTGACACTCGCTCAGGTCATGAACGCGGCCCGCAAATCGAACTACGAAACAGGAGCCCGCAATTTGGAAATCAATGGCGTGGAATACCTCATTCGCGGCATTGGCTTCATTCGCGAAATCGATGACCTGCGTAGCGCGGTCATCACGTCCCGCGACAACACCCCCATCATCATCGCCGACGTCGCCGAGGTGAGCCTTGGCCCGGCTATGCGGCGGGGTGCGCTCGACAAAAATGGTGCCGAGGCTGTGGGAGGAGTAGTCATCACCCGTTTTGGTGAAAACCCGATGGAGACCATCAAACGAACGAAAGAAAAAATCGCACAAGTCTCCACCAGCCTACCTGAGCGAGTCCTCGCCGACTGGACCCAAACGACTCGAAGCGAGGTTCTCACTTTTGCCCAGGCAAATCACATTTCGGATCCTTTCGTTGGTGACTCACCCTCGACAGAGCTGAAGCAGGAGGCTTGGCTGCCATGGAGCAAGACCAACCCCAAGGAGCAATGGCCAGAGTGGATGAGCACTTCCAAACTCACTATTGTTCCCTTCTACGACCGCTCGGGACTCATCTCCGAGACCCTCGGCACTTTAGAGGACGCCCTCTTTCAGCAAGTCCTCATTACTATTATCGTCGTCGTCATCATGGTGATGCACCTACGCACCTCGATACTCATTAGCTTCATGCTCCCCCTTGCCGTGCTTGTCACGTTCATCGCCATGAAGCTCTTCGGCGTCGACGCCAACGTGGTCGCCTTAGCAGGGATCGCGATTGCGATTGGAACGGTGGTCGATGTCGGAATCGTCTTGACCGAGAACGTCCTCAAGCACCTCGACGAAGCGGAACCCGAGGAAGCAACTCTCCCTGTGATTCTGCGCGGCACTCATGAGGTCGCAGGAGCAGTCCTCACCGCAGTCCTAACGACCGTCATCTCTTTCCTCCCCGTCTTTGCGCTCACTGGGGAGGCGGGACGTCTCTTCCGCCCCCTCGCCTACACAAAAACCTTTGCCTTGATTGCCTCCGTCATTGTGGCGCTCACCATCATTCCTCCCGTCGCCCATCTCCTTTTTGGCCGGAAGAAAAGAAAGGCTCCAGCGAAATGGAAGCTCAGATTGCTCATGCCGTTCAACATCCTCATCGCGGCTCTCGTCGGTTGGCTCCTTGCTGGCGACTGGGCTCCCTTGGGACTCAACGAATCACAAATCGCGAACTTCCTTTTTGTGGGCATTTTGCTGGTCGTCTTACTAGGAGGGTTTCGCCTCTTTCAGACCTTCTACCCCTCTTTGCTCCGCTGGTGCCTCTCCCACAAAGCAACCTTTCTCACTTTGCCCATTGGTCTGTTCGCACTCGCTCTTTGTTCGTGGCTCGGCTTCGCCAAAGTCTTCTCTTTTGTTCCCAAGGTCTTCGGAAGCGGCACCCAAGAGACGGCCCTTTGGCAAGACTTCGACAAAAACTTCCCGGGACTTTCATCCGAATTCCGGCCTCGACTTGATGAAGGTTCCTTCC
>CAZGXV010000110.1:0-7063 GCA_964529725.1 uncultured Roseibacillus sp.
GCGAGTGCGTTTGCTTCTGATTCTCACTGCCTTGCTTCTTTGCTGTTGCGCTTCTCCGCTCGATACGGCAGTCCGAAAAGCACCCACTTCTTCCTACTTTACGGCCAGCGACAAGAAACAGCTCTCGCTCCGGCACTGGAATCTCCAAGCGCGCCCCAAGGTCGTCATCATTGCTCTGCATGGCATTGAGGGTGCCGCCCGCGATTTTACTAATCTGGGAAGCTCTCTTGCCAGCCAGTCTCCTGGCACCACTCTCTACGCGCTGAACCTGCGCGGCAATGGCTACGATCCTTCCCCCGAGGAGCGAGGTGATATTCGCTCGCTATCGTTGTGGAAACGAGACCTGTTAGAACTTCATCGAACTTTGCGCCGTCGTCATCCCAACGCTCGTCTCATCTGGTTGGGAGAATCCATGGGAGCTCTGATTGCGCTACAAGCCGCCGCATCCTCTCCGCCAGAAGGGCTCATCTTGACTTCTCCCGTGGTGTCGCTGGATGTTATTCCTGCTTGGCAAATTCGCACCCTCAAAGTAGCAGCCGCACTGGCACCGGGAGCCCGGGTTTCGCTCAAAGAGTTGGCCGGGGGCTCCTTCCAAGCGACGGCCAACTCTGATCACTTCACGCAAAGCCAAAGCAATCCTTACCAAATCGACTCCTACACTCTTCGTTATTTGCGCTCGCTGGCTACCCTCTCGCAGACCGCGTCCGACAACGCGTCAAAAATTCAAAATCCCGCTCTCATTTTACATGGTGGTAAAGATTTCTTAATCAAAGATTCTCAAATTTCGGAATTTGCAAACGCTTTTTTATCCGCTCCTCAAGTGCATCAATTTGAGTCTTCTCATCACCTCCTCTTCTACGACAAACAAAGAAGTACAGTGATTTCGAGAATCCTCACTTGGATTGCAGACCCCCTGCACGACGACGCTCTCTAACAAGGCAATGAACTCAGTTCATGTTCTCTAGTCTTGCCTCATCTCGCTTCCTCAAATCATACTTCCCCCGATTATTGCGGGAACAATGATCGCGCACTCTCAGAACCACCTTTCTCCACGGAACCTTTTTCTGTGGAGTTGGGTGTTGTTTTCATTGATCGCCGCTCTTTTCCCAAAAAATCGAAAAGACCGTCTTCCACTTCGGTTAACGCCTTTGAGTCATGAGAACAAACGCCTTCCCTTCTTGCCGTTGCTTGCTGGCAACGCTCTTCACCTTCTTTCTCGCTTCTGTCGCCTCTGCGCAGCTGATTGAAACGCTGAGCACCCCAACGGTCGAAAACAATTTCTACTTGGTGGCCTCGGACGAATTCGATGGAGACCCGGCCACCAATCATCACGGCTTCGATACCGACTTTGATATTTCAGTCCAGAATACGGGGGGCAGTTCTGTTCTCCGGAGATATCGAGTCTGTTACCAGCTTATGCGCGACAACAATGGCAGCCCTGTTGCGCTCACTCTCGATGGAGGAGGCACCGTCGGTTACACTTCTTCCCAAGCCTTTTTAATCGCAGCAGGAAACACCAGCACAGCAACCTTGAATGGCATTGTCATTCCCGATGCTCTTTTGGATGAAAAGGAGACCTATTTCGTGCGCGGTCAGCTCCAAAGCTCTCCCTTCTTTTTTGGCTCGCCTCCTCCTCCCCCTGTCTGGACCGATGTCGCGGGAGAAGTCGATGATTCCATTCCCAGTTCTGTCGGAGTGGCCCAATTCACCAACACCATCAGTGGGGATGCTGCCTACAACATCGAGACGTTGGCGGCGGGCTTGGTTTGGAATAAGACCTATGCCCTGGCGACAGACTCAAGCGATGACGGCTTTGACGCCAGCGTGGGCTTCTACGCTCTTCGCTATGACGAGTTCGCCGACCCTATCACCTCTCAGAACATCACCTTCTACGCCGACTTCGACCTCATTGAGAACAGCAGTGGCAACTCCATTCCTCTTGCAGGAGACGGCATCGCCACCTTGAGCGGTCCCCTGGACTCCTATCAAATGTCCGGCGGCCGAGCCATTCCTTCCGTAGCAGGAGGACTCTTTGGCATTGTCATTTCGAACCAGCTCACCCCGCTGGTGCAACTGGATTCGGTCAACGAAACCTACATTCTGCGCTGCACCATTCGTCACGACGAGGCGTCTGGCGTGATCGAAACCGGAGCGACCTGCGAAGTCGCCCCCGAGCAGTTGATGCACTTTAACGGGACTTTAGAAGCGGGACCCGAAACCGTCGTAGTCAACGAGTTCTCTAACACCCCCGCCGTGGGAGCAATCGGACCCAGCGCCATTGCGACCTCCATTCAAGTCCCTACCAACGGCGGCACCATTTCGGCCCGTCCTGATGTCAACTTTGGCAGCGACAATCTCCTCAATGTCGCTCTCTTGGTTGACGGCACCATGACCCTCATCTCTGGGGGGGAAAGCCTTTATCTGGCCGATGGCTCAGGCGACGACATTCACTGCCTCGTTGGTCCCGATTTCTCTTACGGAAATGTCAGCTTGAGCAACGCCGGCTACTCCGCTTCGGGTATCACCTACAACCTTCCACAAGGCCTCGTCTTCTTTCCCAACCACAATCAAAACCCCTATCTCGGCGAGAGCCTCATCACCGCTGCCGCTGCTTCCATTTCGCTCGATTCACATCTCTGCCCCCCATCCGACTTTGACTTTTCGACCTCGGGTTTTTCCGCTCCGGCACTCGGTGACGAAGCTCACCCAGTGGTCTTTCCTCTCGCGAAGACCAGCAATGGGTTCAGCGTTCGCACCAGCGGAGTGATTGTCGCTCAAACCTCGGGCTCCGACCTTCCCAACTACGTTCATCGTGAAGACCTGGAAGAGTTAGAAGCCATCGCGGCCAGCGGAATCCTCGTCGATCCTGCCCTCGCCGAGCGGTGCTCCAACGACCAATACCTGCGCCAAATCGTCGATGTCTCCAATGCCATTGCCTGGTCCCCTGCCGGTGACGGAACCTACCGCCTCAATGGCGGAAACATCAAAGTGGACAGCTACTCCTTCCAAAGCCATTTCCCCAAAAAAGCCGAAATCTCTTTTCAAATCTCAGACCTTGTTTTCAAGGACGGCTATTTCGCCGAATCAGAAGGCTCGATTCTCGACGGAGTCACCGTCATCGACCTCCCCTACTATCAAACTTGCCCGGGACCCGTCGCCGAGGGCTGCACCGATGGACTTTCAACTGTGGCAGTGCGACACAATCCCGATGGAGCCCAGCTGCTCTTCACCGGAACAGGCGGCCTCTGGGCTCCAGGAACGGTTTCTAACAACGGCGATTTGGGTTGGGGGCGCAAGTCTCCTGCCGCCAACGACTTCACCCACCGCACCAGCACCTTCACTAAGGCCGACTTCTACATGCCGGGTTACAATCTCTATGCTCTCAGCAACGACCTTTTCAATAGCCCCGTTTATGATGACCACGCCGCTGACCTAAGCGCTGCCGCTCTTCTTTTGGCCGCCGTGGAAAAAGACGCCAATCCGGTCAATCTTCACTTCCCCGGAGAAACCCAATACCGCGATGGCGAAGACAACCTCGCCGGCTTGAACTTCATCGTAGAAAATACGGGCATGTCCGGGGGCTCCAAGCTCGCGGCGAACACCTCCTTCTATGGTTATGAACTGTTAGAAGACCAAGGCCAGGGCGGTTCCAAGTATTACATCCGCGAAGCCGGGGTCAGTGGCCGCCAAGTGGGTCGCGATGGCTCCTATGATCCCACCCTCGACCTCTATGGCTTCCAGTGCAAGATTACCCAGTTCCAATTGTCCTTCCTCGACAATACCAACGAGAAGGACGGCTGCACCAGTTGGGTGGATGGCTCTATCGCGGTTAGCGGCTATTCCAATTGGGACCAGGAATTCACCGGACTGCGCTTCGACTGCTACGGACAACCTGGCGAGATGACCCCCAACCTCAGCAATGCCGACGACAAGGGACTCGACTACTGGAACTCCTCCTTTGACCTCAAGACCCTCACCTTCCTCAACTACGAAGACCCCGACGGCCAGTGCCCTCCGGTCTTCGACGGCAAACTAGCTGCCGGGGTCCAGACCTATGCCAACTACGTCAACGAGCCCCTCATTGGCACCCTTGTTTTCTGCAAGGACGGAAACCTCTCCACCCTCCAGAACGCTCTCGACGAGCCCGAAGGCTTTGGCGGCATCGACTCCCAACTCCGTCTCCCCTCCATCATCCCCCTCGATGGTCCTAACCAGCCCTACAACCTGGTCACCACCAGCAAACTCCGTTTCAATAACCCGGAAGCACCCGGCATGTCATCGTCCCAACGCCCTGCGTCGGGATTCGTAACCTTTGCCGCCACTATCGACATCCCTTACTTTCGCGACTTGGAGGTGCAAGCGATCACCACCGCCACGTCCACCGAACCAGACCCCGCAACCCCTTCCACTGCTCCCTTTGCCATCACGCCGGGATGGAATGACGGCAGCGATACCTTTTTCACCAAGGATGGTTTCGACCCCACTCATAGTAGTTTCCCCTTTGCCGAGATTGATATCGACGACTACCGCAACCCCGCGAATTCGGGCATCGCCGTCGACACCCTCATCTCCAACGAACACCTCGTGGTCGCCGAGCAGGACATGTTTGGCTTCATCCCACTCGCCTACCCTCTCTTCTGGGACGACAACACGCGCCGCTTTGCTTCCGCACAAGCCATTGAACAAAACATTTTTGTGGCTCAAATGGAGCACCAAGTCGATTGGATGGACGCCAAGTTCACCAACATTTCCTTTGGCGCCACCTACGATGGCCTTCCCGAAATTAAGATTTCAAACTTTCTCAATAGTGAAATCGACAAAGCCTCCGAAGCCATCTCCACCGCGATTGGCACCGTCCCCAAGCAAGCGATTGATACCGGTCTCGAGAAGCTCGATGAGATGCTCGAAGATGCCCTCTGTAGCCTCATCGATCCCCTCGTCGATGCCGCCGCCGGCACTGAGATGAATCCCGGGGCCATCCGTAAGCTCTACCGTTACGTCTACCTCCTCTATCTCAACAACCCCACCGACGACTACCAGACTTTCCGCATGCAGGTTGAGATGGCCCTCAACAATCCCTCGGACTTTCTTTTCGATAGCATCCCGGAACTCGCCGAATTGCGCGACCAAATCTGCACCATCGCGGAGACCGGCAATACCGCCATCGCCGACACGGCCAGCTTTGTGGACCAAATCGAAGTCGCCCTCGAAGACATCATCAAGGGCATCGACGTCATCACTCGCGGCATCAAGACCGCGCAGGACTACGAGAGCGACATCTCGGTTCCCACCATCACCGCCTCCGACATCAAAGGCATTCTCTACCGCAATGGTTCCGGCGAACTCGAAATCGTGGACGCCCTCCTCGATCTCCTCCTCGCCAATCTCGTCGAGCCCGCTGTCCGCCAAGTCATTCAACCTCTTTTGGAAGAAGGAGCCTCCGAGCTCAATGCGCAAATCAACATGCTGTTAGAAGATGTCGATCCCGCACTTGAGCAAATCACCGAAGTGTTGGTCACTGTCCGTGGCTTCCTGGCAGAGATTCACGGCAAGGTCGCAACCGGTGGCGAGATTGTCGATAAGTTCAAAGGCTTCTTCCCCAGCACCGCCGCTGAAAAGAATGCCCTCCTCAATAGCTACATGAGGCCGGTCACCACCCGGGCTTGGAACTTCTATCTCCAAATGGAATCCGCCCTCGGCATTGATGTCCTCGTTGATGGCGGACGCCAGTTCGACGAGTTCGCGGAGAACTTCTTCAACAACTTCACCGAAGAGCAATTCGTGCAACTTATCAAGGACGAGCTCAAGGACGCCATCCTCGATTCCGAGTTCATTCGCAAATCCCAGCTTCTCTTGCGCCAACTTCTCTACGATGTCGCCGACAAGGTAACCTCCGCCCTGCAATCGGTGCTCACCGAGCTCACCACCGTCATGAAGACCGTCATCAGCGACACCGTGGGGGCCCTGGAAGACGAAATCAATCCGCTGTTAGGGGAGATTTCCAAATACATGGGCTCGGGCGAAATCTCGGGATACGCCGAGTTCAATGGCGACTCCCTGCGCAAGCTGCGCCTCGACGCCGAGATGCAATTTGAGCTTCCGGAAGAGATGGCGCTCAAGGTCTATCTGGAAATCCTCGCCTACACCTCCGAGGACAATTTCGTGGACTCCGGGTGCATCAAGCCAGGTGAGAAGATGGTGGAAGTCCGCATCGGAGCGCGTGATGTTTCCGTGGAGTGGATCTCCGAATGCAAAATCAACCTCGAGGTCAAACTCTCTCTCAAAGACTTCGACACTGCGGACTCCGTGCCTCCGATACCAGTGGGAGTCGGCGGCACCTTCGAGCTCACCGACGGCGAGATTGATTTCCAAGCCTTCAAGCTTCTCGAATTTGGAGCCACCATCGCCATCGGTCTCGAGGAAGCCTATCTGGGAGCCAAGGCCCGCGCCATCTTCAGCGACTACGAAGTCGCCGCCGGAATCTTCTTTGGCCGTACCTGCACCCTGGAACCGCTCCTCTTTGTCGACCCCGATATCGGCGATGTTGTGGACCCCGGCACCACCTTCACCGGAGCCTACGTTTATGGCGAAGTCTGGCTTCCCATCTCCCAACTCGTTCTTGGGGTCCCGCCCTCTTGCCTCTTCCGCATTGATGCCGGGGTGGGCGCGGGTGCCTTCTACTTCCTCGAAGGACCTACCTACGGTGGTAAGATTTTCCTCGGGGTCTCGGGCGAAGCTCTCTGCATCGTCTCCATCAAAGGCGAAATCAAAATTATCCTCGCTTCCCAAGCTGGTAAGCTCAGAGGAGCCGGCACCGGAAAGTTCAGCGCCAAAGTCGGTGCCTGCCCCTTCTGCATCAAATTCAATCGCTCCGTCAAACTCATCTTTGACGATGGTTCTTGGTCCATCGACTAGTCCGACCTCTGACAAACTCCGTTCACTTCTCAAAAAAAATACCTCTTCCCATTTCCGGTTATGAAACTGATGACCTCTCCCAACTTCCACTCACCCTTCACCACCTTGTTGGCCTTCGCCACCTTGTTGTTGACCACCCTCGCTCCCG
>CAZGXV010000111.1:0-6630 GCA_964529725.1 uncultured Roseibacillus sp.
CGATGACGAGGAACTTGTTAGAAAGTTCAAGATTGGCTTTTCGGATCGGACTTTGGGCCTTCGCATCCCGTTGGCGAATCGAAAGGAGGGGGAGGCGATTCGCTCGAAACTGAAGGAATGCGGGGTTTATCGGGCGAACGGGCGAGAACACCTAAACGGCTGCTTGGTGGTCCCTGTCTGCGATGCCGAAAGCGGAGAGGTGAAACAGCTTTACGGTCGGCGGATTGATTCGAGTGTCCCGAAGGACAAGCGTCACTTGTATTTGGCGAAACCTTTGGCGGGAATTTTCAATCCTGAAGCCCTCAAAAACCGTGAAATCATCTTGTGTGAAAGCATCATCGACGCGCTCACTTTTTACCGTCACGGAATGGAGGCGGTCACTTGCACCTACGGCACTGCCAACTTTACCGAAGAGCTTTTTGAGGCCATCCGACGGCACAAGATCGAGTCGGTGAAAATCGCTTTCGACAACGACGAGGCAGGGGAGCGAGCTTTTTTAGATGTCGCGGAAAAGCTGATAGCGCAGGGGATTGACGCCCATCGAATCAAGTTTCCGTGGGAGATGGACGCAAACAGTTTTGCGCTGGAGGAAGGCCCCGAGGCTTTGCGGCAAGCGGTGCGAAATGCGATCTGGTATGGAGCCGGAAAGAAAGAGAATGCCTCTCAAAAGTCTGAGGAAGCCCCCGATCCTTTAGTACAAGTAGCTTCTTCTTTAGCTGCTTGCCCCGATGAGTCGGCGGCTAATTTAGCCGCTAAAGAGGAAGGTTTTTCGGAGCCAACGAGCGCGCGGGAAGCCAAGGGAATCCCGCCAGCGGCAGAACTCGCGAAGGTAGGCGACTATCACGAGTTAGCTTTCGGGAGTCGGACTTATCGCGTGGGCGGCCTTGAGAAAAACGGCTCGCTTGAAGTGCTCAAAATCACCTTGCGAGCGATGACCGATGAGGGGCTTTTCCACGTCGACAGCCTCGACCTCTACCGCGACGGCGAGCGGCGCAAATTCATCGAACGCGCCGCCGAAGAGACCTTGTTAGAAAAAGAACTACTCAAGCGCGACCTTGGCAAGCTCCTCCTCGCCCTGGAACAAGCGCAAGAGAAACGACTCAACTGCGGAGCCGAAACGAGCGAGGAAATGGTAGAGCTCAGCCTCGAGGAACAAGCGGAAGCAATGGCGCTCTTGAAAGCTCCCGACCTGTTGGGACGCATCACCACCGCCTACGACGAAGCCGGCATCGTGGGGGAACGCAACAACCTGCTCGCGGCTTACTTGGCTTGCGCTTCGCGCAAACTGCGCAGGCCTCTCGCGGTCATCATCCAGAGCACAAGCGCGGCGGGGAAATCGACCTTAATGGATGCCGTCTTGAGTTTTTTCCCCGACGAGGAACAAGTGAAATACTCGGCCATGACTGGGCAAAGCCTCTACTACCTGGGCGAGTCGAACTTGAAACATAAAATCCTCGCCATCGTGGAAGAGGAGGGAGCCGAAAAAGCGAGCTACGCCCTCAAACTCCTGCAATCCGAGGGAGAACTCACCATCGCGAGCACGGGCAAGGATCCGCAATCCGGCCGCATGGAAACCCAAGAATATCATGTGGAAGGCCCCGTTGCGATCGTGCTGACCACCACTTCCATCGACATCGACGAGGAACTCATGAACCGCTGTTTGGTCCTCACCGTGGACGAGTCGCAAGAGCAGACCCAGCGCATCCACGAACTGCAGCGCGAAGCACGCACCGTGGAAGGCTTGCTGGCAGCCGAGAAACGAAAAGACATCGTGCGCGTGATGCAGAATGCGCAACGGCTCATCGAGCCGATGCGAATCGCGAACCCTTTTGCCCGGCACCTGACCTTTGCCAGTGGCCGAACCAGGACCCGCCGCGACCACGAGAAATACCTGACCTTGATTGATGCCATCGCGCTTTTACACCAGCACCAGCGGGAAGCGATCACCCACACCGTGAACGGCCGCGAGGTCAAGATGCTGCCCGTCACCCTCGCCGACATCGAAGCCGCCAACCGCATCGCGCCCGAGGTCTTGGGCCGTAGCCTCGATGAACTGCCCCCGCAAACGCGCCGCCTGTTAGAACACATCAAAGACCTCGTGCGCGCGCGCATGGAGGAGCAGAAACTGGAACAACGGCTCACCCTCTTTAGCCGCCGCGAGCTGCGCGAGAAGACGGGCTGGAGTGAAACGCAAACCCGCCTCCATCTCGAACGACTTGAAACAATGGAATACATCAACCGTCGTAGCGGCAAGCAAGGGAGCCTTTGTAAATACGAGCTGTTAGTGGATGCCAGCGAAAAGGCTCCAGCTTGGCAAGTGGGGTTGCTTGATGTCGAAAAACTCCGTGAAAAGACCGAGGGAAAAGATGAAAAGAAGGATGCTGCTTAATGCTACGATGAGCACTTCGCGGGGTAAAAGAGGAGCTTCGCGCCCCTTCGCCGGACCCGCTCCGCGAAGTGTCAACCCTTGCTCAGTATTGCTTTGGGATAAACTTCGCGGGTTCGCGGAAACGCACATCAGGAACCTAAAAGAGAAAAGCGGTCGTAAACATGCCTCTCACTGAACACTAGCAAACTGAAAAACTAACAAACTCAAATGGCCGGAAAGAAAGGATATGACGCCACGCGCAAGCTGCGCGAAAGGGGAGGGAACAAGCGCGGCGGAAACCGTGCCCAGGACTTGCCGAAAGGAAAAGCCGGCAGCCTCGCCGCCGAGGTCTTGCTCTACCTCGAATCCTTGGCTGTTAGAAACTACACCGCCGACACCATCGAAGGCCGCCGCGATGCCTTGAAGGTCTTTTTGCTTTGGGCTCACGAGCGCGAACTGCTCAACCCCGACACCATCACCAAGGCCATCCTCGAGAGCTATCAGCGTCACCTCTGGCGATGGCGCAAGAAAAACGGCAAGCCGCTCGGCATTTCCACCCAGCGCAGCCGCCTAAGCACCCTCAAAGATTACTTCGCTTGGCTCACCAAAAAGAACCTGCTCCCCGCCAACCCCGCCAGCGAGCTCGAACTGCCGCGCCAAGAAAAACGCCTTCCAGTCCAAGCCCTGACCCTGTCCCAGGTGAAGGCGGTTTTGAACGTGCCCGACTCCACCGACCTTTTAGGCATCCGAGACCGCGCCATTTTGGAGGTCTTTTACTCGGCAGGCTTGCGGCGGGGCGAGCTGGCCAAGCTGGAGCTGACCGACCTCAACCGAGAACGCCAGACGCTGCACCTCCGCCAAGGCAAAGGCCACAAGGATCGGGTCGTGCCGATAGGAAATCGCGCCTTGGAATGGCTCGAAAAATACCTCGACGAAACTCGTCCTCGTCTTGTCCTGGACCTCTTCGAGAAAGCACTTTTTCTGACTAGCTACGGCGAAGCCTTCAATCCTGACGTGCTGAGCCGAATGGTCACCAAATTCATCAAACAAGCTGAGATCGGGCGCGCCGGCTCTTGTCATCTTTTGCGGCACACCTGCGCCACCCACATGCTTGAAGGCGGGGCCGATATCCGTTTTATCCAACAGCTCCTCGGCCACGAGAAGCTTGAAACGACAGCGATTTACACCCAAGTGAGCATTGAACAGCTTAAAGCCGTCCACCGCCAAACTCACCCAGCGGAAGCCGAGAAAAAAGGAGACTCGAAAAATGAACCAAATGACCTATCTTAAAGGCATGAACACCGTTGCAGATGTTATTGAAAGTGCGCTGGCTTTGCCGCTCACAGACCGCTCGTATGTGACCTCCAAGCTTATCGAAAGCTTGGAGCGAGGGGAGGAACTCAAGCCCGAGGCGATTGCGGAATACGATAGCCGTGTCGAGCGTTGGCGAGCGGGGGAAACCCAAGCCTCGACCAGCGAAGAGCTTGCCGCAAAGGTTGACCAAATTCTCCAGCGATGACTGTTCGTCACCTGCTTGAAGCGGAACTGGAAATCCTTGATGCGGTGACGTTTTACCAAGAGCGCGCCGGAGACATAGCCGCCGACTTCTTTATGGAGTTTCAAAAGGCTCGTGAAGAAGTAGCCGCATTTCCTGAATTTTGGAAAGAGGTTGGCGGAGGTTATCGGCGCAAACTTCTGGAGCGTTACCCGTTTGGAATCATCTACCGAGTAGAAGGCGAAGAGTTGCTGGTGGTCGCGCTCGCACACACCAGCCGAGAGCCGGAATACTGGCGTGGTCGCTGAAATCACCTCTTCCTTTAGCTGCCAAAAGCTGCTACCTGTAGAGCTAGAAAGTGGCTTATTACGCGACATCACCCGACGCCTTGGAGGGCGACCCCACGCCAGAAAACCGCTTCTGGAGATTTTTTGCGGACCCGAACAAATCGCGTCTACCCAATCGCCTGCAAAGCTCACAACCACGCCGGAAAAATCGCGCTACCACTACGAAAACCGTGTCGGGTATCCCTCTTTGGCCAAGTAGGGATCCGATTGAGGAAGAGGGTGGATATAACCTATATGGGTTTGGTCCGAATAGCCCAGTCAACGGACTGGACTATCTTGGAAATCATTGGATGCAAGGCCCTGATGAGCCTGTTATGGAAGGCGGGACTAAACCAAATTGGAATGATCCTGGAAATGAGTTGGAAAGAAAGCGCGTCGAAGAAGGCCGCGAAAAGCATCTAAACCGAAACTTGAATAACGAGTGTCCCAAGGATGAGCCAAGGTATGGGCCGTGTTCAAAAGGCCGTCAGTGGACGAGGGACTCTTATTTGGGTGAATTTGGTTTTCATGGTGGAAGGCGATGTTATCGATATAAGCATTTTCAGTGTTGTTATAAAAGACCCAAGCCCATCTATTCTTATGGATTGGGAACTTTGATTACGGTGGGTCCTTTTCAAGGGACCTATGATTTTAGTGAGTTTAATGGTGACGATTCGTCGACTGATAAAGGGCATACCGTTCTTGATGTAATTCCTCATGTGATTATAGGATCTGGTTATCCAGGGAATCAGACAACTGTTTATACCTCTGATTCTTTTGAGGATGATAATGAAAATGATGAGGAGGAAGAATGTTCAGGAGTTCAGTAGCCTCTTTGTTTTTTAGCTATATTGTTCTTAACTTGTTAGTTTTCATTGGTTTTGAGCGATTTGTAGGGCCACATCTCGCTTTCTCAAGATACTTCTTCGAATATCTTTTTTTGCTTGTTTCGATCTTTTTGGGCTTTGAAATTAGGAGGCAAAATGAGATGGATTATTTTGCCGTTTTTTTAGGCGCCGCTATTCCCTCTGGAATCATTTTGATTCTATTTGCATTTATAACTAGCTAGGAAAAGCAGAAAGGTTCGGGAAAGGCAGAAGGGGGCAGTCCTGGAAATTCGCTGGGGTCAAATTCGCTGGGGTCAGTCCTTGCATTTTAACATTTTTTGATTTTGAGTCATGATTCTGGGGTGGTTGCGTAAAAAAGGACTGCGTAAAAAAGGACACACGTAAAAAAGGACACACGTAAAAAAGGACACACGTAAAAAAGGACACACCTTTTATCGAAAAACCGCTTGATTGCTGAACGGAGGATTGTTTAGCTTCCTCTTATGGCGCAGAAACGATGGTTGGCTCCTTGGAAAGAGAGTCGCACTAGACCAGTGATTTATCATTTGATTGGTCGGGTGGTGGACCGTGGGTTTCGGCTTCAAACCGAGGAGAAGGAGCAGTTTCGAATGCTGATGCGGATGATGGAGAACTTCTCGGGTTGCCGGGTTTTGTCTTATTGCGTGATGTCGAACCATTACCACATTCTGCTGGAAGTTCCGCCCATGCCGAAGGGGGGGCTGCCCGCTGAGGAGGTTTTTCGTCGCCTGCGGGTTCTCTATTCTGAGACCAGAGTTGCCGAAGTCGAGGCGGCCTACGAGAGAGCGCAGGAGCAGGGCCCAGAGGATGGAGGGGCTCGGGTTTTGGAGGAGTTTACATACCGAATGCATGACTTGAGCGAGTTCATGAAGGGGCTCCTTCAGCGATTCACGAGCTGGTTTAACCGAACTCATGATCGCACCGGACGGCTTTGGGAGCAACGTTTCAAGAGTGTCCTCGTCGAGGAAGGAGTGGCCGCGAAGGCAATGGCTGCCTACATTGACCTCAACCCTGTTCGAGCGGGAATTGTCGAGGATCCGGCGGACTATCGTTGGTCGAGTTATGCAGAAGCCTTAGCGGGAGGAAAAAAAGCGCGAGCTGGATTGGTGCGAGCTTTGAGAGTCAGAGACTCCGAGTTGAGGGAGGATAGGGCTGCAGGCGAAGAGGATGGCTCCTTTGCGAGTGAAAAGAAGAGGATCGCAAAGGGAGCGCGGCGTTGGGCACAGGGAGGTTACGGCAAAAGCTACCGGGCGCTTCTGTTAGGAAAAGGGGTAGAGAAGAAAATTGAGGCCCGGGTGGTGAGAAAGGGGATGTCAGCGGCGAAAGCGGAGCAGGAACTCGCTTCTTTAGCAGGTCGAAGCACGGACGTGTCGATTTCTAAGATGATTCGCCATCGAGTGCGGTATTTTAGCGATGGCGTTGCGGTGGGTGGAAGGGATTTTGTGGACGAAGTGTTTCTAGGTTGTCGCGAACGTTTTGGTCCTCGCCGAACAAGTGGTGCACGCAAACCTAGAGGAGCGCTGGGTCAGCTGGCGGGCAAGATATGGACTGCGCGTGATTTGAGGGGAGAGGGTT
>CAZGXV010000112.1:0-6506 GCA_964529725.1 uncultured Roseibacillus sp.
GGTGAGCTCCTCGCCTGCCATGAGATGCTCGCGGTAGGGCGTGAGGTGGCGTTTGACGAAGCCAGTCACGAGGGACTTGGGGAGTTGCGATTGCTTGGCGAGTTGTTGGGACAGTTTTTCCACGGAGGGAAGGGCGGCCAGATTCATGGAGAAAAGATGGACTAGCCTTTTAAAAAATCCATCACCGATGACGACAAAGGGCTGGTAGACTCTTGCCCAAATCCTGAGAGGATTCATGGTGTGGGTCATGGCTCAGCATGTGAAACCGACAAAAATTCCCACCGAACGTGACTTCACGGCCGGAATGACGCGTTCCCTTTCTTGCTCCTTCGTTGGGACTACGGGTGACAGCGACATAGATGATAGCATCATGAAGTTGGCGCGCGAAATCGAGAGTGACGAAAGCAATGTCTGCCTTTTGGCCGAAATGATGACCACCGCTGTTCGCATTTCTCGCGGACGCACCGAGGAGGCGGACTTCAAGCTCATGAACCGGGCCCTGAAGGAAATGCGCATCACTGAGGAGGTGTTTCATCCCTATCGTGACTGTCGCAAAGTAGCGATTTATGGTTCGGCACGGACCAAGCCGGAGGAGCCGGAATACCAGACCACGGTCAAGTTCGCGCGCCGGATGCGGGAGGAGGGCTTCATGTCGGTCACAGGCGCGGGACCGGGCATTATGGCTGCTGGTAACGAGGGCGCGGGCCGGGATGATTCTTTCGGGCTCAACATCACCCTTCCTTTTGAGGCTTCAGCTAATGATTTTATCAAAGGCGATCCCAAGTTGATCGACTACAATTATTTTTTCACGCGCAAGCTGGCTTTTGTGAAAGAGGTGGATGCCGCGGTGGGTTGTCCGGGTGGCTTCGGCACCATGGATGAGGTTTTCGAGGCCTTGACGCTGATCCAAACAGGAAAGGCAACCGTCTATCCGATTGTCCTGTTAGATGCGCCGGGAGGAACTTACTGGAAATTTTGGAACCAGTTTATCACCGAGCATTTGCAGCGTTTGAAGCTGATTTCGGATCATGATTTTGCTCTTTTCAAAGTCACTGATGACATCGAGGAAGCGGTAGCAGAGATAACGGGATTCTACCGCCATTATCACAGCTATCGCTACGTGGGAGACAAGATTGTTATTCGGCTGAAAAAGGAGTTGGATGCTGCCACGGTCACAAGACTGGAGACTGACTTTGCGGATATTGTGAAGTCAGGGAAAATGGAGATTCGTGGCCCGTTGAAGACGGAAGAAGACGAACCCGCCTTGCAGGAATTGCCGCGATTGGTCTTTAGGCATCGCCGCGGAAGTTTTGGCAAGCTGCGGATGTTGATCAATGCCATCAACCAGGCATGAGGGAGCGGGTCGATAGTCTCTTGGTCTCTCGGGGTTTGTGCGACTCCCGGGAAATGGCGAAGCGTCTCGTGATGGCGGGAGAGGTTTTTTTGGGCACCGAACGGGTGAGCAAGGCATCTACTAAAGTCCCCGTAGATGGCGACTTGAGCGTGAGGGAGAAGCCGAAGTTCGTGGGAAGAGGAGGCTTGAAGTTGGAAGGAGCTTTGGAAGAGTTCGGCATCGACGTGAAGGACTTCGTTTGCCTCGATACGGGTTCCTCCACAGGTGGTTTTACCGATTGTCTGCTGCAACGGGGAGCGACGCGGGTGCATGCGGTGGATGTGGGAACGAACCAATTGGTCTACAAGTTGCGCACCGACCCTCGAGTGGTGGTGAAGGAAAAGTTCAACTCGCGGAATCTAACGGAAGCCGATTTGGGCGAGCGGGTGGACCTTGCAGTTTTGGACTTGTCCTTCATTTCCATGACCAAGGTGCTGCCCGCAGTGTTTTCTGTTTTAAAGGAGGAAGGACAGGTCGTAGCTTTGATTAAGCCACAGTTCGAACTCTCACGGGATGAGGTGAGCAAAGGCGGCATTGTGCGGGAGCCCGAGCTGCGGGAAAAGGCGGTCACGAAGATTCGTGACTTTGTGGAGGGGTCGCAGCGCGAGTGGCGAGGGGTGATGGAGAGCCCTATCCAAGGCACGGATGGAAATGTGGAATTCTTAGGATGGTTTTGAGGCGTGAATTAAGGCACACTGCTTGCGAATGAAGGTTGGAGTGTTTGTGAATCCAAGAAAGCCCGATGTCGCGGAGGCTTTTGCGCGGGTGAGAACTGCGTTCGAGAAGCGGGGATGGGAAGTGATTTTAGAGGCAGAAGGCGGCCAAGTGGTGGGCTACGAGGGAGTGGACCAATTTTGGGTCGGAACCGATCTGGTGATTTCAATCGGTGGCGATGGCACTTTCTTGGAGACTTTGCACCGCATGGGAGGCTGTCCGGTGCCGGTAGCCGGGGTCAATATCGGTCATTTGGGTTTTCTGACAGCTTGTCAGGACGAAGAGGTGGATGCGCTCGCGGAAGCGGTGACCAAGGGGGAGCATTTGGAAGTCGAGCGAAGTATCTTGCGGGTCAGAATGTGCGAAGAGGGAGGCCACGAGCACGAGTTCATGGCCTTGAACGAAGTGGTACTTATGCGTGGCGAAACCGGACGACTGGTCTCCTTGCAAGCCAAAGTGGATGGCGAAATTTTGAACGAATATCGGGCCGACGGCTTGATTGTAGCCACTCCGACAGGTTCGACCGCCTATTCGCTGGCAGCCGGAGGCCCCTTGGTTGGTCCTAAGTCACAGGTGATGGTAATGACCCCTATTTGCCCGCATACCTTGAGCGGGAGACCGCTTGTGATTGACGACGAATCCGTGGTGGAGCTTTCGCCCAGTGCCAACCATCCCGAGCCTATTTTGTTCACTGTGGATGGGCGCGATATTTTGCGAGTGGCAGCCGACAGTGTGGTCGTCGTCGACAAAGCTCCCACGCCTCTCAAGGTGGTGCGGATGCCCGGTCACTCCTTTTACGAAACGTTGCGAAAGAAGCTCTCCTGGAGCGGCGGGGCAGTTTGAGAACTCGTGTTCTAGCCACGGGCGCGGCGTGCGGCGCGAAAGGATTGAATACAGAGAACGGTGAAGGCTCCGCAGATCAGGACCATGAGAATCATGGAAATGGTAGCAAAGCCGAGCTCGAATTCGCCCTTGGCCATGGTCGGGATGATGCGACCGAGCGGCGCGAGAAAACCTAGAAGCCCGAAAACAGCGGCGAGATGCATGCCGAGCTTCAGCTTTTTCTTGGCGATTAATGAGGAAAACAGCAGTGGGAGCCCAATAAAGGCGGGGATAAGGGCGGTCACGCTCACCATGCCTCCGGCAAAGTAGCCCAAAAGGCCAAGAATGATGAGGAGGGCTCCGGCAGTAATTCCTTTTTGGGGCATGTTTTCCATGATGCAAGGAACGTGACTCCTTTTCTTAATATTGCAAACTGTCAGGCGAACTTGGAAAAAGGGTGACAGTTGGACCACTTTGCGGCGTTTTTGTCTGTGTAAGTTTACGATGACGAATCTCCTGTTGGAACCGGCCCGCGAGACCGGATGCGAAGACCTAGCTGCGATCGAAGAGGTCTTGGGCGCTGCCAAGCAAAGGCAACGGTCGCAGATCGACGATGTGCTCGATACTGGGGCTGTCGATGAGGAGCCCTACATGGAGCGCTTGGCCAGTAATCTGGGGATGGAGTGGATGAAGGAGATTCCCGCTCCGGAATCGCCTATCGACCTGCGGGATGTTTGTGGACCTCGGGTGGCACTGGGACATCAGGTTTTACCCGTGGAGGTGATTGGCGAGGAGGGGGACGAGAGCTTGGTCATGGTCACCTACGATCCTTTCAACTTACTTGCCAAGCAGGCCGCGGTGCAGGCGATTGAGATTCCTATTATTTGGAAAATGGCTTCCCGTCGTCGGGTCTATGATGGCTTGCGGCGGCTCTACGGAGTCGGTGCCGACACCTTTGAGCAAATCTTGGAGGGACGCGATATGGACCTCGAGAATCTGGAGGTTCAAGACGAGGCCAACGTGATTGACGATGACGATACCGAGGCCTCGGTGGTCAAATTCGTAAACCAGATTTTGCGCGAAGCCCTGGACCAGGGCGCGACCGATGTTCACGTTGAACCATTGGCCAACAATTTACGGATCCGCTATCGCTTGGACGGTCGGCTCATTGATGTCGCCGTCCCGGACCAGATTAAAACTCTCCAAAGCTCGGTCATTGCTCGTCTCAAAATCATGTCGCGGCTCGATATCGCAGAAAAGCGGCTGCCGCAAGATGGCCGTATCAACCTCTCCCTAGAGGGGCAATCCATCGACGTGCGGGTGGCCACGGTTCCGACAGTAGAGGGCGAAAGCGTGAGTTTGCGTCTTCTGAACCAGGAAAAATTCAATGTCGCGAAGCTGGGCATGGAGTCGTTTGTCTTGGATCGCATTCGTCAGCTGCTGGACCTTTCCAACGGCATTATTCTCATCACCGGACCTACTGGTTCGGGAAAATCGACCAGCTTGTATTCCTTTTTAAGCGAACTCAACAAGTCTGACACACGCATTGTGACCGTGGAAGACCCGGTGGAGAATAAGCTCGATGGTGTGATGCAGATCGCGGTTAAGTCCGAGATTGGCCTCACCTTTGCGAGTGGTCTGCGCTCGATTTTGCGAGCTGATCCCAACATTGTCATGATTGGTGAGATTCGAGATTTGGAAACGGCGGAAATCGCAATCCGGGCTTCTCTGACGGGTCACTTAGTCTTTAGCACTCTGCACACTAATGATTCGCTGGGGGGAATCAGTCGTTTGGTCGATATGGGCGTGGAGCCCTTTCTGGTGAGTGCTGCCGTGCGGGCCTTTCTGGCGCAGCGGTTGGTTCGAAAGCTCTGTCAGCATTGCCGGGTGCCAGTGGAAATCACCGAAGACCAGCGTCGCCGCTTGAAGATTCCTCATCTCACGGGGCAGGCTTATGAGCCAACTGGTTGCGATAAGTGCCGCAATACTGGCTTCGCCGGACGATTAGCAATTTACGAAGTGGCCCTTCTGACGGAAGAGATGCAGGACTTAATCATTAAGGGTGCGAACGGAAATGTTCTCAAGGACCAGGCCGTCAAAGATGGCTATGTCCCGATGCGCGATTATGGTTGGTATAAGGTGATGTCGGGAATGACGACCGTGGAGGAGGTTGTTTCTGCGACGGCTGTTGACTTGGGTGGAGACGTGTAAGCGAGCGTAATGGCAGTTTTTAATTACAAAGCATTGGGAGCTGGCGGAGCGGTGGTGACCGGGGAGTTGACTGCGGGTGATCGCGGGGAAGCTCTGCGCCAGCTCGATAGGAAAGGTCTCCAGCCTGTCAAGGTGGCCGAGGCCAAGGTGGTGACGAAGGCCAAGAAACCGGACAAGGTCGCACGACAGCGGGCTCCCCAGGAAAAGGCGAAACCGCAGGGTTTGGTGAAGGCGAACCCCAAAGCGAGCAAGGCCAGTGAAAAGGCTGAAAAAGAAACTCCCGAGGGCCCGCTCAAAATGAAGTCCAAAGAGGTGGTCTACTTCACGGAAGAACTCAGTGACATGCTCGCGGCTGGTCTGCAATTGGAACCAGCCTTGCGCGCAATGGAAGACCGGGAAGAGGAAGGTAATATCAAGGAAATCTCGGAACGAATCCGGAGCTTGGTGCGGGACGGGACAAGCTTTTCCAATGCTCTCAAAAGGGTGAGTCCCAGCTTCGGTCCATTATATTGTTCGTTGGCGGCTGCGGGGGAAGCCAGTGGTGCCCTCGATACTATTCTGAAGCGCCAGGCGCACTACCTGAAGACGTTGCAGGACTTGCGAGGCCGGATTACTCTAGCCCTCATTTATCCTGCCTTTTTGGTCTTCTCAGGGGTGGCGGTCTCGGTGATTTTTGTCACCAAATTGATACCGCAGCTGACCGGGCTCTTGAAGGGTGCCCCGGGTTCGGAAATGCCGCTGGGTATTCGGGTCATGATTAGTGCGAGTGACTTTCTGCGAGCCTGGTGGTTGGTGGGATTGCTCATCATCGTGGCTGCGGCAATTTTCTTCAAAGCTTGGAAGGATGCCGAGCGCAACAAACCGGCCTGGGACCGGATTAAGCTGAAACTCCCGCTCTATGGCAACGTCATCCGAGGCCGGTTCTACGTGCAATTCTTGGAGACGATGGCGAACTTGGTGGGCAATGGTTTGCCGTTGCTGAGGTCGCTAGAACTCACCCGCGATGCGGCTCAGAATATCCATCTCCGGGAGAATATGGACGAGATGATCGAGATGGTCGGTGATGGCCGCTCGCTGTCCTCGGCCATGGTCCGTTCGGAGACCTTTCCGCCCTTGCTCATCGATATGGTGGCCGTGGGCGAGCAAACTGGTAAGATCGACCTCGCCTTGCGAAGGGCTGCCGAGCGTTACGACAAAGAACTCGACGGTGCCTTGCAGAAAGTGATGGCAATGGTGATGCCAGCGGTCTTGCTCTTGATGGCGGCTTTGGTAGGCACCATGGCCTACGCAATGATTTCTGCAATTTTTCAGACAATCGATAGCCTCGGCGCGAGATAAACCAGCGGCTTTCACCTGACCTCATGAA
>CAZGXV010000113.1:0-5684 GCA_964529725.1 uncultured Roseibacillus sp.
GTCCGTGCGCGGCCATTCCTCGCGAAAATTCATCCCAGTCTCCCGCCTGCCCCATTGCGCCATGTAAACACCAAATCATGAATGTCTCTGGTTTGCCAAAATTGCCAACTTCCTCTCTCCACTCCTCCTTCGCGAAGCGAGGCACCCGTTCTCCAAACAATTCAAAACACCCAAAGGGTTAGCGAATCACTTCGATTTCGACGCGGCGGTTTTGCTGACGACCCTCGTCGTTTTCGTTGCTGGCCTGCGGCTCGGTATCACCACAGCCCTCGACGAGGGTGAAGCGTTTTTCTTCGATTCCATTTGCTACGAGAAAGTCGCGCAACACGAGGGCCCGGTCTTCGCTGAGCTTGAGATTCGCTTCCTCACTGCCAATATTACAGGTGTGTCCTTTGATAGAAAAATTCGCGTCCGGATAGACTTCTAACACTTGCTTCACCTCCGCGAGGACCCGTTGTTGCTGGGCCACGACGTTTGCGGAAGCCAATTGGTAACGCACGGGCTCAATCTGCACGAAGCGCTTGCGGAGGGCCTCGGTCTCTTTCACCAATTGCTCTTTCCCGAGCTGCAATTGCCCCATCTCGCGACGGGCTTGTTGCAACTCGGCTTCACACTTTCCCAAGGCCGCCTTTCCTGCTTCTTCCGCAGCCTTGGCGTCGGCCTCCACCGCTTTGTGCTTTTCCTCTACTTCTTGGACTCGTTCTCGAGCTTTCCTCAGCTTAGCTTCTTCGCCCTGCATTTTCTGCTGGAGCTTACGCAGTTCTCTCTCGGCAGTTTCGCGAGCGGCAATCGCTTTTTGGGCCACTTCGCCTCCACCAGCGGCTTCTTGCTGCAACTTCACGTAAGAAGTTTGCAGTTGCTCGAAGTCACCCAAAGTGGTGATGAGAGTTCCTTCTAATTCCTGTTGGGCGACGGCCAATCTCCCTAACTGATTTTCAAGATTCTTTACCTGTGCGGCCTTCTCCGCGGCCTCGACCTTAGCCTTCTTGTTAGCTTCCGCCTGCTGTCGTGCGGCCTTCAATTGCTCTTGAGCTTGCACGAGTTGGGCGTTCACTTCATCGAACTTGAGCTGCAGATTTTTTCGTTGCGAGCGGCTGCTTGCAAGAGCCTTGGTAGTGGCGGCTAGTTCTCTCTCCACCACCTCATAGTTCTCCTTCATTTCCTCCAACTCGGCGCGAAGAACGGCCAAAGCTTGAGCATCTTTCTCTTTCTGACTTTGAAAATTCAGAACCTCCTTTTTGCATTTGCCGACCTCGTCACGAAGGGTCATGAGGCTCGACTTCAAAGTACCTTCCCGCTTTTTGGCGAGAGCTAACTTACTTTGCAAATCAGAAGCTACTGCAAGCTGCTCGGCAAGTCTGGACCGCGCTCCGCTGTCACCCTGTTTGGCTTTCTGCTGGAGCTGCTTTTGGCAAGCGGATAGCTTCTTCTCAAGTGCTGCGATCTTCTTTTGCAGACCGCCTCGCTGCTCTTTCCAATTACCGGAAAGTCGGGTCGCTTCTTTGGCGAGGGCTTCTAGGGCGACATCTTTATCAGCTAGTTGAGCATCCAATTGACTCACCCGCTGGTCCCTGCTTTTGACATCTGTCAAAGTCGATTTGTAGAGGTCCCGCATGGCATCCAAATCACGTCGGGCTTCCTCACGCTCTTTCTTCCAAGCTGTCGCCAAGCGGGCGGCATCCGCCCCGAGGTCTTCCAGTGCTCGAGACTTTTGCGCCAAGCCTAAGCGCAATACTTCCGCCTGCTGGTCCTCGAATCCTTGCACTCCCAACTGGCCTTCTAATTTGGCAAGCTTGGTGGACATCTCCTCGACTTGCGCTTCCAAACTCGCGCGTTCCGTTTGCCACTCTTCTGCCAGGCGAGCGGTGTTGGCGACCGCTTCCTGAGCCTCTTTGACGCTCGCGGTCCGGACCGCCTGCTTGGCGCGCTCTTGCCACTGAGCAACCGACTGCTCCCAAACCTCTGCTTCTTCAGCACGCTGGCGGTTCAACTCAACTAAACGTCCGGTGAGTTCTTCTCGCTCAGCCTGCCATTCCGCTGCCAAGCGAGCGGTGGTGGCCACTGCGTTCTGCGCCTCACGTGCATTGGCGGTCCTGACAGCTTCCTCGGTTTGCTTGCGCCACTCGGCCACCGCATCCTCCCAAGCTTTTTTCTCTTCTGCTCGCTGTTGGCTCGCTTCTGCCAGCTTGGTGAGGAGTGCTTGGCGCTCGAGATGCCACTCCTCTGCCAACCGAGCGGTGTGGGCGACCGACTCCTGCGCCTGCTTCAGTTGCGCGGCCCGCACGGCATGCTCGGTTTTTTCCCGCCAATCTGCGATTGATTGCTCCCACTCAAGTCGCTCTTTCTCGCGCAGGGTCTTGACCTCTGCCAATGACTTGAGCGCTTCGTCGCGCTCGCCTTCGGTAAACAAGAGTTTGTTCTTCCACTCCCCTTCTCGACGACCGAACTCGGCTTGCAGATTGGCGAGGCGATTCTGAAACTTGGCGGTGGCAGCTCCTCGCTCTTTTTCCAAAGCATTGACCTTTGCCACCATTGCTTGCTCACGCTGGACCAAGTTGGCGCGTTCATCTTGCTGAAATCCGGGGTCATTTTTCCGTGCCTTCTCCAGTTGAGCGCGGAGGGCCTGCACCACTTTTTTCTGTTCGGCGACGACCACTCCCACATCCTGAGCTATTGCTTTCTTTTGGAGGGCAACATTGAGTTCCTTTTGCAAACGCTCAACTTCGGCAGTGGCTTTTTGATAATCGGCGATGGGGACAATCCCGATGGGCGGTAGCTCAGTGTCATGCGGCTCATCAAAGCAACTCACCACCGTGGTTTGGGCGTAGGCGAAGTGGGCGCTCGCCAGCAGGAGAAATATGCGCTTCATGGTTGAAATGATGCTAGTGGGTAGAAGGAGCGGGAGAAGAGAAAGAATGAGCGATGACTGAAAAAGAGATTTAGTTTTGCTTAGCATTTTTTAAAGGCGAAATGAGACAAACCGCTAGTTTTTCCTTGGAAACCCACACCTATGCGCGGAACTCGACCGGACAGGAGATACCGCTGCTCGAGCTTGGCACATTTCGAGGTTTTTTGATGAGTCTTTTGACGCTCAGTTTCCGTTGCGCGGGAGTTGTGCGGGGGGATGGGCTTGCATGGTGATGAGCAGGTGATCGGGACTCGCGGAATCAAGCTCATTCCTCTCTTTCATCTGGACTATTGTCCTCCTGCAAACGAGTCTCCCGCCCCGCACGATGTTTCGCCTCGCCGCCACAGACTCCGAATCCAAAGCCCGGGCCGGAACCCTGACCACGGCCCATGCCGAAATCGAGACTCCGGTCTTCATGCCGGTGGGAACTCAAGGTTCGGTCAAAACCCTTCATCCCAGAGAGTTGAAGGATGAGTTGGGGGCGAAAATCATCCTCGGAAACACCTACCATCTCTGGCTGCGTCCCGGCACCGAGATTATCGAAAAGCTGGGCGGCCTGCACGGGTTCGCGGATTGGCCGAACGCGCTTTTAACAGATTCCGGAGGGTTTCAGGTTTGGTCATTAGCCAAGCTGCGGAAAATCTCGGAAAAAGGGGTCACTTTTCGGTCCCATCTCGATGGCTCCAAGCTGGAATTGACGCCCGAGACCTCGATGAAGATTCAGTCCATCCTCGGCAGCGACATTGCCATGCTCTTCGACGAATGCCCGCCCTATCCCTGCGAGCGCGGCTACGCTGAGGAATCCACTGGCCTCACCAGTCGCTGGGCTACACGGTGCAAACAGTGGGTCGAGGAGCACGGAAAGCCCGACCAGCAGCACTTTGGCATTGTGCAGGGCTCCGTCTACCCCGACCTGCGCGAACGCTCCGCTCGGGACTTGGTTGACCTCGACTTCGACGGTTACGCCATCGGCGGGGTCTCGGTAGGAGAACCCGAGAAAGAAATGTTTGCCGCCATCGACCATGCCGAGCCTTTTTTACCGAAAGAAAAACCACGGTATGCGATGGGTCTGGGAACTCCGACCCAGATTCTTGAGATGATCGCGCGCGGCGTCGACATGTTCGATTGCGTCCATCCCACCCGATCCGCCCGCCACGGGCTCGCCTTCACCGCTGACGGCCCAATCCATATTAAGAACGCCCAGTATGCCGAGGACGTCCGTCCGCTGACTCCCGATTGCCACCCCCATCTCGCCGGATTCTCGCGTGCTTACCTCCGTCACCTCTTCAAAGCAGGCGAAATGCTCGCTTTAAGATTGCTTTCCTTCCACAATCTTGATTTCTACCTTCGCCTCACTCGCGACGCGCGAAAGGCGATTGTGGCTGGCGAATACACCGCCTTCCGCGAAGACTTTACCGCCCGTTACACTGCAAAAGCCAAATGACAGCCACTTTCTCTACACTCCTTTTCCTTGCCGCCAGCGGTGGAGGCAATCCACTCGCCAGCCAGTTCCTCCCCATCATCCTCATGGTGGTGATGTTCTATCTCTTGCTCATCCGGCCTCAGCAAAAGCAACGCAAGGAGCTGCAGGCGCGCATCGATTCCTTGGAAAAAGGCGATAAAGTGGTCACCACCGGCGGTCTCCACGGCACCGTGCATCAGATTTCTGAAAAAACCGTCACCCTCAAACCTGGCGGCGACAACGTCTTCCTCACCTTTGACAAGCCCTCCATCGCGGTTGTCAATAAACTGAAATCCGAAAAGGCGATTTCGGCCAAGGATGACAAATCCGAAAAGAACGAGAAGAAGTAACCCAGCCTTCTTGGCACCTAGCAATTTCATCAAGCAACACTCATGAGTCCCTATATCATCTTCTTCGTTGGCCTTCTTATTCTCGGCCTCCTCTTTGCCTACTTCGCGGCGGAGAAGGACAAGAACAAACGCAACATCGGCACCATAGCTACTTTGATTGTGGTTGCGCTTTGTGGCTCGGCGATTTGGAGCGAAGGGCTCAAGTCCGGCATCGACCTTGCAGGTGGTTCTTCCTTCACCGTCCGAATCGATCCCAAGAAAGATGAAATCACAGGCGCGCCTCTCCCTGTTCGTCCCGAAGACCAGCAGACGGCCATCAACGTCATCTCCAAGCGTCTCAACCCCGACGACACCAAGGACCTCACGATTCAAGCGCAAGGTGATGACCGCATCGCGATTGAAATGCCCGGCACGACCGAAGAAGAAGCAGACCAAATTCGCGAGGAACTCCAGAAGCAAGCCGTTCTCAACTTCCGCGCCGTCCACCCGGAGAATGCCTCCCTCGCTTTCCAAGTCGAATCCGGAGCGGCCACTCGCCCTCCCGGTTATGAGCTTTTGCAAGAGCCGGAGCGCGATGAGGATGGCAAAGCCCTGACCGAGCCCATTCTGGATGAAAATGGCGAGCAGGTTCTCGATAACAATGGTGAGCCTGCGACCACTGCTGTCACCCGACCCATCCTCGTGAAGCGCCGCGTGGAGGTCAAAGGCTCTCAGATTAAGGAAGCCTTCCCTGACTTTTCCCGCCCCGGCGTGATGAACATCATTCTCACCAATAAGGGTGGCGAAGCGATGCGTGAGTATACGAAAGACATCGTTCCAGGTCGTGACCGCATGGCGCACGTGCTTGACGGTAAGGTCCTCAGTGCGCCCGGCTTCCAAGCGAAGAACCTTGGAAAGCAGTTCATCATCACTGGTATTTCTGGTGGCACCTCCGAAGTAGAGCGCCTCTCGCAGCAGCTCATGA
>CAZGXV010000114.1:0-5369 GCA_964529725.1 uncultured Roseibacillus sp.
CTAGTCTTTCAAGACGACATCCCCGGGTTTCCAGGTCGGTTCGGGAAAACTCATGTTCAGACCTTTCAAAGTCTCAACCATGATGCGAGCGACACAGAGATTGCGATACCACTTACGGTCAGCAGGAATCACATACCAAGGGGCGACCTCGGTAGAGGTCTTTTCGATGACATCCTGGTAGACCTTCTGAAATTCATCCCACCGGGCCCGATCCTTGAGATCATCGGGATTGAATTTCCAATACTTATCAGGGTTGTCCAAGCGGGCCTGTAAGCGGCTCTTTTGCTCGTCTTTGGAGATATTGAGAAATATTTTGACGATGGTAGTCCCCTCCTCTGCCAGCATTCTCTCGAAATCAACAATGTGTTGATAACGGCGACGCCACACTTGTTCCGGATAGAGCTCTTTCACTCGCACTGCGATGATATCTTCGTAATGACTGCGATTGAAAACGGTGAGATGGCCGTTCTGGGGAACGTGCTGGTGGATGCGCCAAAGAAAATCATGAGAGAGTTCCCGCTCCGAAGGTTTTTTGAAGGAAACCACATTCAAGCCCTGAGGATCGACACGGGAAAAGACATGCTTGATGCAGCCATCCTTACCTCCTGTATCCATCGCCTGCATGACAACCAGCACACGGTGCTTGTCTTGTGCATAGAGCATTTTCTGCAGTTGCTGCAGCTCATCCCGAAGCTCATCAAAGGGGCCGAAGGATTCCTCTTTCCCCAGTTCTTCAGCGAGAGTTTTCTCGTTCGTACTGAGCTCGGAGAGCTTGAGCTTTTTCCCAGGCTTGTGGCGGTATCGATCGTCGGCTCCTTTGGCAGGCATGACGTTAGAGAATGCCTTTCCCTTTCCCACTGGCAAGCCTGCACTGCGCTTCCTTTTTCTTTGACGACTCTGTCTTGCGAGGGTCTTTTAAGGGCGTGATTAATCGACGTCGATTCATTCAACAAGCCGGAGTCGCTTGTGCCGCAGGGAGTTTGCTGAAAGCCGAAGACAGTGTCCCTGCGGAACCAGAGTGGCCCATTGTTCTTTTCGAGAAGCCGGTGCAAAATCTCAGCTACGAAGAAATCGCGGACGAAGTCGCCAAGATGGGAGCACAAGGGCTCGAAGCCACCATCCGAAGCAAAGGTCATATTTTGCCCGAGAACGCCGCCCGGGAGCTACCTGCTATGGTGAAAACGCTGGAGGCTGCGGGCCTGACCACAATCATTGCTGCCAGTTCTATCATCAGGGCCGATGACAAGACCAGTGATTACCTCAAGACACTGCGCGACAACGGAATCACCCAATATCGGACCAACTACTATCGATACAGTAAGAACGGCAACCCGATGGCAGAGGTCAAGCGCTTCCACGAACAAGCGAAGGCTCTCGCCGACCTGAATGCCGAGTTGGGCATGCAGGCGCTCTATCAGATTCACTCTGGCGGGCGATTTGCAGGCTCTCTCCTCTGGGACGCGGCCCTCATTTTCGAGAACATCAATCCAGACCACTTTGCAGTTGCTTATGACCTCCGTCACAGCAAAACCGATTGCGGGCTTTCATGGGAGGTTTCGGCTCAAGTGATCCGTGACCATATCCGGTCAATTTACGTCAAGGATGCCCGTTGGGGTGGAGACCGTTCCGATAAGCTCAAGAGCTGCCCCCTCGATACCGGGTTTGTGAGCCAAGAGATGTTTGACTTCGTCCGGGAAGGCCGGGATTCCATGCCGCTCAGCTTGCACATGGAGTGGGGAGACCACTCGCTGTATCCCAAGGAATCCGCACGCGAGGCCTGGCCCCTCATCCGGAAAGATATGGAAGTGCTCAAAAAGTGGCGCGGCTAATCGGCTCGAAGTTTAAAGTTCGACTCCGAAAAAGTCTTTCATGACCTTGCGATAAACCTCTCGCTTGAACTCTGGCAGCCATTTGAGCTTAAAGTCCTTTGGTTCGATCCACTTGGTATCACGGAACTCACGGGGCTTGCGGTCGATGTTAATCTTCGCCTCTTTGTCGTGGAGGAGGCAGCGGTAGTAAGTCTGCTCTTGGCCATCAAACCAGCCCTTGCCCCGCTTCTTTTTCTTGATGGTATCAGGGTAGACATAGCGGTAGCCGCCCTTCATCTCCAAGATGTCGTAGCTGGCTGGCAAAAGCCCAATCTCTTCTTCGACCTCCCGCTTGAGGGCTTCTTCCAAGGTTTCCCCTTCGTCTACTCCACCTTGCGGGAACTGCCAGGCGCCTTTCACCTTGAGCCGCTCACAAATCAGCAGCCGCCCGTCCTCGCGGACTAGCAGAATTGCTACATTGGGGCGGTATTCCATCATCGCGGTTCAAAATGCCCGCTCTTGGCCTCAGGCTCAATCTCTCTCGCGAAGTTTTGACGTCATCGCACCGATTGACTAGCCTCCTGCCATGAAGCTTGCGCCCTTTTTCCTCATCGCCATCCTCTTTTTCCAGTCTCTAAGCGCGCAAGTCCCCGCCACCGACAACGGAGAGAACGAGGAAGTGCCTGCGGAAACTCAGAACGCCAGCGATGAGGAAGACCTCAAGCGCTTTTGGCAATTGGCTCTGCCTGATGGCCACTTCATGGTCGCCCTCGACCGCATCGCATCTATCTCCCGGAGTTCTTACCTTCTCGATGGTGGCCTCATCGTCACCGAAGTGACTATCGACACCGTAGGTACTTCCCTTTGTCGCATCTATCAAATCACTCCTGCAGCGGAAGACAGCAGCTCATCCGCAGCTCAGCGATTGACCCAACGGGCACGCGAGGCCACCAACCGAGTCGCCGAAGTCACTGGGGCTGACATCGCCAACATGGTCCAAAAGAATTATCCCACTACTACTCACGCAAAGACTGTCGAGTATCGCGTGCAGGAGATTGCAACCCTCAACGCTCTCTACGGCTCCCTCAATAAGGCTTGGCGGGAAGGAAAAGGGCGCAAGTTTGCGGTCGCTCAATAGGACAAGAGGAAGGCCCTTTTAATCGACCAGATTATCTATCCGTCCTGCCATCTCGATATCAGCCGAGGTCACTCCCCCTTCGTCATGAGTCGTCAAACGGAGGATCACCTTTGAGAAACGAATATCGAAATCAGGATGGTGTTGAGCCTCTTCCGCCATCTCGGCAATGTCATTGACGCAGTCGATAGCCTCAGTGAATTCCTCGAATTCGATCGCTCGAAAAATTTCTTTCCCATCTTCACTGACCTCCCACTCGGGACACTTCTTCAAAGCCTGCTCCAATTCGTCTCCTTTGATCACATCTGACATTTCTTTCCTAGAGTTTGTTCGTTTGTAAACTGTTCCTTTCCTCTCTCCCTTCGCAACCACTTTCGATTATTTTTTCTGACTTTTCAGAAACGCAATTGCGTCTATCTTTATACGATGAAATTATTCCTGCCCTTCCTCGCGCTCGCCGCCGTCTTCACCCTCGCCAGTTGTTCCTCCTCTTCCCCCTTGGGACGTATTGAGAAAAACCCTCAAATTTACAATGACCTCTCGGTGAAAGAACAGGAACTGGTCTCCCAAGGTCAGATTGAAGAAGGAATGTCCCCGGGTGGTGTTTTCCTCGCGCTCGGCAGCCCTGACCGCCGTCTGGAAGGATCGGCGGAAGGCAAGCGCACCATGCGCTGGGACTACAACGGACTTTCCCCAGTCTATCGCAACAACTTCTATGGCAGTTACGGTTTTGGACGAGGCTTGGGGCGCTACAATCGCCGTTACGGAGGCTTCGGATTCGGCCCCTCAATCTCCTATGTTCCCACTCGTTCCAGCACGGTTTGGTTCGAAAACGAGCGCGTTCGCTCTTGGGAACGAGTTCGCAACTAAGCTCGCAAAACCCTTCCTTCAAAAAAGCCGCTCCCTCCCGAGCGGCTTCTTTCTAGGTGTTGTCAAAATTTTCAACGATTCCCGGTTCACGTCGTCGTTAATTCACGGTAGATAGTTCCCAACACGATGTCCGACACCAATACTGACACCCAAAAACTCTCCTCAGAAATCGTCGAATCCTCCCGCTGGATTGGAGACGTGCGGGAAGAAATGGCGCGAGTTCTCATCGGACAACACCAGCTTGTGGACCGCCTTTTGCTCGGCCTTCTCTGCAACGGTCACATCCTTTTGGAAGGTCTTCCCGGTTTGGCTAAAACTCTCGCAGTCAATACCCTCGCCTCCTGTTTCCAGCTTCAGTTTTCCCGTATCCAGTTCACTCCGGACCTTCTTCCTGCTGACCTTCTCGGCACCCTCATCTATAACCAACAGGCCCAAAAGTTCGACCCCAAGCTGGGACCTATCTTTGCCAACCTCATTCTTGCCGATGAGGTCAATCGCTCGCCTGCCAAGGTGCAAGCGGCCCTCCTCGAGGCGATGCAGGAACGCCAAGTCACCCTTGGAGACACCACTTATCCTCTCCCCGAGCCCTTTCTTGTGCTCGCGACCCAGAACCCCATCGATCAGGAAGGAACTTACACCTTACCAGAAGCTCAACTCGACCGCTTCTTGCTCAAGGTGCTCGTCGATTATCCCAGTAAGGAAGAAGAGATGAAAGTCCTCGACCTGATGGCAAACACCGCTAAGCCCCCTCAAGTCAAACCCGTCGCCGAGCCATCTCAACTCGCCACTAGCCGAGGCCTTTTGAACAAAATCTACATCGACCCCGCCGTCAGGGAATACATCGTCGACCTCGTTCACGCGACCCGGTCTCCCGCGGCCTTCGACCAAAGTCTCGTTCCCCTGATTCGCGCCGGAGCTTCTCCCCGCGCCACGATCAACCTCGCCCTCACCGCCCGTGCCAACGCCTTCATGAATGGGCGGGCCTATGTCACCCCACAAGATGTGAAGACTCTCGCGCCAGAAGTGCTCCGTCACCGAATCCTCCTTTCTTATGAGGCCGAGGCCGAGAGCATCTCCACCGACACCCTCATCACCCGCCTTCTTTCCAAAGTCCCCGTCCCGTAGGCATCTCCCTCGCGACAAAGATGTCTCGCCCCCAAACTTTGGGGTAGACCCCTTTCCCCTTTGGTGTAGCCCCTGTCGATTCCTCTCAAGAGTCACAACCTGAAGGGCTTCTTCAAACGTCCTAACAACAATTTACCCCCAAAAAACATCTCTCCCAAAACTTTAGTGTCGGCCACAGACTTTTAAGGCCGGATGATTTAAGAGAGAGGCGGCGGGCGGATTCGAACCGCCGAATACAGGTTTTGCAAACCCGCGCCTTAGACCACTTGGCCACGCCGCCGTCTTGTTTTTTTGCGCTGAATTATCAGCGGGCGGAAGGATTAGGGCCTTCTCCCGGTGCTGTCAATCCTCCTCTTGCGGGAATCCACCCAAACCGCAGGGCGACCAAGCTAGGGACCAAGTTTCTCTCTTTAGCTCATTCTTGGACCAAG
>CAZGXV010000115.1:0-5202 GCA_964529725.1 uncultured Roseibacillus sp.
TTCCCTTCAAAAGTTCGTGGCTCAGGTTTTTCCATCAAAACATCCAATCTATCCTCTCCCTCTTGGTCCAAGAATGGGCGAAAGAGAGAAACTTGGTCCCTAGCTTGATCGCCCCAGCCAAGATGCCTACCCCATTCCTTGACTTTCCAAGGGCTACCAGAGAAAACTCCTCACGTTCTTAGAATGAGAGAATTCTCATTCACCGATCTTCTCTTCGCTCGCCGCCATGCTCAAAACCATTCTCTTCCGTCTGATCCAAACTGTGGTGGTGGTCTTTCTGCTCGTCACCTTCACCTTCTTCGCCGTCCGCGCGATTCCTGGTAATCCCTTCGCCAGTGACAAGGCGACCTCTCCGGAAGAACAGGCCGCTCTCGAAGCCTACTACGGCCTCGATAAGCCACTCCCCGTGCAATACCTCAAGTATTGGGGCAACATCCTCTCTCGGGGCGACTTCGGCGATTCTCTTTCCATGAAAGGTCGCAAGGTCTCCGACATGATCGCCCAGTCCTTTCCCATCTCGGTCATGCTTGGGATGGTCTCTCTGCTTCTTGGGGTCGGCCTCGGTGTTCCTCTCGGAATCATCGCGGCCCTCAACCACAACAAGTCCCTCGACTACCTAGCGATGATTATCGCGATGGCTGGTATCTGCGTCGTTGCTTTCGTGCTGGGCCCCCTTTTCCAAATCAATATCGCGAAGCCCCTTGACTGGCTCAACGTGGCCGGTTGGTCACGGCCCTCTGACATCATTTTGCCCGCCATCACCCTTTCCTTTGGCGTGGCCGCCTACCTTGCGCGTCTCACCCGAGGCGGGATGTTAGACGTGCTCTCCCAAGACTACATTCGCACCGCACGCGCGAAAGGAGTTCCCGCCCTTCAAATCATCCGCAAGCACGCCCTCCGCCCCGCCCTCATGCCCGCGGTCACCTACCTCGGACCCGCCTTTGCCGCCATCATCACCGGCTCCTTTGTGGTCGAAAACATCTTCCTCATCCCCGGCATGGGCCAGCACTTTGTCACCGGCATCACCTCCAAGGACTACAACCTCGTTCTCGCCCTTGTTCTCTTCTACGGCATCCTGATGGGCATCGCTAATTTGCTCTCCGACCTTGCCCTCATCTTCATGGACCCCAAGCTCCGCAACGCCTAAGCCCTCCATCCAACTCCCATTCTCCCGCCTAGTGACTTCCAACTCGCCAATCCTCGCACCCTTCAGACAATCTGGATTCTGGACTCTGGATTCTGGACTCTCAAAAATATGAGCGCCACCACTCACTCAGCCGTTCCTCCGGTCACCCCTAATATCGAAAAAGGCAGCAGCCTCTGGTCCGACGCTTTTGTTCGGCTCAAGAAAAACAAGCTCGCGATGCTCGGTGGCATCGTGGTGATTTTGATTCTCATCGCCTGCTTCATCGTCACCCCCATCCTTGGGATGACCGGAATGGATGCCAACGCGCAGGACCTTTCTAACCAGTTTGCGAAACCGGGTGACGGCAGCCTCCTCGGCACCGACCAGCTCGGCCGCGATATGCTGATGCGCGTCTTGGAAGGCGGACAAATCTCGCTCCTCGTCGCCATCCTCTCCACCATGCTCACCGTCACCATCGGCATCGTCTATGGCGGCATCGCTGGCTATGTCGGCGGCACAGTGGAAGCCATCATGATGCGCATCGTCGATGGCCTCCTCGCGATGCCCTTCCTCATCATCGTCATCCTCTTCCGCGAACTCATCGCCGCGCGCACCGACATGGTCGCCGAATGGTTGGTCGCGAATTGGAACATGAGCCCCGACCTCGTTCTTCGCTTCTCCAACCTGGCGCCGCTCGTACTTGCCATCGCCGCCTTCGGCTGGCTCACCATGGGCCGCATCGTCCGCACTGCCGCCGCCTCCCTCCGCCGCCAAGAATTCGTGGAAGCCGCGCGCTCATTGGGCCTCCCTCACCGCCGCATCCTCTTCCGCCACATCCTCCCTAACATGCTGGGCCCCGTCATCATCTACGCCACCCTCACCATCCCCAGCTTCATCCTCTACGAAGCCACCCTCTCCTTCATCGGCCTCGGCATCGAGCCCCCCAACTCCTCTTGGGGCATCCTCATCAAAGAAGGCGCCAACTTCCTCGAGACCTACCCCATCGTCCTCGCCATCCCCGCCATCCTCTTCTCCGTCACCCTCTTCGCCTTCAACTTCCTCGGTGACGGCCTCCGCGACGCCCTCGACCCCAAGTCCTCGAAGGATTAGTGCCCCGAGATAGGACCTCTTCCACGAAAGTCCTTTATCCAAAAAAATTCAGAAACACCAGAACCCCGTTCCTCTGCGTTTCTCTCTGCGGCTCTGCGGCTCCGCGTCGAAAAACAAAGCCTCCTCACAACTCCTCATCGCTCTCTTTTAAGCTTATCAAGGGAGTGCCACCTCCTTACCCTCCCCGGAAAAGAACCTAAAATGTCCACCCGCTTCTTCACCAACAACAAGCAAAACACCCTTTTACCAAAAGGTTCCCAAGCTCTTTCCCGATAGGCATTTCTCAATTCGCCAACTACTCCAAGCAAGATGCCTCTCCCTCCTGAAGTCGAAAAACTCTGCGAAACGTTCTCCAACAATCTCGATTACTACAAATCGTCTGATTACAACGAGACCCTCCTGCGCCATCAATTTCTTGACCCCTTTTGGGAAGCCCTTGGATGGGACATCAACAACAGGTCCGGTTTTGCTCCGGCTTACACCGATGTCATTCACGAGGCCTCAATCAAGATCAGAGGTGGCACCAAAGCTCCCGACTATGCCTTCTCCATCAATGGCGGTCCCAATCCCTCCGCTTGGAAGTTTTTCCTCGAGGCCAAAAAGCCTGCCGTCAACATTCACGACAACCCCGAACCCGCCCGGCAAGTGCGCCGCTATGGTTGGTCCGCCAAGCTCCCTCTCTGCGTCCTCTCAGACTTCGAAGAACTCGCCATCTACGACACCCGCATTCGCCCCTCCGTCAGTGACAAACCGACCGTGGCACGGCGCGACTACATTACCTTCGAGCAATATCCCGACAAGTGGGACCACATCGCCGCCACCTTTTCTCGCGAGGCTGTTCTCAAAGGTTCCTTCGACAAATACGCCGACACCAAACGCAAGAAAGGCACCGAAGAAGTCGACGATGCCTTTCTCAACGAAATCGAGTTCTGGCGCGAAGTTCTTGCCCGCAACATCGCCAAGAATAATCCCCAGCTTACCAATGTTCGTGACTTCAACTACGCCGTTCAGGTCACCATTGACCGCCTCATCTTCCTCCGCATGGCCGAGGACCGGGGCACCGAAGATCATGGCCGCCTCAAGACCGCAACCTCGGGCAAAGGAACCTACACCCGCCTCCTCAAACTCTTCGAAGCCGCCGATGCTCGCTACAACTCGGGCCTCTTCCACTTTGCGGAAGAAAAGGACCGTCCCTCCTACCGCGATGCCCTCACTCCTTCGCTCAAGATTGATGACCAGCCCCTTAAGGACATCATTCTCTCCCCCTATCCGCCTAAGTCGGCCTACGAGTTCTCCGTCCTTCCCGCCGACATTCTCGGCCAAGTCTATGAGCAGTTTCTCGGAAAGACCATTCAACTGGGCGGAGGCGAGGTCCGGCGCAGTGTCAAAATCGAAGAGAAACCCGAAGTGCGCAAAGCGGGTGGCGTTTTTTACACTCCCAAATACATTGTCGATTACATCGTCGAGAATACCCTCGGCCGCCTCCTCAATGGCACAAAGGACCCCGCAGACCAACAAGCGCCCTCAAAGCCCTTGTCCCTGAACAAAGCTGCCAAACTGAAAGTCCTCGACCCCGCTTGCGGCTCCGGTTCCTTCCTCATCGTTGCCTACCAATACCTCCTCGACTGGCATCGTGACCAATACACCCTCGACCCTGAGACCCGACAAGTGGATCCCGCACGTGTCAAAAAATCCACTGCAGGAAAAAGCCCCAAAGTCTATCAAGCCCCCTCCGGGGAATACCGTCTCACCACTCCCGAGCGCAAACGCATTCTCCTCAACAACATTCATGGCGTCGACATCGACCCCCAGGCAGTAGAGGTCACCAAACTCTCGCTCCTCCTCAAAGTCCTCGAAGGCGAAACCCAACAACAGCTCCAGCGCGACTTCCTCACCGAACGCAAACGCATCCTTCCCGACCTCGCCGCCAACATCCAATGCGGCAACTCCCTCATCGGCCCCGACTTCTACGATCAGCCTGATTTACCGGAATTGGATGAAGAAACGAGAGAACGCGTTAACGTCTTTGACTGGGAAAACTCATTCTCCGAAGTCTTCGCTCAAGGAGGCTTTGACTGCCTGATCGGGAATCCGCCTTATATCAGAATTCAAACTCTCCAAGAATGGGCTACGGAAGAGGTCGATTATTTCAAGAAGAGTTTTGCCTCAGCCTCTGAAGGCAATTTCGACATCTACGTTTGCTTTATGGAGCGTAGCTCGATGCTTCTTTCCAAGAGAGGTCGACTTGGATTCATTGTTCCCCACAAATTTCTAAATGCCAAGTATGGCAGACCTATTCGAGCGCATCTTTCAAAGTCTGGAAACGTTGAGGAAATCATTCATTTTGGTTCTGCAAAGGTTTTTCAAAACGCCGCAACTTATACCTGCATAGTAACGCTTTCTAAAAAACGAAATAACAAACTCAGATTCATCAAAACAGGTGAACCCAAGAGCATTTCGGCTAAAGACCTCGAATACCGTCATGCACGGTCATCAGAATTTGGAACTGAACCCTGGAATTTGCTCTCCGAGAAAGAAAAGCTACTACTTAAAAAACTTCACAATTCAACTTCGAATACGACTCTGGGGAATATTTCAGATATTTTCGTCGGGCTTCAAACAAGCGCTGATAAAATTTTCATTTCAAGTAGTCCCTCCCCCTTCGAGAAAGAAATATCTAGGGCCTTTATTTCTCCGAATGAATATCGCCGATACGGCTCTTTGTCCTCGAACCAGAGAATTCTTTTTCCATATAGGGACGAGGACTGCGCTCTAATTCCACTTCAACAAATTGAAAAAAAATTTCCGAAAGCTTTTTCCTACTTCCTAGCCAACGAACAGAGCCTTCGCAAAAGAGACAAAGGAAAGATTGGCAAACAGTGGCATCGCTTTGGACGTAGTCAAAACATCACAAAGATGGGAGCCGAGAAACTGGTTATTCAGGTTACAGCTATAAAACCTACGGT
>CAZGXV010000116.1:0-5030 GCA_964529725.1 uncultured Roseibacillus sp.
TACTGCTGACGACGGTCAACTGACTGAGAGGGAAAAAGAAATCCTCACTTGGGTAGCGCGCGGAATGCGGAACAGCGAAGTGGCAGCCGAGCTGGCCATCGCGGAGAGCACTGTCGCCAGTCACATCAAGTCCATTTACCGAAAACTCTCCATTTCTTCTCGCGCCGAGGCCTCCTGGCAAGCGGCCCGGCTGGGGCTCTAAGAAGGCGGGCCAGACTGGTGGTCGGCACGCTTTTTCTGGCTGAATTCGAGGCTTGGGTCATGTTATAGCCAACGCGAGGCTGACGATGAACACCTACTCGATGCGCAAACCACGCTCCTTTGATTGGGCCAAGGCTTTCTTGGTCTCGATTGCGGTGCACGTCTTGCTCATCCTTCTCTGGATTGGCGCGATCCTGCTCGAAGTCTTTTCCGTTGCAGCCCGAGACTTCGTCGAAGAGGTCATTGCCGAAGACCAGTACGTCTCCATGCCCACCGAGTTTGTGGAAGCGTTCCAAGAGCAGCGAGCGGAACCCGAGGCCAGCCCACCGGACTCCGAACCGGCTCCAGCCGAAAAAAGCTTTGTCCAAACCCGCCCCAGCCAAGAAACGAGTGAGGCAGTCCAGTCCAACCGCTACTTTGGTGAGCGCAGCACTGCCGCCGCCAGTGATGGGGAAGCGGTGGACAACGGTCTTGAGGTGCCCAGCCAAGACGGGCGCGAAGCGCTGAGCGAAAATGACCTCGAGCTGGCCAACTCGGACTTCGCTGACAACGACGAACAAGGTGAGCCCGGGATGCCCGGGGAGCCGCGCCCCCTTTCGCCAACCGAACTCACCGCCGAGAGAGACTCCGAAGAACAAGCCGAAACACCCAGTGAAACAACTGCCGCAATTCCGGAAACCCCAATCTTCGAACCAAGTGAGCCCACCGAGCTTTCTAGTGAGGAACGGATAGAGCAGGCACGAGCCAAGGCATCAGAGCTACTCGCCTTGGAAGACAGTATTCCCGTTCCAAAAAAGGAGGAAGAAATCGAGCCCGAGGAAGAGGTGATCGCGGAAGAGGAAATCCCCGAACCCAAGCCCCAACCACAACCTGCCCGCATGGCCGGCGGATTGACCGGGGAACGCGGATTGAACAGCGGCTATGATCGTGAAGCTCGCCAAACGCGACTGAGTGGAACGATTAGGCGCCGTGGCGAAAGCTCTCTCGAGGTCGAAGACAGCGTCAAAGGGCGCTTCCTTGCCCAAGTCAACAAGGAGGTCGAGCGCGCTTGGCAGAGGGAGTGCATCCTCCGTCGCGAATACATCTTGCCGGGCGTTCTCTCGGTGAGCTTTTCAATCAACCAGGCTGGTCAGGTCTCCGGCTTCCGGTTCGACTCCCGGATTGCCGGGGGCGCGATTCAGGAAGGCTTCACCATGCGCGCTATCCAGAAGGCCAAACTCCCAGCCATGCCGGAGGAGATGGTCGATGAGTTGCAAGGGGATCAGCTGGAACTTAATCTCACCTTCATGTTCTAGTGAAAGTGCAGGAACAGAAGTGAATCGCCCTACATCGTGCTCGGTCAATTAACGAAACGAGGGTCGTTGACTTGCCTGGCAAAGCACGGCCTCGCTGACACCGGCGTTGAGGCCGTGATGGAAAAATCCAGGCTACTCAACAGTCACGCTCTTCGCCAAATTGCGGGGCTGATCAATGGGGCAATCCCGGAGGCGGGCCACGTGATAGGCAAAAAGCTGCAACGCGACCGTGGCCGGGATGACAGCGGCATGGAGAGGAGCTGCCGGAATACGAATGATATCGTCGCCGTAGTCATTGACTTCCTCATCGCCTTCAGTAGCCACTAACAGAACCTTAGACCCACGAGCTCGACACTCGGCCACATTAGACAGGGTCTTGTCTTTGCCAGGTCCGTCGGGAACGAGCGCGATGATGGGCACGTCCTCGGTTAAGAGAGCGATGGAGCCATGCTTCAACTCGGCCGCATGAAAGGCCTCGGCATGGATGTAACTGATTTCCTTAATCTTGAGAGCCCCCTCCAAGGCGACGGGATACATATAACCACGACCAATATAAAATGCGTTCTCAGCTTGGATGTAGTTGGCGGCCACTTTGGCAATGTGCTCGTTCTGTTCGAGAACGGCGCGCACTTGATCGGGAATGGCTTCGATCTCCTTCACAAATCGCACTCCCCTCTCGCGCGACATGCGTCCAGCGCGCGCAAACTTGAGCGCAATCATGAGCAAGCAGCTCACTTGGGAAGTGAAGGCCTTCGTCGAGGCTACCGAGATTTCCGGACCGGCATGCAGGTAAATGCCTCGCCCAGTTTCGCGAGCGATGGTTGAGCCTACTACGTTGACAAGGCCAGCAACGAGAGCGCCCTTATCGACTGCCTCCCGCACTGCAGCCAAGGTATCGGCGGTCTCCCCACTCTGAGAAATGGCAAGCACGAGGTCTTTAGCTCCGACGATGGGATTGCGGTAGCGGAACTCGGCCGCTTGCTCGACTTCCGATGGAATGCCCGCAAAATCTTCAATCGCGTATTCCCCAACCAGTCCGGCATTGAGACTGGTGCCACAACCAAGCAAGAGCACGCGGCGCAACTCAGCGAAGTCGCGGGGCTCGACGCTCAAGCCCGACAGAATCGCGTTTCCTCGATCGCTATCCATGCGACCACGGATGGTGTTCCAGATGGACTCCGGCTGCTCGTAAATTTCCTTCAGCATGTAGTGGGCGTAACCACCCTTTTCGGCAGCATCGTCGGACCAATCGATTTGGGTGGCTTCGCGAGTGACGGGCAAGGCATCGAGACTACAGATATCGACTTCCGCGCCCCGGATGCAGGCAACATCGTTATCATCCAGATAGATGACTTGGCGGGTGTAGCGCAGGATAGCGGAGGCATCACTGGCAACGAGAGTCTCCTCCTCGCCCAAGCCAATCACAATGGGACTTCCCCGCCGGGCCACGACCATCAAGCCGGGCTCATCGACTGCGACACTGGCAATCCCGAAGGTGCCTTCCACCTGATTGAGCGCGCTCATCACCGCCTCCTTCAAATCTCCTTCATAGTAGGAATCGACGAGATGGGCGAGAACTTCGGTATCGGTCTCCGAGACAAAAACGCGTCCCTTCTCCTCAAGCCGGGCCTTGAGGGCCTTGTAGTTCTCGATGATCCCATTGTGAACAAGCGCGACCCGATTGCCATCCTCTCCCGCCGGACGAGCCGCATGGGGGTGAGCATTCACCGTGGTCGGCGGGCCATGTGTCGCCCAGCGAGTATGAGCAATGCCCGAGGTTGCCCCTCCCAAAGAAGGCACGTTTTCAAATTCGCCCAGCTGCTTGACCAAGTTCGCGACTTTGCCTTCCGACTTTTCGATTCGAATGCCTTCGGAGGAAACCAAAGCGAGGCCCGCGGAGTCATATCCGCGATATTCAAGCCGTTTCAATCCGTTGAGTAAAATGGGAGCTGCGGGCTGGGTGCCGCTGTAACCTACGATTCCGCACATAGTTCAGGCGGCAGAGATTAGCAAAACGAACTGAAATTCCAACCCCCAATGATGATACGAAGGAATTGAGAAAAAAGACCTTCCGAAAACTTTTTGATTTTGTTTTGAGGTCTATTCCTTCATGGAAGCACCCTTATGAGCGAAACTCTTCCTGTCGTGATTGGTGGCACTGTAGCCATCGACAATGTCAAAACTCCTGATGCCGAGCATAACGATCTGCTAGGTGGCTCCGCTTCCTACGCTTCGCTGGCAGCCTCTTTTTTTGCCAAGCCTGTTCATCTGGTAGGGATCGTAGGTAAGGACTTTCCGGAGCAACACCTCGAAATGCTCTCTAACAATGGCGTTCAGCAGGATTCGCTCGAACGCTCGGACGGCGATTCGTTCACTTGGACAGGAGAATACTTTAACAGCATGAACGACCGCAAGACGCACACCGTCGCGCTCAATGTGCTTGAAAATTGGGCGGTGAAAGTGCCCGGCACTGCTGCCCAAGCACCCATCGTGGTCGCGGCCAATATGTCGCCCGAGAATCAGAGCCAGATGATTGATGCCTGCACCGCCGAGAACAAGTTTGTGCTCATTGATACCATGGACCTTTGGATCGAGATCGCCAATGATGCTCTCCACGAAGTTCTCAAGAAAGTGGACCTACTCGTGATTAACGAGAGCGAAGCACGTGAGTTCGCGGGTACCAGCAACATCATTAAGGCCGGAAAAATTCTCCGCAAGAAAGGGCCCAAGTATGTGATTATCAAACTCGGTGAATTCGGTGCCGTCCTTTTCGGGCCTCCCGAGAATCATCATGGACTCTTCCGCTGCAATGCCTTTCCTCTCGAGGAGGTTGCCGATCCCACTGGCGCAGGCGACACCTTCCTAGGTGGTTTGGCTGGTTACCTCGCTTCTTTAGGCAAGACCGACTTCACCTTCGAGGAATTGCGCGATGGCGTGGTGCGTGGCACCGTCCTCGCTAGCTACACTTGCGAAGACTTTTCGACTCGTCGCTTGGAAGCTCTGGACGAGGGCGAGCTCAACGCTCGGCTCAATCTCTTCCGCGAGATGAGTTGTTGGTAGTGCAAGGTGTTGGCGGCTGATATCCGCGATGCCAAAGACTACTTGAGTTCAAATTGAGCAAAGGCCAAGCGGACCGAATTCGCCGCCACTACTGCACCTTTTTCACAAATTGGGCCTTCAAGGCAATGGACAGTCCGTCCATCTTGCAATCGATTTCGTGGTCGCCATCCACGAGACGAATACGCTTGGACTTCATACCGCTTTTGAGGACTTTGGAAGTGCCTTTGAGCTTCAGGTCTTTGACCATTGCAACGATGTCACCGTTTTGGAGGACATTGCCATGGGCATCTTTGACAATGCGCTCAACAGGCTCGGCCTCTTCCTCAGCGACCGCTTGTTTCTCCCAATCATGCCCGCAAGTGAGACATTCGTAAGCGGTGGGGTGCTCGAGAACATCCTCGAGGGTGCAAAGTGGGCAAGCAGGCATCATTGAAGCGTGAGAGCCGGGTAACAAATCTGCCCGAGAATGCAAAA
>CAZGXV010000117.1:0-4748 GCA_964529725.1 uncultured Roseibacillus sp.
CTGGATTCTGGATTCTGGATTCTGGATTCTGGACTCTGGACTCTGGATTAACTCGCGACCCCTTCTTCCCGACGCGCTAATAGCCATAGGTAATCCGAGAGCCGATTCAAAAACAGGCTGACCTCCGCCAAGCCACCTTCTTCCGCGAGCGTCAAAACCCGGCGTTCGGCCCGGCGAGCCACCGTGCGCGCTTGGTCCAAAAATGCCGCCGGGAGAGAACCCGAAGCTCCCGGTCGCGCCCAACCTTTGAAGTCGACCCCAATCTTTTCGATCGCCTGCCCCAGCTTTTCAACCTTGTCTACATCGTCGCTGGAAATCTTCGGCATACCATCACTCACATAACGTTCCAAATCCGCAGGCTGCACTGCGAGCTCCCCCATCAAACCAACCAGCTTGTCTTGCAACCAATCCAGCTCCTTCGCCAACCGTTCCTCACCATGACAACGGGCGAGCCCAATCACAGTGTTCAGCTCATCAATGGCGCCGAGAGTTTCGACGCGGAGTTCCGTTTTCAAAATCCGCTTTCCATAAAGAAGGTCCGTTTTTCCGTCGTCACCGCGCTTGGTTATAATGCTCATCAAGCAACCTGTAGCCTAGTTCCACCACCAATTCCACCCTCGACAACCCAGAACGAAATTGTCAGCCTGCGCGCCGTTATGAAACGAAAGTCACTCTTCCTTTTTCCCCTTCTCCTGACAGCGTCCCCGCTTCTTGCACAGAACGCGACTGAGGAGGAAAAACCTGCTGAGCCAGCGGCGGAAACTGACCCCGCTGCCATCCGAACAAACTCTTCATACGGCTTTGGATTCAATAATGGCAACGGCTTCAAACAACAAATGAGCCGCTTTGGTCTGGGTGCCGAGGACATCGATCGCGAGCAATTTATCCAAGGATTTATGGATGCACTGGACGGCAAAGAGCCCGCCAATGGACAAGAAGCACTCAACGCTGCTATGTTAGGACTGCGTAACCAGGTACAAGAGCGTGAGAAAGTCCTCGCCGAAGAGAACCTGAAAGCAGCGGAGGAATTTCTGGCCGAAAACAAGCAACGCGAGGGTGTGATCATCACTGACTCCGGGCTGCAATACGAGATTCTTAAGCAGGGTGAAGGCGAGAAGCACGATGGTTCCGAAGGCTCCAAGTTCCTCGTCAATTACAAGGGCACTCTCATTGACGGCACCGAATTCGACGCCTCCCCCGAAGGCTCGCCTGTCCCCATGACCCTCAATGTCGTTCCAGGCTTTCGCGAAGCGCTCACCGCCATGCCCGTCGGCTCCAAGTGGAAACTCTTCATCAAACCTGACCTCGGCTATGGGCAAAATCGTCGCAGCGCACAACTGGGACCAAACTCGACCCTCATCTTCGAAGTCGAATTAGTCGAAATCCAGAAGCCCGCACCCCGCCCCAAGGCAGTCTCGCCACCAATCCAAATCCCTCCGGCACCAAAGAGCGAATAGGACACTCGATCCCTTTCTCAGCAAAAAAGCCGCAGCTTAAAAACTGCGGCTTTTCTTATTCTAAGAGCGGTCTCACGCATCTCGTGGCGCCCACTAAGCCCCCCCTATCGAAAACTGAGCCGAAGACCGTGGAGGTTCCAAGCTTTGGCGATATCCTTTTCCAGCTCTTCATAAGACCGACCATTGAGGAGATGCTTGCGGGCGTCAGACTCGAGCACACCATCCTGCAAAGCGCTCACATACTTAGCGAGACCAGCACCATCCCGCTGCCCATCGAGACGTGCGAAATAGGTAAAAAGAATCAACGCGTAGGGATAGGCATGCTCTCGGGTTTGGAAAGTTGCGTAGTCTGGCACCAAGAAATCCTGAAGCCGAATCAAGTTCACTCTCTGTCCCAGATTGTATCCTTCTCTCTGGTTCCAGCCATCAGCAGAGACCATTGCCACTATCGACTTCAAGTGACGGTCTGTTAGAAGTCGATTCTGAGCATAAGGAACAGTCGCCACGTATTCCGCGACCCCTTCGATAAACCAACCAGCTTGCTGGCTTTGCCCCCGCATTAATTGGTGGGTCACTTCGTGCCTCAAGGTGTTATTGCCATCTTTCCAACCGGGTGCTTTCTTTAAATCTAGACTGAGAAAAGGAACCAATACAACATCTTGAGATGGGATATAGACTCCTAACGTTTTGGGTCTCCCGCCCATTTTGATATAGTTTGCATAATCCTTGATGAGATAAGTCTTCATTCTCACCTTCTCCTGAGCCCGGAGGCGGGGAACATCAAAGGGCAAGGTTTCGCAAAACTGCCAAACGGACTCGAACATCCAGGCAAACTTCCTCACTGCGGCAAAACCCAAATCCTCTGTGCAAACAAACTCAAAGTTCGGGCTCCCGTAGACCCAACGATTGTTTCTCGGCTCCGCCCGTAACCGTTCCACCTTAATCCCCACGTCGGCCTGAATCTGCCTGCGTTGTTGTGGTTTCCGGGAAGGAGTCTTTGTCGGTGTCCTTTCTATCCCCCTTCTGACAAAACTCTGGTCTATCGCACTGAGCTGACTCAGCTGAAAGGTTCGTTGTCTTCCCGATATGTTTAACAAGACCTTGTCACCTTCCTGCCTAATCAAGGTGGCCTCGAATTGGCGTCCACTCGCGTCAGTCCAGGTTCTGCCCTGACTTACCAGACAGAGGCAACTAAGGAAAAACAAGATGAGAAATCGAGACCAAGAAACACCCATTTCCATCTCACTATTGAAAACATATTCAATTCCAAGAAAAAACAAAGAACACTGCGACAGCAAGCTAGATAGCAGCCTCTCCTTCGAACGAAATATCATCACCTGTTAGAGGATGAGGGAGAGTCACTTTCCACGAACGGAGTGCCAGAGGCTCGGCGCCTAGGCCCGCTACTTTCACCTCTCCTCGCTCACCGTTAGGTAAGTAGAGCCGGTCACCCACAATCGGAAGCAACTCGTGCCAAAGGTGGACCCGAATTTGATGGGTTCTCCCCGTTACTGGACGAGCCTCGACAATCGCGGTGCCCTCTTCTTGTTTTTCCAAAACACGGAATTCGGTGCGAGCCTCCAACAATTTTCCCCACTCTCGTCCGTCAGCAGGAACGGGGTTCTCCACGACCTTTTCTTCCCATTGCGGCCAGCCTCGTACCCGGGCCAAATAACTTTTACTGACTCTGCCTTGTTCAAAACTTTTCTGAACCAAATGACTGTATTTCTTCCCCTTGACACAGACCAAGACTCCACTTGTTTCGGCATCAAGACGATGCGCATAACGGAGGTCCAACTCGGGCCAAGCTTTCTTCATCAGCCATATGAGAGTGTTTTTACAAAAGCGGCCCCCTTCGTGCATCGGCAACGGGGCTGGTTTGTCGATAATGAAGAGAGCTTCGTCCTCATAAATCACCTTCAGGTCGGTCCCCACCTCCGGCTCCACCCAATTGGGCAAAAGCCGCACATACTGCTGGCCAGTCTCCACCCTGAGGAATGGATCGCGAATCAACTCCTCCCCCGAGTTTGACGTCACTTGTCCCTCCGCGAAAACCTGTAGCCATTCCTCATGGCTGAGTCTGCCCGGGAAGCGATTAGCTAAGACATCAATGAATGTCTGTCCTCCTTCTTTTGCCTTAATGCGACAAGGCCGCCGACTGAGATACGGCTCGCTGCCGGGCAAAGGGGAACAAATGGCCCTCCACCGCCCTTCCAACTCTGCCCTTCGCTCGTCTTGCACCTCTTTTTTGTGAATCATTTCCAAACAATTGCAGCTTTCTTTTAAGTCCAACTACTAATGGAACCTAATAATCAATACTAAACCATAGCTCATCCATCCGAATTTTAAAAATCTTGCTCAACTGTTGCTGACCTTTCAGAAACTTAGGGGTTCGAGAAACGGCACTCGCTGTCGGCTTCTCCATGTCACCCACCCTTACTATGAAAATGCTCCTTCCCCTGCTCACTGCAGTTCTTGTCTTCCCATCCAGCAGTACTGCGCAAGTGACAATCGTCGAAGAGCCATGGGGATCGCAGTCTTCGGCAAGTCTAGCCGACCGTCGATTCACCTCAACGTCTACCAACTTCAATTTTGCACCCAGCGATGGCGGACCGGGTAGCTTTACCAGTAGCACTGAGCTCACCGAGTCCCGTGGTTCCGCTTCCGGTTTCAGTATTCTCGATGGCAGCGACGGAATTTCGGTGCCTCTGATTCGCACCTTCGCCACCACAGGGAATAGCAATTCCGCCGCACGAGGCAGCTCGGTCGCTATCGAAGGATACACTTATAATGGCCCCGGCACGGCAAGCTTCAGTCTCGATGCCGCCCTGACTGGCACGGTTGCAAATATGGACAATGACTTTGCGGGCAACTTTGGTACTTTAAGTATTTGGCGACCAGGCGGCGGGTTCGGACCTCCTGTTCTCAACGGGAATAATGCGCCCGACGACGGCTTCTTTTTCTCAACTGATGAAGGGAGTTACTTCGAATTTGGCTTTGAGCAGCTCGATACTCTTCGGCTTGAGCAAAACGGAATCGGTGATGACGATCTTCTTGCCGGGACTCTCACTTGGTCGATGGAATCTGGAGATACAGTCTACCTCTGGGCTTCCGGTCGCTCACAAACCTTTGGACCTAATTCTACAGCCGACGCCCGGAATACCCTAGTCACCTCGTTTCAGGATTCTACTGGTCTCACTTCTCTCTCGGGTGGAGTGATTCCCGAACCATCGGTCGTCCTTCTCGGACTGATGGGTGCTTTTTCTCTCATTCGTCGCCGACGCTAGCTTT
>CAZGXV010000118.1:0-4719 GCA_964529725.1 uncultured Roseibacillus sp.
ACACCCGCACCTCAAGGATTGCCCGAAGCGGGAAGTCGAGGTAAAGGAAGACATGAACTATGAGGAAGAAGAGAAAAACTGGGTGCCACTAGTGGCGGTCATTCTTCTCGTGCTTGGGATTGCGGGCGGTGGAATTTACTACCTCCTTTACGGAGCCCAGGACCAATCGACGACCATCGTCCCTCCCACTCCGCTGTCGAACCAAAAATCACCGGAACCATCTCCTGCCGGAATTTCTGAGGCGGGGGTAGACGAGTCTTCCGCCGAAATCCTTGAGAACCTCGGCGTCAAAGTCGAGGCGGTGCGACCCGAGGACGCAGCTGCGCAAATTGCGAAAATTTTAGAGTCCGGCAACCTTGAGAGAGCCAACCGGGCCCTGGGCGGCGAGGAATCTGGCGCTTCCGTGGAAGCCCTCCAACGGTTGCAAGCGATGGCTGGCGCTAACGGGTTTCAATTGAAACAAGTGCGCGAGGTGGGTGAGTTAGAAATCAATCGTCGCAAGCGCTTTGCCCTCGAGTGGGAGGATGGCAGCGAGCCTCTTTTTCTCGATATGACTCGCGGGCCCAACGGCAAGTGGGCGGTCGAGAAAGTGCGCCTGCCTGAGCAAGCTATCGCACAAGGCCCGGATGGCGAACCGGTTTTGCCAGCTGGTGGAGACCCGAAATCCAGCGCGCCTGCTCACTCCCCTGCCGCTCCCGCAGACTCCCTCACGATTAGCGACAAGTTTCTGCAGGCCGCCCTTTCGCAAAATTTTTCGGAAGCCAAATCCTATGCCAACACGGCCATGGTCTCCGATGCCAAGATCGCGGCGATGTGCATTCTCTTTGAAGAGGGCAAATATCGCCTCAATCCGAACAAACCGCTGCGAGCGATGTTCAACCGCGAGACCACCGCTGGCTTTCTTGCCAACGTGCTCACCGATGATGCCAAGAAGCCCGCACAATTTGGCGTCAATCTTATGCGCGTCAATAAGGAGTCCGCTTGGAAGGTGACTGAAATCAATCTCGACTCCCTCCTCGCCGACTACGCCACGCGCGTGGCAGGTGGCGATGTCTACTACACTCCGCTGGTGCCCAATCCGCAAGGAGGAGAAACCCTAGTCATCTTCTTCGGGTTCGACGAAGAGTCTCTCGCGCCCCGCACCGAGCGCCAGCTTGCAATCGTTGCCGATGTCCTCAAGACGGATCCCAATCGCAAGCTTACCCTGAGCGGCCACGCCGACGCCCTCGGGAGTGACCAATACAATAAGACGCTTTCCGAAAAGCGGGCTGCCAGCGTGCGACGCTTTTTAATCAAAAGTGGGGTAACCGCTGCCCAGATCGAAATCGTAGCTGAAGGAGAAAGCCGTCCCCGTCGCCCTAATGAAACAGAAACTGGTGACGACAATCCCGATGGCCGGCGCGCCAATCGCCGCACCGAAATCTATCTCGACTTTGGAAACCGATGAAGGTCAAGCACGGGGTCACAGTCGCGGTCGTGCTGCTGGCGGCCACCTTTCTCGCCTACGCCATCTGGGGACAAAAGGAAACTGAACGCGCCGGGGTCCGTAGTCTTCGCACAGCTCAAGACGCCGATGCACCCGACGGGGAACCACGCGAATTCCAGAGCGGATGGATTGTGCCACCCTTCGATCATCGACTGGAGATGCTCTCCGGCATTGACCGCTTTCGCGTACCTCTCGCCAGTCGCCTCGACTCTCCCATGGGCACGGCACACGGTGCGTTCACCTACAACGCGCAGTCCTTTTGGGAGATGAATACCAAACGCGGAGGCCGTCACACTGGCGACGATCTCAATGGTATCGGGGGCATGAATTCCGATCTTGGCGACCCGGTCTTTGCGATTGGCAACGGGCTCGTCATCTATGCGGGCGAACCCGATCCCAGTTGGGGAAAAACCCTCCTCATCGCCCACCGCCTTACGGACGGACGCCTAGTGCAATCGATGTATTCCCATCTCGAAAGCATCTCCGTCCCCCTTGATGACCAAGTGGTGCGAGGCCAGCGAATTGGAAGGGTTGGCAATGCCGGAGGACGCTATCTGGCCCATCTCCATTTCGAAATGCACGAGGCTTCTGGTCCCAGCTTAGGGGCAGGGTATGTGAATTACCGAACCAATCGACTCGACCCTGCTGCCACCGTCAACGCTCATCACAATACCAATCCCGATCAACTGGGGCCCTCAATAGGAGAAATCGTTGAACAGATCGAACGCGCTTCCATCGCCATCCCTATCGGGAATTAGAAATCACCAGTTTCCGAATCAAGAGATCCGAACAAACAAAACCAGAGCCAGCCGGGTCGAGGCCGCCATGGGGAACGGGGCCGCCCCTCAAATGGACGGCCCGGTCGAGACAGGGACGGCTTTGAGCCTCCCCCTTTTCGGGCGACAGCTGTGCAGCCATCGAACCATCTAACAGAACACCCCTCCCCTCTCAATCAAGAGAACAATCACCCAAAAACCATGACTCAAAATCGCAAAATGTTAAAATGTAAGGACTGACCCTAGAGAAATTATCTAGCAGTTCTTTGAATAAAAAATCAGAAGACAGTTGCTGACCCCAGAGCCCCCCAGAGACCTTATTTTCGTTCAATCGGGGAGAGCTTATTGTCTTCTCCAAAATCAGCAGGCAATGTGATGCTATTATTTAGAAACACTAGAATATTCCTTTGGGTTTTTATCAAATCTCGACTATTCAATACTACTGCAGTTGAAGATACCTGCGAAATCTCAGCTTGAGTAAAAAAATTTTGCTTAATTAACAACAAGAGTGCTCGTCGTTGAATATCCATCCAACCATCTAAGTCTTCCTTTATCGCTTTTTCACCACTCCAAAAATCTTGTAACTCGCTGTCCTGCTCAATCAACAAAACCTCCCAGCTCACTGAAGTAAAGTCGGCTTCCTCCTCCCTTGCAAATATTGCATTTCCGTAGCCTTTATTAATCCTAATAATCTCGTCAAGAGCAGCCAATTGAAGTTCTCGCCATTTTACGTAATCTGTAATCCTTGCTATCTTATCATTGGACTTTTCTTGAGTTGAAATGGCTTGTCTACTGTGTTTTTTATTGTCACACGAAATCATCATCAAACCTAACAGTAAAAATAAAAGTACAGAATAATTATTACTCATGATAGCTGCTTTTATAGCAATTTATAATAAAAATAAACCAACTGTTATTCTTCCGGCGGACAAACATGCAGTGCAGTAACTCTCAACTCCCAGCCAAGTTCAGGTTGATTTGCATCAACAACTCCTTAGGCAATGGTGTTGCTCAGTAGATCCCTTTGCGAACATTTCCACGTTCCTCTTATACAGGAACATCTATAATATCCAAATATTGTCTTTGCAATTCCTTGCCAACTTGGAGCACCAGGACTCGGAGTTAAATTGTAAGACCAAACTCCACCTTCGACATGATATCTTTCGTTTGGATTGTAGCACCTTCTCCATCGCCAAGCAACATAGCAACAATCTTTATAGTCCGGAATAGATTTGAAAGTCGGGGCCTGCGTAATTATTGATCGAACATCTGTTCCGGTAGCTCCATAGTCGGCGATCCTAACTCTTCTGTTTGTACGATGACAAGTTTCGCAACCAGAATCACACGGATCGTTTACTCTAGGTCCTTCTCGCGGCAAAGCTCCAACTGGAACTCCTGTAGTCAAACCGCGTAGGTCCCATTTATTAATTGCATTATTTCGAACGAACCTAAATAAGTTAATGCCACCACCTTCCCTAATAGGGTCTCTACTTGGCCAGAAAGGAATACCCGATACGGGTTTCGTAGTGGTAACGCGATTTTTCCGGAGTGGTTGTGGGCTTTGCTGGCGATTGGGTAGACGCGATTTGTTCGGGTCCGCAAAAAATCCCCAGACGCGGTTTTCTGGCGTGGGGTCGCCTTCCAAGGCGCAGGCTGATGTTGCGTAATAAGCCACTTTCTAGCTCTACAGGTAGCAGCTTTAAGCAGCTAAAGGAAGAGGCGATTTAGCCCTTGTAGACGCCACCCCGTGGGCCGATTGCGTCCATGTAAATGACCTCATCCACCTTGATAATCGTCACTTGCAGGATGGCCCGATAAGCTCACACCCGTAATCGAGTCCACCCAGCCATGCCGCCGCTCATTTGCTTCACGTTGGGATGAGCGTCGATGTCATCCAAAGCCGCGACTTCCTGCAAAGCATCCCGAACTTGCGCTGCTCGGTCTTTGGGGATTTTTCCAAGATACTTCGCCGCTCTGCGGTGAAAAATGATGGCTCGCATTAGACCGAAAGCTCTTTCTCCAGGTCTTCCAGCGAAACGAAATTCTCGCTTCTTCCGGCCTCGCGATCCGCCTGAGCTTCGCGAACTGTTTCCTTTTCTTCTTCGGTCAGATCAAGCCCGTGGCTTTCTACAAAATCGACGAACTCCTCATAAGGGATCACCACCTCGAGCGGCTTCCCGCCGCGATCATACCGAACGCTTTTTAAGAGGATGGCTTCCGCTGTCATATCCCTAAGATACGCTTTTATCGTCATTTTTCGAGTCTCCTTTTTTCCGCTCTCTGCGGGATGGGTTTGACGGTGGACGGCTTTGAGTTCTTCAATGCTCAGTTGAGCTTCAATTGCTGTCGTTTCAGGCTTCTCGTTGCCGGGCAGTTTCTGGATAAAACGGGTCTCGGCCCCACCTTTGAGCAGGCGGGTGGCGCAGGTAGGCCGCAGGAGATGACAAGAGCAGGTGC
>CAZGXV010000119.1:0-4712 GCA_964529725.1 uncultured Roseibacillus sp.
AATTCTTAAATCTGATTCATCCAATCCATCCTGGTCTCATTTCACCGAATTTTTCGCTAGCTTGATCGCCTTGGTCGAGAAGTCAGGAAGCTTCGGTTGCCGCTCGTTTCTCAATCTGCTCAATCGCCCACAGCGCATGCTCGGCAATGAGGGGATCGGGGTCATCTTTTGTGGACTGCAAAGCGGGGAGATCGTCAGCGGTTCCAGTATTGCCCAAGGCGATGCAGACGTTGCGGAGAAAGCGTGGACGCTTGGAACGTTTGATAGGGGATTTGCTAAAAAGCGTTCGGAATTCAGGGTCGGTGAGGGATAGGAAGTCTCGCAGGTTGTGCTCGAAAATCGCTTCGCGCGCATGCAGTTGAGTTTCTTGCGAAACTTTCGCGAAGCGGTTCCAGGGGCAAATCGCGAGGCAATCGTCGCAACCGTAAATGCGGTCTCCCATGAGGGGGCGGAGTTCGAGCGGGATGGAACCCTTGTGCTCGATGGTGAGATAGGAGATGCACCGGCGGGCATCCATGGAGTGGGGCGAGGTGATCGCTTGGGTAGGGCAGGCGTCGATGCAGGCGGTGCACTTGCCGCAGTGATTGGACTGAGCTTGGTCAGCGGGTAAGGCCAAGGTGGTGAGGAAGTCGGCGAGAAAAAACCAAGTGCCGAGCTTGCGGTGAATTTGGACAGTGGACTTTCCATTCCACCCCAGACCCGCTTCAGTCGCAAAGTCGCGTTCCAAGACCGGTCCGGTATCAGTGTAGTAGCGTTGGGTGCCACCGTGTTGTTCGAGAAATTCGTTGAGCTGGCGAAGGCGTGGCGTGATGATGTCGTGGTAATCGCGATTCCACGAATAAGAGGCAATGCGGTAGTCGGCGGATGGGTGAGGTCCGGTGTGATAATTAAAGGCCATCACCACCACCGACTGGCAGCCGGGTAAAACGATGCGGGGATCGGAGCGTCGTTCGGGGTCTCGCTCTAGCCAAGTCATATCGCCATGCTTGCCCTCCGTGATCCAATCCTGATAGGCGTCGGCATGCCGAGCACGAGTGGCCGGAGTGACCCGCAGCTCGGCGAATCCAAGTTCGCGGGCTTTGGCAGTGAGCTGGGTCTTGAGTTCAGCGGGGTCGATGAGAGGACTCTAAACAGGGAACAGGCTTCTGGGGAGTGGCTTTTTCAAAGAAGGGTGACTTGTAATTCTGAACTCTACGGGAAGAGTAGGGACGTGACCCGGCTGAAGGAGAGTTTACGCAAGCACTGGAAGAGGTGGCTCACGGGTTATCTCCTGCTGTTGCTCTGTTCTCGTATTTTTCTGGCTTGGAAGGGCGAGGACTTGCAAGAAGGAGGGGTTCTTGAGGTGAACTTAGCGGGAGAGGTGCTGGTATTTCACGAGTGGGGCGAGCGCCAAGGAGTGCCTGTTATTCTTTCCCACGGAAGCCCCGGAGGAGGCGGGGGAGACTTTGATGAGTTTGCCAGTGAGCTGGCTGAGGAGCGTTGGGTCTTGGCACCGGATCGGTGGGGGTTTGGCCGCTCTCAGAAAAAGGTGGCGGACTACTCCTTCGTGGCAGATGCCAAGGCGATGGTGGGTATGATGGATGGGCTCGGCATCGAGCAAGCGGACGTCATGGGTTGGTCTTACGGAGGAGGGGTGGTGTTAGAGATGGCAGACCGCTATCCGGAGCGAGTGCGCAGTGTTGGCCTCCTGGGGGCAATTGGTATCCAAGAAGGAGAGGGCAGCGGAAGCTACTTGGTGGAGCAATCGAAGTATGAGCTCCTGCGAGTGGCCCTGATGTGGTTGCCAGAAGTAGTCCCGCACTTCGGGCTTGCCGGGTCGGATTGGTTCCGGCGTTCCTTCGTGCGGGATTTTGCTGATGCCGACCAAAGGCCGCTACGAAATATTCTAACAGAGTTGTCGCAGCCTGCTCTCGTTCTCCACGGCGAGGACGATCCCCTCGTCGCTGCTTGGGTCGCGGAGGAGCATCATGAGTTGATTCCGGAGAGTCGAATGGAGATTTTGGATGGCTCTCATTTTTTCCCAGCAGGCGGGAAGGGCATGACGCGGGCGGTCGTGGTGGTGGAGGAGTTCCTCACTGCCGTTGCCAAGGGAGAAAAGGTAGCGGGGGTGAACTACGAGACCAGTCGTAGCCAGATGAAGGCAATTTGGAAAGGGGGGCCGGAGTGGCGAGGTGACAAGCCGTGGTGGTTGGTGGTGGCAGTCGCTGGTGTCGCAGGCTGGTTTTGGCCAAGGGTGACCTTGTTTGTCGCCGCTCTGGGTGGAGGCTTGTTGCTGTGGGACGGGGTCTTGGCGTTGGGAGCGGTGTTCTTGGTTTTAGCCGGAAAAAGGCTTTTCAAAAACGATTCCGATTCAAAGCGGCCCAAGAAGTTCTGGTTTCACGTTTTAGTGGACGTGCTCGTGGGAAGTCTCTTGGGTGGAATCCTACTGGCCGCTCTCTAGCTGTTGCGACCACGGGTTTGTTTTTCTCTGGCCTCGTCAAAGCACGCTCACTCTCATCACTGACCAAGGGCTGCCGTCCAACCTACGGAGGCAAGGCCGATGAAGACGAAGAGCCCGACCGCGAGCCAAGCGATGAACTTGGGCTTCATGATGGTGGAGTAAAGGAAGAGCAATTTGACATCCATCATGGGTCCAAAGACGAGAAATCCCAGTCGGGCGGCAGTGCGCGCGGCCGCGGGAGGGGCTAAGGTCGCAGCGATGAAGGCATCCGATGTGCTGCACAAGCTCAGCAAAAACGCGAGGAGCATAAAGGCTGCCGTTTGCCCGAACGCGGAGCCTTCCATCGATTCCAACCACTCGGCACCAGGGGCGATTCCAACATTAAAGAGGGCGGTAATGATGACCCCGATGGTGAAGTAAACGCCGACATCGGTGAAGTCCTTGAGAGCGGCCCTCATGGAAAGAACGACCCGGTTTTGACCTTCGCCGCCCTGATGATCGTGATCGTGGTGAGAATGATGTTCGTGATGTTCGTGATCACACCCTTCGTCGTGGCAGTGATGGTCGTGGTCGTTGGAGGCAATTTCCTCGGGCAAGACCCTGGGTTTGAGAATCTTGTCCATGGGGATGCGAAGGACAATCAGACCGACAACGATGGCGGACAGGTAGCCTAGCAGCACGCGGGAGAAGGTGAAAAACTCGCTACGCTCGGACCAGGTTTCGAAGTCGGGGAAGGCGTTCCACGTCGAAAAAATGGTGATGGGATTGACGATGGGAGCGGCGAGCATGTAGGCGAAGGCGCAACTCACTGGCAGGCCCTTGGCAACAAGGCGACGAATTACCGGAACGACCGCGCATTCACACACGGGGAGAATGAGACCCAGAAGCCCGGAGACCAAAATCGCGGCTACCTTGTTTTTCGGCAGCATTTTTTCCATGGCTCCAGCAGGGAGATAGACTCCTAAGAACCCAGAGAGAAGTGTTCCCAAGAGAATAAAGGGAGCGCCCTCGAAAAGGATCGACTTGAAGGCGATAGAGAAGTTGACGAAGTCGTCAGGAGACACGGCAAAAAGAAAATCAGATTTTGAGGGAGATGCACCAGCCAATTAAGACAGGAAAGACAGGAATCATCTCAGGACTTAGTGAGGATGTTTCTCCTGATCGGTTCGCTTTTCTTGATGTTTCCCTTCTCGGAATTCTCATCGAGAGGAGAGGGAGGGTTCCCTCTGGTCGCGAGTCTACCTTCGTTCTTGGTCGTTGGGGGATGTTCCTTGAAGTGCAAGTTGCTCATAGTGAGTGAATTAAATCTTATGTGACTGTGCCGATTGAGTCGGAAAAAACAAATGTTCGTTATCGCTGCAAAAGTTTTTTCGCCACGGCTTTTCGAAAGGTTGCGGCTGGCGATTGATGTGATAGCTTTCTGGTGTCTAGAAATGGACATTTTACTATGAAACTTAAATTCGTATTCGCGATGATGGCTGTAGGAGGCCTTTTCGTTGCGCCTGTCTTTGCCGACCATCATGCCGGTGACAAGAAGGCTGCAACCGAAGCTTCTGCAGAAAACACCGTGGCTGCCTACGTGGTAGCTGCTTCCGGTGGTGGGTGAGGTGCTGCTAGAAAGGTCAGTTCGGCCTTAAGCAGTCAAGATGGAGTCAAAACTGTTATTCTTTCGGGGCTGCGCGCTACCGTGATTATGAATGATGGAGCCTCCCTCGATGAAGCCAAAGTGAAAGCCGCCCTCCAAGGGAAAGGCATGGGCTTCGAATCCATGGAAAAGACAGAACTCACACGTCCTCAGGCGGCCTACTCACTGGTTGTCAGTGGTGCTACATGAGCAATCAAGAATGAAAAGGCCCGTGTGGCCTTGGAAAAGATGGACGGAGTGACTGGCGCATACGTGAATAACGATATCGCCCTCCATTTCGCGGAAAAAACTGAACTTGATGAAAAAGCAGTTGCAGCTGCCATCGCAGAGTTTGGGATGAAAGTGAAGTCGTCGTCGCCTATTGACGAATTGCCCTTCTAACCAATCCTAATCAATTCTGACCGAGTTCAAGACAGAACTTTTCAGAGAGCCCGTCGCGTCTTGCGGCGGGCTTTTTTTGTCCGGCACCTGCAGTCTTGGGACGGACAAAGTGCTCTTCAATGTCCTCAGCAGCTAAGGAAGAGGCTGGGACGCTGCTTCCATCAGTTGTGCCACTTTCTTCATCACCTCTTCGAACTCGGGCAGCGGGGCGAGGTTGTCTTGCTCGAATGGATCAATCTTGAGATC
>CAZGXV010000120.1:0-4686 GCA_964529725.1 uncultured Roseibacillus sp.
GAAGTGATCGGAGACTTTGGCGTTATTAAAGACGCGTTTGTCGAAACGGATTTGGTCTTTCTTGAGAGTGTCGGCAGCCCACTCGGCAAGAGGATGGGAGGAGTTCTTGATGTCCTCAGTGGTGGTCTTGACGTTGGGCAGATAGTCCTCGGGCAAGTAGCGGGAATCAGTTCGAGGATAGGTGAGCATCTTGTGACGCTCGTAGAGGGCTTGGGCGAGTTGCAGAGTGCGGCGGGCGGAGAACCCAAAGCGGCTGGAGGCCTCCCGCTGCAGGGTGGTGAGGTCGTAGAGTTGGGGGGAGATTTGCTTCTGCGGTTTGGTCTCTTCGCTGACGGTTCCGGTTTGGTCTTTGCAGCGGTCAATGATGGCGTCGGCGTCTTCTGTCTTCCAGATGCGTTCGGCGCGACCGTGGGGCTTGTCCTCGGTTTTTTGAAAATCAAGATCGACCCACTTGCCTTCGTATTGGCCGGCTTTGACGTCGAAGGTGGCGTGAACCTCATGGTAGGGCTCGCTGACGAAGGCTTGGATCTCGCGCTCGCGTTTGGCGAGGATGGCGAGGGTGGGAGTTTGCACGCGGCCAGCGGCGGTGATGTTGAAGCCACCGTGACGGGAGCGGAAGCAGGTGAGGGCACGGGTGGAATTAAGGCCCACGAGCCAGTCGGACTCGGAGCGGCACTTGGCGGCGTCGCGGAGGTCGGACATCTCGTCGCCGCTGCGGAGTTTCTCCCAAGCATCTTGGATGGACTTGGTGGTCATCGATTGCATCCAGAGACGTTTGATGGTCTTCTGGATGTTGCCGATTTCCATGATATATTGAAAAATCAGTTCTCCCTCGCGGCCGGCATCACAGGCATTAATGATAGTGTCGAATTCCTTCTTCTTGGCGAGGGAAAGGACGTGCTTGAGGCGAGCCTCGGACTGCTCAATGGGTTGCAATTCGAAGGTGCTGGGGATGGCAGGGAGGACGTCGAACTTCCACGGCAAATTTTTGCCATTGGGCCCCTTGGGCATCTTGAGTTCGACAAGGTGGCCGACAGCAGAGGTAATTGCGGCGTTCTCGTTTTCGAAGTATTGCGAATCGCGTGACTTACCCTTCTTCTCGAATTTTCCGAGGCTGGGGGCAAGCGCGCGGGAGAGGTCGGTTGCGACCGAGGGCTTCTCGGCAATGATTAACGTTTTGGCCATCTGAGGCGGGGACTAACGGACGAAATGAGCCGTTTGCCAAGGTTTTTTGCTGCCAAAGGCGAGAAGTGTCTAAATTTTGGAGGGGTGGTGCCTCATTTGGGATGCGGTGTTCGAGGGCTGTGTCGCGGGTCGAAAGCGACGGCGCTCGAAGGTGTTCTTGAGAGAGACGACCTCTTCCACCCCACTTTTTTCGGGCTCTCGGATGCTGGCTTTGAGCTCGACTTGAATCGGGATGTGGCAGTGGGGGCAAGGACCATCGGCAACTGTTTGCTGGATGGTCAGTCGAATTCCGCAGGCGGGGCAAGGGAATGATAGTTCGATTGGGTTTACTTGCACAACAAGTCAGCTATTAAAGGTTTTGACGTAACGTTGGCCAGCTATTTGTGTGGCAAGGCCCTTCATCTCGAGACCGAGGAGAGTGGCCGAAATGAGGTGGATGGGCTCGTTGGTGGCCTCGGCGATTTGGTCCATGGTCTTCTCTTGCAGGGAGAGCTGGGCGAAGACCTTCCTCTCAAATTCGTTGAGGTCTGGCAGCGGTTTTTGCGAGACCGGAGTTTTTTTGCGCTCGGTCGAGGGCGGGGAGGAAAAGAGGGGGAGTTCCTGGAAGTCAGCGATGATTTGGTCGGGTTGCGTGACGAGGCTGGCGCCCTCACGAATGAGGTCGTGGCAGCCTTCCGATTGGGGCCGATCGATGGGTCCGGGCACGGCGTAGACGGGACGTCCAGCTTCGGCGGCCATCCCGGCGGTGATGAGAGAACCCGAACGGCGAGGGCATTCGGTGACTAGGAGCGCGGAGGACCAATTGGCCACAATTCGGTTGCGCTGGGGGAAGGTCTGTTTGTCGGGCGGGCAGCGCAGGGGGAACTCGCTCACCACCGCTCCGTGGCCATTGGCGATGTGCTCGGCTAACTCGCGATTTTGGGAGGGGTAGAGATGAAGGAGCCCAGAACCAAGGACGGCGATGGTGCGTCCTTGGGAATCAAGGGCCGCCTGATGGGCCTCGGTATCAATGCCGAGAGCGAGACCGGAGATGATGGCGTAGCCTGCATGGGCGAGACCGCTTGCGAAGGTGCGTGTGATACTACGTCCATAGTGGGTGCACTTGCGGGAGCCCACGATGCCGATTGCAGTTTGGTCGCGAGCTGTGAGCTCTCCTTTGACATAAAGAAGCAGGGGTGCATCGGGACTAGCCGCCAGCTGACGGGGCCAGTGAGTCGACCCCGGAGTGACGATCTTGATGTCGTGCTGTTCGCACAAGGCAAGCTCGGCGTCGGCGTCGGTCAGCGACTTCCAATCAGCGATGATGGAGGCCACTTCGGGGCCAATCCCGGAAACCGTTTGCAGCGCGGCTGGTGATTGGCGGAGGATGGCTTCCGGCGAATCAAACTTAGCCAAGAGTCGGCGCAGGCGAATGGGGCCGACCTTGGGGAGGGCATTGAGGGTCAGGAGAGCGTGAAGCATAGGGAGGCAGATAGAGGGAGGCAGATGGGGCTGAGAAACGTAGGGAAGGGTGAGGATTGTTTTACCAAGTGAGCAGTTGCTCTGGGAAGGGGCAATCCTCGCAATCGGAGTGGTCCTTGAGGCAGAAATCCTGATAGACTTGGAGGAGGGCCTGATGGTGCCAGGCCTTCTTAAGAAAGTCGGTTTTCTCTGGGCGGTCACCAAAGAGACGATAGCCCGCGCGCTGGACCCGATCCGAGGGCGTGCCTCCGGGCAGTTTGGCATAGTCTGGCCAATGACGCTCAGGATCCTCGGTCAAGCGCAGGGGGTGCAGGGTGTTGGCGAGAAAGTCACGGGCCCGTTGTTTACCGAACAGAGTGATCGGTCTTGGGGAACGGGCCGAAGTGAGGGTGTAGTGATGGTTCCAAAATTCGTCCTGGCAGGTTTGGAGCTTGTCCACGAACTCGGGGAGCGACTGGTGGGAGAGTTTTTCCAAGGTGGGCCATGCGGTCAACAGGGTGGCGAGAGCGGCCACCCGCCGTTGAGGGTGGTTGGTGGGGCGCACTCCGGCAAACTTCCAAGGGAGGGGCCGTGGATCGGGATGGGGTCGGTTTTTCCACCACGTGGACCAGAGTTCGCGCAGCCATTGGTGGGACTCGGGTGGAGCCGTGTCGGGCAAGTCGGGTGCGAGAAAGCCAGCGAGCCCGAAGAGATAGCTAGCCCGTTCCAGCGGCGAGAGATTCCGCATTTGGGCGAGGGTCGCGCGCTGGGCCAACAAGGTCATCGCGAGCTGGTTCTGGTGGTAGCCCAAGGCGTTGGCGAGTGCCTGCCAGAGAGCTTGCGGATAGCCGTGGGTCTCGGCAACACAGGAGAAACGGGCTGCCTTGGCCCCTGCACGATGAAGGGCCGCCTTTTTTAAAAGATCCTCCACGCGGGAGAGCCTCATCTGCGAGAGAGGGAAGGAGCAACGACCAAGAGTGACTGGGGCCTGCTGGAGTGGAGGTGGAAGGATGATTTCGAGGCGCTCCCTCGGGATCAGAACCTGCGGGACTTCGCGATGATCCAGAGTGCGGATGAAGGTCGTCCGGTTGGCGGGCACAACAGAAAGGTGGAGGATCACTTCCTCGAAAGCGGGGTTGGTGGCATGGCCATGGGCTTCCCAGTCTTGAGGGCGGGTATCGAGTTCGATAGGACCGTGATAGGAGCGTCCGTCAATCGTGACCGAGCAATTCAGAAAGTCGGGCCCGGGACCATGATTCCACTCGCCAAACTGCCGCATCTCGACCTGCCGACCCTCACTGGTCACGAACGAGCGTCCGAAGTGCCCTGCAAAGAAGAGGGACTGCAGCTCGATCTCGCTCGGAAGGGAGGGGAGGTCTTCCGCAAGCCAACCCTGCTGCAGGGACAAGAGGAAGTCATGGTAGGAGGAGGGCACGAAAGAGCTTCCCCTCGAGAACGTAATCGTGGCAAGCGAAAACAGTTCGTTTGAACAATTTTCAGCCTTCAGGTGCTCAGAATGAAGGAGTTGTTAGGTTTTCTGGTGAATTTTGGCGTTGTGTCGGAATCCGACGCCCGATTAAATGTCCTGATGTTCTCGAAAAATTCTTGGCCTAGCGACTGGTCTCAAGGACTGCTTAGAAAAGCTTGTCTGCTCATTGTTGGCTTGTCTCCACTGGCGTCTTTGCAAGGACAGGTCGTGTTTTCCTCACCAGTAGGGTATGTCAAGTTGAGGGCGTCGGCTGCAACTTCGGCAACCGAACCCAGCAACACCTTCGTCAATCATGCGCTGGCGCAGGCCAGGATGTCCACCGGCGAGGTCACCAGTGGCGCAACTGACTCGATCACCGCTAGTGACTCTACTTGGAGCAACGACGAGTTCGCAGGTAGCAATGGACCTCATTTCATCCTCATGACCGACGGAGAGATGGAGGGGCAGATCTACGACATCGTTTCCAATTCTTCCAACACCCTCACCCTGGCAGCGGGTTCGGGTGACACTGCTGCTCTCGTCGGTGATTCCTTTCGAATTTATCAACACAACACCCTTGCCTCGGTTTTTGG
>CAZGXV010000121.1:0-4634 GCA_964529725.1 uncultured Roseibacillus sp.
GTTTCTCGTGGGCCACATCTCGCGGCGGGGCGGGAACCTAGTCAGACCAATGCGACACGTCAATCACTTTCGAAGTAATTTCTGACTTTAATTCGCAGGTGGTTGAGGAACGGATTGCGGCAGGAGTTCCACGCCTTCCCAAAGCTCTGATTTTCAGTAGATTTCGATTTCATTTGTCGAGTTTCACGACAACCGCGCCGCTCTCAATCTGGCTTGCTAGGAGCTGGACTGGTTTGCGGATTCACTGCCAAACTCGCTCTCACAATCGTGTTTCGCCTTCTCTCCAATCTTCTTTTGCCACTCCTTGCTTTGCTGGCAGCTCCCTTCTGGCTCTGGAAAACCCATAAGCGGGGCGGCCTTTCCTCGCGGCTGTTGGAGAAGCTCGCTCGCTATGATGCTGATAGCCCTCCGGCGACCGGTCGGAACCGTCGTCCTATCTACGTGCACGCGGTGAGTGTTGGAGAAGGCAACATCGCCCGCAAGCTCATCACTCTCTGGAGCGAGAAGCATCCCGAGGAGCGCTTTCTCCTCGCGATGGGGACATCGACTGGGTTCGACCTCGCCCGGAAGTCTCCCCCGCCCCGCACCGAGGTGATGTATGCGCCTTTAGATGCGCCTCCTTTTCTCAATGAATTCTTTCGCACCTATCAACCCTCTCTCATCGTGCTCATTGAGCACGAGGTCTGGCCTAATCTGATGCACGTGGCCGCAAAGCATGGCGTGCCCGTCACCCTTGCCAACGCCCGCCTTTCGCAGCGATCCGGTCGACGCCTAAGGAAGCTCCGCCCCCTTCTCGGCAAGATGTATCGCCAGCTCACTTGGGTCGGCGTACAAACCAATGGTGATCAGGAACGCTTGATGGCGATTGGTATTCGCGAGGAAGCTCTGCACACAGTGGGGTCGGTTAAATTCGATCCAGTGTTAAAAACTCCGTCCTCCAGCGACTTCGAGCCTGCCCAGCTTCTCGAATCCTTGGGTCAAGGGATCGTCTTAATGGCACTTTCCACCCATCCCGGAGAAGAGCTTCTTTTTGCGAAAGCTGCCGCTCAGGTGGAAGGTTCCCGCATCATTATTATTCCGCGCCACATGGAACGTCGTGATGAAATTACTCGGGAACTGATAGCTGCGGGCTTCCAAGTCACCCTACGCTCAACCGGGGAGACGTTTGGTGAGCCTTCTTCTACTAAATTATTAGTAGTTGATTCCACAGGCGAAATGCCCGCTTTCACTCGACATGCCCAGTTGGCCTTCATCGGCAAAACCCTCACCGCCCGGGGAGGTCAAAATCCCTGCGAAGCGATTGCTGCTGGAGTCGCGGTGGTAGCCGGTCCCGCGATGGATAATTTCGAACCCCTCACGACCGAGCTTCAAAGCAACGGGGGCATCAAGATTGTCGCCAACGAAGCCGAACTTGCCACCACTCTCGCAAAACTCGCAAAAGACGCTACCACGCGAAAAGAACTCTCCCAACGAGCGCTACAGACTCTCGACGCCCATCGAGGTGCCACCGAGAGAACGGTGGAAGCGCTGGCGAAAGTTCGCAATCAAGAGTAGTCTTCCCAAATGCCTCGCCAAGTTGCCCTCCTCCTCTTAGCCGGCCTCCTGAGCGCCTGTAACCCTCGGGCCGAGCCAATCACCTTAGGCCAGCCTGCGACCCGGCTCCTGAAGACAACTGAACTTACCACCGATGCCGAAAAACGTTTGCGGGCCCTCGCGCTCCAGACTGACCTCAGCAACAACGCTCTCTTTGCAGGCTATCGCAGAAGAGCCCCCTCGCAATGGAACCAAGGTTGGCCGCGGCGGATTGACTTTTCGGGAGTGTCGTGGAGCCATCGCCAAGCAGGAACCGCAATCACACCCCGGCACATTGTCCTCGCCGCCCATTATCAGCTTAAGGTTGGGGCCTCGATCACTTTTCACGAGCGCTCAGGTAAGGTCCACACCCGTAAGATCGCTCAGAAAATTTCTTTTCGTGGGCAAAAAGTCCCCGCCCACAAACGGAGTGACATTGCGGTGGCTCTGCTCGACAGCCCCTTACCTCCCACCATCAAGACCTACCGTCTCCTCCCCCCTCGGGAAGACTATGGCCACACTCTCGTGGGGGCACCCGTGCTCGTGACCGAACAGAAACGTCGGGTTTTTATCCATCAGATTCGTCGTTGCTCCGGACGGTCTATTGCCTTCCAAAAACACCCCGACTTTCCGGAGAGCCTCTACAAAAACCTCATCAAAGGTGACTCTGGGCATCCCAGCTTCATCCTGGTCGGCGGCGAGCCCGTTCTCATCGAAACCCACACGGGCGGCGGCGGTGGCAGCGGCCCCTTTTACTCTGACCCCACTCTTTTCGAAGCAGTCCGGGGTGCCGTCGCCGAACTCGATGCCAGCTATCAGATCCAAACAGTCCCTCTCAATCCAACGCTTGCGCCAGCTCCTCCACAAAAGGTCAAAGTTCAGCCAACTCGCCCTAGCCCTCCCCCCGGAAAATCGCCACCTCCGCCGGCACCTAACGACCCTCGACAGCCGAGGGTCCGACGGGTGCCGCCTCCCAGCAAACCGACCCCATGAGGAATCATGAATCCCTACCTTTCCTTCATTCAAGGACTCACCGAACAACTTTCTGCAGCTAAAGATGTCAGTCCGCCGAAAAAGCGTAGCTCTAAACCAAACAGTGGAGCTAAAGTCCTTCTCTTTTCTCCCCATCCTGATGACGAATGCATCACCGGGCTCCTGCCCCTTCGGCTCGATCGCGAACTGGGAAGACAAATCATCAATATCCCAATCACCCTTGGGAGTAATCCGGAGCGACAAGCCGAACGCGCGCTCGAACTTGCCGAGGCTTGTGCCTACTTAGGCTGGGAAGTTGATCGCGGACGAGAAGACAACCAAAGCCTCACGCCGGACGAGCTTGTTTCCATTCTCACCCACCATCAACCCGAGGCTATCTTCTTTCCTCACGAGAACGATTGGAACACCCGCCATATCGAGACCCACGAGAAGGTCTTTTTGGCTTTGAGTCGAATGCCGCCTGACTTTTCCTGCCTCCTCTTCGAAACCGAATACTGGGGAGCGATGAGCAACCCGAACCTGATGGTCGCTGGCGATGCGAGCCTAGTGGCCGAACTCGTGGCCGCGACCTCGCTACACGAGGTAGAAGTGCAAAGAAACCCCTATCACCTGTCGCTGCCCTTCTGGATGCACGACAATGTGCGCCGCGGTAGTGAGCTGGTCTGCGGCCAAGGAAAAACCGCCCCCGAGCTGACCTTTGCCACCCTCTATCGGGCCTCACGCTGGGCGACGGGCCAGCAGATTTTACTTTTTGATAAAAATCTCGTTATTCCACCTGGGTCAGACCATCTCAAGGAAGCTGCGCCTTGGAAGGCTTAAGCTATCAGATGACCAATGAAACCGAATCTTAAGCCTAGCGCACATCCTCTGCCCGGCCATTCATCTATGATTATCCCTAAGCGCCCAAGCGCTGATGAAGTCGAGCCAAATCGATGGGCGGTAACACCTCCCTCATTCGCGCCGGAGTGAGAGGATATTCGAAGGCTTCGAAGTCTTCCCAAAAAAGAGACTGCACAATCTCCTGCGCAGCCGGACTCCGAAAATAGTCCTCTTCGGCAAAAGCTTTTTTCATTCTAGACGGATTAAAGCGCGGCATCTTTTCGAAATCTGGCACGTGCTCCAGCTGCACTTGCCAGGCAAGCTCCCGCAGACCAATTGTTAGATTTTCGCATCTAATCAGGTAGTCCAGGCGACCGCGTTTTGAAATCAAATCCTCAATGATTGGATAAAGTGGGAGCCAGTGCCCGTCCCAGAACTTGGAAGTCTGGGGCTCGGATTCTTGAAAAAGATCCCAGAGGCATTCCAGAAAACGCTCGAAGGAAGCAATCTGCTCTTTGGGCTGACAGGGGCCAAAGCCATATTTTTCCTTCCAGGGATCCAGTTGCTCCCCACGGTAGTACTCTTGTGGTCCTCGCGACGAATCAAAATACGTTGAAACTGGCGAGGCTATCTTATCGAAAAACGCACTGAGAAGACGCAAGTAGGGATTCCGCACAGTTGAAACAACCAAAGTCTCTGGCGAGAGTACTTTTTGCCGAATCAAATTGCAGTCACCCTGGGGCCATTTCTCAATGGATAATTCTTCTTCATGAATTTCGGCATCCCAGAAAGTTCCCGCTTGGGAATAATAGAGAAATTGGACCAAGGTCGAACAACCGGCCTTAGGACAAATCAATAAGGCTAAACGGCCTTTTTTTGTTGTCCAAATGTTCGGAACCGCAAGGTTATCCTGACTCGGGTCGTTCATGATTCGTACTTTCGGACGAAAACACGTCCCGTCTTCGCAATCACCTCCAAGCGGTTGCCGTAGATTTCCAAAAAAGCATCAATCGCCGGCCCCGGACGGAGATAGTCATTATTGTGCATGTTCCAATGATAGTCGTCGAAAGCAAGATAGCCCCCAAGGTCCAATAACGGCCACGCCAGCACCGCATCTTCCAAGACATTTTTCGCGTAATGGGAACCGTCGATGTAAATGAAGTCGAAGCTCTCCCGCTGCTCGGGGTCTTGATACAGGCGAGTCAAGACATCAAAAGACAAGCCCTCATGCAGGATGATCTGATCCTCAT
>CAZGXV010000122.1:0-4602 GCA_964529725.1 uncultured Roseibacillus sp.
CGAGCTCCGCGACTTTCTCGGATTTCTGTTAGGGACGGAGTGATGCCTGTTAGGCTCAGGGTGCCTGCCATTCCGGGATTTCACCCTCCCAAGCGACAGGGTGTGATTCCAAGCCTTGGCGGAATCGTTCTGCGAGGAGGTCAATAATGCCATCGTGGCCAGCAACCAACTCGGTCATTTGCCAAGTTAGGTCAGGAAATTTCTCTGCGGCTTCCTGACAAATTTGAGCCACATCACCTCCAGGTCCGGCATGACGTCCGGGAGAGGCGAAGAGCATGGAGACGATGATTTCCTTTCGAAAGTCCTCGCTTCCGATGACGTTCTCTAGAAGCGGCTCGTTGAAGGCGTACTCATCTCCATCGCGCCGCTCCATCGAGCAAGCGGTGACCGTGGGAAACTCGTCAGCGGGCAAAAGAGCGCGCACTTGCTCGGCGAGATGGTTGCGAACCTCGGTCACCGCAATACGCGGGGCACCGTGGTCGACCACTGCGACCGCTGGACTCTCAAACTGCTTTTCTTTCTTGGTAGCCAGAATCTGGTCCACGAGAATCTGGGCCATCCGGGTGTCGTCGGTAGCGGTGATATCAACCACGCAGGGAGCGATGCGGACCTCAAGCTCGGGCCAGTCGGGCCGGAGGTCTTCCACCCGCTGTGGCATGTATTCGAGGATGGCCGCCGAGGGCCCGAAGAACATGGGGGTGACGTGGAAGCGATTGATGCCCTCCTCGCGTTTCTTTTTGATAAAAGACTCGAAAATTTCAGCGGGAATACCCTTGAGCTTTTCAGGTGAGATTTTGGTAGAATGGAGGAGGGAAACGGGGTGAATCATTTCGCCGACGCGGTTGCCGAGACGCTCGGCTAAACTACGAAGGGAGAAGGTGGCTTCGGGACGGTAGGACCCGTTGTCGGTGATGAGGTAGCAGATTTCGCTCATGAGGTATGGATGAGAGGGTGGCACGGGTTCGCGACCTGTCCAGTGGTCAAATACAGAGTTGGCTAGGGCCACTCCTTTCGAAAGACCTCAATAAGAGCACCGCTTTCGATGCCTGGAGTGAGAAGACTCCCCTGATGGAGAAGTCCATGACGGGTGCGGCGTTGGGCTGCCCCTGCGAGTTTCCTCCCCAAAGGATTGACCAAGTCGCCAGGGACGGGATGGATGAAGCAGGCGGGACTGTCTCCCTGCTCCTGCTCCAAGATGCAACTCGAGATGCCTTGTGCGGCTAGGCCTCTTTGGATGAGGCCATGGATGCGGCGGTAGCATCCGGCCCGGCTCTCTTGCGCGAGTGGATGGGACTTGGGAATGAGGAGCGTGTAGGTGAGGTCTTCGCGATGATCGACAATGCCGCCCCCGGTTGGCCGCTTGACGAACTGGAGGTTTTGCCCGGGGAAGTGGGCGCGGGCATCGCTCTCCGTTTGGAAGTAGCCGTAGCTAGCCCAGTTACCAGACCACGAGTAGAAGCGCAGCACGAGTGCTCCTTCAAGTCCTGCTAACAAGTCCAAGTCCCGTTGCATATTGGCGGGGCCATCGGCAGGAGGATCTTCGATGAGTTGCATCTGGGAAATTGGCTAAGCGAGAGCCTTGCGGGCAGCTTGGAGGATTTCATCCTTCTGGTCGCGACCGGGAGCAGCGCCGCGGGCCATGTCAGGCTTACCGCCTCCTTTGCCTCCAGCGATAGGAGCAAGGTCTTTGATGAGGTTGCCCGCTCCCAATCCAGCGTCGTGAGCATCCTGGCCACAGAGGGAACCGAGGTGGAGCTTGCTGCCGTCATCGACGATGAAGAAAGAGGCTTTCGTGAAGTGCAGTTTCTTCAGCCCATTCATAAGCTCCTGCAGCAAATTGGCAGGACCCTCGAGAGCATGGACCACGTTGCCAGAGAGACCGCCGTTTTCCGCGAGTTCGGCTAAGAAGGCATCGGCAGCGCGGGCGGCTCCGGCAGTCTGGGCCTTTTTGAGGGATTTTTCGGCTTCGACGGCGGCTGCTTTGGTGGAAGCGAGGGTGGCGCGTAGAAGCGGCAGGGATTGGTTGGCGGGAACGTTGACTTCGCTGACCGGAGCTTCGTCGAGAGCTTTGAGGGCTTCGTTGGCCTTGCTCAGTTTGGCGTTGGCTTGGGCGATTTCTTCTTTGAGTGATTCGATTTGTTCGGCGGTGTAGGCTTCGGCGGCTTTTCCGACGGCGGCTTCGATGCGGCGGACGCCGGAGGCAATGGCTTCTTCCTTCTTGATGATGAATTGGCCGAGTTCGCTGGTGTTGCGGGAGTGGGTGCCGCCGCAGAGTTCCATCGAGTAGCCATCGAGAGCCTGGGGCTGGCCCCCAATTTGGACCACCCGCACGAGGTCTCCATATTTGTCGCCAAAGAACTGCATGATGTCTTCGCGGCCTTTGATGTCGGCGTGGGGAACTTCTTTCCAAGAGACAGGCTGGGCGTCGGCAATGGCTTGGTTGACCTTTTCCTCAATCTGACTCAGTTGCTCGGCTGACAAGGCACTGGAGGTAAAGTCAAAACGGAGTCGGTCGGGGGTAACGAGGGAGCCCTGCTGAGTGGCATCTTCGGAGACCACCTCGTGAAGAGCCCAATGGAGAAGGTGGGTCGCGGTGTGGTGGGCTTCGATGGGGCGACGGCGGTCGGCGAAGATGCGGAGAGTGACTTTGTCGCCGACTTGGAGCTGCGCTTGGGGGGGCACGAGATGGCCGCGAGCACTCCCGATCTGTTGGGTGCCAGAGACGAGGTACTCGGCATCGCTGCCTTCGTGCAGCATCTCGCCTTCGTCACCTTGCTGGCCGCCCATCTCGGCGAAGAAGGGAGTCCGGTCGGTGATGACGATGAGCTTGTCGTCGGTGGGGTGGAGCTCAAGAATGGTGGCTTCGCATTCGTCGGAGTCGAAGCCGATGAATGTGGTAGTGGCTTCGGACTTGAGGTCGAGGGCGGCGACGGTTTCGGATTTTTGGGCCGAGCGAGCGCGGTTGCGTTGCTCTTCCATGAGAGCTTCGACCGCTGCTTCGTCGAGGGTCAGTCCGCGTTCGCGGCAAAGGAGGGCAGTGAGATCGGTCGGGAAGCCGTAGGTGTCGTAAAGCTTGAAGGCTTCGGCGGGAGGGAAGGTTTGTGAACTGGACATCTTGTCCAGTGTCTCAGGGTTGGTGGGACTGGACTGGAAGTCCAGTTCACTGACGACGTCGTTGAACAGCTTAAGGCCGCGGTCGAGCGTTTGGTTGAAACTATCTTCCTCTCGCTGGAGGGTGGCTTTGACGGAGTCAGCCTTCGCCTCGAGTTCTGGAAAAACGCCACCGAGTTGCTCGGCGAGAGTGTCAACGAGGTCAGCAAGGAAGGTTTTGTCGCCCGAGAAGCCGAGGGTGCGGCCGTATTTGACGGCGCGGCGGAGGATACGACGCAAGACATAGTTGCGGCCAGTGTTGCCAGGGAGGATGCCATCGGCGATGGAGAGAGACAAGGTGCGGATGTGGTCGGCGATGACCCGGAAGGCGATGGCTTCTTCGAGTTCAGTCGTGGAGGCGGGAGGGTTTTCGTTGGCGTTTTCCTTCGTTGGAGCGCTGGGGTTCACAGGCGGGACGCCTGTGCTCCTTGGGTAGGTATCGAGGTATTTTTCGCCGCTGAGTTCTTCGAGTTTGCGGAAGAGGGGGGCGAAGGTGTCGGTGTTGTAGTTCGTCGGCTTGTTCGAAAAATCGGTGAAGCCTTTCGTGTTCTGCATGATGGACACCACGCGCTCAAAGCCCATGCCGGTATCGACATGCTTGGCAGGGAGGTCGCGAAAGGAGCCATCGGCCTCGGCATTGTATTGGATGAAAACGAGATTCCAAATTTCGATGCAAAGGTCGCTGTCAGCATTGACCAAGCTCCCCTTGGTGTCGCCCTTGGGGGTCATATCGACATGGAGTTCGGAGCAGGGTCCGCAAGGACCAGTGTCGCCCATCATCCAGAAGTTGTCTTTGACGTTGCCGTTGACGATGTGGATGGCGGGGTCGAGGCCTTTGGATTCGAACTTTGCTTTCCAAAAGTCATAGGCCTCTTGGTCAAAGTGAGAGGGGTCGCCTTCGCTGGGAGAGTAGACAGTGGCGTAGAGACGTTCAGCGGGAAAGTCCCAGCGCTCGACGAGGAGTTCCCAGGCCCAGTCGATGGCCTCGGCTTTAAAGTAGTCGCCGAAGGACCAGTTGCCGAGCATCTCGAAGAGGGTGTGGTGATAGGTGTCGTAGCCGACGTCCTCCAAGTCGTTGTGCTTGCCGCCAGCACGGATGCACTTCTGCGTATCAGCGGCACGTGGAGGGGAGTAGGGGGCGGCTTGTTCACCGAGGAAGTAAGGCACGAACTGGTTCATGCCGGCGTTGGTGAAGAGAAGCCCGGGGGACTGGGGCAGCAAGGAGGCGGAGGGCACGATGGTGTGCTGCTTCTCTTGAAAGAAATCGAGAAAGGACTGTCGGATTTCGGCGCTCGTCATGTTGCGAGAGGTTTGAACATGAACAGGCGCGATGGAAAATGAAAAAGCGACTCCGGTCAGGGGAAACCAAGAGTCGCTTTTTATAGTTTTGGGGGGATGTTTTGTAATTTGGGGGGTTGCAATCTGAGGGGAATTACGGCACCCAAAAGGGGG
>CAZGXV010000123.1:0-3987 GCA_964529725.1 uncultured Roseibacillus sp.
AGGGAACAGTCTGCCTATCAATGTCGCTGAATCCGTGCTTTCTGAACTTTTTGCAAACCTCGGGTATTCAGGAGCAAATGCAGACTTTTCGACTTCTAACGAGATGTTTCTCTGCGAACCTTTAAGCTCATACAATGAAAAGGCCAAAGCTTAGAACCGTTGAAAAGTACGAGCCGCCCTTTCCTCTCAACGAGTTTCCTTCAGATTTTTCTCTCAACTTGGGTCGCGAAATCACTTATCTCCTCGTTACCCGTCAAACTCCGCGACTTGAGGGGACTGATTGGGAAGAGATTTTCGCGAGATGCATTTACGGAAGATGGAAGCCGTCTAATGTCGGACTCGATGATGTTCTTCTCGAACAGACTGCCTGGAGCGCAAAGACCGTCAAAGCAAAGTCACCTGCACAAGCTAAGAAAGTGCGTCTCATTTCGGGTCGAAATTCTCCGTCTTTCTCATTTGATAGTGACGTTTCTCGAAATCAAGACCCCAACGAAGTGGGCAAAATGGTCATTTCGATTTGGAATGAACGGGTGGCCGCGATCAGAGCGAAATATCAGCATTTGCGCACAGTTGTTCTCATAAAATCATACGACCTTCTCGAACTCGCGGCTTTTGAGCACGATACCGACCTTGTTGAAGCTGATTCTGTCGAGTGGTCGTGGAACAAGAATAACAATCTTGTCGGTCACTCAAAGGCGACCAAGGAACATCGGTATACTTGGCAACCGCATGGTTCTCAATTTACCATTGTCGAGCAAGTTCCCGATAATCGTTTGGCAATTGGACTTCGCTTGCCTCCTCCTCTGGACCGAGATTCAGCACTTGAGACAATTGGATTTGACCCGTCTTGGATCACGCTTCTTTGAGTTTGTGAGACCTAGGAAAGTGTCACGATTTCAGGGCAGGAGACTTTGCGTGAATCAAGAATGTCGATAGCCTCGGCGCGAGATAAACCAGCGGCTTTCACCTGACCTCATGAAAGCCCACTTCCACTTTGTCGGAAGGAGAAAGGCCCGGGAGAAGCTTTTTTGCCAAAATGAGACCGGGGTGGCGAAGAAGAAGTAATCGGTTATTGAGTTGGTGGGCCCTCCAAGCTTACACCCAAGCCGATGTTTCAATCGAAAGACCTGGACGAGAAGCAAGTGGCTTCATTGCGGCAGTGGGCCGAAGAAGGAGATCAGCTCGCTGATTTGCAGCGCAAGCTCAAGGACGAGTATTCCCTGAACGTGACCTATATGGACATGCGCTTCGTGGTGTTGGACCTCGGGTTGGAGATTCAAAAGGAGGAAGAGCCCGAACCAGAGGTCGAGAACGAGGACGACGAAGCGGCGATGGCTGCGATGGCGGGAGGTGAAGCTCCCGCCGCAGAAGCCTTCGGTGGTGGTGGAACCGTTTCGGTAACCGTGGATCAGATCGCCACCCCTGGTGCCATGGTGTCGGGCCGGGTGACCTTTAGCGATGGCGAGAACGGTCGTTGGATGATCGATCAGATGGGGCGGCCCTCCTTGGATCCTGATACGGCCGGTTATCAACCGACGCGCGAGGATTTGATGTCGTTTCAGACGGAACTTCGGGCTGCTTTGGAGAGCGAACCCGGATTGGGAATGTAGAGAGATTCAGCTCATGAAAGGCGATGTCCGAGAGGTTCTTCAATATGTGCCGCTCTTTGCAGGTAAGACTTTCGTCGTGGTTTTTGACGAAAATCTCTTACCCGAGTCAGCGGTCGCAGAGACCCTTTTGGATCTCATTGCACTGCAGCGCATTGGAGTGAACCTTGTGGTCGTGGTAGTTGGCGGGGACTTGGTAGACCTCGCGAACTGGGCCGTGGAATCCGAGTTCAAAGCCGAGGCGGTGGAAAATCCGCTGGGCGTGGGCGAGTGCATTGCGGAGTGCATTGCGGAGTGCGATGCTTTACTCAGCCGGGGCCAGGCCGCGATGGTGGACGGGCGGGGGAGCCGGGTGCTGGCTCGAGAGGTCGGTGACTTGGCGAAAGGGCTTTCGGCAGCGAAGCTCATGGTCTTGTTGAATGCGATTCCCGATTACGGACGGTTGCCGAGCATTGCGGAGTCCGAGATTCGCGAAGGCGAGTCCGACGAGCTTTTGGTGATGGCAGCCGAGATTTGTCGCATGGGGGTGCCTCGTGTGCATTTGTTAGACGGCCATCTCCAAGGCGCTTTGACATTGGAGATTTTTTCCAACGAAGGGGTCGGCACCATGGTTCACACCGATAGCTATCGTGAGGTGCGTGCACTTCGCGAGGAAGATATCCCCGAGCTGCTGGCGATGATGGGACGATCTGTTCGGGCGGCTCACCTCGTGCCACGCACCTATGAGGAAGTAGCAGCTAAACGCGACGATTTTTTACTGCTGACCGTCGACGACAACGTTATCGGCTGTGTCGCAGTTCACACCTATAAGGGGCATGACCTCGGCGAGCTGGCCTGCCTCTACGTCAAGGAGAGTCACGAGGGCCGGAGCTATGGCGCGGACATGGTTGTGGCTGCGGAAGCGAAGGGCAAAGCTGCAGGCATGAAGGGCTTGTTCGCCCTGACAAATCGGGCGGCAAAGTTTTTCGCGGCTCGGGGATATGAGCGGAAGGAGATGGACCTCTTGCCGGATGGGCGGCGTCAGCAGTTGCAGGAGAGTGGGCGCGATTCCGAGGTGTGGGCCAAGTGGTTTTAGCGGGCGCTCTGTGTCCGAGGCGCCCGAGACATTCAGGGAAGCAACGAGCTTGCCATCCGACGATTCCTGCCACGGGTGGGGCTTGTGTCTGGAGCAGGGACGGGGCAGATTTTTAACTTAGCTTGTGACGCCCCTCCTTCGAAAAATTCTCGGCCTTAATTGGGTCTTGGTGATCGTGATGTTCGGTCTCCTCGTCTTTGGCGTGTTTTCGATCGAAAGTGCGGCCCGCCATTTGCCGCAGGGGGGAGAGTATTACGCCCGTAATCAAAAGATGTTTATCCTGCTAGGGAGCGCGGTCTACTTTTGCACCGCGCTCATCGACTATCGGTGGGTCAAATGGCTGGCGATTCCGATGTATCTGGGCGGGGTGAGTTTGCAGGTGATGCTCATGTTTGGGATTTGGGAAGCTCCCGCGCCAGCAGTTCACCAGCTCCAGATTCCCGGGATTCCCTTTAGTTTCCAACCGACCACTTTCGTGCTGGCAGCAGGAATTATTCTCCTAGGAACTGCCTTCGATCAGCTTCCGCGTTTTCATCGTTTTTTCGGAGAGCCCTTGGTGAAGCTAGGTCTGGTGGCCTTGGTCTGCGGAGTGCCGTTTCTTCTCGTGGTCAAAAACGGGGATATGGGTTCTGCTATCGTCTTCCTTCCGGTCGCCTTCGTCACTCTGCTCGTAGGCGGTATTCCCTTTCGGTATTTGACCGCGCTCATCCTCGCAGGAGTGGGTATGCTACCGCTCATCTACTATTTGATTCTGCCCGAAGTCTCGGATCGGGCCAGTGGTCGTATTGACCAATACCTCGAGTTTTTGCGCGAAGGAAAGGTGGAGAAGACCGATGAGACCTATGCCTCTTACTACGTCTCGCTAGCTGTTGGCCAGGCGGGTTGGAAGGGGATGGGCTATAAGGCAAAGGCCGAGCGCGGCTCGATTCACGATAAAAAATACATCCCATGGACCACGGCCCACAATGACTACATTTTTGCCGTCATAGCCGAGGAGCAGGGCTTCCGCGGCTCGTTGCTTATGTTGACTTCGTTCGCGTTGCTTTTGATTCAAGTTCTCTTCGTGGCCTTCTACAGCCGAGATTTTCTAGGACAAGTGGTGGCCTCTGGCGTGGTGGCGATGTTTTTTGCCCACATCTTCGAAAGCGTGGGCATGTGCGTCCTCCTCATGCCAATCACGGGAATTCCTCTGCCCTTGATCAGTTACTCGGGAACCTTTGTTCTGATTTGCATGTTCCTGCTCGGCCTGGTGCAAAGCATCTGGGTCCATCGCAACGAGGTCCACGGGGTGGTCGATGGTCGACA
>CAZGXV010000124.1:0-3926 GCA_964529725.1 uncultured Roseibacillus sp.
TGGCTGAAAAGTAGCGGCATCACCGACATCGATTGCCGTCCTATCGTTGTTTTCCCCGGGTGGTATGTGAAGGAAGGACTCGGGACCGAAGTGCAAACAGCGAAAGGTATCGCGAATCGAATTCCGAAAATGGGACGCGGGCGAAAGCTCTCGCCAAGTGAAGTGACCGCTCTGGCCGCGCGAATTGAGGACAAGTGTCGCAATGTCGAAGGCACTTGAGCACGTCATCTCCTCATGCCTACCTCAACGGCTGGTCCTCGCTGATTTTCATCGCACCAGGTTCCATTTCGAAGACTTCGCTCACGACGAGGGAGGATGGCTAATCGGGTGGCGTTGGGAGAGAGGGCTTTCGGATGGGGGAGCTTGGTCCTGATGCGTCAGCGCCATCAGTCTTGGGGCTTTAGCGGAGCAAACGAATGGCGCAGAATAGTAACGGCGGGGGGTGGTTCTGTGTGCGATTGGATCGGGCAGTGGGGCCGGTCGCAGACCAGCGCTCCCAGTCGAGAACGTTCCCAGTGTGACGCTCCTTTATGGCGATGAGGACTTGTTTTGAAAGTACTTCTCGCCAGAAGCTCATTCCGGGCTAAGACTTTAAGCTCAGAACCGTTACCACTTACAAGAAACGATGCTTGTCACTTGCCCCTCCTGCCAAACCAATCTCGATGTCGCTCCCGAGCACTACGGCCAGACCGTGCAATGTCCCGCTTGCTCCGGCAAGCTTGCCATTAAAGCACCTGCCGAAAACACCAACACTCAGACCAAAACCGGTCGCCCGGAGCGCTTGGGTTGGGCTGAGAAAGACCATGCCAATGCCGACTTTCTCAAAAGCCTCGGGATTGGAGCGGCCGTCACTGTTCTCTTTCTCGCCCTGCTCTTCCCCTTCAAGGGCTCTCGGGTGGGCGATATCTTCCTTGACCGGGGCTGGGTTAACTATGCGGAGACCTTTCTCTTCTTCTGGGGCCTCGCGATTCTCTTCCTAAAAGTCCGCAAAAACCGCCGCCAGGAACACGCGTCCATCCTCAACCTTTTCCCCGCATCCATTGGTAAGGAAATCCACTCTGGCAATGTGGGGGCCTTCATCGACAACATTTATCAAACCCCGCTCACGCTGCGCGACAGCATCATCGTCAATCGCATTCGCAAGGCTCTCGAGCTCTTCGAAATCCGAAATGATAACGGCGAGGTAGCTGCCTTCCTCGAAACCCAATCCGACCTCGATGCTAACCGTTCAGCAGGCTCCTATTCTCTTCTCAAAGTCTTTCTCTGGGCCATCCCTATTCTCGGCTTCATCGGCACAGTGATGGGACTCTCCACCGCCGTGGGAGCCCTCGACATGGGCGATGCCAGCGGTGATCCGGAAGCTCTCAAAACCGCCATCAACAACCTCACCGGAGGTCTGGGCACCGCCTTCGACACCACCCTGTTAGGGCTCATCCTTTCTCTCTTTCTTAATTTTCCACTAGCTGCAGTGATGAAGAAGGAGGACGAAACTCTGACCATTATCGACGCCGTTTGCACAGAGAAGCTGCTTCCCAAGCTCAACGACAGCAAGGCCTCTAGTAACGAGGAAATCCTTCAGCAAGCCGACAGTCTCCCTGAACTCGTGGGCTCTCTCTCGCGAGCGCACGAGACCTTCCTCAACAACCTCAACGATTCCACGCAACAGTTGCGCAGGACTTCGGAGGTCCTCGAGAACAATCTCATCCAAGCCTCCGACAAACTGAACAACACCAGCAGCGAACTTTTTCTCAAATCGCACGCCGAGCTGGACAAAACCTTCAGTCGCATCGCGGACGGCATCAGCGCCATCAACTCTGCCTTGCGCGAGCTCGGCAAGGAGGGCATCCCTAACGAAGCTAAAAAGAAAAAAGGCTTCTTCAAGAAGTAGCACAAGACGAATAACCTAAATCATGCCGCGCCGTCGTCAGAGTGAGGAAGGAGGAGTCTCCCTCTTTCCCTTCATGAGTATTCTCGCCAGCCTCATCGGGGTGCTCACGCTCTTGATTAGCGTGAACATGATTATCAAGGAGAACGAGCGCGACAACATCACCCAAGAGGAACTGGATCGCGCTCAGGAGAACCAGAAGCTCAAGAAACAGGCCGAGCAAGTCCAGCAAGAGCTCACCCAACTCCAAGAACGACTTGAGAAAGAAAAATCCACTGCCGTCGAACTCGAGAAGCTCAAGGAGCGATCCATCTCGCTGACGGCGAAAATCGAGGAACTCGAGAAGGCCAAGAACCCCGAGGAGACTGATGCCGAACTTCAGAAAATCCTCGAGAACCTCCGCAAGGAAACGACGGCAATCGAGCGCGAGCAACCGACCCTGGAGGAGCGAAAGCAGGAGCTGTTAGCCGAGATCGAAAAGCGTAAGATTCCACCCAAACCCAATGAGAAAGTGGTCATCCGGCCAGGCGGAGTGGGGTCTCGTACTGCCCGCAACGTCTTCTTTGTGGAATGTAATTCCACTGGCATTGTCATTCGCCGCGAGGACCAGCAGCCAGTCACCATTTCCACGGCAGCCATTCCTGACAACGACCAATACGGCGCGTTTCTCGAAGAGGTGAAGCGCACCCGCGATTCCATGGTTCTTTTCTTAGTCCGGAGGGCTGGCAACGAGGCCTACCTCTGGGCTGCTGGCCACGCCGAAACCAAATTCGAAGTTCGCACCGGTAAGCTCCCCGTCCCCAAGGACGGCGAAATCGACCTCTCCCTTTTTGATAAGTAAACATGGCCCGTCGCAGAAAGAACAACGACGAAGGAGTCAACCTCGACTCCCTCATGGACGCCCTGACCAACGTGGTGGCGGTTCTCATCCTCGTGCTCATCTTGGTGCAAACCGAAGTCACCAACAAGGTGCAGGAATTCTTCGACAACCTTGAGCCCGCTACTCCTGAACAAGTCGAAGAATCTAAGAATATCGTCGCCGAACTTGAGAAGAAAAAGGAAGAGCAGAAAGAAAAGCTCAAGGAGGACCCGCCCACCCCCGAAACTATTGAGGAAGAAAAGCGCAAGCTGGCCCTTCTCGAGAAAAACGCCCAACTCGACGAAAGCCTTCTTGCAGACTTGGACAAGCTCAAGAAACTGGAAGCGAAAGCGCGTGAGAAGCGTGATGCCGAACAAATGGAAACGACGCGACTCCAGGACGAGATTGCCAAACTGGAGGCCCAGCTCGACGACACCCCAGTTCTGCAAGCCGAGCCTCCCACCGTGGTCACCATTCCTAACAGCCGAGACATCCCCAAGAACGCTACGATTTACTACGCTCTCGTTCTTGATGACCGGGTCCACTTTATCGACCCCTATACTCCGGCCGAAAAATACTACGAGATTACCCGCAAGAATCGCCGCGAATGGTTGCGCGAACGCATCAAGCAGCAAGGAGCCGACCGCTACATTCTCGACCACGAGAAAGTGATGAACCATTTCCGTGATTTTGACTTTGGGAATAGTCGTGGTCAAAAAGTGCTCCTAGCCGAGGTCCCCGTGCAGGCCCGCCTCTCGCTCGACATTATACCTGATCGCAAAGCTGGCGGCACCTCTCTGGAAGAACTGTCCCAACCCAACAACAAGTTCGTCAACATTCTCAAAGTCCTCGCCCGAGACCGGGATGCGGTCTTGCTGTTTAAGGTCAGTCCAAGCGGCTTCAACACCTATCTCGTGGCCCGCGAATTGGCCGACCAGGCCAAAGTACCCGCTGGTTGGCAAGTTGAGGGTTGGGATCGCCACCGTCACCAATTGACCGAAGTCGAAGTCAATCGGCTCCGAGAGCCCGAGCCCCCAAAGAACCCGCCGAAGCGTCCTCCTCATATTGGACCCAAATTGGATTAGCTGAGGGCCTGACGGGCAAAGAGCAGAATCCCCCAAAGGTGTTCAAGCTAGGAAATACTTTGGAAAAACGGGGCCAAGATGGCTAGGACGGATGGGA
>CAZGXV010000125.1:0-3901 GCA_964529725.1 uncultured Roseibacillus sp.
ATGGGGCAGGCGGGAGACTGGGATGAATTTTCGCGAGGAATGGCCGCGCACGGACAATCTTGTCGAGCGGTGGAACTCTGGCGCTTCCTAGAATGCGAGGGCCGGGGATTGGCTGATTGGGCGGCGGTGTTCAATGCCGAAGTCAGGGCTGCAGGCGAAGGTGAGAATGTTCTCGTCGGCTACTCGATGGGCGGGCGATTGGCGTTGCATGCTCTTTTGGACGCGCCTGACCTCTGGCAAAAAGCGGTCATTGTTTCCGCTCATCCCGGCCTTCAAAGCGAAGAGGAACGATTACAACGAATGGCGAGTGACGCCGAGTGGGCAGGTCGTGCACTCACTTCCGATTGGTCGCAATTCTTGCGCCTCTGGGACGCTCAAAAGGTGCTGCAGGGCGGGGCTCCTGCCGAACCCGATCCTCGCATGAAGCTGATCAACCGACGCCGGGCTCTTGCGAGGTCGTTCATGGAGTGGTCGCTTGGAAAGCAAGAGAATCTACGCGGACGCCTAGGTGCCATTGCTTGCCCTGTGCTCTGGATAACAGGCACCCAGGATGAGAAGTTCACTTCGCTCGCTCGCGAAGCACTTCCTCTGTTAGAGGAGGGTCAACACCAAGAAGTCGATTGTGGACATCGAGTGGTCACAGAAGCAGGTTGCGAGTTTTTACAATTGGTGGAGCAATTCTGCCGCGACTCTGCTCCGCCGTCGCCAGACTAGCAAAGCTCTTCGCTATCGTTAGAACGATACCCCCTCTCAGGAAGGACCTGGAGGCGACGCTCGTTGAATCTCCAAGTGAAGATTCTGCCAAGCACGTCTAAGCGGTCACCAAGGCTCTCTCAGTTCAGCAGTTCAGCAGTTTAGCAGTTTAGCAGTTTAGGACTGGCACGGGGCGAAGTTTTCCCAACGTGCCAGCCCGGTCACTGATGCCGCCGGCTACCATAGTTTTGGCGAAAGGAGCGCCTTGTTAGAACGCGTATTGGATGCCTGCAGTCATGAACCATTCGACACCGAGTTGGGGACCGTCGAGGTCTTGATACACAGGTGCTCCCACCTCAAGGGCGAGGCGCGCTCCGGTATGGGGTATCTGGATATTGGCTCCTGCCGAGACATCAATGCGAGAGCCGCCCCGAAGATCAGGGTCAGCAGTGGGAATGAGAGGATCACCCGCTCGCCCACCCATGGGGACCGTGGTTCGAATGCTCGGATCGGCACCATTGATATTTTCCCAATGGCTGAAGTTGACCCTCAAGGAAGTTGAGAGCCAGCTGGACCAGCGATGGGCTCCCCAAGCAGTGGCTTCATAACGGTTGCCGAGGCGGTAGTCGTTGTCGTTGTCATTCAGATAGAACTTGGCACTCACCTGGCTTCCCCATGACCAAGAGCCCGAGTGACCAAGCCAAGTGAGAGAGGGGGCCAGTCCCCAGCTCCCAGAACCCAATTGCATAGGATAGGGCAGCTGGGCAAAGCCAAGCGGGGTGTCGTCTCTGTTGTCGATGTCTGCGGTGGGAAAGAGAACCGAGAGGCCGAAGTGAGCTTGTTGCGAGTCGCGCTCGAAGAAGCGGTAGAGCCCTCCGAAAGAGGAGTCACCGAAGCCCGAGGACTCGGTCTTAAAGTTGAGACCATCGGCCCGACGGTGGTTCATAGAGCTCTCCACCAAGTTGAGCATTCCCATGAGCGTGAGCTTATCGGTGGGCGCATACATGATACCAAACATGTGCATCTGCATATCCATATCGGTGGGAGTGATGAGGAAGTCATAGCGTCCATTGTTCGCGGTGATACTGGAATCGCCGACAACACTACTCCCATCGTAGTTCTGTTCCATGCTCATGAACATAAAGCGGTAGGACGCCATCCACTCGCCTTTCGCATGGGTGTGACCAGCCATGACCCCAATAGGGGTTTCGCTGTGATGGTGATGGGACGAATGCTCGTTTGGGCTCGGACTGTGGCTCGAGTTGAGAAAATCGCCGTCAGTGCCTGCGAAGGCAGCAACGGTGGAAAGGGCGGAAACGATAAAAGTGTTTTTCATAGAATTGATATTAATAGATTTGTTCATGCAAAAAGTGCCCGTCTCCAGCAGGATTGAGGAGAGGGAAGAAGGAGGCGAATAGCCTCATCTTGGTTTGCTCGCACATCTGGGCGAGGCTTGGAACTCGTAATAAGAACGAGACGCATCAAGGACGAGACAGGCTGGTCCCGGTATGACTAGGACAGCCGAGGCGGAGGAGTAGCAAGTTCGGGAACAAATCGACAATTGCCCAGCAGGCGGGTCGGAGAAGGAGGGCTGTTAGCGGTTACAATTGACCGTCTCTTCTTAGGTATCACCTCTTGTTGAGGAAAAAGCTCGTGGCGTTCTATCGAGCGCTCCGGACGAGGAACAGGATCCTTGCCCTCCTCCTTTCTTGTTTCCTCAAGAGCAAGACACATGGAGCAAGGATGCTCGCCGTCGAAAGTCATTTCCGCAGCTTCGACCAAGGAACGTCCCTGTGAATAGTCAATGAGCATGGAAGCCCACGCGAAAAATTGAAAGCAATTGGAAGGTCCGATGGCGAGATGGAGGCAGCCAAGAAAAAGAAAAAATGGACGAAATACTTTCAGCCCCTAAGGCCTAATCTTAAAAGAGAACGAATGCAAGAAACAGTGAACAAGTGACCAAAATAGCGGTCAGGGAGATGGGCTTGAGAGGAAGAACGTCCTCCTCTTCGTCGTTATCAGCTTTCGCTGGAGCTGAAGTGAAAATTCAACGCGAATAATAAGAGTGGTTGCCACTGTTCTGTTCCGGAATCTGGGCGACCAAGCGAGGGAAAAATTCAGTGAAATGAGACCAGGATGGATTGGATGGATCAGACTTAAGAATTCGAATTGATTGTTCTGAGCCGAGTTTTGAAGCGCCATTTCCTTCCAAAGTTTACCGCTCTTGGTTTTGCCACCAAAAAATCCAATCTATCCTATCCATCTTGGTCTAAGAATTGGCTAGAGAGAGAAACTGGGTCCCTCTCGCTTGGTCGGCCTGGTTTCGGAATCTGGTTTTTGGGGTTGACCGCTCGTAGGAGCCATCGGAAAGAAAGGTATGATTTACCTTCTTTCTCCTGCGAAGACCCTCGACTGCGAATCCGAGATTCCTTCCATCCGAACGACCAAACCCCGTTTTCTTGAGTATTCCGCAGAGCTGGTCGCCATTATGAAAAAGAAGAAGCCCGCTGAGTTGGAGAAGCTGATGGATATTTCTAGTAATCTGGCTGAACTGAATGCGGAACGGTTTCGCGTGTGGAAAGCGGATTACACGAAGAAGGACGCTCGTTCCGCAATTTTTGCCTTCAAAGGCGATGTTTATCAGGGGTTGTCAGTTGAGGATTGGGAGAAGGAAGATTTTGCAAAGGCCCAGAAGTCGATTCGAATTCTGAGCGGGCTCTATGGCATTCTGCGGCCACTGGATTTGATGCTTCCTTATCGCTTGGAGATGGGAAAGAAGATCGCTAGCGAAAGAGGGACAAATCTTTATCAGTTTTGGGGGGGGCTCTTAACGGATAGCTTGAATCGCGAATTAAAAGCCGACGGTGATGCGGTCGTCAATTTGGCGTCCAATGAGTATTTTTCCGCAATCAAACCAAAAGACCTCAAGGCTCCGGTTGTGACCCCAGTCTTCAAAGATTGGAAAAACGGAAAGTATAAGGTGATCTCCTTTTTCGCGAAGAAGGCTCGGGGTCTGATGGCTGCTTGGGCCATTAAGAATGATATCGCGAATCCAGAGGAACTGAAAAAATTCAAAGGCGACGGTTACAAGTTCGACAACAAACTTAGCGACGAAACCACCTTTGTTTTTACGCGGAAACAAAGCTAGATTTAACCGGTAGGGTCGTTTTGATAAAACGACCGCGAGGAAGGTGAGGGCGTGATGCGG
>CAZGXV010000126.1:0-680 GCA_964529725.1 uncultured Roseibacillus sp.
GTCGTTTTGATAAAACGACCGCGAAAGTTCTTGCGTGGAAGACGGGCTCAGGAATCGGGCGTTTTCTCCTTTCCTCTCGCGGAAGCATTGCTTGCGGACCATTTATCAAATGGTCCCTACCGGGTGAAGATGATTCCCCGGCACCCATCCTTTACCCGCGATGCGCGCGGGTCGCGGGTAGGGTCGTTTTGATAAAACGACCGCGAAAGTTCTTGCGTGGAAGACGGGCTCAGGAATTCGAGCGGCTTCTCCTTCCCTCACACGCAAGCATTGCTCGCGGACCATTTATCAAATGGTCCCTACCGGGTGAGGTAGGTTCCGGACACAAAAAGACCGTCGGACAGTCCGACGGTCGATGAAAATCTCAGCTGTTCGAAAAATGAAGAAGCGCCAATTACTCGGCGGCGTCTTCCGATTTCTCTTCGGCTGGGGCAGGAGTCTCCTCAACTTTGGCCTTCTCGGCAGCTTTGGGGGCTTCTTCCTCAGCAGCAGGTTTAGCAACTTTCTTGGCTACCTTTTTGGCCGCCTTCTTCGCTGCTTTCTTGGCCGCCTTCTTCGCAGGCTTGTCCGCCTTCTTCGAAAGAACCTGATTGGTCTTCGCTAATTCCTTCTTCCGCTTGAGGTATTCCTTACGGCGGCGACGCTTGATTACTTTTCTATGCTGCTGGCCCATATCGTTG
>CAZGXV010000126.1:690-3810 GCA_964529725.1 uncultured Roseibacillus sp.
GGGTCTAGGACCTGTTCCCCAGCCGCGCAAGCGAAATCGAGCCCTCAACCGCCGGAAATCGACTCTCTTACCGCCAAAATCGCACCGAAGTCTTGATTTTCAGCCTTCAAAGCTGGACGCTCCCGCCCGTGGAAGACAAACCCAACCTCCGTTCCCTCACTGCGGACGAGTTCACCGAATCCTTCAAGACCTTGGGGCAACCGGCTTATCGGGCCACTCAGGTCTTAGATTGGCTTTGGAAAAAAAGGGTCTCCTCCATCGACGAGATGAGCAACCTGCCCGCTGACCTTCGGGAAACGTTGAAAGAAAAATACCAGCTCTCGATCCCGACTCTGGTGCAGGCGCAAGGCTCCAAGGACACCACCCGCAAGCTTCTTCTCAAGCTTCGCGACGGACGCTTCGTCGAATGTGTGCTCATCCCCGCCTCGGTTGGTCTCTATGGCAACAAGTCCGACCGCCTAACCCTCTGTGTCTCCTCGCAAGTGGGATGCGCCTTCGACTGTAAATTTTGCGCATCGGGGCTACTGGGATTTACCCGCAACCTGACCGCCGATGAAATTGTTTCCCAAATTTTGCTCGCGGAAGAGGTCGCCGAAACTCGGGTCAACAACCTTGTCTTCATGGGCATGGGTGAACCGCTTGCCAATCTTCCCAATCTCCTGAAGGCCGTGGAATTGATCACCTCGCATCAGGGCCTCAATATTGGGGCCCGCCACCTCACCGTTTCCACTTCGGGAGTCGTTCCTCAAATTAAAAAATTAGCCGATCACCCTCGGCAGATTCGGCTCGCGATTTCCCTGCACGGCGCCACCGACGAGGTTCGCTCTCGCATCATGCCGGTGAACGATCGCTGGGGAATCGAAGAGCTCTTTCAAGCGCTCGCCTATTGGAATACTCAGAAGAAACAGCGACTGACCTTGGAATACATTCTCATCAAAGGGGTCAACGATGACCTCGAGCAGGCTCGCATCCTCGCCAAACGCGCGAAGGGGGTGGGTGCCTTTGTCAACCTCATCCCTTACAATAAGGTCGATGGCCTTGCTTGGGAGCGGCCTTCCGAAGACCACTGCCGCGCCTTTCGCAACGTCCTCGGAAAGTTTGATGTCCCCGCTACTCTTCGCTTGGAAAAGGGTCACGACATTGATGCCGCCTGCGGTCAACTGCGCTTACGGGAAGAAGAAAAAGTGGGCGAGATCACCTAGCTTACTTTCGGCTATAACACCCGTAAAACCTCCCAAGGAGAAGGCTCTCCGCTCGTCATCATTGACGGCTTAAACTACGAGGTAAATAGTAGTCCGCATCGAGCTGCTGAAGCAAACCAACTGTTAGGCCTCAGAATAGTCGTTGCTCGGAACTTCGAACACATCCCTCGCTCGAAACCACTTGGCTTAGGAATCTTCCCTCTGGACTTTGTGGGTCAGGCTGACTTTCAAAAGGTGGCTCTTCTTCGTGAGGCTACTTTCGATAGCACCGGAACGGGGGACGAGGTCGCACCCATGATGCTAGCTACTCTGCCCACCCGCTTTGTAGATAGAAGTCCTCCTCGATTTCTTGGCCTGAGGTCGATTACTACATCAGCGGTGGCCCACTTCCCTGCATGCTCAATCCAAATTCTCGCAGTTCAGTCGTAGAATAGACAAGGCAAGTTACCAGTTTCGCATTCGCGTTTTGCAAGGAATTGTGCAAAAATATCCCGTTGGGACACGTTTAATCCCATAGAACACCAACGGTTCTCGTTCCTGTTTACTATTTGATATGAAGACTACCACCACGCGCGCATTGGCGCTCACCGCCCTCGTAGCCACCGGCTCGTTCCTCAACGCCGAACAGCTGGCCAACGAGCCCGCTACTCAGAAAAAAGTAGAGGCAAATGCAAAGGCGCCAGCTTCAAGTAAGCCCAAAAAGCGACTCTCTCAGGAAGAAAAGGCCAAAGCCAAGATGGAAGCCGAGCAAAAGAAGCTTGCTCTTGAGAACGCGCTCGCAGCCGAGCAAGTCAAGCAAGAGCATGCCGAGCTTCGGGCCGAAGTTGCCCGGCTGAAACTTGAGAAAGAGCTTCTCACCGAAACTCTCGCGCTGAGCGAACTTCAACAAAAGCAAGCAATGGCCAAAGAAGAAGCACGCTTTCGTAAGGAAACAGCACAACTCTCCCGCGAAGCCAACATTGCAAAATTGGAAGCAGAAAAATTGGGTGCGGACCTCAAAGCCAAGCAGGCTCGCTTTGGGATCGAACTCGCAGAACTCGACAATCAGCTCAAGACCATCGAGGCCAATAAGAAGCGCTCCAACTTTGCTGATAACGATCCAGTCTACCTCGCCGACCCGCTGCAGAAAGATGGCACCCTCGTCATCTCCGACCGCCGTATTGACCTCAACGGCCCTATCTTCTCGGACACCGCCGACCATGTCACCGAGCGTATCAACTACTTTAACAACAAGAACGACAGCTTCCCCATCTTCGTCGTCATCGACAACTCACCAGGCGGTTCGGTGATGTCGGGGATGAGCATCCTCAAGGCGATGCACGGCTCTGAGGCACCCGTCTACGTCGTGGTCAAAACATTCGCCGCCTCCATGGCCGCATCGTTGACTACCCTCGCGGAACGGTCATTTGCATTTCCTAACGCCATCATCCTGCACCATCAGGTCATGTCCGGCACCTTTGGTAATCTCACCGAAACGAGAGAGCACACCCAACAACTCGAAGAGTGGTGGCGCCGTCTCGCCAATCCCATTGCCAAGAAAATGGGGATTTCACGCGAAGAATTCATTGAGCAAATGTATGAGCAGACCGTCTCCGGTGACTGGACCGAATTTGCAGACCAAGCCAAGAAACTCAAGTGGGTCGATCATGTCGTGAGCAATATTCGCGAAACAGCACTTCTCGAGAATCCTGACTCACCCCGTCAGCGCGCGACGACTTCCGCACAAGTCGAGAACAAGCCCCTAGAAAACGTCATTCCCCGTCTCAATCCCAAGGATATGCTCTACATGTATAATCCGGACGGTTACTACCAACGGCAAAAGTAGTCGTATCAGCTTTCGCAGTCGCGCAAGCACTGGTCTTTCTCAATACGAGCCCTGCCGCCGACCTCGGCGCGCCAGGGCTTTTTTGTAGACCAG
>CAZGXV010000127.1:0-3770 GCA_964529725.1 uncultured Roseibacillus sp.
CCTTTGCTATTCCCTGTCTTGTCGCTTGTTTATTTTTTGGCAAGGTGGCGTTCCGATGTCACGTCGTCGCCAACAACGCAGAGCTTCAAACTTCTCCGAAAAGGGAGAAGGGGCAGCCCGTGTCGAGACGTCTTCCCGCCCCGCGAAAAAGGGTTCGGAGCGCAGTTGGCTACAGAAAGGTGTTCTGGTCGTTGTCGTTCTCCTGCTCGTGCTGTCCCTAGGAAGTTATCTCTGGGTGCGTGGCTACCTGCGCAGTGAAAAATTCCGGCACGAATTGGGAGCGCAGATGGGCACCGCAGTCGGAGGGACGGCAGAAGTAGGCCCCATCGAGTGGCAGGGCACCGCCATGGATGTGCAGGACTTGCGGTTACAAAGTCCCCGAGCTGGCAATTGGCAGCTGCGTGATATCGAGACCAAGATCGACTTCAGCAAGTTCTGGGAAAAGATTTGGGTCGTTCCGAAAATTGAGATTCGGCAAGCGCGGAGCGAGTGGGATTTTCGTAATCAAGAAAAGACGGAGAGCGACCAAGCTTCGGCGAAGAGCTCACCTACCTCTTCGAAAAAGAAGAGCGGTTTTTTACCGAATCGCACCGAAGTGCATCAGGTTCTCGTGCGGGATTACGAAGGCGAGGTTCTTACTGAAGAAGGGAGCTTTACTTGGGATGGGGTGCAATTGCAGAGCGAGCCTCACGGTCAGCGAGCGACCTTAATCGAATTAGAAGGCGGACGTTTACAAACGCCCTTTGATTGGCTGGGAAGCTTGAAGTTGGACTCCGGTCTTCTCGCAATCCGTGAGGGAGAGTTGAGCATTGAGCAGAGCAATTGGATGGCGGAAGCAGGGCCAATCAGCTTTTCAGCTAATCTGGTCGGCCCTCAGCGGGACTTCGAGATTTCGGTTGTTGAGTGGGATGTGAAATCGCTACTGCCAGCGGAATGGGCCACCTTTCTCGCCGGAGAGATGACTGGCAAGCTAGCTGGAACGGGCTCGAACCTGAGCGGTCAAGTTGAGGTCGAAAATGGAACTGTGAAGGGGCTTCCCTTCATCAATCGCTTGGCTGCTTATGCCGGAACTCCCCGTCTCCGGCGACTCAGTTTTGAAAAAGCACAAGCTTCCTTCGAACGCACCGACGATGAGTGGGTGGTGCAGGAGATCCTTCTTTTTGATGAAGGCTTACTGCGGGTGGAGGGGAATTTATCCTCGCGGCCAGAGGGACCTGCTGGTCAACTTTCAGTAGGTGTTCCGCCTGGTTTGTTAGCGCGCATTCCGGGTGCCGAAGAGAAAGTGTTTCTACCGGGACAGGGTGGGATGCTTTGGGCTGATGTCGTGATATCAGGGACTTGGGAACATCCCAAAGAAGACTTGAGCGAACGTCTCATCCGCGCAGCAGGAGAGCGCATGTTCGAGATGATTCCCGAGACCGGGCAGTATGCCTTGCGCTTTGGGACGAAAGCCTTAGACCAAGGGACCGTTCTTCTCATGGAAAATCAGGGCCTCGTCCTCGAGCAAGGAAGTCAGGTCGCCGAAGAGGTGATCGAGCAAAGTGGTGAGGTTGTGGAAGAGGGATTGAGGACTGGTTTCGGGATTCTCAACGGCATTTTGGGAGGGGAGGAGTGAGAGCCTTCTCTGTTTTGGATTTTCTTGTTTTCAGCGACAAATTCTTGCCCCGCATGCTTGACATGGCGGGGGATTTCTCTATTTTCCGCCTCCCGCCGCGCTGAGAATGCGCTCGTAGCTCAATTGGATAGAGCGCCTGACTACGGATCAGGAGGTTAGGGGTTCGACTCCCTTCGAGCGTGCTCTCAGCGCGGCGGAATTTTTCTCATTCGGAATGCCGGCTGGTTGGTGCCTCAGTAGGTCGGCGTTTTTTGAGGCAATTGCCGGATAGAAAGTGAACCAAGGAACCTAACCTTAACCTACATAAACCAAAAATGAGTGCAGAACTCAAACCGGTCGCCAACGAAGAGTTGTCGGCCCTTATTGATCAGGAGTTTCGCGAATTTCGCGAAGGCTCAATCGTTAACGGAACCATTCTCGATATCAGACCCCAAGTGGTCATTGTTGATATCGGCTACAAATCCGAGGGCGTTGTCCCGGTCCAAGAATTCGAAGACGAAGAAATCGAAGTCGGGGACGAAGTTGAAATTTTATTGGAAAAGCTCGAGGACGACGACGGCATGATCGTCCTTTCCAAGGAAAAGGCCGCTCACAAGCAGAACTGGGACAAGATTGTCGCAGTGTTCGACGAAGGCGGTCTCGTGCGAGGCAAGGTCAAGTCGGCCGTCAAAGGCGGGCTCATGGTCAACGTGGGTGTGGAAGCTTTCCTTCCCGGTTCCCAGGTGGACATCATTCCTCCCAAAGACCTTTCCGAATACGTGGGCAACATCTACGAATTCAAAATTGTGAAGGTCAACGACGATCGCAAGAACATCGTTCTTTCTCGTCGTGAGGTCATCGAGGCTGAGCGCTCCGAGCGCCGCCAGAAGTTCCTCCAAACTGTTACCGTGGGCGACAAGGTCACGGGTCAGGTCAAGAACCTCACCGACTTCGGTGCCTTCGTCGACCTCGAGGGCATGGACGGACTTCTCCACATCACCGACATGAGCTGGGGCCGCATTGCGCACCCTTCCGAGCTTCTTCGTATCGGTCAGGAAGTGGACGTCCAGATTCTTGAAGTGGATCGCGAAAAAGAGCGCGTTTCTCTCGGTCTCAAGCAGATGACAGACAACCCCTGGGCCGACATCCAAGCCAAGTTCCCAATCGGAGCCGAGGTTTCCGGAAAGGTCACCAAGCTGCTTCCTTACGGCGCTTTCGTCGAAATCGAAAAAGGCGTGGAAGGTCTCGTGCACGTGTCCGAGCTCTCTTGGGTCAAGCGCATCACGCGCCCCAGCGATGTTCTCGAACTCGAGCAGGAGCTCAAGGCGGTTGTCCTCGGCATCAGCGAAGACGAGCAGAAGATTTCCCTCGGTGTTCGTCAGTTGGAGCCGAATCCATGGGACGAAATCGAGGCCCGCTACCCAATCGGCAAGCAGGTCAAGGGCGAGATTCGCAACCTCACTGCCTACGGTGCCTTCATGGGACTGGAAGAAGGCATCGACGGCATGATTCACGTGTCCGACCTTTCCTGGACTCGCAAAATCAACCACCCCTCCGAAATCCTCAAGAAGGGCGACGAAGTGGAAGCGGTTGTTCTCAGCATCGACAAAGAGAACCAGCGTGTGTCCATGGGCATGAAGCAACTCGACAACGATCCGTGGAGCGATATCGACACCAAGTTCAAGGTGGGCGACGTGGTCAAAGGGACTGTTGCCAAGATTGCCAGCTTCGGTGCCTTTGTCAGCCTCGACGGCGACATCGACGGTCTTATCCATATCTCCCAGCTCAGCGAAGAGCACGTGGAGCGCGTCAAGGACGTCATCAAGGTCGGCGACGACGTGGAAGCACGCGTCATCAAGGTTGATAAGATTGAGCGTCGCGTTGGACTTTCCATCAAGGCCGTTTCTTACAGCGAAGACCAGCTTGCGAAAGAGAGCCAAAGCTTCGAGACCCTTCGCCCAGCTGGCGATCTGGTGGGCCTCGAGCAGGCCTTCAACCTCGCTTCCTCCTCGACTCCGGAAACGGAAGAGTGGAGCCCCAGCGACGACGACAAGTAGAGCGTCTTTCGATTCAATCTCAGAAGCGTCTCGGGAAACCGGGACGCTTTTTTTGTGGCAGGATCGGTAGGGACCATTTGATAAATGGTCCGCGAAAGGTCGGCGATGGCGAAGAGCCC
>CAZGXV010000128.1:0-3651 GCA_964529725.1 uncultured Roseibacillus sp.
TAATGATGGGGCTGATGTCTACTGCTTGCGCAGGAGGTTGTTCGCGGGCCTAGAGCAGTTTTCCCCGGATGGCATCAGTGACTAGCTTGGGATTGGCTTTGCCTTTACTGGCTTTCATCACCTGTCCGGTGAGGAAGTTGATCAGCTTTTCATTCCCGCCCCTAATCTCTTCTACCTGCTTGGGGTTGTTCGCGATGGCTTCATCAATGAAGGCATCAATGGCGGAATTGTCGGCAGGTTCGAAGCCCATCTCCTTGGCGAGGGCGGCCGGTTCGGTCTCGGGCTTATCCCAGAGGGCCGCGAAGAGGTCTTTTGCTTGGCTGTTAGAGATGGTTCCGTCCTCAACTAGGGAAAGAACGGCCGCAGTCGAGGTCGCGGTGATGGGCGACTCGGTGATGTCGGTAAAGTTCTCCTTAAGAAGGGCGAGAAGGTTGTTGATGACCCAGTTGGCAGCTTTTTTAGGAGGAGCCTGGGTGGCGGTAGCGACGCTTTCGAAGTAATCCGAGAGGGGGCGCTCGGCAGTTAGCACGGAGGCGTCGTAGGGGGTGAGCTTGTAGTCGTTGACGAAGCGGTCGGCCTTGTGATGGGGCAGCTCGGGGACTTGAGGTCGCACGGTCTCCAGTAGTGGCTCGGTTTTGATGGGAAGAAGGTCGGGGCAGGGGAAGTAGCGGTAGTCGTGGGCATCTTCCTTGGAGCGCATCATTTGTGATTCGCCCAGATCGTCATCCCAACGCCAGGTTCCTTGCTTCTGGCCAATGCCTTTGTCGAGGTCAGCGGACTGTCGGTCAATCTCGTAGTGAATGGCCCGGCGCACGGCAGAGATTGAGTTCAGGTTCTTGAGCTCGATGCGTTCGCCTAAAGGATCATCCTCACTTTTTCGGATGGAAATATTAACGTCGCAACGCAGTTGACCCTTTTCCATATCAGCGTCGGAGATGTCGCCGTAGATGAGAATTTGTTGGAGGGTCTTGATGAAGGCGAAAGCTTCCTCGGCGGAGTCGATATCGGGCTCGGTGACAATTTCCATCAGAGGAGTGCCGGCTCGGTTGAAGTCGATGAGGGAGTTATTGGCAAGGTGGGTCGATTTGGCGACGTCTTCTTCCAAGTGGATACGGTTCATCTGCACCACTTTGCCCGGGTGAACAATATTCTTCTGATGGTCCTTGGGGTAGTTCGTATCGGAAAGAGGGACCCCGCCGCCTAGACAGAGGGGAAGGTCCATCTGGGTAGTTTGATAGTTCTTGGGCATGTCGGGGTAGAAGTAATTCTTCCGATCCCATTTCGACACTGGAGGCGATGAACAACCCAGTAAAAGACCAGCGAGGAGAGTCTTTTCGATGGCCCGCTGATTGAGCACCGGGAGGGCACCCGGCAACCCCAGGCAGGTCGGGCAGGTATTGGTGTTGGGGTCGTCTCCGAAAGAGGTGGGGCAGGCACAAAACATCTTGGAGTTCGTTTTGACCTGGCAGTGGACTTCGAGTCCGATGGTGGGAATATACTTCATCGCGTGCGCGAGTATTGAAGTCGATTCGGCTCACTTGGCACGAAGATTTTTAGGATTAAAGCGGATTTTCAAGACGACGAGGGAGAAGAGCGCCAAAAAGAGGTTTTTCGGAGATGTCCGAGAGTAAGCGAGCATCGAGGCACGGTAGGGACCATTTGACAAATGGTCCGCGAACGTTCGGATGCCCGAGAATTCCGCCAATCTACATTCGAAGCAAACAACCCACGAGCGCATCCTTGCATCCACTCGCGGTCGTTTTATCAAAACGACCCTACCGGTAGGGACCATTTGACAAATGGTCCGCGAAAGTTCGGTTGCCGGAGATTTCTGCCAATCTGTATTTGAAGCAAACAACCCACGAGCGCATCCTTGCATCCACTCGCGGTCGTTTTATCAAAACGACCCTACCGCTTTTGCGTTGCTGAGAAAGGTGCCGCGTGTTTTCTCAGTTTTGCGGTTTTCGTGAGAAGGATTTTAGCAGATTGTATGCATGGAAATGGCTCGGATACCGAAGGAAGAACAGTGGTCTTTAGCGGACTTGGCGGACTTGGAAGCTCTCTTGGCGGAAGGGGATGCGGAGCGTGGGGCTCGTCGTGTTTATCGGGAGAAGGTCGCAAAGGCCCTGCCGCGTGACCTTGACGAAAGAGAAAGGCGTCGACGCGGGCTGCGGCTTTGGCTTGAGGAAAAACGGGGGGCAAATCCTCTCGTGGGCCAAAAGCTGGAATCCGGGCTCCGGTTTGCCGGATTGGTCGTCAAGGTATTGATGTTGGTGACAGGTTTTGGAATCGCACGTGGCCTTCTCCTTGAGCTGCCCTTTGGGGGCCGGGGATACAATATTTGGCTCTTTCTGGGCGTGACACTGGGTTTGCAATGGTTGCTTCTGTTAGGGGGAGCAATAGGCTGGTTGCTCTTTCGCAGAAAGGGCCGCTTGTCCTGGAGCCAAGAATTGTTGGGATGGCTGGGGCGGAAGTTCGCTGGTTCCAAGGTGGGTGGGATTTGGCACCGTATTCTCGGGATGCGCAGTGACGGTTATGGCTCGATTCTGGGCTGGCGATTGGCCAGTCTGACCCAACTGGGTGCGGTGTGGCTGAATTTGGGCATGGTCGTTGGCTTCTTTGCCTGTCTTTGGTTTTTAAAAGTGCATTTCTATTGGGAATCGACTTTGGAAAGCATGAGCCAGAAGCAGTTGGTGCGTGTGACAGACGGCCTTTCGTTGCCGTGGGCATGGGCGGGTGAGCAATGGCGTCCAGGCGAATATGGGGTGGAACGCACGGCCTTCGAGGTGGTGAAAAATCCTTTGGAGGCGCCGGAAGCGGATATGCGCGACCCGGTGAGCCGCCTGTGGATGCGCTTCTTAGTATTGGCTTTGTTGGTATGGGGTGTCCTGCCGCGATTGCTTCTCTACTACTACTGCGCGGCCCGGGAACGTAGGGCGCTGGCGAGGTTGGACTTTCAGGAGAGCCGTCATCGTAGTCTCTGGCGAGAGATGGCAAAGGTGGAGCGAACGGTCGTAAAGACGAGTCAAGCTGATGGGGTGGTGCTGTTGGACGTGGGAGGAACGGGACTGCCTGTAGAAGCGGTCCGTCCATTTTTATTACAACAAATGCGGGTCAATGCAGAGACGATCTATCAGGTAGGAGTTCTTGATTCCTCAAAAGAAGTAGAGGCCTTCGAGGCTATGCGTGAGGCAGAGCTGGGCGTGGTTCTAGCGGTGGAAGGGTGGAGCTTGTCGGGGCCACAGATGAAGGAAAATTATGAGCGTGTCAGGGCGGTGATCGGAGAAAAAGTACCCATCCGATTTCTTGTCTTAGGAACAGTAAAGGGCCAAAGCGTGAACGAAGTGAAGGAAAGCGAGTTGGCAGAGTGGGTGAAGTTTGTCGATGGCCTGCGCGATCCAGCAGTGGAAGTGGTCAAGTGGGAATCTAGTTGAGACTGGGAGCACCGGTTTGCAACCGGCCCCGCCAGTAGTTCATTCTTCTAAGCCCTCCGAACTTCGCGAAAAGAGAAGGTCGCTGCACGACGTCAAAGAGAAGGTTGCTAGTTAGTCACTGCGAGAGGTTGAACTCAGGCTGTTTTGCTGAGGCAGTGGGGCCGGTCGAAGACCAGCGCTCCCAGTAGGGCTTCGCCATTTTCTGCCCCATGAAAGG
>CAZGXV010000129.1:0-3422 GCA_964529725.1 uncultured Roseibacillus sp.
CGAACTCGGGCAGCGGGGCGAGGTTGTCTTGCTCGAATGGATCAATCTTGAGATCGAAGAGTTCAATCTCCTGCCCAATCCGGTGATAGGCTTTCCAATTCTCAAAGCGAAGGGCACGGGAGTGAAGCTTGTGAGCTCCTTTCGTGAACTCGATGAAGAGGTAGTCGTGTTGAGGCTGTTTTCCGGTTCGTAAAAGAGTGGGAACCATGGAAATTCCCGTATTTTGAGATGGGACTTTCTGACCAATGAGCTCGGCAAAAGTGGGCAGCATATCATGGAAACCGCTCAAGTGTTTGCTCTCGGTTCCCGGCGGAATCTGACCCGGCCAGCGTGCCAGCAGAGGAGAGCGAATACCGCCCTCGTGCATATCGCGCTTGTGCCCACGCAGACCACCCGAGGAGTTCCAGAACGCGGGGTCATGTCCACCTTCCTGATGGGGGCCATTGTCACTGGCAAACAGAACAAGGGTATTGTTGTCGATGCCCAGCTCCTGCAAGAGGGCGAGGATTGCTCCCACCTCATTGTCCAAGTGCTCCATCATGGCCGCGAATCCGGCGATAGGATTCAAGACGTCCGGCGTGGGCTGGAACTCGTCTCCTTTTCGGTAAGTAGAGCCGTATTTGCCAATCTTCCGATCATGTTCGGGAAATCTGAGCCTCCACTTCATGTGAAGTTCAGGAGGAGCATGCATGGCAGCGTGGGGGATGGCGGTGGGGATGTAGCAGAAGAATGGTTGCTCGTTCTCAACGCTATGAGAGATGAAGTCGCGCGCCGCCTGCATCAGGAGAGGGCTAAGGTAGGTGCCTGTCTCCAACGGGATTTCTTGCCCGTTATGAATGTAACTAGTGGGATAGTAGGTGTGAGCTATCTTCTGATTTTTCCAGCCTACGAACTCGTCAAAGCCGTGGGTGGTAGGTCGCTCTGGTTTGGAACCGTTGGTCTGGCCCAAGCCCCATTTCCCAAACCCGCCAGTGCGGTAGCCTGCGGCTTGAAAGACCTCGGGGAGGACCATCATTTCTTCGGGAAGAGCGGCAAGGCTTTCATTTCCCATGTTGCCCCGCACGTAGCATTTGCCTGATTCTACCCCCGTCATCAGAACGGCGCGCGAGGGGGAGCAGACAGTATTACCGGAATAGTGATTGGTGAACTTCATCCCTTCCTTGGCCAATCGGTCGATGTTTGGGGTCGTCAGTTTGGTTTGGCCATAGCATGACAGGTCGCCATACCCGAGGTCGTCCGCGAGGATATAGATAATATTGGGTTGTTCTGCGGCGAGGGGAGAAAAGGGAAGAAAAGTGGCCAAAAGGAGTCGCTTCATCTAGCTCTCTCAACGTTCACCACCCGAGCGGTCTATCGGCGGCATGATTTTCTCTGGTATCTGAGTCCGCGAGAGAACTTGGAACCAGCCCGCTCTTCTAAACTAAACGCCTCAACGAGACTAAAGTCCCGGTAGTTGGGATTTTGCCAATTCTTCCTCGATGATCGCTTCGCAAAGTTTGATTTGTTCCTGTCGTCGCTGGCGTGCTTCCGCGGCGAGAACCTGAAGGCCATCGACATCGTAAAGGTAGACTTCATCGATTTCCCCTACCGCAGGGTCAATATCGCGCGGAACGGCGATGTCCACCATCAGCAAGGGACGGAACTTTCGTTTGCGCCGGACTCTTTCGATCTGATCGGGCTTGATGACATGGTGGGGAGCACCAGTGGAGGAGATGATGATGTCGACCTTTTTGAGCGAGTCTTCCCAGTCGTCAAAGCGAATCGCTGAACCTCCCATTTCTTCCGCGAGATTGACCGCCTTGTCGTAGGAACGGTTGGTCACGAACATGCTGCGGGCACCTCGGGAAAGGAGCGACTGGGCAGTGGTGCGCGACATTTCACCCGCCCCGATGACCATCACCTGCGAGTCCTTGAGGTGTCCGAATATCTTCTCGGCGAGGTCCACGGCAACGCTCCCCACCGAAGTCTGGCCTTCCTGAATACCAGTCGAGTTCCGAACCTTCTTGCCGACGGAAAAGGCGCGTTGGAAAAGGCGGTTGAGCACCCCCCCAGTGACTCCGGCCTCGAGGGCCGCGGCATAGCCTTTTTTGACCTGCCCAAAGATTTCAGTTTCGCCAAGGACCATGGAATTGAGGCCGCTCACCACCCGGCACAGGTGGACTGCTGCCTCGCGAGCGTGCTTTTCGTAAAAGTGTTCGTCGGTGGTGATCCCGAAGCGAGCTTGGAGATGATTAGCAAGGGCGGTGGCGGCTTCTTCAAGGGAATCGGCGGCGAGGTAGAACTCAGTGCGATTGCAGGTGGAGATGACCACTCCTTCGGCAATGGAATCGACATCCACGAGAGCACTGGACTCCTCGCCGAGATGGGTGTTGGCAATGGAGACTTTCTCGCGGAGCTCGAGGGGAGCGGTCTCATGGTTCAGGCCTAGACAGAAGAGTTTCATCTCGGATTGCTAGATGAGGCCGAAGGCGAGAAGGGAGACGAGGAAAAGAGCAACTGAGGAAAAGGCGAGCTGGCGGGGTGGAAGGCCGCGGAAGTAGGCGATGCCAACGAGGGCGGCGTAAGCCACCCACACGATAGTGGCGACCACGAGGTGGCTGTTGAAGTTAAGGTTGGGGGTCAAGAAACCAGCGATAATTCCGATGGTGAGAATGATGAGGCCGATGAGGAGAAGTCGCTTCGTGGAGTCGATGAGATTGTGAACAGAAGGCAAATTGTTGAAGAGGCCGCTGGTGAACTTTTTTTCCTTCAGGAGCTTGTCGAGGATCACAAACATGATGCCAGAGACCGCCGCGAGGGTGAGGGAGCCGAAGGAGAGCACCGAGAGCGCGGCATGGGTTTCGCGCCAAGCCTCCGTAGAGCCAACATGCTCGGGTTGCAAAGACATGACCCCGGGGATGAGGGCGATGAGTTGGAGGACGACCACCACGGGTGCGGTGAAGAGACCCAGCAGTGAGAGTCGGTAAGCAGGACCGACTAGGAGATAGAACATGACCAGCGACCACGCCAGAAAGGCGAGAATTTCACCAGTATCAGCAAGGGGGCAGGCACCGCGCATCTCGCCCCGGAGACCCAGAGCCATCAGCTGCACCACAAAGGTGATGCCGAGTAGAGGAAGGGTGAGTCTGCTGCGATGACCGCTGGTGAGCGAACGCCACGCGTTCCAAGCCGCAAAGGCGGCGAAGGCGGTTGCAAGGGCGAGGAGCCAGCGTTCGGTCATTGTGAAGGGGTGGTATTGGCTGTTGCCAGTGAGGTCGGTAAGAAATCGTGAGGGGAGAGTCTACTGACTTTTCGGAGAGATTTATCGTCGGGGATTTTTAGCACGGGCCCTGCATCCGCGCAATCCCGTGCTATCCGTGCTACCGGGCCAGGGCGACCAAGCTAGGGATCAAGTTTCTCTCTTTAGCTCATTCTTGGACCAA
>CAZGXV010000130.1:0-3420 GCA_964529725.1 uncultured Roseibacillus sp.
GCCTAACAGGCATCACTCCGTCCCTAACAGAAATCCGAGAAAGTCGCGGAGCTCGGTTTCATTCAGCTGATTGATGAGCGCCCCTGGCATAGGTGAGACGGGCGAAGGCTTGATTTCCTTGATGTCCGCTCGCGACAAGTTGACGGTCTCAGAGAAGTCGAAGGGATTGGTGGCGATGACCAGAATCTCATCACGCTCATCGAGCACTTTTCCGACCACTGTCGAGCCATCATGCTTGAGCATCATCTTGAATTCGTATTGATCGGAAATTTCGCGACTGGGTTCGAGGATTGCGACTGCGAGTTCCTCGGCCGAAAAGCGCCCGCGCACGTTGGTAAGGTCCGGCCCAGCGGCACCGCCCTGGCGTCCATAGCGATGGCAAGCTGCGCAAAGGGTGGCACGGAACATCTGTTCGCCATTATTCAAGTCCGCAGCCTTCAAGTCCTTGGCCACTTCCGCCACTTCTTCCACGGTCCAAATTTTTCCCGGACCTTTCGCCCTCGGCAAATTGGCAAAGGGGTTGCGCTTCACTTCCAAGCCCCAACTTTCAATCATCACCTTCTCTTCCTCGGTGGCATTGGCGATGGTGTCCTCGCGCATCTTGGCTAGACCCAGCCGCGCACTCTCCTGGGCCTTACTTTTTTCCGAGCGGGAATACCACTCCATGAGCTGCCGTCTTTCGCCCTCGGTCCACGGTCCTTTCACCACTCGCAGGCAATAGGCAAAGTGAACTTTGCGCGCCGAGGTTAACTCTCGCAAAACTTGCGCTACCTTGCCGCTATAGCGCTGCGTTCCCCGGGCCACTAGTCGGGACCAGTCCTCGTTCTCGTTGTTGACCTCCGGCTGCGCCAAAAGGGACAAAGTCCGACTCACGACCTGGGGTGCCTGCAGGTAGCAGAGCATCCGGCACAATTCGTCTTCTACGTCCGTATTCTCATTTGGAAACGACGAATCAATGAGGGCCAAAATCGCCGAACGCTCGTCCTCATCAGGTTCGCCCATGCGAATGAACACCAGCCCCAGGCTGCGCAGCCAAGCCAACTGCTCTTCGCGATTGAAGGAAGCCCAATCCATGCCGAGCAACTCCTTGATAGCAGTTTCCCGATCTGATTCCTCTCCGACCCGCGCCAGCCCCATCACGGCGGTGATTCGCTGAAGAATAGAACCCTCACCAACCAGAGCCCGAACCGCATCCGGGCCCTTGAGCTCTGCTTCCACCCGGCGCTGGAAACGTGAGTAACGGTCCTCTGCCGCCGGGATGGTCTTTTGCTTTGTTCGCCAAACATTTGCCGTTTCTTCCTCACCCTGATAGACGATGCGCCACAACTTGGAAGCACCCCTTCGGCCTCCGGTGGCAAAGTAGAAATGCCCGTCACTTCCGACTACGGCATCGGTCAAGGGCAGTGCTTCCGTGCCAATGAGAAACTCCTGCCACTCGCTTTTGTAACCATGCCCATCCTGAATGGTCTGCACCGAATAGATGGTGGCGAAAGTCCAATCTAAACAATAGATCGAACGCTGGAACTTGGCCGGAAACTTGGCTCCTTTTCCGCTCACCACGCCCACGGGGCTACCGGGCCCGAATTCTGCCATTCCCGGTAAACTATCCTCATAGTATTCCGGCCATTTTCCTGTGCCATTGCGCCAGCCGAACTCAGAGCCTGGCATCGCATAGCACAAGCGCGTGGGCCGGTACCAGGGCATGCCCATGTCCCACTCCATATCGGAATCATAGACAAAGAGGTCGCCCTCTTCATTAAAGGCGGCATCGAAGGGATTACGGTAGCCGGTGCTCACGTATTGCCAGTCCGAACCGTCGGGGCGAAACTTCAAGACTCGTCCTCCGGGGGCGAACTTGTCACTGGCATGGCCCCGTCCATCGGCATTGCGAGGCAGAAGTTGGTCTTCCTCCCAAACAAGAGGCACCAACGATTGGTCCAGCTCGGAATCCTTGGTGTAATTACCCACAATCAGATGTAACCATTCGCCATCGGGAGAAGGCACCAGCGAATGAATGCCATGCTCGCCGCCGGTCTCAAACACGCGCAGCTCTTCCACCGTTTCAAACTGTCCATCGCCGTCGGAATCCTGAGCCCGAAAGACCCCCTTTTCGCCATCGTCCACCGACTCTCCCACCACTACATAAAGCCAATCCTTGAACCATAAAAGGCCGTGAATCCCTTGCAGCGGCACCTCCATCGGCGAGACAGTCACCGCGCTTTCCCTAACGACTACCTGATAGATATCCCCGTATTGGTCTGCTGCCGCCAAGCGTTCCTCCTCCGCAGTGGAGGGCAAAACCGTCAAAGCCACCCAGCTGCCGAAGTCCTTGGGAACATCGAACACTTCCTCCAAAACAAAGCCCGGCAAGAGCTTGGCGGAATTCGGAGCAGGAAGAACTTTCCCCTCAATCGATTCCTGTCCGTGACAAAAAAGCGAGGCCAAGAAAAAGAGGCAGGCAGAGAGACGCATGATTCCACCACTACGTCTCTTCGCGAACCGTTTTGCAAGAAAGAGTGGCTAATCGAAAGAAATTTCCGGCAATCGCTGCACTTTGCCCTCCGGCATCTTGACCAAGGCCAGCGATTGCCTCGCGGTGAGCAAGACTTCCTCGCCTCGTAAAACCTCGAACTCGCACCAGAAGCGAGCCTTCCCCCACTCGGCCAACCAGCCGCGAATGGTCAGCACGTCCGCTAAGCGTGCAGGCTTGCGATAGTCGGCCTCGGTGCGCACCACGACGGGAAAAACTCCCGTCTCTCCCATGTCTCTGAGTTCGAAGCCCAACAGCGCCGCCAACCGTGTTCGGCACTTTTCGACCATCCGTAGATAGGCCAAATTGTGCACCACTCCCCCACAATCGGTATCATAGAACATCACGTCCTCCTCGGTCTCGCACTGCCATTTCCGCTCACCTTCACTCGCCTTCGTCGCCATGGCACGTACTTTAGAGAACGAGAAAACCTTTGGCGAACTCTCTGCTTAAAAAATATCAGACCACTGCACCGAGAGCAAACAACTGCCGACATCCTCAATTGCAGCGCGACTCCCTCTCTGATAAAAAGCCTTTCGATGCGAAAGCTTCTCCTTCTTTTGGCAACTCTGGCTGGCACCCACCTGCTTTGTGCCCAGTTCGTGCCACCAGCTCGGGACGTGCTTCTCTTTCGCCGCGACGCGCTCGCCCTCGACAACAATCGCCAGAAGCTCTTGGCGCAGGACCTGATCGCTCTCGCCACCCGTCCCACTGCGGTCGAGGACACTGCCAACCGACGGGCGACCGCGCAACTGCTTGCGCTGGCCCAAAATCTCGATCCTAGCTCCAACGCACCGCGCAATCTTGCTCGCCTGTTCACCAATGACGAGGCGGAAGAGCTGATAGCCGAGGACGACCTCGAAGGCCCGCTGCAAAACCTCTCCAGCATG
>CAZGXV010000131.1:0-3134 GCA_964529725.1 uncultured Roseibacillus sp.
CGTTTTCTGGATCCAGCATCACCGCGCGTCGCAAAAGCGCTTGGGCAGGGGCCTCATTCTTTCCTTGCTCAAGCCAGAGCTTGGCGAGCGCGGTCACTGCGCGGGCATACTTCTGGGGTTCGGCATCGAGGTCGAGCCCCTGTGCGGCTTGGCGCAGGCGCGTTTCGGCAGATTGCCAATCTTCGGCCTCAATGAGCGTCTGTGCGAACTCGATCTGGAAGTCGGCGTCGAGGTATTGCTGGGCTTCTTCCTCCTTGGATTCTTCGGCCAGTCTTTCCGCTTGGCGAAAGAGACGAGCTGCTTCTTCAGTGAGACCGTCGCGCAGGGTGGCGATGGCGAGGCGAGCGTGGATACCCGGACTCTCCGGATGATTGAACCGAAATTTTTCCAACAAAAGCCGGGCTTCATGGGGCTTGTCGAGGGCGAGGTATTCGTCGGCGACGAGGATGGCGTCCTCAGGGCTGCCACCCCGGATGCGGAGGACCTCGGCACGATGATGAAGAGCTTTCACTGGCTCCTTCCGTTTGGTGTAAAGTTTCGCCAGTGAGCTATGGGCGAGGCTTTGGTCGGGGTCGATAGCAATAACGTCCAGCAGGGTTTGCTCGCCTTGGGCCTCATCTTGGTTGGAGAGGTGAAGAAGGCCGAGACGGGTGCGCAGAGAGTGGGAGGACGGGGCCATCTCGAGATGCTTTTGAAGGACTGCGATGGCCGGACGGAGACCACCCTTCGAGCGATGGAACTCTGAGACTCGGCGCGCGATATCGACGCGATGAAGTCCGTGTTCCTCGACCTTGGCCATCGCTTGTTCGAGCTTGGCGGTGTATTGCGGATCGTCGGCTGCAAAAAGCGTTTTGATTTGAGGAACGAGAGCGAGCCAATGATTCGGGTCTTCGCTGGAAGCTGCTAGTTCCTCCTCCAAAATACGCAGCGAATCCTGGCGACGCTCAAGATTCTCGTAGAGAGAAATCAAGGGACTGAAGACGACGTCGGTATGGGGGAAGTTTTCGTTCGCCAGCTCAAGGGTTTCGAGCGCCGCTTGATTGGCGATGGCATCTCCGGAGGCGAATTGGCGGAGAAAGTTGGCATAGTAAAGTTGGGAGGTTAGGTGCTCGCGATTGCTCTGGGCAAAGTTGCGAATAGTCGCGGTTGCGGAGGGGATGTCTTGAAAAGAAGGGTCATCGTGGGGGCTAAAGCTTTGGAAGGAGGTCACCTTGGTAACCAGCGGGTAGCAGTTGGCATCTTGCGCGAGTGTTTCCTCGTAGTGGGTCCGGGCCGCCTCCCAGTCCTGCCTCGTTTCAGCAAAGACCCCTTTCGCATAGCGGGACAGGTTGTCGGAGTTGTCCGCCGCGAGGGACAAGGGACAACAAAGCCAGAGGAGAGGAAGGCGCATCACGGGAAGATTGAGCCATTTCGCAGGGAAGGCAACGGGGAAAGTGGACAGGGGCAAACTGTGGAATTTCTTTTCGGTAAGACACGAACGAGGCGCCTTCGCTTCTGGAAGGCTTGCTGCGGACTCCCAAGGTTTAGTCTTTGCCTTTGGCGGGGGACACGCTTGAGTGAGTTCATGTTGAAGGGGAAAGAACATTGGCTGATTCTGGGCGCGCTCGCTTTGGCGGTTGTCTTGTCGCTCATTCTGCGGGCGATGCCTGCGGGAGGCTTTTCTTCGACGATTGTGGAGAGCTGCCGTTTTGTGGGCGAACTATTCAAGCTCGCACTCCAGATGCTCATCGTGCCGTTGATCGTGACTTCGGTGATTGCTGGGATTGCCAGTTTGGGGGGTATGGAAGGGTTTGGACGCCTCGGTGGCAAGACGGTGGGATTCTATGCCTTGTCGAGTTTTCTGGCGATTCTCGTAGGCTTGATTCTCGTCAACTTGACCAAGCCGGGGCTAGAGGACGGTCAGCCCAATCAGGTCATCGCGATGGCCTTCGAAGAGAGTAAGGAAAAGGCGGGGGAAGCCGAACAGGCAAAAATCGGCGGAGCGATGGATAATTCGGACCGCAAGGCGACCGACTTCCGCGACTTGTTCCGCAAGATGCTGCCCAAAAATGTATTCAGTGCCGCCACCGATAATGGTCAGCTGCTGGGCGTGATTACCTTCTCGCTCTTGTTCGGCATCGCCATCACCAAGCTACCAGCGGCACAGGGTCAACCGTTGGGGGAGATGTTCCAAGGGCTCAACGACACCATGATTATCCTAACCAAGTGGGTGATGGCTTTGGCTCCGATTGGTATCTTCGCGCTCATCGTACCCGTTATTTTTGACACTGGGCTCGAGCTTTTTGCCAAGATGGCGACCTACTTCGCGACCGTGCTAGGGGCGCTCGCAATCCACTTTTTCGTGACTTTACCGCTCCTGCTTTTTCTGATGGGGCGGGTCAATCCGTTCAAGCATTTGGGTGCGATGAAGACGGCGTTGCTGATGGCTTTCTCGACTTCGAGCTCGTCCGCAACTTTGCCAGTGACCCTGCGCAATGTTCAGGACAACGCCGGGGTTTCCAAGCGGACCGCCAGCTTTACGCTCCCGCTGGGCGCAACGGTGAATATGGACGGCACCGCGCTCTATGAGTGTGTGGCGGTCATCTTCGTAGCGCAGGTGATGGGCATCACTTTAGGCTTCGGGGAGCAATTCGTCATCGTAGTTTCCGCCCTCCTCACCAGCGTGGGCGTAGCGGGGATACCCTCTGCGAGTTTGGTAGCGATTTTATTGATTTTAAAGAGTTCGGGCATTCCCAATGCGGAAGCGGCGGCCTTTGCCTTGCTCGCCGTGGATCGGCCTTTGGACATGTGTCGCACCGCTGTCAACGTCTTCGGAGACTCCTGTGCCGCCGTGGTGGTGGCTCGTTCCGAAGGCGAGGAGCTGCCGAAACTGGCTTTGAAAAAGGCCTAAGTCGGTAACGAGAGCCTGAGAGAATCTGCAGCAATCTGCAGCAATCTGCGATTGGACATTTGGGGAACTGCTGGTAAGGCTCGCGCGTGCGCTTGTTTGATTCCATGACCCGCGAAGTGCGGGAGTTACAGCCTGTTGATGGGGAGACCTTTCGGTTCTACTGCTGCGGACCCACGGTCTATGGTCCGGCGCACATTGGAAACTTCCGCACCTTCGTGATGAACGATGTCCTGCGTCGCGTGCT
>CAZGXV010000132.1:0-3124 GCA_964529725.1 uncultured Roseibacillus sp.
CATTGAAGAGGACGGTGATTTCGGCGGGCTGGACGACCTTACCGTTTTCGGAGATGGGGGCCTTGAAGATGATGTCGTAGCTCTGCCATTCTCCCTGCGGAGTGGCCGGATTGACGAGGGGAGGAGTTTGTCCATAGACCGCGCCGGCTTGCCCGTCGGGATAGGTCTCGTTGGTGTGGCTCTCGCCAATTTGAATTTCGTATTTGCCCATCAGGAAGATGCCTGAATTGCCTCCCTTTTGGCCCATCACTTTACGCCCCTTGGGCACGCGATATTCGATATGGACCTGGCAGTTGCCGAAGTGCTCTTGAGTCGTTAATGCCCCCGGGGAAGCGATGAGGATACCGTTCTCAACCTTCCAGTTCCCTTCCCAAGCGTCGGTGTTGGTGCCGTCGAAGAGGATTTTGGCATCGGAAGGTGCTGGGATAGAGATCGCGCCTGCGCTCTCGACCTTGCGAGGCTGGGGGCGAGTGGTGTCGTGGACCGTGTATTCGGAGCCAGGAATGACCGGGGTATCGGGGTAGAGCTTTTTGGTGGTTTGTTCGCCATGGTGATCGGCGAAGAGCAGTCCAACTGGTAAGAGAGCGAGGAGAGCGAGTTTTTGGTTCATGATGTTAAGAAAGGACTGCCAGCGGGAGCGGACTCTTTCACCGGGAGGTGCTATTGTAAAATGTGCAAAATAACGGCAAGAGCGTGGCAGGTGGAACCTGCGAGCACGAAAAGGTGCCAGATTGCGTGGTTATAGGGTAACTTTTGCCACGCAAAAAAGATGACGCCAAAGGTGTAGGAGAGACCTCCGGCAACGAGAAGCCAGAGCCCGGCAGAAGGAAGCGTTTTGATGACGGCGGGAAGGATGGAGACGATGAGCCAACCCATGACAACGTAAAGGGCCGTGGAGGCCCAGTGCTCCCGGTTGCCTCGCATGATGGCTTTGGTCAGGATGCCGCCGATGGCTAGAAACCAGATCACCCCGAAGATGCTCCAACCGAGTGGACCACGAATCGCGACGAGGGTGAGTGGCGTGTAGGATCCGGCTATCAGGAGATAGATGGCGGAGTGGTCGAAAATTTGGAAGAGCTGCTTGACCTTGTGATTGCTGAAACTGTGGTAGAGCGTCGATGACAGATAAAGCAGAATCATGGAACTGCCGAAAACGACCCCGGAGACCATGGCCCATGCGTCTTTGGCCACCAGGCACATAAAGACGAGGCAAGTGATGGAGGCAGCTACGCCGAGACCGTGGGTAATAGCGGAGGCGAGTTCTTCGCCCGGAGTATCGCAGAGAGGTGAACGCGGTTTGCGAGTTTTGATCATGCTCACGGGCGGATTCTAGAGGGGCATTTGAGGGTTGGCAAGAGGTGGCGTCGGAGTTCGGGAAGGGAAGCCTAGGATAGAAAAAGAGGGACGTTGGGGGCCTTCTTTCGATTTCAGTGACCATTCCCGCTGCCGCGCACTCTAAAAGGACTGTTCGATGAAACAGAATATGAAAATAAATAATTTGATTCCGGCTTTGGCATTGGCTTTGTCGGGTTCCAGTGTGGTCCTAGCAGGTGAGCAGGGTTCTTCGGGAGGAGGCTTGGGCGATGCTTTCGGGTTCGGTAGCGGCTCTCTCCCTGGCTCGGGTGGCGTGGGAGGGCTTTCAGGGCCCTCAGGCTGGGAGGTCACTGGCGCGGCAGGACTGTCCCTCGCGAAGGGTAATGCCGATAGCGTGGCCTACTCGGTGCAAGCTCTCGCAACCTATGAGGGTGAAGTTTGGGAGGGTCTCGTGGGAGCCGACTATTTTTATGCTGAAAACAATGACGTCACTTCCGCGGATTCATTGCGTATTTATGGTCAAGGGCAGCGCCTGCTCACCGACCGTCTTTATCTCGGTCTGGCCGGTTCTTATTTGAATGATGAGGCTGCGGACTTGGACTATCGTTTCGATGTCGCCGGGGTCTTAGGTTACCACCTGATCAAGACTGACCGCACCAAGCTCTCTTTTGAGGTTGGCCCCGGTTACGCTTGGGAAGAGCAGGGCGGTGTTGCTAACGAGTTTATGACCCTCCGTTTTGGTGAGCGATTCGAGCACCAGTTGAGCCAGCGCTCAAAGCTTTGGCAGAGTGCCTATATAACTCCCCAAGTGGACGATTTTGATAATTTCAACCTCATTGCAGAAGCTGGCATCGATACTTTGCTGTCGAATCGGTGGTCTTTGCGAACCAGCGTGCGGTATCTTTACGACAATACACCCGCAGCAGGTCGTCAAAGTGAAGACGTGAGCTTGATTATGGGATTGGCCTATTCATTGGGCGGATTTCCCGAACCGGAGGAAGAAGGACGGGCGACCTTGAAGGCGGATCGCGTGGAGCCGGAAGTTGCAGCCATGGGTTGGACTACGACCGCTTCCCTTGGACTATCTTTGGCACAAGGAAACTCCGAAACTCTGCAAGCCTCTCTCGGATATGACTCAGCTTATCGTACAGCAACGGACGAGTTCTTCCTCAATGGTCTCTATTCTTTCGGACAAAATGACGGTGAGACTTCCGCAGATGCCTTACGTCTCGGAACTCGATACAACCGTCTGCTCAGTGAGCGGTTCTTTACTGGAGTTGGATTGGACTATCTCCGTGATGATGTTGCAGACCTCGGCTATCGAGTGACCGCAGCAGCAGTTGCTGGTTACTACGTCGTCAAGTCTGACGAGATGTCCCTCTCCTTCGAAGCGGGCCCTGGTTACACTTGGGAAGAGTCTGCTGGGGTGGAAGATTCCTATCTCACGCTACGCGGTGCTCAGCGTTTCAGTTGGGCCTTGGGGTCTCGCATGACCTTCAAGCAAGACGCGATTGTTGATGTCGATCCCGGCAATTTCGAAAACTATCTCCTGACTGTAGGAGCTTATCTCGATACCGATATCACGGATTCCCTGAGCTGGCGTTTGGCAGGCACTTACATCTACGACAACGAGCCTACCGGAGACCTTGAAAAGTCTGATACCACTTTGACCAGCGGTATCGCAGTGAAATTCTAGGTCGTCGTCTCTCTCTCTTTCCTAAAGCGCGGTCGGGTCATCCCCGGTCGCGCTTTTTTCGTATCCTCTGCCTTCCGTTAAGAGCGCGAGCCCTCTTTTGCTAGCAGGGCGATC
>CAZGXV010000133.1:0-3086 GCA_964529725.1 uncultured Roseibacillus sp.
TCGCCCTTGTAGAAGAGAGTTCCAAAACGCTGCGACGAAAAGGAAGCCACAACGCCAAAGAACTCCGCGACCACAGTGAAGCCGAGGCAAAAAGGTTGCTCAAGTTGGGGCTAGTAGCTCTTGGGCTGCCGAACAATCCCCAAGGCTTGCAAACACTCAAAAAAGGAGACGACCGCAAGGTTGCCCTCGCGACTCTGATTCGCACACAAACCAACGTCACTAATCAATGGGTAGCGGATCATCTTAAAATGGGGCATAGTGGCTCGGTAAGCCGGCTGATACGCATTGGAAAAACAGACCCCAAGGTTACAAAACAACAGAAGAACCTTAGCAAAATGTTAAAATGCAAGGACTGACCCCAATGGACCCTCCAAGATTACGAAACAACAGCAGAACCTCAGAAAAATGTTAAAATGCAAGGACTGACCCCAATGATGGGTTGGGTCCCAATGATGGGTCCCGACTCCGGCCCGACCACCCCTTCGCCGTTTTCACAAAACTGGTAGAAACAGAACCTCCCCCTACCCCCTCCTCAAACTGCCCAAAACACTTCATTTTGACGCAAATTTGACATCTCAAACCAGCTTCCTAATTACCTGTGATGAAAAAGAAATTTTATCACTACAAGAAGGCTGCATTCTCCCTGACTGCAGGTTTGATTTTTCTACTCGGCCCCATGGTGTCCGTCTACCAAGCATTCACCAAACCACCCTATGTTCGATGGATTGATGAAAGCACGAAACATGCTCCTCCGCTGCCACCGACAAACCCAACCATTGAAATCGAGGAAAACGATTGCCTCAGTGCTGCCGGAATGTGCTTCGAGGCAGCCAGTGAAGAATGGCTCGAAATCTGGGAACACATTTTGGGTCAGGAAAAGGGGTCAGCAACTGTCTTTTGATTTTTTAATCAGAGAACTGCTAGATTTGGTTCTTCGTGCTTCTCTAAGTAGCTCTTCATCTGCGCATTGAGATGGACGACAGCTTGATGTTAAAATTTTCCTTGGGTGAACAGTCGTTCTAGTCGAGATTCCTGTCTCTCAAAATGTCCGAAGCTGCTCCCCAACCACCAAAAGAGAACCCGCTCACCAACATCTTGGTCAACGTTCTCATCCCGGTCATCGCCTTGGGCAAGCTCAGCAAAGACCCCGCACTCGTCGATAGTCCCAAGTTCTACCATCTCGGTCCCATGTGGGCTCTGTTTGTAGCCCTCGCTTTTCCAATCGGTTATGGCATCTGGTTTCTGTTTAAACATAAGAAGCTCAACTTCTTTTCGGTCCTCGGCCTTGTTTCCGTCCTCCTCACTGGTGGCTTGACGCTTTTTCTCTGGAACGAGGATGGCTCGGTGGATGCTTCAGCACCTATTCTCTTTGGGCTCAAAGAGGCATCGATCCCCTTCGTTCTCGGGCTGGCAGTTTTTGCCTCCCATTGGACCAAAACTCCTCTCTTGAACACCTTCCTTTATAACGACCAGCTTTTCGACATTAAGCGCATCACGGGAAAGGTGGCGGAGAATTCTAACGAAACTCCTTATGCAAAGTTGCTCTTTCAATGCACTTTGATTTTTGCGGCCTCCTTCCTCGTTTCCACTGTGGCCAACTTTTTCCTCGCGCAGTATTTCCTGGGTCCGGATAAGGTTGATTACACCGCCGAGAACGCGCGCGAGCTTTACAACAAGGCTGTTGGTTCCATCACATGGGTTGGTTTTCTGGTCATCGGTCTGCCCATCATGGCTTTCTTGATTGGCTGCATGCTCTTTCTCTTGAAGGGTCTGCGCAAGCTCACTGGCCTCGAGAATGATGAGCTTATGTTGCCCCGCTAGGCTTAGCTGAGCTCGTTCTCACTCGGCTTCCTCCATGGCCTGCCGATAGTTGGCTCGGAAAAACTCACCCAACTCGCGCTGCATTCGGACCACGGCCACGGAGTCGCCGGACTTGATTGTACCTCGAATTTTCTCCCCTGTGGCTTGGTAGCGCACCGAAGGCCAACCCGTGTCGGTTTCCAGTTTGGTGAAAATCGGTAAGTCAGTCTTTCCAGCCTTGGCCATCGCTCCCCATGAGTCTTTGAGCTCTTGGTGAGAATCAATACACATCACGCGGACGATGCTCCGCAAAGGAGTAAACAAGCGCCCAGTCCAGTCCCCACGGTAGACAAACTTTTTTGCGAGTTCATAGGGCAACACGTCTCCATCGACCATCTCGGCTACGTTTTCGGCATCATAAAGGTCGCGACGAATGGGAAGCCGTCGCAAGGTCCGGAACTTGGGCCCTCCTGCGACTCCCTTTCTTTTGGCCCAGAGCATTTGGGCTTCGTCTGTGAAGAGAAATTCCACGAATTCTTGCGCGAGTTCAGGATGGGGCGCGCCTTTTAGGATTGCCACCGGGTCCACGCTGATCGAAGTCCCGCCCTCCGGCACTACGAACTTAACGCGCGAGCTACCATCTTCCTTGCTCTTTTCCTCCTCGAAGGTGCGCCCGTAGAAATCAATGCACATCCCGGCAACCGCATTGCCCTGCGCGACATCATGCGGGATTTTGGCCGAGCTGTCAGTAAAGTAGCGCGAATTGGCCGCGATTTTACGAACGCGATTCACGCCTCGATCCCAACCCTGCACGATGGCCTCTTCCTCGCTGAGACCAGCAGTGATTTCCTCCGCGATGGCTTCCTGAATAATCATCTCAAAAATCTTGGCCACGGAACCACTCTTTGTCGGGTCAGCTAAAGCAACGGAACCATGATAACGGGGGTCGGTGAGGTCTTCCCACTTGCGCGGCGGCTGCAGGCCCAATCGTTCTACCCCGTCCACATTGTAAACAATGCCAAAACTGGAAAGAACGACCCCCACCCAATCACGGTCGGCACCGTAGTACTTTTCACCACTCATGGTGGCTGGAATCGGAGGCAATTCGCCCTCGAAAAGCTCGGGATGGGTCTCAAAAATCTTCAACTCCACAAAGCGTCCCAACTTGGATTGCGCGGAGAAATCATACTCGCCCCCCCCGAAAAAAACATCAATCCCCACCCCCTCACGCCCTCCTTCTTCGGCTGCATCGAAACCCGAGTCCAACACCCGCTTAATCTCACTTG
>CAZGXV010000134.1:0-2904 GCA_964529725.1 uncultured Roseibacillus sp.
GCGCTGAGAGCCACTCTACCTTTCCGCTTTCGACTTTGCTAAAAATCCCGTAAGCTCATCGAGTGAGCAATGCGGTTATGACTTTCCCCGACAAGCGTCTTTCGCCAACCATCGACCAAGTGGGAGTTGAGGAGAGGGCGGCGCGATTTTGCACTCGTAGCATCAAGAAGGAGAGCAAGCTTTCCGCTCTACGTCTCGCGGTCACGATGCTCGATGTCACCACTCTGGAGGGTGCGGACTCGGTCGGAAAAGTTCGTCAGATGTGCGCCAAAGCCCTGCGTCCGTTGCCAGACGATCCATCGGTTGGCCCCACCGCCGCGGTTTGTGTCTATCCACGCATGGTCAGGACCGCAGCCGAACAAGTGAAAGGAAGTAAGGTCAAGGTCGCTGCAGTTGCGACTGCCTTTCCCAGCGGGCAAATGCGTCTCAAGGAGCGTGTCGCCGAAATCAAATATGCTGTCAGTGAAGGTGCTGACGAAATTGATATGGTGATTTCGCGGGGTCAGTTCATGCAGGGTGAATACCGCGCTATCTTTGACGAAATCGCGGCCTGCAAGGAAGCCTGCGGAAAGGCTCATCTGAAGGTGATTCTCGAGACTGGAGAACTGGTGACTTACGACCAAGTTCGGTGGGCCAGCGACATTGCCATGGCTGCGGGCGGCGACTTCATCAAGACTTCTACTGGCAAGGTCAGCCCTGCGGCCACGCTACCAGTCACTCTCGTGATGCTGCAAGCCATCGAGGACTTCTATCAGAACACTGGTCGCATGGTAGGGATGAAGCCTGCGGGCGGAATTAGTAACGCCAAGCTGGCCCTCCAGTATCTCGTGATGGTGAAGGAAGTGCTCGGCGAAAAATGGCTCACTAACGAGTGGTTTCGCTTCGGTGCGAGTTCCTTAACCAATGACCTCTTGATGCAAATTCGTAAACAGGAAACGGGCCGTTATCAGAGCGGAGACTACTTCACGAAAGACTGAGCCAACTCACCCTAACAATTTTAGAATACCTCATTCCCATGGCAACCAAACCAGCTCCCGGTCCGCATCACTTCGTATTCGGAGACTACGCACCCGCACCCGAGTCCTCCGATCACGTTCTTCTACAAAAGCAGTATGACCTCTACATCGGCGGCAAATGGGTCAAGCCATCTTCGCGGTTCAAGACCGTTAATCCCGCTACCGAAGAGGTCATCGCCGAGGTGGGAATGGCAGGGAAGAAGGAAGTGAATCAAGCGGTCAAGGCCGCGCAAAAAGCGTTCGAAGGTCCTTGGGGCAAAATGACCGGAGCTGAACGCGGCAAATATCTCTTTCGCATTGCGCGTCTCATTCAAGAACGGGCCCGCGAATTTGCCATCATCGAGTCCATGGACGGCGGCAAGCCGATTCGGGAGAGCCGCGATGTCGATATCCCCCTCGTAGCCGCTCACTTCTTCTATCATGCCGGGTGGGCGGACAAGTTGGATTACGCGTTCCCCGGCAAGAAGCCCAAGCCACTCGGGGTGGTCGGACAGGTCATTCCTTGGAACTTTCCGCTACTGATGGCAGCGTGGAAAATTGCGCCCGCCTTGGCTTGTGGCAATACCGTTGTTCTCAAACCTGCGGAAACCACGCCGCTCACTGCCCTCAAGTTGGCCGAGCTTTTCGAAGACGCCGGCCTGCCTGCAGGTGTCGTCAATATTGTCACCGGAGCGGGCGAAACTGGGCAAGCCTTGGTCGAACATCCTGATGTAGCCAAAGTCGCGTTTACCGGTTCCACCGCTGTCGGGAAAAACATCCGCCGGGCATTGGCTGGCACCGACAAAAAGTTCACTCTCGAGCTGGGAGGCAAAGCTGCCAACATCATCTTTGAGGATGCCGCCATCAATGAAGCAGTGGAAGGCATCGTCAATGGTATCTTCTTCAATCAAGGCCACGTCTGTTGCGCGGGCTCCCGGCTATTCGTTCAAGAGAGCATTTCCAAGCAAGTGATTCGCAAGCTGCAGAAGCGCATGGAGACTCTCGTCGTCGGCGACCCGCTTGATAAGAATACCGACATTGGCGCCATTAATTCCAACGAACAACTGCAACGTATCAAAGCCCTCGTCGATGCGGGTAAAAAGGAGGGTGGCGACCTCTGGCAAACCGACAGCCGTTTGCCTCGCAAAGGCTACTGGTTCAAGCCCACCCTCTTCACCGATTGTGCGCAAAGCAGCCGCATCGTGCAGGAAGAAATCTTTGGCCCCGTCCTCGCCATTCAAACCTTCCGCACCCCCAAGGAAGCCATCGAAAAAGCCAACAACACCCCCTACGGACTGAGCGGTGGTGTCTGGTCTGACAAAGGTTCCAAAGTCTTCAAAATGACCACTAATCTCAAAGCCGGAGTGGTCTGGGCCAACACCTTCAACAAATTCGACCCCACCTCACCCTTCGGCGGCTACAAAGAATCCGGCATCGGCCGCGAAGGCGGAGTCCACGGCTTGGCCGCGTATTTGCATGTGTAGGAAAGGAGCTGGGATACTCCTGTCCCAAAGTGCTCCCGTGGTCTCAGTGATTGACTAGAGCGAAAGAAGTTCCCTTTCTCGGGGCAAACATCACTCGCCCAGTCAGTCTGGCAGCACCCATCGAGTTCAAGGGAAACCAAACTGGAGCCAGCAAAAAAAATCGAGAATTCGAGGAGAAGAATTCAACTGATCAAGTTAAGGCTTTTTGAGCTGGAGCGATGACATTGATTCTGAGCAGTCCTTTGATTGCACCGAACCTCGGAGGAATAAACTCGAAGAAGCTAAATGTAACGGCGCGAGAGTTGACCCCTCAGGAGCACCCGCATTCCACGAGAGAAAAAAGTTTTCTACTCGATTGAGCGGTTGTCGCCTAGACCGTTTTCCAAATGAACTTGCCGAAAAAAGGCACAAATAAAGCTGTACTT
>CAZGXV010000135.1:0-2639 GCA_964529725.1 uncultured Roseibacillus sp.
TCAAAAATCAAAAATCAAAAATCAGTCCCAGTCCCAGTCCCAGTCCCAAAATTTTGTTCATTCTGTAAATTCTGTCAAAAATCCAGCTCCTGCAATCCTGTCCAATCCTGTCAATCCTGTCCCAAAAAAACCAACAGTAGGCCTCTCCTACCGTTCACGGCCCGCCCGCTTCTGAGTCAGATAACCGATGTCCTTCTTAATTTCCGCAAAGCTCGCCTCCTTAGCTCGCCACCGAGCAATAAAAACCAAGTGATTGCCGGGCTGGATTTGCTCTCCGAGTTCAATGAGAGAAGCCCGCACGAGGCGCCGGATGCGATTTCGCTCGTGAGCTTTGCCTGCTTTCTTCGAGGTAATGATCGCGAACCGGAAGTGATCAATGTCCGGTTGGGGCAGAACCGCGAGCACGAGATGCTTGCTAGAAGAAGAACGGCCATTCTCACGCACCGCTTGAAAGTCTGCCCGGTCGGTGAGGGTCAGTTTGCGGGGAAGCTTCATCGTGAGTTCAAGGCTACGAAAAAACCGGAGCGGGGTCGCCGTTCCGGTTTCAAGAAAGTGTTGGCAGCGCGAGCGCCGTCCTTACTTGGTGTTGTGCTGGACGGTGTGGCGCTTGAAGTGAATCTCGGCACCCTTGGGGAGGAGACGCTTGCGGCCCTTGCGGCGACGCTTGTTCAAGATGTTGCGACCTGCCTTGGTGGCCATACGGGAACGGAAGCCGTGCTGCTTCTTGCGGGTGCGTTTGGAAGGTTGGTAGGTACGCTTCATGATGGTCTTTGCTTAAATTGATTGAATCGCCGTTAGGGGGCGAAAGGGGCGGAAGACTAGTCATCGGCAACGGGCTGTCAAGACAGGAGAAACACTTGCTTAAAAATATTCCTTCCCCGTTTCGGCGGAGATGATTAGTCTGCGCCCGTCACATGGCGTCCACAAAAACATTTACCGTCAATAATAAGCTTGGGATTCATGCTCGCCCCGCTGCGCAGTTTGTCAAAATTGCGAGCCGTTTTGATTGCGAAATCCGAGTCGAGAAAGATGAGGAAGAGATTGATGGTAAAAGCATTATGGGCCTTATGATGCTGGCTGCCGGACATGGCTCGCAACTGAAGGTGACTGCGGACGGCAGTGACGAACAGGAGGCCTTGACGGCGCTGGAAGATCTCGTGAACCGGAATTTCGAGGAATAGGGCCACTCCGTATTCGCTCCGTATTCGCTGGATACCCGCTGGAGTCTCGGCAGCCTTTGGATTTTTAAGGAGTTTCGCCCCGAGGATGCGCTGGCGGCTCTTGGCCGAGGAAGCGCGCTGTTTTGGAAGCGAGTTCGTAGTATTCCAGCTGAATGGCTTGGAAAGTATCGAAGAAAAGCGAGGTGTTGAAGGAGTCTTCGCCACTGTATTCCTCCTCATCCAAACGGGCTTTGGCGCGAGCCAGGGTACGGATCCGGTTGGCGAGGTCGATGGCTTGGTCGTAGGTTTCGCGGTCGGACAAAGCAACATTGCGGGCGAGAGGATCGAGATAGGCCCGGCATTCGGAGTGGATTTGATTTAATTCTTCAGAATTCAAGTCCCGCGAAGACTGATAAGGCAGCCTAGTGAGGGGCATCAGTGAGGCCTGCAAAAGATTGGCGAGCACTTCACTGGAGTACTTCGTCGGGTAATCACCTTTGCCTCGTTTTCTAAGGAGTGTGGCAGAAAGGAAGCGGGGTTCGAGCGCGATGACTTCGTCGAGGCGGCTCATGACATGGGTGTTGGCGACGAAGACCGACGTCTTTTTGCCTTCGCCTACCTGTCGAATTTCTTGAAATTTTTCTAAAGCCTGAGCGGTCGCAGCCGGGGTGGAGCCCACGAACGCGAGCGTCGCCGCTTCTTCCAGCGTCTCGACCGCGAAGATGTCGTAGTCAAAGAAGCAGTCCTCCTTTTGGTGGGTGAGGAAGGTTTCAAGCAGAGGGACCAGTTGCGCAGAGACCAGCAACCGACTGCTTTCTTTCTTTTCGTTGGCGAGAAGGATTTGAAGGAACGGCCACGGGAACCGGGGAGCATTGATTCGTCCTTCGTCGGTGAGGTTACCGAGAACGATCAGATTCTCGAGCGGCTGTCGTTCGCTCAGAAGACCTTCGGCAAGGAGAGTCATAGGGAAGGTAAGGATGTCGTCGTTACGCCGGGCAGCGACCGATTCAGTAAAACGATACCTGCCGCTCACTCGGCTCGCGTTTTGAGGAAGGTGGCTTTTCGACAAATTGGCGAGGAGGGTCTCGAGGTGCCGAGCGTCTGGGGAGCCGAAAGAGGAGAGGTTGCCGTTCTCTTTGAGTTGGCCCTTGAAGCGAAGAACCAGCAGCTTGCCCTGGGTGGTGACCAAGGCAGAGCGGGAGCGAGGTCCGGCAAAAACAGGAACGGTCAAAGCCCCGGAAAAGGGTGCCACTTTCAAAAGGGTCTCGTCTTCGGTGTTCTCCTTAGCAGAGGGCCCGTTTGACCATTCGTCGGCTTGAGCCCCGGTTTGCATCTCGTCCTCCTCGTCTGTATCGGGCGTCGGGGTCGGGGTCGGTGCTCTGCGCTTGGTGACGAACTTTTCGAGAGGCGCGACCACATGGGACCAGCGCTCCGATTCCTCGCTACTCGGCCGTGCGAGGACGACGGTGAGGTCGGGCG
>CAZGXV010000136.1:0-2636 GCA_964529725.1 uncultured Roseibacillus sp.
TACCCAAGTGAGGATTTCTTTTTCCCTCTCAGTCAGTTGACCGTCGTCAGCAGTATTTGGAGCGGTGCGCTGGAAATGGTTCATCATCCGCCGGACCACCGAGGGCGAAAGAGCTGGCAGCCCGTCCGGAAGTTCGCGCAGTTGACGAACCAGCTGCCTATCACCTTGCTCCTTGAGCAAATACCCCTGCGCGCCCGCGCTGAGCGCAGCTACGATATGGGCGTCGTCTCCCATTACGGTAATGACGATCAACAGGGTCTCCGGCGAGGCCTCATCCAACAGCCGGAGAGCCTCAATACCGGAGCCATCGGGGAGGTTAAGGTCGATGAGAGCAAGGTCGTAGCTTGCGGTCAAGTGAGTGGACTTCAGTTGTGAGAGGGTCGTGATTCCCTTACAAACGGCATCGGGAAAAGCAGACGCGATAACTCCCTGCAACCGTTCCATCGCTTCGGGTTGGTCTTCTAGAATGAGAATCTTTTTCATGGCTGCGTTGTTGAGTGAAGTGGCAACCGAAAGGAGATTTTGGTTCCTTGAGCAGAGCTTTCGAGTTGGAAGGCTCCTCCGCATGATTCGGCACGGTTGCGCATGTTGGAAAGTCCGTCGCCGGTTTTCCGATCCGCATCATTCAATCCACAGCCGTTGTCTGCGATGACAATTTCGAGGTGATTTTGCACCGGGGTGAAGTAAAAGATGATCTTCGTGGCTTGCGAATGCTTGAGGGCATTGGAGAGGGCTTCTCTAACGATACTACGAAGAGCATGGTAGTTGGCCGGGTGGATGGGTCTCGTGTCATGGTCCTTTTGCTTCCATTCGAATCCGAGCCCGGCATCCGTGACTCGCTCGCTGCATTCGAACCGCAGATCCGCCAATCCTTGTTTCAGATCGAGCGGCGCATCCGGAGAGTTTTTCATGACCATGCGGATGTCTGCAATGGTATCGCGGATACGCTCATCCTTGCGCGCGGGGTCTTTGCTGTGGAGGGCCGAGAGGAGTTGCGAGGCGATGTTATCGTGGATGTCGGATGAGATTCGCTCCCTCTCCTCACTGGCTCCCTTTTCGTAAGCCATTCGGCTCTCAATGGCGTGGGTCAACATCTCAGCAAGATTGCCGGCTAGGCTTGCGTCTTGTCTGGAAAATAAGCGTCGTCCGCTATCGGCAAAGGAAAGCCGAAAGGCAGGAAGTTCGCCCGCTGCTGGGACGAGAAGCTCCAAGCCATCGCGGGCAATGTCAGGTTGGATGGTAGTACTGCGGGAAGTCTCCACCTTGAGAGGATTGAAGCGCTCGCGAAGAAGCTGTCCCCAGAGCGATTCCTGTTGCTCACGGTCAGGAGAGGCAAGCGCGATTCGCAGTACTTTTTGAAAAAGTTCGGCACTTTTCTCCTTCTTTCGACCAGTAACTAAATCCCAGATCCACCCCCGTAAAGGTAGCCAGAGAATACCTGCGAGGATCAGCGCAAAGCCAAGGGAAAGTTCTTTCGGAAGGTTCAGTCCAAAAAGGAAAAGGAGGTCTAAGAGGATGAGCAGCATCACTGCTAGTGCCCAGACCATCACTCGTCGGAACCAGTCTCCTAGGTCGAAGAGTCGATAGCGTAAAATGCCCAGCGCGAGGCCGAGATAGACGAGAAGAAAGAGCAGAAAGGAATATCCCTGCAAGGCCGAGGTATCGATGCCGAACATCTGGGGGAGAAGAATGAAGATGGCAAAGAGGCTGGTGCCGAACATCCAAGAGAGCAGGAACCACTTCAGAGATGCGCGTGCGATAGGGTCGCGACGAGTTTTGAACCAATGCACGGTGCCAAGAACGAAGGTAGTGGCCACTCCCACCATGACGAGAAAGCGGCGAGCAAAGGTCATTGACTGAAAAACGCCAAGCTGTTGAATCACAAACCAAAGCACGAACAAGGCAATGATAGCCCACCCCGTCCAACGAGGTGCGATACGACGGGGATAGTAGCAAAGAAGAGCCACAAAACAGGCAGCAAAGAGACTGCCTCCAAAGAAGTTGCTGTCGTTGAAGACCTGGAACAGGCTACCCGGGATGGCAAGCTCGCGGGTGGTGTAGAGCGCCGCCGCTGGCGAAAAGAGAAGGGTCGCGAAGCCACTCACCATGAGGTAGCGGGCGCCAATATTTGAGGGTCGGAAGGCAAAGACGGCGGCACAGATGAGCCACGCGAAGAGTCCCACTGCGAGTTGAATCCAAAAGTCGGGTGGCAGAGAGCCTAGCGGGCGTTTGGGCAGCACTTCAAGAGGGAGCGTGTCTCCACTTTCAGTCGTCGCAATCAAAGGAGGTTCGCGAAGCATCCGGGCCAACTTCTCCTGTCGGTCAAGAAAGCGATGATAGGTCTCGTAGGTGCCCATCGTTCCGTCGGGCTCAATCGCGAGATCGAGGGCTTCCGTTTTGATAGTCTGAGAGGAGTTGGCAAGACTCACAATGACGGTGCCTGCGGGGAGAACACCCTCCTCGACGACCCACCCGGTGCCTTCTTTCGCGGGGCTAAGCTCGAGGTCAAGATGAGGCTGTAATCGGGCTAGGACCGTGACGAACACTACCACCATGAGCCCGAAGCCCAGCGCGACGGAGACAGTAGTGAGAGGCGGAATCCGGAGGCGTTTAGCCATGGTTGGTGGGCGCGGTAA
>CAZGXV010000137.1:0-2534 GCA_964529725.1 uncultured Roseibacillus sp.
AGAACCCCGTGCGCAAGGTTCGAGTAGTCAGCCCCAGATGAGCTACGGCTTGCGCGCTACTTTGGAGGCTGCCGATGAGGTCCGTGTAGAGATGGACGACGATTACTTAAGCGTAGAGCATTTTCTCGCTGGTGCCCTCAAGTCGGACACTCCCGCCGGAAAGCTTTTGAAGGACGCTGGTCTCAGCGAGCAAAACTTCGCAACCGCACTGAAAGAAATCCGAGGTGCGCAGAAGGTGACGGACGAAGATCCAGAAGGGAAGTATGAGGCTTTGGAAAAATACGGAACGGACCTCACCGCGAGAGCCCGGGAAGGGAAAATCGATCCAGTCATCGGACGCGACGAAGAGATTCGCCGGGTCTTGCAAGTGCTCTCTCGCCGCACCAAAAACAACCCCGTTCTCATCGGTGAACCAGGGGTGGGAAAGACGGCTATCGTGGAGGGCCTGGCCCGCCGGATTGTGAGCGGTGATGTGCCTGACGGGATGAAAAACAAGCGGGTCGTTTCGCTCGACTTGGGAAGCATGCTGGCCGGTGCCAAATACCGGGGGGAGTTCGAGGAACGTTTGAAGGCTTTCTTAAAAGAAGTCACCTCTTCCGATGGCGAAATCATTCTCTTCATCGATGAGTTGCACACCATTGTCGGTGCTGGGGCCAGTGAAGGCGCAGTCGATGCCTCCAATCTGCTCAAGCCTCAATTAGCCCGCGGCTAAATCCGCACGTTTGGGGCCACGACTCTCGATGAGTATCGCAAGTATATCCAACAGGCCGCGGCTCTGGAACGTCGCTTCCAGCCTGTAAAAGTGGGGGAGCCTAGCAAGGAAGACACCATTGCTATCTTGCGCGGTCTCAAAGACCGTTACGAGGTTCATCATGGAGTCAGGATCCAAGATGGTGCTCTCGTGGCTGCCGCTGCATTGAGCGACCGTTACATCACCGACCGCTTTTTGCCTGACAAGGCAGTGGACCTTATTGATGAGGCAGCCAGTCGACTCAAGATTGAGCTCGATTCCATGCCTACAGAAATCGACCAGATTGAGCGTCAGGTGATGCAGCTAGAGATGGAACGGCAAGCTTTGGAAAAAGAGACCGACGAGGCTAGTAAAGTTCGGCTCGGCAAAGTGATGTCCGAGATGGCGGACCTGAAGGAGGAGTCATCGGGCCTAATGGCACGCTGGCGCAATGAGAAGGAGGTCATCGAAGCGGTGCGGGAAGTTCAGGAGCGTCTCGACGGTTTGCGAACCGAAATCGAGCAAGCCCAGCGCATCGGAGACCTGACCCGGGCCTCGGAAATCACCTATGGGCAGATTCCCGATGCTGAGAAAGACTTAGAGGATGCCAAAGATCGTCTTGCCGAGCTCCAAGGCAGTGACGGTCTCCTCAAAGAAGAAGTGACCGAAGAGGATGTCGCCCGAGTGGTTGCTACTTGGACCGGTATCCCGGTGAGCCGCCTGCAAGAAGGTGAGCGCTCTAAGCTCGTAAAGATGGAGAAACGTCTAGGCGAGCGAGTGATCGGACAACGTCAGGCAATCGATGCAGTCTCGAACGCCGTTCGAAGAGCCCGTGCTGGCTTGCAGGATGAAAATCGTCCCATCGGCTCGTTCCTCTTCCTAGGTCCTACCGGGGTGGGGAAGACCGAACTTTCCAAAGCTCTCGCCGAGTTTTTGTTCGACGATGAAAGCGCGATGGTCCGTATCGACATGTCCGAATACATGGAGAAGCACGCGGTCTCGCGGCTGATTGGCGCTCCTCCGGGTTACGTCGGTTATGAAGAGGGCGGACAGCTCAGCGAGCACGTGCGTCGTAAGCCTTACTCCGTTGTTCTTTTCGATGAAATCGAGAAGGCTCACCCCGATGTCTTCAACGTTCTCTTACAGGTTTTGGATGATGGACGCATCACCGATGGCCAAGGAAGGACGGTTGACTTTAGGAACACCGTCTTGATTATGACTTCCAATATCGGAAGCCAGTTCATCATGGACGAGACCAACGCCGAGCAACGCGAGGCTCAGGTGACCGAGGCCCTGCGCGGACACTTCCGACCTGAGTTTCTCAACCGTATTGACGAGACGGTCATTTTCGACCGCTTGGACCGCGCGGAGCTGACCACGATTGTCGATATCCAACTGGAGCGCGTTCGCAAGCGCCTCGCCGCGCAAGGGCTCGGATTGGCCCTCAGCGACCAAGCCAAGGAATTTATCGGCAATCAAGGATACGACCCCGTCTATGGTGCCCGCCCTTTGAAGAGGGCGATCCAAAAGCATCTCTTGGACGAACTCAGTCTGCAGGTTTTGGAAGGAAGTTTCGTTCCCGGCGACCTCATTCAAGCCGATGTCCAGGAGGGCCGTGTTGTCTTCGAAAAAGGTGGGTAACTCGTAAGGCATGAGCGGATCGAAGCTATCAGAGGGCGGTCAGAGTTGGCCGCCTTCTTTTCTGTTTCCCCGAAGGTTGGACCGCCCTGGACGCTATCGCAGGGCGATCAAGCGAGGGAAAAATTCGGTGAGGTGAGACCAAGATGGATTGGATGAATCAGAT
>CAZGXV010000138.1:0-2091 GCA_964529725.1 uncultured Roseibacillus sp.
CCCCCCCCCCCCCCCCCCCGCCCCCCCGGCAAGAGTAAATTTGATGATGAACGAGATTTCTGATCAGAATAGCAAAAACCGCCAGTTTTCTTTGATAGGTGGATTTTTAGGAGCAGGGAAAACGACCTTGATTGGAAAGTATGCCCAATGGTTGCAGGAACAGGGATTGCAGGTGGCATTGGTGACCAATGATCAGGGAGAGGGCTTGCTGGATACCGCTTCCGCGCAGGAAGCTTTGGGACGGGAGAGTGAGGAGACAGCGGGATTGGATGGGGAAACAGGAAGGAAGGAACCAATTGAATCAGAGGGAGTTGAAAGCTCGGTGAGGATTGACAGACCGGCAAGGCGAGCTGAAGACTCGCGGTCCGTTGACTCCCGAGTGGCAGAAATCACCGGGGGCTGCTTCTGTTGTCGATTAGATGAATTGGTCGGGACGATTCAGCAGCTCGACGAAGAGGGACGGCCCGATGTTTTGATAGCAGAACCAGTAGGCAGTTGCACCGACCTGATGGCAACGGTGGTGCGCCCTCTGGAACAAGTCTACGAGACTCCCTTTGCCCTCTCCCCTCTCGCGGTCGTTCTCGATGCGCGGCGTGCACTCGCTTCGCTGGGTGGCAAGCGAAGCAAGCGGGACTTTCATCGCGATGTGGGCTATATCTATTGCAAGCAGCTCGAAGAAGCGGAATGGCTGGTGGTCAACAAATGTGATTTGCTAGCCAAAGACGACCTCGCCGACCTCTTGCAACGCCTCGAAAAAGACTATCCCGGAAAGCGGGTCTTTGTCGTTTCTGCAAAGACCGGAGAGGGACTGGAACATTGGTTCGAGGCCCTGCGAAGCCATGAGACCTCCGGTGGCTCGGAAGTGGAAGTCGATTACAAGCGTTACGCCGAAGGAGAGGCACTGCTGGGCTGGGTGAATTCGGAGGCGACTTGCCAAGCGAAGCACGATCTGGATTGGGAACCGTGGTTGCAGTCCCTCGGGCAACGCATCGGGCACCTCCTTGACGAAGGAGGTTACGAGGTCGGACACTTCAAGATGAGCGTGACTGCCAATGGCCACCGCTATCGGGTGCATCAGGTGATGGGTGGTGAAGAGGTGGAATCAAGGAGCACAGGCGTCCCGCCTGTGAAAGGATCGACTTCGGAAATAACCGAAAGCTTGGAAACGGGTGAAACTAACGAGGCATTAGGGTTCACAGGCGAGACGCCTGTGCTCCTTGTCAACCTGCGAGCGGAAGGCGATGCTAAGGCCTTGGAGAAGCTCGTTGTGCAAGCGATCACAGAACAAAACGAGGTCGATGTCACCTTTGCGCAACAAGCCGCCTTTCAACCCGGCGAACCCGTGCCCGTGCACCGCATCGCAGCGGCCTAACGGAGCAAGGACATTCCTGTCCTTTTACAACTTTAAGAAATCAATTTCTACGAGAGGACAGGAATGTCCTCACTCCCTGCAATCATGAGCTGGACTGACGTCTTCCCTGTATTCACCGAAGAACTGGTGGATGAATTTCACGAACAAGCCACCGCCGCTGACAAGGCATTGTTAGAAGAGTGGTATGGCGTGGAACGTATCCTCAATCCCCTGTCCCATCTGAGCGAAATCGTGAGCATGTCGCTCTTTTGGAAGAATGTGCGCGAGGGCGATCCCGAGCTACCTCCTCCCACCCGCGAACGCCTCCAGAATGCGGTCGAACTCGGACTGGCCGAGCGCTTCAATCCCTGGGACCATTATGTGCAGCCCTTGTTAGAACTGACCCCGGAGTTGCGGGAGAAGTTTCCCGAGACCTCCATCCGGGTCTATCTGGCCAAAGACCTCGAATTCCTGGCCGAAGAACTGGTCGCCGCCGGCTGCGAGGTCTACCTCATGAAAAGCTCTTCCATCAACTTCGCGCCCGGCGGTCTCTGGCGTTTTCTCCCTTTCGAAGAAGAAGGCAAAACCGTGATCGTAACCGATGTGGATCGACTCAATGAATTGGAAAGCGACCTCACCCGCACCCGCGCGATGTCCCAAGCGGGAGTGGGAGCCTGGCGGGTGCCCGTGCCCATCGATCTGAACGGTGGCCATGAAGTGAGCTACCTGCCCTTCATGGG
>CAZGXV010000138.1:2101-2515 GCA_964529725.1 uncultured Roseibacillus sp.
TTGTCAATTTGGAGTGCAGGGAGGCCTTGTGAATGTGCGGGAGCTCTTGGATGCCTTCACCTGGAACGCGCGCGAAGAGCGACTGGACGCTAGCGTCATTTATCCTGATTGCGGCCCACTGCCCATCCAAGGAAGCGCCTGGCCCAGCTATGGCTTCGACGAATATTTCATGAACGTGGCTCTCTATCCCCGGCTCGCCCAGGATGGGATGCTCACCTTTGTGCCCTCGGGTGCCAGTTCGCAGCTTTTGACTCTGGATGTGGAGTATTGCACTTGGGGCAACCCTGCGAGCGAGCTCGTTTACTTTTCAACAGGGGCCTGCTGCGGGGGCACACCACCAACGGAATCGGCACGAGAAAAAGATGAGGTGCAGGGACGGGACGAAACGCTTGTTCCGGAAGGGGATCGCATTGA
>CAZGXV010000139.1:0-2402 GCA_964529725.1 uncultured Roseibacillus sp.
TTGGTCCAAGAATTGGCTAAAGAGAGAAACTTGGTCCCTAGCTTGGTCGCCCTGCTCTCTCTTTTGGCATCGAAAACAGCAATTTTCATCATCGCGGAAAAGGCTCGTGCCAGAACGACTTGCAATCGTCCTTGTTTGTCCGGCCTACTGCGAAAGTTCCTCGAATGGATCTTCCACCTCCACGCTTTCCTCTTCTAGGTAAACAGGGTCAGTTAGCGTTTTGAGAAAGGCTACGAGTGCTCTCTGGTCAGCTGAGGACAGTGAGAGTCCCTCCGCAGGCAGCTGAGGTGAGAGGGTCTTGCTGGTATGGAGACCGGACGAATAATGAGCCACGACTTTCTCCAATGTCGCGAAGCGTCCGTCGTGCATGTAGGGCGCAGTCACTTCGATATTCCGCAGAGAAGGAGTGCTGAATTGATAGCGGTGGGCAGCCTTCCCAGTGACCTCTTCTCGACCCCGGTCCCCACGCGAGGGCCGCAGACCATTGTTGTGAAACTTGTAGTCCGAAAAGAGAGGGGCGGGATGACATTGGGCGCACCCAGCTCCTCGCACTCCGGTCTCTTCACTGGGCGGAGCAAAAAAGAGAGCCTTGCCCCGCTCTTCTGTGGTTGTCAATTCCACCTCTCCCCGCTCGGCTTGATCATACTTGGAATCGTTTGAAACCAATGAAAACAGGTAATGCTCAATCGCAGTGGCCAGGCGGTCTAGCTCAATTTCAGCATCGCCAAAAACCTCCGCAAAACGTTCGGAATAATCATCCACGCCCGCAAGCTTGGCCGGAAGGGTGTTTAGGTCCTCGCCTAGCTCAAGTGGATCGGAAATTGGTCGCAGGATTTGGCCGCGCAAAGTTTCCTCCTCGCCATCCCAACGAAAGGGTCCCTTCTTCCAGGCGAGATTGAACAAAGGCATGGAATGACGTCGGGTCGATTTTTCAGGACGCACTCCCCAAGGCTGCAAAGTCGGATCCGAGAAGGCCTCGTGCGGGATATGGCAAAAGGCACACGAAACCGAATTCGTCACCGAGAGGGCGTTATCATGAAAAAGCTTTTTTCCGAGAGCCACGCTTTCCGGGGTTGGAGAAAAACTTGAGGCTTCCAATGGCGGCGGAAACCCCATTAGGTTAATTGATTCGTTAGAACTATCTCCATAGGCAATGCAAGAGAACAGCAGTAGGAAACCAGCAACCAGAAACACAACCCGAGACTCCCTCACTGCGCCACTTCTCGAAAGTAAAAAGAATGGGAGAGCGACTTCAGGTGCTAGATTTTCTCTAAAAGCTTGTTCTTTTTCCTCTCATGCTTGGCCTCGCTCAGAACACCAGAGGCACTCTTTGTTTTTTCATTTTACCCAAGTTCACATTCTGCCAAGACTCCGGCATGTATTTCACTGGATTTGCAGACGAAGCCGCCCGCGACCTTGCCACCCAAATCAAAGCCACCAAAGAAATTGGCTGGACCCGCATCTCCGCTCGCGGAGTGAATGGTAGCAATATCCATGAGCTGCCCGATGACGAGTTCAACCAAGTAGCCGACCAGCTCGACGAAGCCGGCATCACCGTCCCGGAGTTTGGCTCTTTGATTGGTAACTGGGGCAAGCCGATTAGCAGTGACTTCGACCTCACTCTCGCGGAGATCAAGCGCGCCATCCCTCGGATGAAGCGCTTAGGAACACAAATTATTCGCGTGATGTCTTATGCGCAAGAGCCTTGGGGAAGCGATCAGAACGAAGCGGAGCGTTTCCGCCGTCTCCGCGAAATTGTGACTGCCTTTGCAGATGCGGGGCTCACAGCGGCGCACGAAAACTGCATGAACTGGGGCGGTTTTTCACCCGAGCATTCCCTGCGTTTAGTCGAGGAGGTTCCTGGCCTCAAACTGATTTTCGACACTGCGAATCCTGTTTTCCAAAAAGACCGTTCTAAGCCTCAGCCCGATGGCGACTTTCCTTGGCAAGACCCTCTCGAGTTCTACCACGCTGTCCGCGAGCATATCATTCATGTGCATATCAAGGATTGCACCAATCCGCCTGCTGGAGAGACCGAACCAGCCGAGTATACGCTTCCGGGCGCAGGCCAAGCCAAGGTCCGCGAAATTCTCACCGAGCTAAAGAACTCTGGCTACGATGGCGGTCTCGCGATTGAGCCCCATGTCGCCACTGTCTTTCACGCAGTCGATGGCGCCGAGCCTGATTGGGACCAGTGTTACAATTCCTACGTTGAATACGGAAAGGCTTTTGAGGCCCTCTCCAACGAGGTCCTTGCTTAAGGTTGGGTAGGGATTATTCGAGGTAGGGACCATTTGATAAATGGTCCGTAAATGGTGGGAAGGTGGTCAGACGATGAGGGTCGCTTCGGGAGGGGGTGTTCCCGAGTTTCGGGCTTTGCCTCGGGTTGCGGTCGTTTTATC
>CAZGXV010000140.1:0-2267 GCA_964529725.1 uncultured Roseibacillus sp.
GCTCTGCTCATGACCACCGAGTTCAACGAGCGCGAACAAGGCTTCACCGAGGGAGCTCTCACTCAGTCCTCCCACTTGATCAAACTCGCCTTGCGCGGCCTCAAACAACAACTCCCCACCGCGCAACACCACGTCATTCCCGGTATCGCCACCGGAGAAATCCGCAAGTCTTGGCATCTACTCGAACTCCTCGGCCACCCCAACGTCTGCGGTAACGAGGCCTTGCGCTGGATCGAAGACTACGACCGTCGCAAGCGCACGTTCACCACCAACGAAAACGGCAAGTATCCCTCCTTCGAAAGAGCAACCCTCATCGAGAAGAAGAAAGGCGGCAAACTCGTCCCCTCCCTTCCCGACAACGCCTTCCCCTGCCCCAACGACCAATGCGAAGCTCCGCTCACTTGGCCCGAGGAAAGCGGCTCTCATCTCGCTTGCCTAAACTGTCAGCGTGTTCTCCGGAAGGCAGCTCTCCCCAAGCAGGATATCCGCAGCCTCACCCACCTGCATCACGCACTTGATGCCAGCACTATTGCCTTCATCGCCCACTACTTCCCCCTCACCCAAAACGGCCAGAACATCTCAGGAAAACTCTGGAAAGCTGTCACCAGCCGCAACAAAACGGAGGCCGAGGCCAAACTCCTCGCCTCCACTGGACTCTTCGACATCCAGACAAAAACCGACAAAGAAGGCCGTAAACAAATCCGCGCCCGACTCCGCGACCTGAATGCGAGCGTCAAAGAAGGACTCATCACTCGGCTGGCCGAAGCTCGCGTTGCGCAGCATATTCCCGCAGACCGATCGGGTTCGCGTGCCGAACTCACCACTTGGGGAGTCGCGCATATTGAAGAAACCGACCTTGGACAGCAGGTTCATCTTCAACAGAACGCTACCGAAGTTAAAAACGGCAAACGCAAACGCACCCTAAAAGAGCGCAAGGAAAAAGCGTCCAAACTCCTCGGCCCTAACCCGAAAAACGGACAAGGTAAGCTGAAGGAGATTTCAGGAGCGCTCATTATCAGTGACAACTACGGGCTCGCGCTGGATCCTGAACCGACAGTCATACCTTTCCATCAAGTCCATCAAACCTTGGAAGAAATCCGCACGAAAAATAACGGGAAACCACCTAGACTCCTTCGGAATGGCATGCTGATTCGGCTGGCAAAAAATCCTCCCCGCTCCCAACAAGACTACGCGGGGATCTGGCGGATTTCTTCAATCAAAGACAACAAGGGAAAAGTTCTCCTCGACCTGATCCGACCCTCATTCATCACTGCCAAAAACGGAGTGGCTTGGTCAGGCATGAACAAAACGCTTGAACCACTTATCGAATGCGGCCTTGAAATTCTCGAACAGAACTACGCCGCCCATGCCGCGCAAAAAAAATGAGAGCGGCCTTGAAAAAATCAAGACCGCTCCTTGAATGGGGTTGTCGGTCAACCCGATGGGGTCGTTCCAAGCTATTCAGACGCAAATTTGTTCAGCTTGGGCGGCCTTCTCTATCACCTAACCGTGCAATACCAAACGGGGTAGTCATCACTCTTCCCTCGGTTGTTTTGCCACTGCAGCGGCTGGAGGTTCGCCAGTTCATCTCCTCCCCCTTTGCCAACGGGGACGGAATGATCGATTTCCCATCCGAATACGGATTGAGTATTTCCGTATTCTTCCCATTTTGTCAAAGCACCGCAAGAGTCCCTGCGATACTTGGCTGGGTCAGACCCAGCTACGACTACACCCTTATTCCAAACCGCAATTCTGGTCTGGAGAGTGAAGTGATTGCCGTGTCGATCACGGCTTCTTTGTCTTATTGTTTTCATAAGAGTTTCTCGGAATTCCGAGTTGAGCTCTGGGGTTTCCCCCAGAGCTATTGGAATCAAGGCCAAAGCCTAGGATACTGTTCGGCTAGCAATTGCCCGACCGACGCTCAGAGAATACGTCGACCACTAGATTCGTCAATTTTATCCTAGGACATAATTTTAAACCTGATGTCTTACCATATCGTCAGCATTGACGCTCCCTCTTGCTCCCTGAGCTGCAAAGACGGACAACTCACGTGCAAGACCGACGAAGGCACCAAATCTCTCCCTATCGAAGATGTTGCCGCCATCGTAATCACCTCATTCTCCGCTTCCATCCACTCCAAGCTTCTCCTCGAAGCGGCCAAGCACGGAGTCGGACTCGTCATTTGCGAGAATTTCAAACCAGCCTCCCTCGTTCTCCCCGCCAATCGCTCCACCGATACCCTTCTTACCCGTGCTCAAGTCCAACTC
>CAZGXV010000141.1:0-1598 GCA_964529725.1 uncultured Roseibacillus sp.
CACGCACCACACGCGGATTCATTTCCGCAACCTGTAACAGTTTTCCAGCCCCCACCTCGACCTTGTATTGAACCAAGGCGCCTAGATAAGCAGTTTCGACAACTTTACCGGGAAGGCAGTTGGGCTGCTCAACGAGGCTGGCATCTGCGAAGCGCCAGGCTTCGGGCCGAACAGAAACAAGGGGCCCTTGACCATCCCCAGCAAACTGCCCCAGCTCCCCTTGCTCGAAAATGTTGGTCTCGCCAATGAACTCCGCCACCGTGCGACAATTGGGTCGCCGATAGACTTCCTCCGGGGTCCCGACCTGCAAAACCTCTCCGAAATCCATCACCGCCATTCGGTCGGCCACGGAAAGGGCTTCTTCTTGGTCACGGGTCACGTAGACCGCCGTCAAATCATTCTCCTTCACGATGCGGCGTATCTCGGTTCGCATCTCCACCCGCAACTTCGCGTCGAGGTTGGAAAGCGGCTCATCTAACAGAAGCACCTTGGGGCGCACCACGAGAGCTCGCGCCAAAGACACCCGCTGCTGCTGACCGCCTGACATTTGGTCAATGCCTCGCACATCGTAGCCCTCGAGGCGGACCATCTCCAAGGCCTCTCCCACGCGCCGCTTAACTTCAGTCTTCGAGACCCCTCGTTCTTCCAAACCGAAGGCCACGTTCTGGCCCACCGTCATGTGTGGCCAGAGTGCATAACTTTGAAAAACCATCGCCGCTTCCCGCTTGTGAGTCGGCATCGCGGTGACGTCTTCACCATCGAAACAAATTTTTCCCGAAGTGGGATTCTCCAATCCAGCGATGCAGCGAAGCAGGGTTGTTTTGCCGCACCCGCTGCCGCCCAAAAGAAAGAAAAGCTCCCCTTTTTTGATTCCCACCGTGATTCCCTTTAAAGCTCGGACTTCGCCGAACTCCTTCACCACTTGGTCTGCCAAAATCGCGTCACTCACAGGCCCGATACTGACCAGAAGCCCCCCTCAACGACCAACACTTTCCCGCACAAAATTCAAATAGCTGTCACTTCCTGCCTCAGCTGAAATCGCGAGAATTTCGGGGACCTCATAAGGGTGTTCTTCAGCAAGCACTTTCTCCAATTCCTGGTAAAGCTCCTTGGTGGTCTTCATCATTGCCAAGACTTCCTGTTCCTCGCAGATATTGCCTTGCCATTGGTAAATGGAGGTTGCTCCTGGCGATAGATTGACGCAGGCGACCAACTTTCGCTCAACCATCTTTCGGGCCACCCTCCTCGCCGTTTTCTCGTCACCAAAAGTCGTCAGAACGACGTAAACCTCTTTCATCTCCCTTTCTTAACCTAATGAGAGGCGAGCGGAAAGAGGACTTCGCTCGAATGGCACTGGTTGAAGGTCACTTCTCGTACGGACCGCGAGTCTTTAGCTCGCACCGCAACCAGAGCGCAACCAGAGCACAACCTCGAAAATTTGATTTTCCTAGAGTCATTCAATAAATAACCAGAGTCTGACTTTACTCGGTAGCTACAGTCCTTTTTTGGGACAGTTTAGCCTGCGGCGACGATTGAAAGGCACGGCAGGGCGACCAAGCTAGGGACCAAGTTTCTCTCTTTAGCCCATTCTTGGACCA